>NZ_JBXAJB010000004.1:0-749607 GCF_058796855.1 Pseudomonas sp. GW823-FHT03E05
GGTGGGTGATGACGGGATCGAACCGCCGACATTCTGCTTGTAAGGCAGACGCTCTCCCAGCTGAGCTAATCACCCTTCACGTTCGGTGTGGCGCGCATTCTACGGAGCAGCCCCCACTCTGGCAAGCACTTTTTATAATAATTTTTTCAGGCCTTCCAAAGGCTTAGCGAAGGGTTGGCCTGAGCGGCAGCGAAGAGAATAATGCCCTCCTTTGTATAAAGGAGAGATTCACCCCATGTGGTTCAAAAACCTGCTGATCTATCGCCTGACCCAAGATCTGCCTTTTGATGCTGAGGCGCTGGAAACTGCACTGGCGACCAAACTGGCGCGCCCCTGTGCAAGCCAGGAGTTGACCACTTACGGTTTCGTCGCCCCTTTCGGCAAAGGTGAAGACGCCCCGCTGGTTCACGTCAGCCAGGACTTCATGCTGGTAGCCGCGCGCAAGGAGGAACGCATCCTGCCTGGCAGCGTGGTGCGCGATGCGGTGAAGGAAAAGGTCGAAGAGATCGAAGCCGAACAGATGCGCAAGGTCTATAAGAAGGAACGCGACCAGATCAAGGATGAAATCATCCAGGCCTTCCTGCCCCGTGCGTTTATCCGTCGCTCCTCGACCTTCGCCGCCATTGCCCCGAAACAGGGCCTGATCCTGGTCAACTCGGCCAGCCCGAAGCGCGCCGAAGACCTGCTCTCCACCCTGCGCGAAGTCCTCGGCACCCTGCCGGTTCGCCCGCTGACCGTGAAGATCGCTCCCACCGCGATCATGACCGACTGGGTCAAGACCCAGAAAGCCGCCGACGACTTCTTCGTACTCGACGAGTGCGAACTACGCGACACCCACGAGGACGGCGGCATCGTGCGTTGCAAGCGCCAGGACCTGACCGGCGAGGAAATCCAGCTGCACCTGAGCACCGGCAAGGTGGTCACTCAACTGTCCCTGGCCTGGCAGGACAAACTGTCCTTCATGCTCGACGACAAAATGGTGGTCAAGCGCCTGAAGTTCGAAGACCTGCTGCAGGATCAGGCGGAACAGGACGGCGGTGATGAAGCCCTCGGCCAGCAGGATGCCAGCTTCACCCTGATGATGCTGACCTTCGGCGACTTCCTGCCGGCGCTGTTCGAAGCCCTGGGCGGCGAGGAGATTCCGCAGGGCATCTGACGCCTTGCCCGGATAACCGCTACGCACTAGACGCCACCGCCTTCGGTGGCGTTTTCACATAATAAGGAACAGGTCATGCGCGCACTGGCTGCACTGAGCCGCTTTGTCGGCAACACCTTCGCTTACTGGGTACTGATCTTCGCCATCCTGGCATTCTTCCAGCCTGGCTGGTTCGTCGGTCTCAAGGGCGCCATCGTGCCGCTGCTGGGCCTGGTGATGTTCGGCATGGGCCTGACCCTGAAACTCGAAGATTTCGCCGAAGTGGCCCGCCACCCATGGCGCGTGGCACTGGGAGTGGTGGCCCATTTCGTGATCATGCCCGGGGTGGCCTGGGTGCTCTGCCAGGCATTTCACCTGCCGCCGGAAATCGCCGTCGGGGTGATCCTGGTCGGCTGCTGCCCAAGCGGCACCTCTTCCAACGTGATGACCTGGCTGGCCCGCGGCGACCTGGCGCTGTCGGTGGCCATTGCAGCGGTTACCACTCTACTGGCCCCACTGCTGACCCCGGCGCTGATCTGGTTGCTGGCCTCGGCCTGGCTACCGGTCTCGTTCATGGAACTGTTCTGGTCGATCCTGCAAGTGGTGCTGCTACCGATCGTGCTGGGAGTGCTGGCCCAGCGCCTGCTGGGCCAGCGGGTGCAGCACGCGGTGGAAGTACTGCCGCTGGTTTCCGTGGTGAGCATCGTCATCATCGTCACCGCGGTGGTGGCCGCCAGCCAGGCGAAAATCGCCGAGTCGGGCCTGCTGATCATGGCCGTGGTGATGCTGCACAACAGCTTCGGCTACCTGCTGGGCTACTTCACGGGGCGTCTGTTCAAGCTGCCACTGGCGCAGCGAAAATCCCTGGCCCTGGAAGTCGGCATGCAGAACTCCGGCCTGGGCGCGGCCCTGGCCAGCGCTCATTTCTCGCCACTGGCGGCGGTACCCAGCGCCTTGTTCAGCGTCTGGCACAACATTTCCGGGGCCCTGCTCTCGACCTATTTCCGGCGAATGGAAGATCCAGCCGAACAAAAGCTGGAAATACAGCGAGGCCATGACTGAGGAAAAAAATACTCGCCCACGTGAGAGTGGGCAGTATACTGCGCATCGCGAGGACGACCTCGCGACTCATTCGAGCGATCAATTCCGGGGACGACCCCATCAACCGATGAGGTAGGCATGTCCTGGATCATTCTGTTTTTTGCCGGTTTGTTTGAAGTGGGCTGGGCCGTCGGCCTGAAATACACCGATGGCTTCAGCCGCCCGCTGCCCACCGCCCTGACCATCATTGCCATGGCCATCAGCCTCGGCCTGCTGGGCCTGGCGATGAAGGAACTGCCCCTGGGCACGGCCTATGCCATCTGGACCGGAGTCGGCGCCGTCGGCACGGTGATCGCCGGCATCATCCTGTTTGGCGAATCCATGGCTCTGGTGCGTCTGGTCAGCGTGGCGCTGATCATCGCCGGCCTGGTGGGCCTGAAAGTCAGCGCCAGCTGAAAAGCCCAGGCAGAAATGAAAACGCCCGCAAATGTGCGGGCGTTTTCGTATCCGGCAGCTAGCGCCGTGGGCCCCGCAACTGCGCCACCATGACCTGCAACTGCGCCGGTTCGGCTGCGTCCACCGCCACCGATGGCCCGGCCACCAGGGTCACTCGCGACCAGAAGCGGTGGAAGAAACCCTTGCTCGGATCGCGACTGAAGAAGCTGCCCCACAAGCCTTGCAGAGCCATGGGAATCACCGGCACCGGGGTTTCCTCGAGAATCCGTGTCAGCCCGCCCTTGAACTCGTTGATCTGGCCATCGGCAGTCAGCTTGCCCTCGGGAAAAATGCACACCAGTTCGCCATCGCGCAGATACTGGGCAATGCGCTGGAAGGCTTTTTCATAGATCTGCAGGTCTTCATGCCGACCGGCGATGGGAATGGTTCCAGCGGTACGGAAGATGAAGTTCAGCACTGGGAGGTTGTAGATCTTGTAGTACATGACGAAGCGAATCGGCCGACGCACCGCACCACCAATCAGCAAGGCATCGACGAAAGACACGTGGTTGCACACCAGCAGGGCAGCGCCTTCATCAGGGATCAACTCCAGATTGCGATGCTCGACGCGGTACATGGAATGGCTGAGCAGCCAGATCATGAAACGCATGCTGAACTCGGGCACCACCTTGAAGATGTAGACGTTGACCGCAATGTTGAGCAGCGACACCACCAGGAACAGGTGGGGAATGGTCAGCTGGACCATGCTCAGCATCACGATAGAGACAATCGCCGACACCACCATGAACAGCGCATTGAGAATGTTGTTGGCGGCTATCACCCGGGCCCGCTCGTTTTCCGGGGTACGGGACTGGATCAGGGCATACAGCGGCACTATATAGAAGCCGCCGAAGATCCCCAGGCCAAGGACATCGAACAGCACCCACCAGGCATGGGCAAAACCCAGCACTTCAATCCAGCCATGACCCGTGGCGCTTTCCGGGATACCACCGGAATGCCACCACAGCAGCAGGCCGAACACCGTCAGGCCAAAGGAGCCGAACGGTACCAGGCCGATCTCAACTTTTCGCCCCGACAGCTTCTCGCACAGCATCGAGCCTACGGCAATCCCCACCGAGAACACCGTCAGGATCAGGGTTACCACGGTCTCGTCGCCGTGCATCCATTCCTTGGCATAGGCCGGAATCTGGGTCAGGTAGATGGCGCCGACGAACCAGAACCAGGAGTTGCCGACAATCGAGCGCGACACCGCCGGGGTCTGCCCCAGCCCCAGGCGCAAGGTGGCCCAGGACTGGCTGAAGATATTCCAGTTCAGGCGCATCTCCGGGGTCGCCGCGGCAGCCCGGGGAATGGCGCGGCTGGCCAGGTAGCCCAGTACCGCCACACCGATCATGGCGCTGGAGACTATCGGCGCATAATGCTCCGAGGACATCATGACCCCAGCGCCGATAGTGCCGGCCAGGATCGCCAGGAACGTGCCCATTTCCACCAGGCCGTTGCCTCCCACCAATTCCTCTTCACGCAAGGCCTGGGGCAGGATCGAATACTTCACCGGGCCGAACAGCGCCGAGTGGGTGCCCATGGCGAACAGGGCCACCAGCATCAGCGACAGGTGATCGAAGGCGAAGCCCACCGCCCCCACCACCATGATCGCGATCTCCCCCAGTTTGATCAGGCGGATCAGCGAGTCCTTGGCGAACTTCTCGCCAAACTGCCCGGCCAGGGCGGAAAACAGGAAGAACGGCAGGATGAACAGCAAGGCACAGAGGTTGACCCAGATCGACCGGTCACCCTCGATGCTCAGCTTGTAGAGAATGGCCAGGATCAGCGACTGCTTGAATATGTTGTCGTTGAAGGCACCGAGGGATTGCGTGATGAAAAACGGCAGGAACCGCCGCTTGCGAAGCAAGGTGAACTGCGAAGGGTGACTCATCTTCCATGTCCCTGAGTGGCGTGGATACTGTTATTGGAATGTCGAATATCGATCCAGGCCACAACCTTACCTATCTTTGCCGATTATTTCCGTAACCCCGCAATGCACGGCGAGACAAACAGCTCTCCTTTATAAGCCCCCTGCACCGTGCGCTTGGCCACGATCAGCCACATCACCGCCAGCGCCGCCACCAGTACCGCGCCAAACACACTGAAAAACCCCAGGTGCAAGGTGCTGCCCAGTTTCAGGGTGGCCAGCGAATACACGCCCAGAGGAAAGGTAAAGCCCCACCAGCCAAGATTGAAGGGTATGCCTTCGCGCAGGTAACGGCGGGTGATGAGCAGGGCCATCAACATCCACCACAGACCGAACCCCCACAGTGTGAGCCCCGCCACCAGGCCCAGGCCGGCGGCAATCTCACCGACGCCGGGCAAGCCATTGGCGGCGAAGATCGCCGGTGCATCGGCGCCCAGCACCAGCATGCCCAGGGCACCGGTGCCGATTGGCCCCAGGGCCAGCCAGCTCGACGCCGCCATGCTTTCATGGGGCAGTTTGTGCAGCGCCATGCGCAACAGCAGGATGGTCAGGATGCTGAACGCCACCGGCAGCGAAAAGGCCCACAGCACGTAGCTGGTGCTGAGCATTACCAACTGCCCGTGGGCATCCAGCAGATGAGGCGCAAGCAGGCCGCCACTGGCCGCCGCCACTTCGGCCGCCACCACCGGCAGCAACCAGACCGCGGTCATCTGGTCGATGCTGTGTTCCTGGCGGGTGAACATCATGTAGGGAATCAGGATCCCGCAGGCCAGGGACATGGCCACATCCAGCCACCACAGCAGTTGCGCCACCTCCACCACACCATCGCCCCAGCGAGGCATGCCGAACACCAGCAAGCCATTGATGATGGTCGCCAGGCCCATGGGGATGGTGCCGAAGAACATCGAGACCGTGGAGTGCCCGAAAATCCGCCGCGCCTCGTCGAAGAACAGTACCCAGCGCGCGGTATACATCGCGGTAAACAACAGGAACAGGGCGATGGTCAGCCACCAGAAACCCTCTGCCACCTGGTGCAAGCCGGGAACCTCGGCCGGCCACTGGGCCAGCGCCAAGGCCAGAACCCCGGTGCCCATGGTGGCGGCGAACCAGTTGGGGGTGAATTGGCGAATGGCTTCGAGGGGATGCGGCAGATGGCTCAATGGCCAGTGGCCGGTTTTAACGCTATTGGGGCATGTCATGGTCGTGTCTCCTGTCCTCCGATGAGGTAGGAACCATGGTAGAACCTAATCGAATATCTATATAACGGGTAATTTCTCTATCTGTTATCTATTTTGCAGATAAACATCTATGCACGGCCCCAGGAGCGATCACCGCAATCGGACCGCGCCCGGCGACACGCCCGTATCTGATTGGCGTACAGCACCTCTCCCCTGCGGCTTCCCAGGTACAATCCCGCAGCCCTTGAAGCCTCGGGCTCAAAGCCCCGACGCCCCACACGCCGTCACCGGGCGCTGGCGCATCAGGGCCAGCAGTGCCCCGAGGGACAAGAGAACCAGTACCGCACCATAGCCGTCGGTGGTAGCGATCAGGCCGAAGCTGCGGGTCAGGTTGCCAGCCAACAACGCCGGCAGGCAGAAGGCCAGATAGCTCAGCACATAAAACGCCGACATCAGGCCCGCACGCTCATGAGGCAGGGCCAGTGGCACCACACTGCGCAGCGCACCGAGAAAACCGGCACCAAAGCCGCTGCCCAGCACCAAGGTGCCAAAGAAGAACAACGGCAGGCTGGCGCTATGCACCGCAGCGAGGATCAGCATCACTCCCGTCGCCAGCATCCCGGCGCCCAGGCGCAGCACCCTGTCTGCAGGACACTGACGCAGGGAAAAGATCATCAGCGCGCCGCTGAATGTCAGCACCGCCACCAGGCCACCGCCGATCAGGTTCGAGGTGGAGCCGGTCGCCGCACGGACCAGCGAAGGCGCCAGCGACAGATAGAAGCCGCCCACCGCCCACACCGCCACGTCCACCGGCAAGGCCAGCCATAACGCGCGCCGCGCTTGCACCGGCACATGCAGCGTGGGTTTCAGCGACGCCCAGGCACCGGGTTGCGGGCTGACACTTTCCGGCAAGCGCCAGACATACCCGGCCTGGAGCACGAACACCCCGAGCAGCAGCCAGTAGCTCAATTGCAGCGGCCAGGGCGCAAACTCCACCAACAGGCTGGCCCCCATGGCACCACAGGCCATGCCCAATAGCGGCGCAACGCTATTGACCAACGGCCCCTGCTGGCGATCGGTATCCAGCAGGGCCGCCCCCAGCACACTGGTGGCCATGCCGGTGGCAAAGCCTTGCATCACCCGCGCGGCAATCAGCCACTGCACTCCGCTTTCATTGATGAACAGCAACATCGCCAGGATATTGAGCAGCAAGGCGACAAAAATCACCGGTCGCCGCCCCAGGTGATCCGACAGCGACCCTACGGTCAGCAGAGCCGCCAGCAGGCTCATCGCGTAGACCCCGAATATCAGGGTCAGCACCGCCGGGGAAAAGTGCAGGTTTTCCTGATACAGGTGGTACAGCGGGGTCGGTACGCTGGAGGCAGCCAGAAAACTCAACAGGGTAATGGCCAGAAACACCAGACTGCGACGGTTGGACACGCAAGTGTCGATAGCACCGGACATAAGCACGCTCCACTAAAGCTAATATTTTGCTTTTGCGCAGTGTGCTACCCGCCAATGCTTAAAGCAAATTCTTTGTGTTAAGGTGCCGCCCCATGGCTATCAAAGAAGGTCTGCGCCCCGGCGGCCGTAGCGCCCGGGTCCAGGAATCCATTCACACTGCGGTCCGCGAGCTCCTTGAAGAGCAGGATCGCTCGTCCCTCACCGTGCCGCAGATCGCCGCCCGAGCAGGCGTCACTCCGTCGACCATCTACCGGCGCTGGGGCGACCTGTCGGCCCTGCTGGCCGATGTCGCCCTGGAACGAATGCGCCCGGACAGCGAACCGGCCAATACCGGCAACCTGCGCGGCGACCTGCGGGCCTGGGCCGAACAGTATCTGGACGAAATGAGCTCGGAGCCCGGGCGCAACATGATGCGCGATGTGCAATGCAGCGCGACCCCGGGCTATTGCGTGACCATCCTCAGCGGGCAGTTGCAGTGCATCCTCGAGCGCTATCAGGGCCACACGGAAAACCTGCCGGACATCGACCGCCTGCTGAACCTGCTGGTAGCACCGACAGTGTTTCGCATCCTGTTCTCCGCCACGCCACTGCCGGTTCAGGAACTCCATGAACTGATCGAGATCGCTCTGCAGCCGTAGCCCTTCCCCGCCTCGGTTCAGCCCTGCGACATCAGGCCGCGCTGATACCTTGGTCGACACTGACGCCAATCCAACATCGTGCCAGACTGTCTGGCCGGGCTGAGGTGCCCGGTGTCTTTGTTCCGGAGTTTCCATGTCGTTGTCCAGCGGGCTGATCGCCGCCGTTGCCCTGGCCTATATGGCCATCATGTTCGCCATCGCCTTCTACGGTGACCGCCGCAGCGCGCCACTTCCGCCGCGGGTGCGGGCCTGGGTATACAGCCTGTCGCTGGCGGTCTACTGCACCAGCTGGACCTTCTTTGGCGCGGTGGGCCAGGCGGCCGAGCAGCTCTGGGCCTTCCTGCCGATCTACCTCGGCCCCATCCTGCTGCTGGTGTTCGCCCCCTGGGTGCTGCAGAAGATGGTGATGATCAGCAAGCAGGAGAACATCACCTCGATCGCCGACTTCATTGCTGCCCGCTATGGCAAATCCCAGTCGCTGGCGGTGGTGGTGGCGCTGATCTGCCTGGTGGGGGTACTGCCCTACATCGCCCTGCAGCTCAAGGGCATCGTGCTTGGGGTCAACCTGCTGATCGGTGCCGGTGCAGACGCCATGGGCACCCGCGCCCAGGACACGGCGCTGATCGTGTCGCTGATCCTGGCCCTGTTCACCATCGTCTTCGGGACCCGCAACCTCGATGCCACCGAGCACCACCGCGGCATGGTGCTGGCGATTGCCTTCGAATCCCTGGTCAAGCTGTTTGCCTTTCTCGCCGTCGGCGCCTTCGTCACCTTCGGCCTCTATGACGGCTTCGACGACCTGTTCAACCAGGCCATGCTGGCTCCGCGCCTGGAGCAGTACTGGAAGGAAACCATCAACTGGCCGTCGATGGTGGTGCAGACCGGGGTGGCGATGATGGCGATCATCTGCCTGCCGCGGCAGTTTCACGTCACCGTGGTGGAAAACATCGAACCCCAGGACCTGCGCCTGGCCAAATGGGTGTTCCCGGCGTACCTGGCCCTCGCCGCGCTGTTCGTGGTGCCCATCGCCCTCGCCGGGCAGATGCTCCTGCCCAGCAGCGTATTGCCGGACTCCTTCGTCATCAGCCTGCCCCTGGCCCAGGCCCACCCCGCCCTGGCTCTGCTGGCATTCATCGGCGGCGCCTCGGCGGCCACCGGCATGGTGATCGTCGCCAGCGTGGCGCTGTCCACCATGGTCTCCAACGACATGCTGCTGCCCTGGCTGTTGCGCCACAAGAATGCCGAGCGGCCGTTCGAAGTATTCCGCCACTGGATGCTCTCGGTGCGCCGGGTGAGCATCGTGGTCATCCTGTTGCTGGCCTACGTCAGCTATCGCCTGCTGGGCTCCACCGCCAGCCTGGCCACCATCGGCCAGATCGCCTTCGCCGCCGTGACCCAACTGGCACCGGCCATGCTCGGCGCGCTGTACTGGAAACAGGCCAACCGCCGCGGTGTATTCGCGGGCCTGGCTGCCGGCACCTTCATCTGGTTCTACACCCTGATCCTGCCCATCGCCGCCCACAGCCTGGGCTGGTCCCTGAGCAGTTTCCCCGGCCTGGCCTGGCTGCACGGCAATCCGCTGAACCTGCCGATCACCCCGCTGACCCAAGGCGTAGTGCTGTCCCTGGCGGGCAACTTCACCCTGTTCGCCTGGGTTTCGGTGCTCTCGCGCACCCGAGTCTCCGAGCACTGGCAGGCCGGACGCTTCATCGGCCAGGAAATCAGCGGCCGCCTCAGCTCCCGCTCGATGCTGGCGGTACAGATCGACGATCTGCTGAAACTGGCCGCGCGTTTTGTCGGTGAGGAACGTGCGCGCCAGAGCTTCATCCGCTTCGCCTATCGTCAGGGCAAAGGCTTCAACCCGAACCAGAATGCCGACGGCGAGTGGATCGCACATACCGAGCGCCTGCTGGCCGGTGTGCTCGGCGCCTCTTCCACCCGCGCGGTGGTCAAGGCCGCCATTGAAGGCCGGGAGATGCAGCTCGAAGACGTGGTGCGCATCGCCGACGAAGCCTCCGAGGTGCTGCAGTTCAACCGGGCCCTGCTGCAAGGGGCGATTGAAAACATTACCCAGGGCATCAGCGTGGTCGATCAGTCGCTGAAGCTGGTGGCCTGGAACCGCCGCTACCTGGAGCTGTTCAACTACCCCGATGGGCTGATCAGCGTGGGCCGGCCAATTGCCGACATCATTCGTCACAATGCCGAGCGCGGCCTGTGCGGACCTGGCGAGGCGGAAGTCCATGTGGCCCGGCGCCTGCACTGGATGCGCCAGGGTCGGGCTCATACTTCCGAGCGACTGTTCCCCAATGGCCGGGTCATCGAACTGATCGGCAACCCCATGCCCGGCGGCGGCTTTGTCATGAGCTTCACCGACATCACCCCGTTCCGCGAAGCCGAGCAGGCCCTCACCGAGGCCAATGAAGGGCTGGAACAACGAGTGGCGGAGCGTACCCACGAACTGTCGCAACTCAACGCAGCACTGACTGAGGCCAAGGGCACGGCGGAAGCGGCCAACCAGTCGAAGACGCGTTTTCTGGCCGCGGTCAGCCACGATCTGATGCAACCGCTGAACGCCGCGCGCCTGTTCTCCGCGGCCCTGTCCCACCAGGACGACGGCCTGTCCGCCGAAGCCCAGCAACTGGTGCAGCATCTGGACAGTTCGTTGCGCTCCGCCGAGGACCTGATCAGCGACCTGCTGGACATCTCGCGCCTGGAAAACGGCAAGATCACCCCTGATCGCAAGCCCTTTGCCCTCAACGAACTGTTCGACACCCTGGGAGCCGAATTCAAGGCCCTGGCCCAGGAACAGGGCTTGCAGTTCCGGGTGCGCGGCAGCCATCTGCGCATCGACAGCGACAGCAAGCTGCTACGTCGGGTGCTGCAGAACTTTCTGACCAATGCCTTCCGTTACGCCAAGGGCCCCGTTTTGCTGGGAGTGCGCCGCCGTGGTGAAACGTTGAGCCTGGAAGTCTGGGACCGGGGGCCGGGTATTCCCCAGGACAAGCAGCAGGTGATCTTCGAAGAATTCAAGCGCCTGGACAGCCACCAGACCCGCGCCGAGAAAGGCCTGGGCCTGGGCCTGGCGATTGCCGATGGCCTGTGCCGGGTGCTCGGCCATCCGTTGCAGGTACGTTCCTGGCCCGGCAAAGGCAGCGTATTCAGCGTCAGCGTGCCCCTGGCCCGCAGCAGCGTGGTGGCTCCAGGCAAGGCAGCCGAGCTCAACGGCCAGTCCCTCAATGGCGGGCAAGTGCTCTGCGTCGATAATGAAGACAGCATTCTGATCGGCATGAACAGCCTGCTCACCCGCTGGGGCTGCCAGGTCTGGACCGCCCGCAACCGCGAGGAATGCGCGGCGCTGCTCAAAGAAGGCATCCGCCCGCAACTGGCCCTGGTGGACTACCACCTGGATAACGGCGAGACCGGAACCGAGGTCATGGCCTGGCTGCGCACGCAACTGGGCGAGCCGGTACCGGGGGTCGTGATCAGTGCCGATGGGCGCCCTGAAATGGTCGCCCAGGTCCATGCAGCGGGCCTGGACTATCTGGCCAAGCCGGTGAAGCCGGCGGCCTTGCGCGCCCTGCTGAGCCGGCACCTGCCCCTGGGCTGACGGGCCTTTGCCGGATTACTCCGGCAATTCCAGCTCGCGTCCTTCGGCGTCGGTCATGGCCCGCTCCAGCAAGTCCGCCGGCAAGCTCTTGCTGGCCCGGGCACCGAGCAGCTTGAGCTGCTCGCTACGGCTGACCAGGTTGCCACGCCCTTCAGTCAGCTTGTTACGCGCAGCGGCGTAGGCCTTGTCCAGTTGTTGCAGGCGATTGCCCACTTCATCCAGGTCCTGGATAAACAGCACGAACTTGTCGTACAGCCAGCCCGCGCGCTCAGCGATCTCCCGGGCATTCTGGCTCTGGCGTTCCTGCTTCCACAGGCTGTCGATCACCCGCAAGGTGGCCAGCAACGTGGTTGGGCTGACGATCACGATATGCCGGTCAAAGGCTTCCTGGAACAGATTCGGCTCGGCCTGCAGAGCCGCGGAAAACGCTGCCTCGATGGGCACGAACAGCAGCACGAAATCGAGGCTGTGCAAGCCTTCAAGGCGCTTGTAATCCTTGCCGGCCAGACCTTTGACGTGATTGCGCAAGGACAGCACGTGCTGTTTCAGAGCCGCCTGGGCGACCTGCGGATCGTCGCTACCGACGTATTGCTGGTAAGCCGTGAGGCTGACCTTGGAATCCACTACCACCTGCTTGTCACCCGGCAACATGATCAGCACGTCAGGCTGGAAGCGCTCGCCATCCGGGCCCTTGAGGCTGACCTGAGTCTGATACTCGCGGCCCTTTTCCAGGCCGGCGTGCTCCAGCACTCGCTCCAGAATCAGCTCGCCCCAGTTGCCCTGAGTCTTCTGGCCCTTGAGGGCACGGGTCAGGTTGGTGGCCTCATCGCTCAGGCGCAGGTTCAGCTGTTGCAGGCGCTCCAGCTCCTTGGCCAGGGAGAAGCGCTCCCGGGCTTCGGCCTGATAGCTTTCCTCGACCCGCTTCTCGAAGGACTGGATGCGCTCCTTGAGCGGGTCCAGCAACTGCCCAAGGCGCTGCTGGCTGGTCTCGGCGAAACGCTGTTCGCGCTCATCGAAGATCTTCCCCGCCAGCTCGGCGAACTGGGCGCGCAACTCATCCCGCGAGCCTTGCAGATCGGTCAGGCGCTGCTGGTGGCTGTCCTGCTGCTCACGAAGCTCGGCATTCAAGGACGCCGCCAGGGCATCCAGCCGGCGCAATTCGTTTTCTTTGGCGGCCCGTTCCAGGTTCCAGGCGTGGGCGGCATCACGGGCGTTATCGCGCTCGATCTGCAGCAATTCGACCTCGCGGCGCAGGGCTGCCAGGTCCGCCTGCTTCAGAGCATTGGCCTGGCTCAGGTCGCTGACTTCATCGCGGCTGGCATCCAACTGTGCTGCCAACCCCTCCTGGGCCAATTGGGCCGTGGCCAGGCGCTCTTCCAGCAGGCTCAGCTCAGTCTGGCTGGAACTGGCCCGGCGTTGCAGTTGCCAGGCCAGAACCAGTAGCGGCAGCGCCGCTCCCGCCAGGCCAAGCAGCAAGCTGGTCAAGTCCATAGCCATAGCGATTCCTGCCGTAGAAAGAAGAAATGAAGGTTAACCAAGCGTCCGAGTGTTGGACAGCTCAGTCTTCGATCCGGCCCAGCTCCAATTGCGCACGGCGGTCGCCGGCACGGGCAGCCTGACGCAACAGGTCATGGCCGATGCGACGATCACGGGCGTTGCCGCATTCGCGGCACATCAACTGGCCCAGGCGACTCTGCGCCGCGACCACACCTTCCCGGGCCGGCTGCTTGAGCAGGCGTCCAGCAAAATGCTTGACGTTGGGGTTGTGACCAAGGCGTGGGCTGTCCAACAGCCAGAGAGCAACGCGCAGGGAAAACCGCTTGGGTTCGGTAACACTGGCAGGGGTCGCGGTAACAGAAGGTGATACGGAGCGAAACTTCATAAAGCACTGTGGGGCAGATCGGAAGGCGCGCCACTCTACTCCTTTTTTCGCCCGGGTAAAGCCTAAAAGAGCCAGCACGCCCGTCCTAGAGCAAGCGCTTGGGACAATCCACAGAAGCTGTGGATAACTCAGTGGACAACCCCTCCACAACCCTCCCAAAGCCCCATGAGACGGGCCTTGCAGTCAAACTGACGATTTTTTCACCAGTAAAAAAAAGCGATGTTTATCATTGACTTAAATTCTCGAGACAGGCTAAGGGGCGGGCGTTGGGGAAGGTGACAACGGGGTGACACGCTGCGCAACAAGTGTGCACAACCTTGCGCAGATTAACGCCGGTAACGCACTGTTTTCGTACACGCCACAACAGCAACGGTTACACAGCTGATGCTTGAGCCTCTGGCCTCTTCTGAAAGTTTTTTCCTAGCACACTTGCATTATGTCGTTCAACCCAATAGAATCCTCGCCGTTAGTACCAAGCTGAAAGTCAATTCTGGTCGAACAAGTCCCATCGACAGCGTCTCCAACCGAGCACAACGTCGAACACCAAGGACCGACCACCTCGATGGTTTCCAGGTAAAGCTCACCCTTCCGCCCTTGATACGAATTCAACGGCAGTGCTCGAGCCATTTACTCTGACCGAACCAACCTGCAAATTGATCAGGATCTCCACCCTGGGCCCCGAACCTTTGCCCTTGCTGTGTTGCCTGCCCTCCTAAGTACCTACCTGCCAGCCCTAGCGCAACCAATCAACGCGCTGCAACTGGCTGCTTTGTTCCAGTCAGGTTCTTCGTTTGACCAATGCTGGTCGACGTTTACTGGAACGTTTTAACGTTGCACGGTTCTTAACCGTGTCATTTGTAGGAACACCTAATAATTATGTCTACTCAAATCCAGACTCAGGATGCCATTCGCACCCTAACCCACGCCTTTGCACCGTTGAACTGCCTGATCATGGCCGCTCGCAAAGGTTGCTTCAGCTTCACCCTGGTCAACGAACATGGGATCGCCCGTCACAGCGAACGCCTGTATCCCGACCAGTATTCCAGCGCCGAACCGCTGCAGGCAGTGATCGAACGTGCGCGCCAGGCCCTGGTTGCCTGATACGCCGAACTGCTGAAAACCCTGAAAAGCCTCGCCTGATCGCGGGGCTTTTTATTGCCTGCAATTCGCCCATTTACCCTACAGAGAAAAGTACCAATCGATATAAAGCTTATAACAAGAGGACGGAAATATTTTAAAAACAGTCCTTTACAGCACAGATATGACACTACACTTCAACTCAAGCGGCCTGAACCGCTTCCGGCAAACCTGATCCTTTTTTGCTGCCAAGCGCCCTTCAGGTTTCGCCGGCCATTTCACGCTTCGAGGGCTTTATGGGTATCGCCGCCAGCGAGTTGTGCCGCTATGTGATCCGCCCGACGCTGATGTACCTGGGCAGCCATAGCAAAACCGCTGAAGTCCTGCTGCTGGGCATTGCCGCCAGCCAATCAGCGCTGGGCTCAGCCCTGCACGATCGTCGTGGCCACGGCCTCTACCGCATCACCGAATTGCGCCATCAAGCCCTCTGGGACCAGTACCTGGCACTGGATCCGGAACGGGCCAGCCTGGTTCGCGGGCTCGCCAGCCAGCATGCGTTCCTCAGCGGGCCGCACCTGGAACTGACCGTCACCACCGCCATTGCCTGGTTGCTGGTGGAAGAACAACACACGCCGCTCCCCGCTGCCGACGACCTGCTCGGCATGGCCCGCATCTGGAGGAAGACCTTTCAACCACAAGGACGTTTAAGAGATTTCGCCTGCGCCTGGCAGACCTGCATTGCACCGTTAAACCAGGTCGCCTGCTGACAACGACTTTTGCAAAATCGGAGAAAGAAGCCGATTTTGGTCGGATTGTCCTACAAAACCGCTCTAAATCAACTGTTGCAGCCTATAGCGCCGAGATCGAAATGTTGGTAATTTTCGCCTCGGTGATCACCAGGAGTTCTAATAATGAAAAAAGTAATGCTCAAATCCACCATAAGTCTCGCGGTTGCACTTGCCTCTACCCAGCTTTTCGCCAGCGGTTTTGCTCTTAACGAACAAAGCATCAGCGGCATGGGTACCGGCTTCGCGGGTCGTTCCTCTTCTGCCGAAGATGCCAGCACCGTTTACGGTAACCCTGCCGGCATGTCCCTGCTGCAACGTGACCAGGTAACTGTCGGCGTTGCGGCAATCGATGCCAAGACCAACCTGAAAAACGTCAAGGGCGGCCCACCCGGCGGCACCAGCGACGGCGACATGGTTCCGTTCACCAGCGTTCCTATGGGGTTCTTCGTCAAACAACTGGGCAACGGCTGGGCATTGGGTCTGGGCGCCTATGCACCCTTCGGCCTGGTTACCAACTATGAGTCCACTTCTGCCAGCCGCTATTACGGCGACAAGAGCGTAGTCAAGGTCGTCACCCTGCAACCGACCGTCAGCTATGCCTTCAATGACATGGTGTCGATCGGCTTCGGCCCGACCATCAACCGCCTGAGCGGTGAACTGACTTCCGCGACTCCGTTTCCAAACCCTGCGCTCTTCGGCCGCAATGATGGCAGCGTGAAGATCAAGGGTGACGATACCGCCATCGGCTACAACGTCGGCATCATCGTCCAGCCTACCGACACTACTCGCCTGGGCCTGACCTACCACTCGAAGGTCAAGTACAAGCTGGAAGGCCACACCAACATCGCCGGCCCGGGCTTCGGTCCGTTCAATGGCGGCCGTTACGATGCCTCGCTGGACATCACCACTCCGGAAGTCGTCGACTTCTCTGTCACCCAGAAACTGGATGACCAGTGGACCGTCTACGCAGGTAGCACCTGGACTCGCTGGAGCCGCCTGAAAGACATCACCGTCAACAACGAAGGTGTTCCTGCCCTGCTTGGCGGTTCCAGGGGCCCGATCGGCACCATCACCGAGCCACAGAACTGGCACGACACCTGGGCCTCGGCTGTTGGTGTTTCCTACAAGGTCAACAAAGAGTGGGTTCTGCGCAGCGGCCTCTCGGTTGACCAGGCGCCAACCAACAACACCGACCGTTCTGTACGTATCCCTACCGGTGACCGTAAGGCCATCAGCTTCGGTGCCGGCTACAGCCCGACTGAAGACCTGACTCTGGACCTGGCGGTTTCCTACCTGAAGGAAGAAGACGTCAACGTCAACAGGACCGGCAAAGGCAATGCCTACAGCGCTACTTACCAGAACAGCGCATGGGGCTACGGCCTGGGCGCCACCTACAAGTTCTAACGAGCTCTAGGCCGCGCAGTTTCAAACCAATAAAAAACCCGCAGATGCGGGTTTTTTATTGGCTAATGAATAGGCTTTCTCAGGATTTCGACGCCAATGCCTTCTCCACCGCTTCGATGAATTCCGGATTGTCCGGCTTGGTCAGGCTGGAAAAGTTGGCAATCACATTGCCCTGGCGATCCACCACGTATTTATAGAAATTCCACTTCGGCGCGCTACTCTGCTGCGCCAGCACCTTGAACAGGTGCACCGCATCCGCCCCCCGAACCTTCTGTGGCTCGGTCATGGTGAAGGTCACGCCGTAATTGACGTAGCAGACCTTGGCAGTCTCCGCGCCATCCTTGGCCTCTTGCTTGAAGTCATTGGAGGGCACGCCCACCACTTCCAGCCCTTGATCCTTGTAACGCTGGTACAGCGCCTCAAGGCCTTTGAATTGCGGAGCAAACCCGCAGAAGCTCGCCGTATTGACCACCACCAGCGGCTTGCCGGCAAAGCGCTGGCACAAGTCGATGGATTCCTTGGCGTGCAATTTGGGCAAGGAACCCTGCAACAGGGGCGGACAGTCCGCCGCCCATGCCGAGCCGGCCAAGGTCGCGAGTAAAGCTGGAACCGCAAACCAGCGCATAGCCATGTCCAGAATCCTTGTCAAAGTGTCGGGCTACGACGTTACTCGCCCCCTCGCTCCCCTAGCAAGCGCCCATGCCCAGCTGCATCAGCGCCAGCCCGCCCCGGTGCCAGCCCCACCAGGCCAGCAGCAACAATAGAATGCCGAGGCCCAGGCCGGCACCGCGCAGCAGCCAGCGGTTCATGCCGCGCTGGCCTGCAAACGCGCCACCGGCCGCTCGCGCACCGGCCAGTTCAGTGCCGCCGCCAACAGACTAAGGAGAATCGCCACCTGCCAGATCAAGTCGTAGCTCCCGGT
This sequence comes from Pseudomonas sp. GW823-FHT03E05, assembly GCF_058796855.1. Lineage (NCBI taxonomy): Bacteria > Pseudomonadati > Pseudomonadota > Gammaproteobacteria > Pseudomonadales > Pseudomonadaceae > Pseudomonas > Pseudomonas sp. GW823-FHT03E05. The sequence continues at coordinate 17,562 of NZ_JBXAJB010000004.1, forward strand.
ACGGTCATACACCACGCCCCCCAGCCAGCCACCAAGGAAAGACCCCAATTGGTGGAACAGGAACACAATGCCGCCGAGCATGGACAGGTTGCGCACGCCAAACAAGGTGGCCACGGTGCCGTTGGTCAAAGGCACGGTGGACAGCCAGAGAAAGCCCATGGCCATGCCGAACAGATAGGCGCTGGTCTGAGTCACCGGCAACCACAGGAACAGCCCGATCACCACCGCCCGTAGCAGATACAGGCCCGTCAGCAGGCGCGGCTTGGACATCCGCCCACCCAGCCAGCCGGCGGTATAGGTACCAAAGATATTGAACAGGCCAATCAGGGCCAGCACCGTGGTGCCCACGGTCGCCGGCAAGTGCTGGTCCACCAGATACGCCGGCAGGTGCACGCCGATGAACACCACCTGGAAGCCACAGACGAAAAAGCCGAATGCCAACAGCCAGAACCCTGAATGGGAACAGGCTTCACGCAAGGCCTCCATGAGGCTCTGCTCATGCCCCAGAGCCGGCAGCGGTTTGTCCTTGAGCATGCTCACCAATGGCACGATCAAGGCCACCAGCAAGCCCAGCACCAGCAGCGCCGTAGACCAGCCCAGCCAGCCGATCAGCCCCAGGGTTCCGGGGAGCATGGCAAATTGGCCGAAGGAACCTGCCGCACTGGCAATCCCCATGCCCATGCTGCGTTTTTCCGGCGGCAAGGCGCGGCCGACAACACCGAGAATTACCGAGAAGGACGTACCCGACAGACCTATGCCGATCAGCAGCCCGGCACTCAGGGACAGGGTCAGGGCCGAATCCGACAGCCCCATGAACACCAGCCCGACCGCGTACAGCACGCCACCCACCAGCACCACTTTCGCCGCACCAAAACGATCGGCCAAGGCTCCGGTAAAAGGCTGGGCCAGCCCCCAGATCAGGTTCTGCAGAGCAATGGCGAAGGCGAAGACTTCGCGCCCCCAGCCAAACTGCGCGCTCATGGGCGGCAGGAACAGGCCGAAGCCATGCCTGATCCCCAGCGACAAGGCCAGGATCAAAGCGCTGCCGAGAAGCACCCAGCCGCTGGTACGCCACATCGATGACATTTTTATTCTCCAGTTACGGGTATATACCCGCTTATAGTCGAACGAAAGGCGCTCAAGACAGTTCGTTCAGCAAGGCCAACAAGGTTTCACGCTTTTCCACACCCAGGCGATCGATCAACCGCTGCTGAGCCGCTTCCCACGCAGGCAAGGCCGCCACCAGCCGCTCATGCCCGGCCTCGGTCAACAGCACCAGCCGGTTTCGCTGATCGTCGCCTTCCTGCAGGCGCACCAGCCCTGCTGCTTCCAGGACCCGCACATTGCGCCCGAGCGTGCTGCGATCCAGCCCCATGGCTTCCGCCAGGCTGGAAATGCTTGGCTGATCAAGGCGCAACAGGTTGTTCAGCAGAGAATACTGGGCAACGTTGATCCCGAAGCCATCAAGGGCACCGTCGTAGTACCTGCTGACGCCACGGGCGGCACGACGCAGGTTGGTGCACAAACACTGAGAGGGAAGCATGATGCGTGTATATACCCGTGATTATTCCAAGGCAAGATTTTTCATGAAAATCATCAATCCCCTGCTCCACTCAAAACAGCGCCACCCCGAGCAATACGGCAGTTTCCAACAGTTCAAGCACAGCCCCGGCAGTGTCTCCAGTGGTACCACCCAGGCGCCGCATCATCACTTGCCGCAGCCAGAAGAACAGCACAGTGGCCAGCAGCACTGCCCATAACCCGCTGTAGCCCCCCAGCAGCAAACAGGCCAGTACGCTCAAGCCCAGCACTTGCCGCCCGGCCACACGTGGCAGGTGGTCAGCCAGCGCCTGCCCCAGCCCACCGGCACGCACATAAGGCGTGCAGAGAAACAGGCCCAGCAATGCCCCGCGGCCGATCAGCGGCGCCAGCAACAAGGCAAAGCCCTGCTGCTGTTCGATCAGCGCCACCAGGGCGGTGAACTTGAGCAGCAGCACCAGCACCAGGGTCACCACGGCGATCGGACCACTACGGGGGTCCTTCATGATGCTCAGGGTCCGCTCTCGATCGCCAAAGCCTCCCAGCCAGGCATCGGCACTGTCCGCCAGGCCATCCAGGTGCAGACCACCGCTGAGCAGAACCCAGGCGGTCAACAGCAAGGCCGCATGCAGCAACAGGGGAACACCGCCCAGCATGGCATTCAGCACCCACAACAGCACGCCGAACAGCAGCCCCACCAACGGATAGAACAACAGCGAGCGGCCCAGCTCTTCAGGCCGAGGCATGCCCGGCAGGCGGACCGGCAGGCTGCTGAGAAACTGCAAGGCAATCCAGAACGGCAACATCTCAGCCCTCCTCGCTCATCCGGCCTTCGCTGGCGACCTGCAGACGAAACAGCGCGCCATGACCCACTTCAACGTTCAACAGCTGCTGGCGCGGCAGCCCTCGAGCCCGGGCCAGCAGCAGGCGCATGACCCCGCCATGGCTGACCAGCAGCACACGCTGCCCGGCGCAGGCCTGGTACAAGCGCTCTATCGCCCCCAGCACCCGCAGGGAGAACAGCTCTACCGGCTCGCCCCCAGGCGGGGTGAATGCATAGGGATCGGCCCAGAAACGCCCCAGGTCATCGGCGTCGGTTTCCATCAGCGCCGCCGCGCTCTGCCCTTCCCAGGCGCCAAAGTGCAGTTCCTGAAGGTCGGGCTCAAGGCTCAGCGGCAACTGCAACTGCTCCGCCATTTCTTGGGCGAAACGCGCGCAGCGCTGCAATGGCGAACTCAGTACCCGGTCCCAGGGGCCCCGCCCCTGGACGGCTTCGCGCATCTGTTGCCAGCCCGTTGCAGTCAACGCATCGTCCAGGCTGCCGCGCAGGCCACCACCCAGTTCGGTTTCACCGTGGCGCAACAGGTCCAGGTACAAGGTCATGCCGGACGATCCGCCACCGCTGCTTCGGCGAAAGTCGCCATCTGCCCGTGCAGGTCACAGGCCAGCCGCAGCAACGGCACTGCCAGGGCGGCGCCGCTGCCTTCACCCAGGCGCAGGCCCAGGTCCAGCAAGGGTTCGGCTTGCAGGGTCTGCAGCACATGCCGGTGCCCGGGCTCGGCGCCCTGGTGGGCGAACAGCAACCAGGGCGCGCAGGCCGGATTCAGACGCACCGCCACCAACGCGGCGACGCTGCAGATGAAACCGTCCACCAGCACCGCAATGCCCTCCTGGGCACACGCCAGGTAAGCCCCCACCAGCGCCGCCACTTCAAAGCCACCCAGGTTGAACAGGGTCTGCAAGGCATCGCCGCGAGAGGCATCGTGCAGCGCCAGGGCACGCTCGATAACCTGCGCCTTGTGATTGACCCCCTCGGCATTCAGGCCGGTGCCCGGCCCGGCCAGTTGTGCCACTGGAATCCCCAGCAGGGCACAGGCAATGGCACTGGCTGCGGTGGTATTGCCGATGCCCATTTCACCGCCGATAAACAGCTGGGCGCCGTCGGCATGAGCCCGCAGCGCGCTGTCGCGGCCGGCTTGCAGGGCCTGCTCGCCTTGTGCACGGGTCATCGCCGGCCCCTGGACAAAATTCTGCGTGCCGGCCCCCAGGTTCAGGTGGCGCACCCCCGGCAGGTTCAAGCCTGGCGTCACTGTGCCCAGATCCACCACCTCCAGTTGCGCCTGCAGTTGCCGGGCCAGCACGCTGATGGCCGCTCCGCCGCTGACGAAGTTCAACAACATCTGCCCGGTGACTTCCTGCGGGTAGGCGGAAACGCCCTCGGCCACCACCCCATGGTCACCGGCGAAGATGGCGATCCATAGCCGCTCGATGCCGGGCTTGAGCCGTCCTTGCAGGCCCGCCAGGCGTACCGCCAGTGGCTCCAGGCGCCCGAGAGAGCCGGCCGGCTTGGTCAGTTGCTGCTGACGCGCCAGGGCCTGCTCGACCATCTGGGTGTCGATTGCCTTGCAGGGTTCCAGCCACCAGGAGTTACTCATAACGCAGTTCCTTTCAAAGTCAGGGGCAGGCCGGCGACCGTCAGCACCACTCGCTGACAACGCTCGGCCAGGGCTTGATGCAGCCAACCGGCTTCATCCACATAGCGGCGAGTCAATTCGCCCAGCGGCACGACACCCATTCCGGTTTCGTTGCTGACAAAAATGATCTCCCCCGGCAAGTTCGCCAGGCACTGCAACAAGGCCTCGCGTTCGGCGGCCAGGCGCTCGGGGTCCTCAAGCATCAGCAGGTTGGTCAGCCACAGGGTCAGGCAGTCCACCAGCAGGCAGCGCCCTTCGCCGGCAGATTCCTGCAGCACCCGGGCCAGCTCCAGCGGCTCCTCGATCAAGCCCCAATGGGCCGGACGCCGCTCGCGATGATGGGCAATGCGTTGATTCATTTCGCCATCCAGGGGCTGGCTGGTGGCGATGTAGGTCACCGCCAGGGCGCTGTCACCGGCGAGCTTTTCAGCGAGGCGGCTCTTGCCGGACCGGGCACCGCCGAGGATCAGTTGCAACATGCTTGGGCACCTCTGATAGGGAAGACGGCCTGGGTTGAGCGCTCAAAGGCCACAGAGCCGACGCAGTGCAGCGGTGTCCAGGTGATGCTCCACCAGGTCCGCCAGACGCTCGATATCGCGTTCACGCAAGGCGTGGTAATCCACCTCCTGCACCGCTTCGAGCCCGGCCCAGCGCAACAGCGCACTGCAGGCCGCAGGGGTTTCGAACAGACCGTGCAGGTAGGTGCCGAGGATCTGCCCGTCGGCGCTGCAGGCGCCATCGCTGCGACCGTCGTCCAGTTGCACGGCGGCCAGCTCCAGGGCCGGCCCGCGAGTGACCCCGGCGTGAATTTCATAACCACTGACCGCGGCATTCTCCAGGCTCAGGCGACCGCTGACGTTACGCAGCTGTTTCTCTTCTTCGAGCACGGTTTCAAATGCCAGCAGGCCCAGGCCGGGGCTGGAGCCCGCAGCGCCTTCGAGCCCGAGCGGGTCATGCACCTGCTCGCCAAGCATTTGCAGGCCACCGCAGATGCCCAGCACTTTGCCGCCGTAGCGCAGGTGGCGGGCAACTGCCCGATCCCAGCCGTTGCTGCGCAGGTAGGCCAGATCGCCCCGTACGCTTTTCGAGCCGGGGAGGATGATCAGATCGGCAGCAGGAATCGCCTGGCCGGGGCCGATGAATTGCAAGTCGACCTGAGGATGCAGGCGCAACGGATCGAAATCCGTGTGATTGCTGATGCGCGGCAGCACCGGCACCACCACCTTGAGCAACTGTTCGACCTTGCCCACCTGGCGTTGGTCGATACCGTCCTCGGCTTCCAGGTGCAGGTCCAGGACATAGGGCAGCACGCCGATCACCGGCTTGCCGGTGCGGGCCTCCAGCCAGTCCAGGCCCGGTTGCAACAACGCCAGGTCGCCACGAAAGCGGTTGATGATGAAGCCCTTTACCCGGGCCTGCTCACTGGGAGACAGCAGTTCCAGGGTGCCCACCAAATGGGCGAAGACCCCACCTCGATTGATGTCGGCGATCAGCAGCACCGGGCAGTCCACCGCCTCGGCAAAGCCCATGTTGGCAATATCGCCGGCCCGCAGGTTGATCTCCGCCGGCGAGCCGGCGCCTTCCACCATCACCACCTGATAAGCGCTTTTCAGGCGCTCATGGGAAGCCAGTACGGCCTGCATGGCGATGGCCTTGTAGTCGTGATAGGCCACGGCGTTCATGCTGGTCACGGCGCGGCCGTGAATGATTACCTGAGAGCCGGTATCGCTGTTGGGCTTGAGCAGCACCGGGTTCATGTCGGTGTGGGGCGCCAGATTGGCCGCCTGGGCCTGGACGGCCTGGGCCCTGCCGATCTCGCCGCCATCGGCAGTCACCGCACTGTTGAGGGCCATGTTCTGGGGCTTGAACGGCACCACGCTGACACCCTGGCGCCGCAGCCAACGGCACAGGGCCGTCACCAGGGTGCTCTTGCCGGCATCCGAGGTGGTGCCTTGAACCATCAGAGTGCTCATGGATATTCCTTGCGATAGGCCTGCAGCGCCTGTTCCAGGCGATCCCAATCGGCCTCCTCGGCGGGCAGGCCGAAGCGCAGGCTGCTGTTATGAGTGAACAGCCGCAGGAGAATGCCGCGGCGCGCCATGAAGTGATAAAGCGATTCGGCCTCGGCACTGATCAGCCACTGAAACAGCGCGCAACCGCCCTGGGGCTTGAGACCATGGCGCTCGAGGACTTCAACCAGACGCTCGCTCGCCGCTTCGCTGCGCAACCTTTGCCGGGCGTGCCCCTGGGTATCGCGCAGGCAGGCCTGCCCCACCACCCGGGTCGGCCCGCTGACCGCCCAGGGTCCGACCTGCTCCGCCAGCAGTTTGAGCAGCCGACGCTCGGCCAGGACAAAACCCAGGCGTACTCCGGCCAGGCCAAAGAACTTGCCGAACGAACGCAACACAATCAGCCCCACCTGATGGGCGTGGCGGGCTAGGCTCAGGTGCGGGGTGTTGTCCATGAAGGCTTCGTCCACCACCAGCCAGCCGCCGCGCTGAGCCAGGCGCGCGTGCCAGTCCAGCAGGCGCTCCGGGGTCAGGCTCAGGCCGGTAGGGTTGTTCGGGTTGACCACCACCAGCACATCGAGGCTGTCGAGGAAGAAATCCACTTCCTGCTCCAGCACTTCGCGTACCCGGTAGCCGCTGCGGCGCCAGGCTTCGGCGTGCTCGGCATAACAGGGCGACAGCACACCGACCTTGCCCGCTCGACGCAAGCGCGGCAGCAACTGGATTGCTGCCTGGGAGCCGGCCACCGGCAGCACTTCACTGGCGCCGTAGTATTCGCGGGCCGCCTGTTCCAGTCCGTCATCGGTTTCCGGCAGGCGCGCCCAGGCACGCAGCGCAATGGGCGGCAGGGGAAACGGCCAGGGCGCCAACCCGCTGGACAAGTCCAGCCAGGCATCTTCGGCAATCCCGTATTGCTCGGCCGCCTTGCGCAGTCGTCCGCCGTGCTCAAGCATAGAATTCAGCCCCCAGGCAAAGAATCAGCAGCCACAGCCAGACACCCCGCTGCACCAGCTGCCAGCCACGATCAATGGAACCGGCACTGGCCGGCTCGCCTTCACCCAGTTGCGGGCGCTGATGCAGCTCACCGTGATAAATCGCTGCGCCACCCAGCTCCACTCCCAGGGCGCCCGCCCCGGCCGCCATCACCGGGCCGGCATTCGGGCTGTCCCAGGTCGGGCCCTGGCGGTGCCAGCACTTGAGTGCCAGCCGGGTCTTGCCCAGCAAGGCGTAAGTCAGGGCCACCAGGCGCGCGGGAATGTAATTGAGCAGGTCGTCAATCTTCGCCGCAGCCCAGCCAAAACGTTCGAAGCGCTCGTTGCGGTAGCCCCACATCGCATCCAGGGTATTGCTCAGACGGTAGAGCACCACCCCGGGCGCGCCGGCCACGGCAAACCAGAACAGCGCGGCGAACACCGCATCGCTGCCGTTTTCCAGCACCGATTCGGTGGCCGCGCGGGCCACTTCGGTGGCGTCCAGCTCGCTGGTCTGGCGACTCACCAGAAAGCCTACCCGGCGGCGCGCTTCTTCCAGATCGTCACTGCGCAACGCCTGGGCCACCGGCTCCACATGCTCGCCGAGGCTGCGCAGGCCCAAGGCGCAGTACAACGCCAGGATTTCCACCAGCCAGCCGACGTAGGGCAACCAGGACAGCGCTGTGGCCACCAGGGTCAGGGGCACCACCGCCAGCACCCAGGCGGTGACGCCATGGCTGCGCCAGCCACGGCCGGCGGAGTTGAAACGTTGCTCGATACGATCGGCCACACGGCCGAACGCCACCAGCGGATGCCAGCGCCTGGGTTCGCCCAGCAGCGCATCCAGCGCGACCCCGGCGACACTCAGCAAGGCCACACTCATTGACTCACTCCCCAGTAATTCTCATACAACAACTCACTCAGCGGCCGCGGTTGCGCCCAGCCTTCCAGTGCCAGCATCGGCGCCGGGTAGAATTCGGAGACCGGGCCCAGGCACAGCACGGCCACGGGCTTGGCACCTGCCGGCAGCCCCAGCAGATCGGCCAGGGCCTGAGGATCGAACAAAGACACCCACCCCATTCCCAGGCCTTCGCTGCGGGCCGCCAGCCACAGGTTCTGGATGGCGCAGGACAGGGACGCCAGGTCCATCTCCGGCAGGGTCCGACGGCCGAAGATGTGTCGTTCGCGGTCATCCATCAAGGCGGCCACCAGCACCTCGGCACAATCGCTGATGCCTTCGACCTTGAGCTTCATGAACTCGTCGGAACGCTCACCCAGGGCTTGGGCGGTGCGCACCCGCTCCGCCTCCACCAACTGCTGGATGTGCTTGCGCAACAGGCGGTCGCTGATGCGAATAAAACGCCAGGGCTGCATCAGCCCGACACTGGGCGCCTGATGCGCTGCTTCCAGCAAGCGCCGCAGCACTGCCGGCTCGACACTGCCACCCGCGAAATGACGCATGTCGCGGCGCTCGGCGATGGCCCGGTAGACCCCCTCGCGCTGCGCCTCAGAGAACCCCTGCTCACTCACCCGCCACGCCCTCGGCTAAAACCGGCTGAACAGGCGCGCCCGGCGCAAACAACGCCGCCACCGCCGCCGGATTGGACGGGAAATAGAAGTGCACATAAGAGGCCGTCATCCGCCCCTGGCGATACACCGCTTCCGCGCCGCGCCCGCCGTTGGGGCTGAGCCCACGGGCGATGGGCAGCAGCTCGGTGCTGGTCAGGGAATGGTGATAGGTGTGGCCGCGCAGACTGCCTTCGGGCAAATCCACCGCTTGCAAGGCCAGTGCCGCCAGGCGCTTCTGCATTACCGCATCTCCGGGCAGCAGGCCCAGGAGCTCGGCACGCTGGCCTTCGACATCGGTCAGGGAGTCCAGCAGGTAGAGCATGCCGCCGCACTCGGCGAGCAGCGGCTTGCCGGCCGCGTGATGGGCACGAATGGCCTGCAGCATGCTGCTGTTGCGGGCCAGGGCCTGATGGTGCAATTCGGGATAGCCGCCGGGCAGGTACAGGCTGTCCGCGTCGGGCAGCTGGGTATCGTGGATCGGCGAGAAGAAGCTCAACTGCGCCCCCATGGCTCGCAACAGATCGAGGCTGGCGCCATAGGTGAAGGCAAACGCCTCGTCCCGCGCCACGGCAATCCGCACGCCCTTGAGCAGTGGCGTGCAAGCCACCGGCGTGGGTGCAGCAAAACTCACCGCTGGCGGCAGTTCCACCTGGCAACTGCTGGCCAGGGCCTCGGCGGCGGCATCCAGGCGCAGGTCCAGATCATTCAGCTCGCTGGCCTGCACCAGCCCCAGATGGCGGCTGGGCAGCTCGATATCGGTTTCCCGGGACAAGGCGCCATACCAGCGCAAGCCTTCCGTCAGGCTGCCTTCCAGCAACTGCGCATGGCGCAGGGTACCAACCCGGTTGGCCAGCACCCCGGCAAACGGCAGGTCCGGCTGGTAGCGCGCCAGGCCCAGAGCCAGGGCGCCGAAGGTCTGGGCCATGGCGGTGCCATCGATCACCCCCAGCACCGGCACGCCGAAATGCCGCGCCAGATCGGCGCTGGAAGGGGTGCCATCGAACAGGCCCATGACCCCTTCGATCAGAATCAGGTCGGCCTCTCCCGCCGCCTCCCAGAGCAGACGGCGGCTTTCCTGCTCGCCCACCATCCACATGTCCAACTGGTACACCGCGGCACCACTGGCGCGCTCAAGAATCATCGGGTCGAGGAAATCCGGGCCGCACTTGAAGACCCGAACCTTGCGCCCCCGGTTGCGGTGCAAGCGGGCCAGGGCCGCGGTCACCGTGGTCTTGCCCTGGCCGGAAGCCGGTGCGGCGATCAACACTGCCGGGCAATGACGAACATCAGTCATGAATTCACGCTCACAGCTCGACACCTTTCTGCGCCTTGATCCCGGCCTGGAAGGCGTGCTTGACCATGCCCATCTCGGTCACGGTATCGGCCAGCTCGATCATCTCCGGCTTGGCGCCGCGACCGGTCACTACCACATGCTGCATGGGCGGACGTGCCTGCAGGTCACTGAGCACCTGATCCAGGTCCAGGTAGCCGTGCTTGAGGGCAATGTTCAGCTCGTCGAGCACCACCAGGCCAATATCCGGGTTGCTCAGCAACTCCCTGGAAACCGCCCAGGCGGCTTCAGCAGCAGCAATATCGCGCTGGCGATCCTGGGTTTCCCAGGTAAAGCCTTCGCCCATCACGTGAAAGCGCACCTGCTCGGGGAAACGCCGGAAGAACAGTTCTTCGCCGGTGCTGTTACGCCCCTTGATGAACTGCACCACGCCACACTGCATGCCGTGGCCCATGGACCGCGCCAGCATGCCGAAGGCCGAGCTGCTCTTGCCCTTGCCGTTGCCGGTCAATACCAGCAGCAGGCCGCATTCGTTGGGCGAGTTGGCAATGCGTTCATCGATCACGGCTTTTTTGCGCAACATGCGCGCCAGATGGCGCTCGTCACGATCGGGGGATTCACTCATGGGGCAGCTCTCCGTTGGGGCTGGGGAACGGGGGGCAGGGAAAAGGAACAGACGGCGCTAGCCTGGCATCGCCCACCGTGATGCCGTTGGATGGATCAGGCCGGTCTCCGGGCTCATGAGCGGCATGGCTGCCGGACTGCGCGCCTTCCCGTGTCATTGACACAGTGGCGTCAGGCGCAGTCTTGACTCATCTACCGTTGCGGGGGCAGCGCCGGAATCGTCGTCGGCTCCATCATTGGAACAGACCCTGACCGGCTTCCCTGTTTCACTCTGTCGGCCACCGGCCACAGAGCACCTGAAACAAGTCGCGAAGGTTAGAGGGTTGGGGGTGGAGCGTCAATTAAAGCCGGCCGTCGCCCCCGGCACAAAACTGCACTGCATCAATAAACTGGCGCCAATCTTGTGCCACACTCAGAGCAATGATATCAAATAGCCACTTTTCAGCGCCCCAGGCGCCAACCACACAACAATAAGGGGTAAGTTCGATGCAAGGCATGATCATCAGCAATCCGAAGCTGGAATTCCTGCGCCCGATGCTGGAACGCTGGTTCGATTGCATCGATCGCTACAACGCGGTTCGCGGCGATAACGAAACGCCCTACTGGTTCGACGAGCAGGCCAATCTCGGGCTGCTCAGCGCGGCGGCCTGGATGGCCGAGATGGTCAGCCTGGAACACAGCCCCAGCAGGAAACAGCAGGAAGAAGGTGCGCGCAACGCCCGCACCGACCTGTACCTGGCCACCAAGGAAGAGCGCGCCTACATCCACGCCACCCAGCGCTGGCCAAGGGTCAACAGCCTGAACCTGACCCAGGCACTGCTGGACGTTGCCCAGGACGCAAGAAAGATCAGCTACGCCAGCGACCTGAGACTGGGGTGCCTGTTCGTTGCCCCACAAAAATCCCAGCACAGCGCTACCCCGGAAGAGCTCCAGGACATGCTCGATGAACTGCAGAAAGAGCACTGCTGCGCCGTGGCCTGGTACTTCCCCTACGCCTATCGCAAGCTGCACAACGAGGCCGGCCACTACCACCCGGGCGTCGCCGTGCTCTTCAAGGAGGCCCGCTGATCGGGCGGAACCATCGACTGGCTATGCTTCTCTATGACTACGACGTCCGTGCACTCATAGGGAAATTCGCATGCTCAAGCTTCAGCACAGCCTACTGATCGCCATCGCCGCCGGCCTCGCCGCCTGCGGCGAAACTTCCAGCCTGCAGGTGTCCGACGGCACCGGCCCCAACCCCAAGCTGCCGGAACCCAACCCGACGCTGATCCCCACGGTCAACATCGCCCCCGCCATCGGCTGGCCGCAAGGCGCAAAACCCCAGGCCGCGGCCGGCACCCAGGTCAAGGCTTTCGCCGAGAACCTCGACCATCCACGCTGGCTCTACGTCCTGCCCAATGGCGATGTGCTGGTGGCGGAAACCAACGCCCCGCCCAAACCGGATGACAGCCAGGGCATTCGCGGCTGGATCGCCGGCAAGGTCATGGGCCGTGCCGGGGCGGCCGTGCCCAGCGCCAACCGCATCACCCTGCTAAGGGACCAGGATCACGATGGTGTGGCGGAGACCCGCACAGTGTTTCTGGAGAACCTCAATTCGCCCTTTGGCATGACCCTGGTGGGCAATGACCTGTATGTGGCCGATACCGACAAGCTACTGCGCTTTCCCTATCAGAGCGGCGACACCCAGATCAGCGCAGCCGCCACCAAGGTGGTCGACCTGCCCGGCGGCACCCTCAACCATCACTGGACCAAGAACGTTATCGCCAGCAAGGACGGCAGCAAGCTCTACGTCACCGTGGGCTCCAACAGCAACGTCGGCGAAAACGGCCTGGACAAGGAGCAAGGCCGAGCGGCGATCTGGGAGGTGGACCGTGAAAGCGGCCAGCACCGCCTGTTCGCCACCGGCCTGCGCAACCCCAATGGCCTGGCCTGGGAGCCGGCCAGCGGCGCACTCTGGACCGCAGTCAACGAGCGGGACGAAATCGGCAGCGACCTGGTGCCGGACTACATCACCTCGGTCAAGGATGGCGCGTTCTATGGCTGGCCCTTCAGCTACTACGGGCAACATGTGGATGTACGGGTCAAGCCGCAGAACCTCGACCTGGTGGCCAAGGCCATCGCCCCGGACTACGCGGTAGGCCCGCACACCGCGTCGCTGGGGCTGACCTTCGCCGACGGCAGCAAGCTCCCCGCCCCCTTCACCGAAGGCGCCTTCATCGGCCAGCACGGTTCCTGGAACCGCAAGCCCCATAGCGGCTACAAGGTAATTTTCGTGCCATTCAGCGCCGGCAAGCCCAATGGAGCGCCGATCGATGTGCTTAGCGGCTTTCTCAATGCCGACGAGAAAGCCATGGGACGCCCGGTCGGAGTGGTGATCGACCAGCAAGGCGGGTTATTGGTGGCCGACGATGTCGGCAACAAGATCTGGCGAGTGTCCGCCGCCAAAGCCCCCTAGGCTCAACGCTTGCGGCACAGCGTCAGACCATCTCCCAGCGGCAGCAGCGACAGATCGATACGCGAGTCATCCTTCAAGGCGCGATTGAGCGCCTGGATGGCTCGGGTATCCTCGCTCAGGGAATCGGTCTCCAGCACGCGCCCGCTCCACAGGGTGTTGTCGAACACCAGCAGCCCGCCAACTCGCAACAGGCCCAGCGCAGCCTCCAGGTAGGCCGGGTAGTTGGCCTTGTCGGCATCGATGAAGATCAGGTCGAAACAGCCAAGCTGCCCCGCTCGCTCCAGGCTGGCCAGGGTATCCAGGGCCGGGGCCAGGCGCAGTTCTATGCGCTGGCCCACCCCCGCCTCCTGCCAGTAGCGCAGGGCCGTAGCGTTGTAGTCGCCGGGAATGTCGCAGCAGATCAGAGAACCGTCTTCAGGCAGCGCCTGGGCCATGCACAGGGCGCTGTAGCCAGTGAAGGTGCCGACCTCCAGCACGCGACGGGCGCCGGTCAACTTCACCAGCAACGCGAGGAACTGGCCCTGCTCGGGCGCCACCTGCCAACGGGCGGTGGGCAATGCCTGGGTTTCATCCCGCAGACGACGCAGCAGGGGCGTTTCACGCAGGGAAACGTCCAGCAGGTAATGGTAGAGGGCATCGTCGAGGTTCAGCGTCCGAGCGGTCACAGGCACCTCGACCAGAGAAGATTAGGGATTGCGCGCCAGGTGTTCTGGCTGCAGGACGCGCTTGGCGCTCAGGTAGGCCTTCTGCCAATAGGCCTTGGACAGGCTGTCGAGCTTCACCGTGCCGCCAGTGGCCGGCGCATGCACGAAGCGCCCTTCCCCCACGTAGATGCCCGCATGGCTGACCTGGGAGCCGCCATTGGTGGCGAAGAAGATCAGGTCGCCGGTCTGCAGTGCGTTCTTGCCCACGTCCGGCGCTTGCATGCCGATCATTTCCCGGGTTGAACGCGGCAGGGAAATACCCGCCGCATCGCGGTAGACGTAACCGATCAGGCCACTGCAGTCGAAACCGGAATCCGGGGTGTTGCCGCCCCAGCGATAAGGCGTGCCCACCAGCCCAAGGGCGCGGAACAGCACGTCTTCGGCAACCGGAGAGAAGGTTTGGGAGGAGTTGAACACCGGAGCACGCACCACAGGCGCAGGCGGCGGGGTACGGCTGGCACAGGCGCTGAGCAGCGCTGCGAGGGCAATGAGAGCGAAACGGGCTGAGGTCGACATAAGCTGGACAATCCTGATCGGGATGCGGCTTTCTCTGCCGTGGCACTGAAAACAAAACCGCGTAAGCAAGGCTTACGCGGTTAGTTTCAACAATAGATCAGGATTCTAGCGCCTACACGCCAAACTTCAAGTAAGACTTTAACTTCGCCCTACAAATAGTCCGCTTATTTGCGTGCAGTGACCACGGTTGGAGCCATGGCAAGTGCGCGCTTGGCTTCGATGAAGGTCTTGCTCCAGTAGCTATCGCCCAGGCTGTCGACCCGCACACCGCCACTGCGACGGCTGCTGGAGTGGATGAACTGGTCATCGCCCAGGTAGATACCTGCGTGGCTGACGCGCCCACGGCCGTTGGTGCTGAAGAACAGCAGATCACCCGGCTTGAGATTGTTGCGTGCTACCAGAGGCGCTTTCACGTTGATCATTTCGCGAGTGGAACGCGGCAGGTTCATGCCCGCCTCTTCACGAAACAGATAACCGATGAAACCGCTGCAATCGAAGCCGGCTTCCGAGGTACCGCCGAAACGGTAACGGGTACCGATCAGGGACATGCCGCGCTCGAGGATGCTGTCAGCCAGAACTGGCAACTGGTAAGGCTTGCTGTCAGAGAACTCTGCCAGTTCCTTTTCAGTTGCAAGCTCTTCCTGATAAACAGCGGAAGACTGGTTTTTGACGGAGACTTGAGCCTGCTGGACAGGTTGCTGCTGGGACACCGGAGTGTGGGAGGCGCAACCAAACAACAGGGTGACGAGTGCGAGAGGCACGAGGGGTGCGAAGCGATTTAGCATGGGCACGACCGTGGCTTGAAATAATAGAAGACGCGACTATGCCTTCTATCGCCCTCATTTGCAAATTCAATCGATCAGAATGTGACTTATGAGTTTCTTCCGTACATCTAAGGCTTTAAGCCCATTTTAAGTCCGCCCGCCTCTGGAAACCCTTCCAAAGGTGCGTTTTCTGGCGCCTGGAATATGCCGAAGGTCGCCCCCGAAAGCCATGGAAGCCTTGTCTTTACCAGCCCAGGGTCTCTTTCAGAAAAGGGATGGTCAGCTTGCGCTGGGCCTGCAACGAAGCCTGGTCGAGGCGCTCGAGAAGCTCGAACAGGGCACTCATGCTGCGGGTACCGCGGGTCAGGATGAAATGCCCGACCTCGTCGGTCAGATGCAGCCCCCGGCGGGATGCCCTTAGCTGCAAGGCACGCAATTTGTCTTCGTCGGAGAGCGGGCGCATCTGAAAGATCAGTGCCAGGGTCAGGCGAGACTTCAAATCCGCCAGTTTCACCGGCAACTCGCGAGGCGAGGTCGAGGCCGCGATCAACAGGCGCCGACCACTGTCGCGCAAGCGGTTGAACAGATGAAACAGCGCTTCTTCCCAATCCGCCTTGCCAGCCACTGCCTGCAGGTCATCCAGGCAGACCAGCTCGTACTGTTCCAGGTTGTCGAGAATCTCGATACCGCGATCCAGAAGCTCCGCCAGCGGCAGATACACCGCCGGCTCCCCCAACTGCTCGAAACGCAGGCACGCGGCCTGCAGCAAGTGCGTGCGGCCCACGCCATCCTTGCCCCAGAGGTAGATCAGGCTTTCGGTCCAACCGGCGTCGGCTTCGCAGAGGCGCTCGACGTAGCCGAGTGCTGCGGCATTGGCGCCTGGGTAGTAGTTGATGAAGGTGGCGTCATCACGCAGACGCACACCTAGGGGCAGCTGAATCGGTTTCATGCTGACTGAACAGTTCCAAAGGAACCGTTAGTGGCCTCTGTGTAAAGTTTGCAAAGTTTATACCCGTGACGCCGAGCGCACAATGCAGCAGACCACAAGCAAAATCAAAGGTTTGCGACAGCCAAACGCAATCGGAGGGCGTTCCTTGACAGCTACCGTGACGGCCGGCCAAGCGTCGCCAACCGTCACGAAGGCCCGCGCGCCCCTTTACAACTCGGGGTCTTCAGCACCGCTGTAGAGATCCGAATCCTTGTACAGATCATGCACATGGCGCACCAGCACCATGATCACAGCTGCCACCGGCAGCGCCAGCAGCACCCCGGTAAAACCGAACAGTTCGCCGCCGGCAAGAATGGCAAAGATCACCGCCACCGGGTGCAGGCCGATGCGATCGCCCACCAGCAACGGCGTCAGCACCATGCCCTCAAGGGCTTGCCCCACCATGAATACCGCGACAATGCCGATCATCGGATACAGGTCGCCACCGAACTGGAACAGCCCGGCAATCAGCGCCGCGCCAATGCCGATGACAAAGCCCATATACGGCACGATTGCCGCCAGACCGGCAATCAGACCGATCAACAGCCCCAGCTCCAGCCCCACCAGCATCAGGCCCGCGGCGTAGATCACCCCGAGAGCCAGCATCACCAGCAATTGCCCGCGAACAAAAGCCCCCAGCACTTCATGGCACTCCCCGGCCAGAGACACCACCTGCTCTTCGCGGCTGCGTGGCAACAGGCTGCGGATCTTGGCCATCATCAAGTCCCAGTCCCGCAGCAGATAGAAGCTGACCACCGGGATCAGCACCAGATTGGCCAGCCAGCCAATCAGCGCCAGGCCCGAAGCCGTTGCCTGGCTCAGCACCACGCCGACGATATCGGTGGTCTGGCCCATGTGCTCGCTGATGGCCGCCTTGACCTTGTCGAACTTCCAGAAGCCGTCCGCCAGACCGAGCTTGGACTGCACCCAGGGCATGGCGCTGTGCTGGACCCAATCGAGCATCTGCGGCGCCAGTTCATAGAGCCGCACCAACTGCTTGGCCAGCATGGGCACCAGCACCAGCAGCAGGGTCATGACGATCAGGGTGAACAAGGCGAATACCGCCACCACGCCCCAGGTCCGCGACAACCCCCATTGCTCCAGCCGGTCCACCAGCGGATCGAACAGGTAGGCCAGCAACAGCGCCACCAGGAACGGACTGAGGATCGGGTGCAGCAGGTAGACGAACCCGCAGGCCAGGAGCACGACACCCAACCAGACCCAACGACGCGTATCAGCCATATACCTCTCCAGCTTCTATATAGAAGGAAACAACCTGCTACCAACGAAAACGCAGTTGGGCCTGCGGCGCCGGCGGCGCCACAGGGGCGGCCCCTTCAGCGCCTTGTACAGGAGCTTGCGGCGCAGGCGCTTCGCCCGCCGGAATCTCTTGCAGCTTGGCCAGCGACAGTTGCGCCCGCAGCTGCTCCGCACTGCCGTTGACGCGATAGACGATCCGATCACCGTCAACGCTCTGCAACTGCGCACCAAAAGGCTCCAGCAAGTGCCCAAGGGCCGCGTAATGCTCCAGAGTCATGCCCTGCACTTCCAGCAACTGCTCGCTGGAAGCACCAGGACGAGTGACGAAACGGGGCGCCAGACGCTGGCTCACCGCCAGCAACACCCCATCGGCCAGGGCCGCGGTATCGGCGCCCTGGACAGTGCCCTGCTCCTTCTGATCGCCCAGCCACAGCCGCCACTTGGCTTGCCATTGGCCACCTTCTTCCCGGGCATGTACCGCCAGCAACGCATCAGCACCGTAACGCTCGGAGGCTTCACGCAGCGGCGCCGGATCGGAACCTTCAAGATTCGGCGCCGTGGCGACGATCTGCTCGTTCAGATCCCCCAGCGGCAGGCGCAGGGGCAAGCCACGATGTTGAGCCGCACGCCGCAAGGGCGCCGCGCTGGCCTGGCCATCCCCCACCAGGCTCGAGCCTTCGGTGGAATCACTCAGCCACCAGCCGATGATCGACGGCCGGTTGTTGCCCCAGAGCGATAGCCCGGCCTGACGCAGGGCGCGATCGGTGGTGACCGGATCGAAATCCACCTGCAGGCTTTCCGGCGGGCCGGCGTCGTAGCCGTACTGACTGATGATCTGCTGCGGGTCCTTGCGGATCGCCGCCAGCCCTGGCCCCTGGGCGGCCTTGGCGTCGCCAGTGAGGCGCAGCACCAGGGTTTCCAGGGCCCGCTGCGTGGCCTGGTCGCGCTCTTCGGGCGACTGGCTGCTCACAGGCTCACGCACTTGATACAGGCCATTGAGGGTTTCGGCATGACTCGCCAGGCTGACCAATGACAAACAGCCCACAAACAGAAATTTACCCAGACGCATGGAAGATTCCCGACGACAGAAAACGATTGAAACAGCGCACTTGAACCGCGGCGAGCAAGGCTGTGACCACAAGCCTGGGCAAAACATTCACCCGGCGCCCGATAGTTTTCGCGCTGTCATAACGATAGCCACTTGAGCGCTATACCTTATACAGGCATGGGCAGGAGCACCAACACGACCAATCGCGGTTTTTTTAACAGGATATGCCTCTCCCCGTCGGCCCGAGGATGGCCGCTGCCCCTCAAGCCTGATAAAATCGCGCGCCTTCGCAGACCGGCATCAGCTGGGCACCCTGAAACACTTTTCCTGTGTTTCCGGCAGTCTCACTGGTTCGGTCGATACCCCTGAATCCCCCCTAAAGGCCTGGATCATGAGCAAGCAACCCTCCCTGAGCTACAAAGACGCCGGTGTAGACATCGACGCCGGTGAAGCATTGGTCGAACGCATCAAGAGCGTCGCCAAGCGCACTGCGCGCCCGGAAGTCATGGGCGGCCTGGGCGGTTTCGGCGCCCTCTGCGAAATCCCGGCCGGCTACAAGCAACCGGTGCTGGTCTCCGGCACTGACGGCGTCGGCACCAAGCTGCGCCTGGCCCTGAACCTGAACAAGCACGACAGCATCGGCATCGACCTGGTGGCCATGTGCGTCAACGACCTGGTGGTCTGCGGCGCCGAACCGCTGTTCTTCCTCGACTACTACGCCACCGGCAAGCTCAACGTCGATACCGCAGCCCAAGTGGTAACCGGCATCGGCGCTGGCTGCGAGCTGTCCGGCTGCTCCCTGGTGGGCGGTGAAACCGCTGAAATGCCCGGCATGTACGAAGGCGAAGACTACGACCTGGCCGGCTTCTGCGTAGGCGTGGTGGAAAAGGCCGAGATCATCGACGGCTCGAAAGTTGCCGCCGGCGATGCCCTGCTGGCCCTGCCCTCCTCCGGCCCGCACTCAAACGGCTACTCGCTGATCCGCAAGATCATCGAAGTCTCCGGCGCCGACATCGAAAGCATCCAGCTGGACGGCAAACCACTGACCGACCTGCTGATGGCGCCGACCCGCATCTACGTCAAGCCACTGCTGAAGCTGATCAAGGACACCGGCGCAGTCAAGGCCATGGCCCACATCACCGGTGGCGGCCTGCTGGACAACATCCCGCGTGTGCTGCCAAAAGGCGCCCAGGCCGTGGTCGACGTGGCGAGCTGGCAGCGCCCGGCGGTCTTCGACTGGCTGCAGGAAAAAGGCAACGTCGACGAGCACGAAATGCACCGCGTGCTGAACTGCGGCGTGGGCATGGTCATCTGCGTGGCCCAGGATCAGGTCGAGAACGCCCTGAAGGTCCTGCGCGAGGCGGGCGAGCAGCCATGGGTCATCGGCCAGATCGCCACCGCAGCCGAAGGCGCGGCCCAGGTCGAGCTGAAGAACCTCAAGGCTCACTGATGCAAGAGCGGATGTCGCCGACCTGTGATGTTGTGGTGCTGTTGTCCGGCACCGGCAGTAACCTGCAAGCCTTGATCGACAGCGTGCACACCGGCGACAGCCCGGTGCGCATCGCCGCCGTGATCTCCAACCGCGCTGACGCCTATGGCCTGCAGCGCGCCAAGGACGCGGGTATCGCTACCCGCTTCCTCGATCACACCGCCTTCGAAGGCCGGGAGGCCTTCGATCAGGGGCTGATCGAGCTGATCGATACCTTCCAACCCAAACTGGTGGTCCTGGCCGGATTCATGCGCATTCTCAGCGCCGGATTCGTCCGCCACTACGAGGGCCGGCTGCTGAATATCCACCCCTCGCTGCTCCCGAAATACAAAGGGTTACACACTCATCAGCGGGCGCTGGAGGCCGGAGATACGGAGCATGGCTGCAGCGTGCACTTCGTCACCGAGGAACTCGATGGCGGCCCTCTGGTCGTACAGGCTGTGATCCCGGTAGAGTTGCACGACTCGCCGCAGAGCCTGGCGCAGCGAGTGCACGTCCAGGAACACCGGATTTACCCCATGGCCGTACGCTGGTTTGCCGAAGGTCGGCTGACGCTCGGCGATCAGGGTGCTTTACTGGATGGTCAAATACTGGCCGCCAGCGGCTATTTGATTCGAACCTAGGAGATTTTATGCGTCGCGCCCTGCTCTTCGCTTGCGCTCTGTTCGCCCTGCCGGCTGTGCAGGCGGCAGACCTTCACCCGTTCTCCGCCAGCTACACCGCCGACTGGAAGCAACTGCCCATGAGCGGCACTGCTGAACGCAGCCTGGAAAAAACCGCCAATGGTGCGTGGAAACTCAGCTTCAAGGCATCGATGATGATCGCCAGCCTGAGCGAGGAAAGCACCCTGACCCTGGACAAGGACACCCTGGTGCCCCAGTCCTATCGCTTCGAGCGTGGTGGTCTGGGCAAAGCCAAGAAAGCCGACCTGGATTTCGACTGGAAAGCCAAGATGGTCACCGGCACCGACCGTGGTGATGCGGTCAAGCTGCCGCTGAACACCGGCATGGTGGATAAATCCACCTACCAGCTGGCCCTGCAGCACGATGTGGCAGCCGGCAAGAAGACCATGAGCTATCAAGTGGTCGACGGCGGTGAAGTCGACACCTATGACTTCCGTGTCCTGGGCTCGGAGAAGGTTGACACCAAGGCTGGCCAGATCGATGCGATCAAGGTCGAGCGCGTTCGCGACCCGACACAGAGCAAACGCATCACCGTGATGTGGTTCGCCAAGGACTGGGATTACCTGCTGGTGCGCCTGCAACAGGTGGAAACCGACGGCAAGGAGTACAACATCATGCTCCTCAACGGCACCGTTGACGGCAAGACGGTCAAAGGCAGCTGAGCCGCAGCAGTCACGAAGCCTCGCGAAAGCGGGGCTTTTTTTTGCCCGGGATTTGGTTCCTCGCCCGCACAGCAAGCCCCGGCACAAGCCCTCGAAGATGAAACTTTTGTCATGAAGCGGTACGCCCTGCGGCGAAATGTCACGGTTTACGCGGGCTGCAGGATTTTCTTCGATTCTGCAAAGGTTTGTTGCAGCGCCAGGCAATTTACTTAGCAAGCTAACAAAATATATAACAGAGTCCTGCACACGCCTTGCTGCAGATCAACAGAGATTGGAGCTAGCAGATGACTGTAAAAGTAACTGAACGCGACGATTCACATATGTCCCATGAAGGCGTAGCCGCGGGTGTACGGATCTGGGATGTACATCAACAAGACATGCTGGTGGGCATGTTCCACTCCGAGAGCGACGCCCACAGCTACAAGGCTGAATTGGAAAAACTCGAGCAGAACCGCGCGCCCCAGAGCTCCTGACTCGACCTCAGTGCCGGAGTGCCGGGATCTCCACGCGGATCAACGGCCTCCCCCACAAACGACAAACCCCGCCATGAGCGGGGTTTGTCGTTATTCAAGGCTTACCACATCAGATCGTCGGGGATCTGGTAGGCCGCGTACGGATCATCTTCATCCGGCGCCTCGGTAGGCGTATTGAGCTGCACGATACGGCGCGGGTCACGCTCCTGGATCTTCAGCGCGGCTTCCCGCGGAATCACCTCGTAGCCGCCGCCATGGTGGACGATGGCCAGGGAGCCGCTGCTCAGCTTGTTGCGCATGAGGGCATTCACCGACAGGCGCTTGACCTTCTTGTCGTCGACGAAGTTGTAGTAGTCCTCGGTGTTCAGCTTGGGCAGCCGCGACACTTCGATCAGTTGCTTGACCTGCGCCGCGCGGGCTTTCTGCTCGGCCTTTTCCTGTTGCTGACGGTTGAGCTCCTGGTCGCGCTTGACCTTCTCGGCCATGGCTTCCTGGGCCGCACGCTGCTGGGAGTCATCGAGTTCGATCTGGCCTTTGTGGGCCAGGCGCTGCTGCTTCTGCTTGTCTTTGCTGACCTGCTTGGCCTGCTTTTGGTTGACCAGCCCTGCTTTGAGCAACTGGTCGCGAAGGGAAAGGCTCATGGTGCTTACTCACTTAGGCAACGGCCTCAGCCGCAGCTGGGCAAATTCTTTTCCTGACGTTTGGCTTCGCCCCACAGGGCATCCAACTCTTCGAGGGTGCAATCTTCCATGGGACGGGCAGTGTCGCGCAATGCCTGCTCGATAAATCGGAAGCGTCGGTCGAATTTGGCGTTGGCACCGCGCAGGGCGGTTTCCGGGTCGACCTTGAGGTGCCGGGCCAGGTTGACCACGACAAACAGCAAGTCGCCGATTTCATCGGTGATCGCCGCCGCATCGTTGTCGGCCATGGCTTCCAGCACTTCATCCAGTTCTTCACGAACCTTGTCCACCACCGGCAGGGCTTCGGGCCAGTCGAAACCGACCTGGGCCGCACGCTTTTGCAACTTGGCGGCGCGGGACAAGGCCGGCAAGGCCACCGGCACATCATCGAGCAGGGACAACTGCTGGGGAGCCTCGGACTTCTCCGCGCGCTCCTCGGCCTTGATCTGCTCCCAGCGCTCCTTGACCTGGTCTTCATCGAGCCGCGGGATGTCCAGCGGCGCGTACAGGTCCCCGGTGGGAAATACATGGGGATGCCGGCGGATCAGCTTGCGCGTGATGCCGTCCACCACCGCGTCGAACTCGAAACGCCCCTCCTCCCGGGCCAGCTGGCTGTAGTACACCACCTGGAACAGCAGGTCCCCCAGCTCGCCCTGCAAGTGGTCGAAGTCGCCGCGCTCGATGGCGTCGGCCACTTCATAGGCCTCTTCCAGGGTATGGGGGACGATGCTGGCGTAGTTCTGCTTGATGTCCCACGGGCAGCCGTACTGCGGGTCGCGCAGGCGCGCCATGAGGTGGAGCAGGTCTTCAAGGCTGTACATCAGTTCATCCATTTCATACAGGCATCAGGGGGTCCGGTTGCGCCGGGTCTCGATGATGTTTGGCAACTGGGAAATCCGCCCCAACAGGCGACCCAACGCGTCCAGCCCCGGGATCTCGATAGTCAGGGACATCAACGCGGTGTTGTCCTCCTTGTTCGAGCGGGTGTTGACCGCCAGCACGTTGATCCGCTCGTTGAGCAGCACCTGGGACACATCACGCAGCAGGCCGGAACGGTCGTAGGCGCGGATGATGATATCCACCGGATAGGTCAGCACCGGCACCGGCCCCCAGCTGACCTGGATGATCCGCTCCGGCTCGCGCCCGGCCAGTTGCAGCACCGAGGCGCAGTCCTGGCGGTGAATGCTCACGCCGCGGCCCTGGGTGATGTAGCCGACGATCGCATCCCCCGGCAATGGCTGGCAGCAGCCGGCCATCTGGGTCATCAGGTTGCCCACGCCCTGGATCTGGATGTCGCCACGCTTGCCCGGCTTGTAGCCGGCAGCCTTGCGCGGAATCAACTCCAGTTGCTCGTTGCCCCGCTCCGGCTCCACCAATTGCTGGGCCAGGTTGACCAGTTGCGCCAGGCGCAGGTCGCCCGCGCCCAGGGCGGCGAACATGTCCTCGGCGATCTTCATGTTGGCCTTCTCGGCCAGCTTGTCGAAATCCACCTGTGGCAGGCCGAGTCGGCTCAGTTCGCGTTCCAGCAGGGTCTTGCCGGCGGCGACGTTCTGATCGCGGGCCTGGAGCTTGAACCAGTGGACGATCTTCGCCCGCGCCCGGGACGTGGTGACATAGCCCAGGTTCGGGTTCAGCCAGTCGCGACTCGGCGTGCCGTGCTTGCTGGTGATGATCTCCACCTGCTCGCCGGTCTGCAGGCTGTAGTTGAGCGGCACGATGCGCCCGTTGATCTTCGCGCCCCGGCAGTTGTGGCCGATCTCGGTGTGCACCCGGTAGGCGAAATCCAGCGGCGTGGCGCCCTTGGGCAGGTCGATGGCGTGACCGTCGGGGGTGAAGATGTACACCCGGTCCGGTTCGATATCCACCCGCAGCTGTTCGGCCAGACCGCCGATATCCCCCAGTTCCTCGTGCCATTCGAGCACCTGGCGCAACCAGGAGATTTTCTCTTCGTAATGGTTGGAGCCGGACTTGACGTCGGTGCCCTTGTACTTCCAGTGCGCGCAAACCCCCAGCTCCGCCTCTTCGTGCATGGCGTGGGTACGGATCTGCACTTCCAGCACCTTGCCCTCAGGGCCGATCACCGCCGTGTGCAACGAGCGGTAGCCGTTCTCCTTGGGGTTGGCGATGTAGTCGTCGAACTCTTTGGGGATGTGCCGCCACAGGGTATGCACGATGCCCAGCGCGGTGTAGCAATCGCGCATTTCCGGCACCAGCACCCGCACCGCGCGCACGTCGTAGATCTGGCTGAATTCCAGGCCCTTGCGCTGCATTTTGCGCCAGATGGAATAGATGTGCTTGGCCCGCCCACTGATGTCGGCGTTGACCCCGGTGGCCTTCAGTTCGTTCTGCAGCTGGTTCATCACGTCGCTGATGAAACGCTCGCGATCCAGGCGCCGCTCATGCAGCAGCTTGGCGATCTGCTTGTACTGCTCGGGCTCCAGGTAACGGAAGGACAGGTCTTCCAGCTCCCACTTGATATGCCCGATACCCAGGCGGTGAGCCAGGGGTGCGTAGATGTCGAAGACTTCCCGGGCAACCCGGTTGCGCTTCTCTTCGTCGGCGCTTTTTACCGCTCGAATCGCACAGGTACGCTCGGCCAGCTTGATCAGTGCAACCCGCACGTCATCCACCATGGCCACCAACATCTTGCGCAGGTTTTCCACCTGGGCCTGGGTGCCCAGCACCAGGGACTGGCGGGGGCTGAGGCTGGCGGTAATGGCCGCCATGCGCAACACGCCATCGATCAGCTTGGTGACCACCGGACCAAACCGCTGGCTGACCGCCGGCAACTGGATCTGGCCCTCGCGGACACCCCGGTAGAGCACCGCGGCAACCAGGGAGTCCTGATCCAGCTTGAGATCGGCGAGGATCTCGGCGATCTCCAGGCCCGTGCTGAAACTCGACACGTCCTCGGGGCTGAGATTCTTCGTTGCTATGTGCTGCAGTTCCGCCTCGCGGGCGAACTCGCAGGCTTCTTTCAAGGCTTCACGGTCCAGTGCCATGTCGACGCTGACCGTATGATCGAGCCATGCCTCGAGATTGATACTGCCGTCGGTGTTGATCGGCTGGTGCGCTCTCACCTGTACCATCTTGCTTTACCTTCCCTACGACGCACATTCAATGCGTCAAATCGCTGACCTTCAACGCTCGGGTGCGGCTCGCAGGGCCAGCGCGCCACTCCCGAAAGACCAGTCGGATTAGACAAGCCATCCTAGCTCGCTTCAAATAACGCCATGGCCTCGACATGCGCCGTCTGAGGAAACATATCGAGGATCCCGGCACGTTTTAATCTATAGCCCTGCTTGATCAGTTCGACCGTGTCACGAGCCAAAGTTGCCGGATTGCATGACACGTACACCAACCGCTTGGCACCCAGGGTCGCCAACTGGCGGACCACCTCGAAAGCACCGTCGCGGGGTGGGTCCAAGAGTACCGCAGAAAAGCCTTCATCAGCCCACTCGGCAGCGCTCAGAGGTTGGGATAAATCGGCTTGAAAAAAGCGCGTGTTATGCAAATTGTTGCTGGCGGCATTCTCCGCCGCGCGCGCCACCATGGTCGCCACGCCCTCTACCGCCACCACTTCCCGCACCTGTCGGGCCAACGGCAAGGCGAAGTTGCCCAGGCCGCAAAACAGGTCCAGCACCCGCTCATCAGATTGCGGCGCCAGCCACTCCAGGGCCTGGGCGACCATCGCTTCATTGACTCCCGCATTGACCTGGACGAAGTCACCCGGCCGATACGCCAGGTGCAGGTCCCAGGTCTCCAGGCGGTAGCCCAGAGCCTGCGATGGATCAAAGGGTTGCGGCTCGCCTTCACCGTGCAGCCACAATTGCGCCTGATGGAAATCGCAGAAGTCCTTGAGGATCGTCAGGTCGCTGTCGGACAACGGCGCCATGTGGCGCAAAAGCACCGCCAGGGCCGAACCGCTGAACAACTCCACATGCCCCAATGCCTGAGGCTTGCTCAAGCGTCGCAGCATGGCGGGCAAACGGTTCATGACAGGTTGCAAGGCCTGTACCAGCACCGGGCAATCGTCGATGGCGACAATGTCCTGGCTACCGGCAGCGCGAAAACCCACCTCAAGTTGCTTGCCCTTGGCGTCCCAGCGCACCGCCACCCGGGCGCGGCGCCGATAGCCGAACTCGGGACCGCTCAAGGGGGCGGCCCAGGCCTCGGGCTCGACACCCGCGACCTTGGACAACTGCTCGGCGAGCATGCGCTGTTTCAGGGCAAGCTGTTCGTCATGGGGCAAATGCTGGACACTGCAACCGCCGCAACGCCCGGCATGGGCACAGGCCGCCGGGCGACGCAGATCACTGGCGTTGAAGATGCGCTCGGCACGGGCCTCCACCACTTTGCCGTGGCTGCCCAACACCCGAGCTTCGACTTCTTCACCGGCCAGGGCACCGCTGACAAACCAGGTACACCCTTCGACAAAGGCAATGCCACGGCCGTCGTTGGCCAGACGCTGAATCGTCAAACGCTGTTTCTTGCCCACTGGAATCTGCGGCGCCCGGCTACCGCCCGCCGGCTGGAAGCGCAGGCCTCTATCGTGCTTAGCCATCAGTTGGGCGCATCGAAAATGCCGGTCGACAGGTAACGATCGCCACGGTCGCAGATGATCGCGACCATGACCGCGTTTTCCACTTCCCGGGACAGGCGCAGCATCGCTGCCACCGCACCGCCGGAAGAGACGCCACAGAAGATCCCTTCTTCACGGGCCAGGCGCCGAGTCACGTCTTCGGCCTCGCTCTGGGCCATGTCGACGATCCGGTCGACCCGACTGGCCTGGTAGATCTTCGGCAGGTATTGCTCGGGCCAGCGGCGAATGCCGGGAATGGCCGAGCCTTCCATCGGCTGCAGACCGACGATCTGCACCGCCGGGTTCTGCTCCTTCAGGTAACGCGAGGTGCCCATGATGGTGCCGGTGGTGCCCATCGAGCTGATGAAGTGGGTAATGCTGCCCTGGGTCTGGCGCCAGATTTCCGGGCCGGTGCCGCTGTAGTGGGCCTCAGGGTTGTCGCCGTTGGCGAACTGGTCGAGCACCTTGCCGCGGCCTTCGGCCTGCATCCGCTCGGCCAGATCGCGGGCGCCTTCCATGCCTTCTTCCTGGCTGACCAGAATCAGCTCGGCGCCGTAGGCGGTCATGGCCGCCTTGCGCTCGGCGCTGGAGTTGTCGGGCATGATCAGGATCATCTTGTAGCCCTTGATCGCTGCAGCCATGGCCAGGGCGATGCCGGTATTGCCCGAGGTCGCTTCGATCAGGGTATCGCCGGCCTGGATCTGCCCGCGCAACTCGGCGCGGGTGATCATCGACAGTGCCGGACGGTCCTTGACCGAACCCGCCGGGTTGTTGCCCTCGAGCTTTAGCAGCAGGGTATTGCTGGTGGCGCCGGGCAGGCGCTGCAGGCGGACCAGGGGGGTGTTGCCGACGCAATCGGCGATGGTTGGGTACTGCAAGGTCATGGCGTATTCGCAATCCAGACTGCGGGGGCGCCTATCATACCGGCAAACGACCGAGCGCCATATCACGCAAAGTGCGAGCCTTATGGCTTATTGGAATAAGACAGCCCAGGGCAAGCCTCAGGCCGCCAGCAGGCGCACGTGGATGCGCAAGCCCTGGGCCAGGTTCTGCGCCCACAACTGCCCACCCTGGCGCCCTACGGCATTGCGGGCGATGCTCAGGCCCAGGCCGAAACCGCCATCCCCCGGTCGCGACCCATCCAGACGAGTGAAGGGAGCGAAGATCCTTTCCAGATCCTCTTCAGCCACCCCCGGCCCTTCGTCATCCAGCCACAGGTGCCAGTACTTGCCGTCGCGCTGGCCTCCGAGGCTGACCCGTGCTCCGGCCGGAGAATGCCGAATAGCGTTGCGCAGGATGTTTTCCAGGGCCTGGGCCAGGGTATTGAGGTGCCCGCGAACCCAGCAATCGGCCTCCAGCTCGCAACGCAGCTGGTGCGCGGACCAGCCACTCTCGAAGCAGGCATTTTCGCTGAGCATCTCCCACAACGCCTGGACCTGGATCTGCTCTTGCGGCAGTGGCGCACGCTCGGTGTCCAGCCAGGCCAGTTGCAGGCTGTCCTCCACCAGGCGCTGCATGCCGTCGACCTCCCGCGCCAAGCGTTCGCGCAGCGCGGCAAGATCACGCTCGCCATCGCAGGCCACGCGCAGGCGGCTCAGGGGGGTGCGCAACTCGTGGGACAGGTCCCGCAACAACTGCTGCTGCACCGCCACGGTACTCTGCAGACGTTCGGACATCTGATCGAACGCCCGTCCCAGTTCGCCCAGCTCGTCCCGACGCTGAGTGGTTTCACTGGACAGCCGCACGTTCAACTGCTCCGCCCGCCAGGCGTTGGCCTGCTCGCGCAACTGGTTCAGCGGCACCACCAGCAAGCGATACAGGCCGACACACAGCAACAAGGTGAACAGCCCGGGAATCACCCCATTGGTGATCACCTGCCAGAACACCCGGTAGCGCCCCGGCATGAAACGTTGCGGCAACTCGATCACCAGGCTGCCCAGGGACGGATCCTCGGGAAAGGGTACTTTCAGCCACGGCAGGCCCCGGGCGTGCCGGCTCACCGGCCAGTCGGCACCGCGCAGGAAGGTCAGGCGCTGGGCCTCCGCCGGCGTCAACGGGTAGCTGCTCAGGGATTGCAGGTCACTGCCAATCACGCCGATCCAGGTTTTCTCGCGGCTGGCGATCTGCTGGATCCAGGCATCGACACCGGCACTCTGGCCGCCCTTCCAGGCCTGCTCGGCCTCGCGGGCGTAGCTGCCCAAGGTGGCTCTGGCCTCATCGGAGAGGTAGAGGTTCTTCTGCTCCACATAACGCCCCCAGGACCAGCTCAGCCAGATCATCAACAGGCAGAAAGCTACCAACAGGCACGCCAGCTTCCAGAACAGCGAATGCCGCCCCGGCAGATCAGACCAGTTCATCTAAGGCGCTCAGCACATAACCCTTGCCCCACACGGTTCGCAGCTCACGCTCGCTGTAGCCCAGCGCCTTGAGCTTGCGGCGGATCTGGCTGACATGCATGTCCAGGCTGCGGTCGTGGGCCGCATAACCGCGTTGCAGTACATGCTGATAAAGGAAGGCCTTGCTCAACACCTCGTCGCCATTGCGGTGCAAGGTATCCAGCAGGCGGTATTCACTGCGGGTCAGGCCGGCCCATTGCTCGGCAAAGAACACGTCGCTGCGCTCATCGTCGAAGCGCAGGCTCTGGGCCAGGCTGACGGGTACCGGCGGCATCGGTCGCCGGTCCAGGGCGACCCGGCGCAGGATGGCCTCGATGCGCACACGCAGCTCGGCCATGCTGAATGGCTTGGGCAGGTAATCGTCGGCCCCCAGGCGGAAACCGCTGATTCGGTCGGCTTCCGCTCCCAGGGCGGACATCAGCAGCACCGGCGTGGAATGGCTCTGGCGAAAGTGCGTGAGCACTTCCAGGCCATCCATTCCGGGCAACAGGATATCCAGCAGCACCACATCGAAAGGTCGGCGCCGGGCAATGCCCAGCCCTTCCGGGCCGTTCTGGCACCAGGTCACGGCAAAGCCACAATGCTCCAGTTGCTCGCGCACATAGGCACCCAGCACCGGGTCATCTTCAATGGTCAGAATACGTGGTGGCTCAACAGATACGGGAGTCATTGACTTCTGCAAGTGATTCTCAGTTGGGCGATTATTCAAGATTGCCCGGATCGCGGCAACCAGTGCCTTGGTCGCAGCCCGGCTTCAGGCATTTCAGGCGACGGCCGCCCTGGCGCAATTTGCCAAGATCAGCCCCCGGCAAATCGTTACACTGCGCAGGTGGCGCATCACGGACGTGCCCGTAGACCTTTCAAAACAGCGTGGAAGCAGGAGAGTTGCGTGCTCAAGAAACTGGGAATCAAAGGCCGCGTACTGTTGCTGACCTTGTTGCCAACCAGCCTGATGGCTTTGGTGCTGGGCGGCTACTTCACCTGGATGCAGCTCTCGGACCTGCAGACCCAGCTCCTGCAGCGTGGCGAGATGATCGCGGAACAACTGGCCTCCCTGGTGGCCCCGGCCATGGGCAACCACAACACCCAGATGCTCGAGCGCATTGCCACCCAGGCGCTGGAACAGCAAGACGTGCGCGCCGTATCGCTCCTTGCCCCGGATCGCAGCCTGCTGGCCCATGCCGGCCCCAGCATGCTCAACCCGCCTCCCGCCGGTAACAGCAGCCACATGATGCAACGCTCCGGCAGCGACGCGACCCGCTATCAACTGCCGGTCTTCGGCCGGCACCGCAACCTGGCCGGCGACCTGATTCCCGATGAGTCCGACCGCCTGCTGGGCTGGGTGGAACTGGAGCTGTCCCACAGCGGCATGCTGCTGCGCGGCTACCGCAGCCTGTTCGCCAGCCTGCTGTTGATTGCCGCCGGGCTTGCCGGCACCGCCCTACTGGCAGTGCGCATGGGTCGCACCATCAACAACCCGCTGACCCAGATCAAGCAGGCCGTGGCGCAACTCAAGGACGGCAACCTGGAAACCCGCCTGCCACCCCTGGGCAGCCAGGAGCTGGATGAGCTGGCCTCGGGCATCAACCGCATGGCCAGCACCCTGCAGAATGCCCAGGAAGAATTGCAGCACAGCATCGACCAGGCCACCGAAGACGTGCGCCAGAACCTGGAAACCATCGAGATCCAGAACATCGAGCTGGACCTGGCGCGCAAGGAGGCCCTGGAGGCCAGCCGGATCAAGTCGGAATTCCTGGCCAACATGAGCCATGAAATCCGTACACCGCTCAACGGCATTCTCGGCTTCACCCACCTGTTGCAGAAAAGCGAGCTGACACCACGCCAGCTGGACTACCTGGGCACCATCGAGAAATCCGCCGACAGCCTGTTGGGCATCATCAACGAAATCCTCGACTTCTCGAAAATCGAAGCCGGCAAACTGGTGCTCGACAGCATCCCGTTCAACCTGCGGGACTTGCTGCAAGACACCCTGACCATCCTCGCTCCGGCCGCCCACGCCAAGCAGCTGGAACTGGTGAGCCTGGTCTATCGCGATACGCCGCTGTCGCTGGTGGGCGACCCGCTGCGGCTCAAGCAGATTCTTACCAACCTGGTGAGCAACGCCATCAAGTTCACCCGCGAAGGCACTATCGTCGCCCGGGCCATGCTGGAAGAAGAACACGAAGACAGCGTGCAACTGCGCATCAGCATCCAGGACACCGGTATCGGCCTGTCGAACCAGGATGTGCGCGCCCTGTTCCAGGCCTTCAGCCAGGCTGACAACTCGCTGTCGCGGCAACCCGGCGGCACGGGACTTGGGCTGGTGATTTCCAAGCGCCTGATCGAACAGATGGGCGGCGAGATCGGTGTCGACAGCACCCCGGGCGAAGGTTCGGAGTTCTGGATCAGCCTCAACCTGCCGAAAACCCGCGACGACGCCGAGGACCTGCCCGGCCCGCCGCTGCTGGGGCGGCGCGTGGCGGTACTGGAAAACCACGAGCTGGCGCGCCAGGCCTTGCAACACCAGTTGGAGGACTGCGGCCTGGAGGTGACCCCGTTCAATACCCTGGAGGCCCTGACCAACGGCATTACCGGCGTGCACCAGAGCGAACAGGCCATCGACCTGGCGGTATTGGGCATCACCACCAACGACATGTCGCCGGAACGCCTGAGCCAGCATATCTGGGACCTCGAACACCTGGGCTGCAAGGTCCTGGTACTGTGCCCGACCACCGAACAGACACTGTTCCATCTGTCGGTGCCCAACCCTCACAGCCAGTTGCAGGCCAAGCCCGCGTGCACCCGCAAGCTGCGCCGGGCCCTGTCCGACCTGGTGACCCCGCGCCGGGCTCGCAGCGAACCGGAGGAAACCCTTTCCAGCCGCGCGCCGCGAGTGCTGTGTGTCGATGACAACCCGGCCAACCTGCTGCTGATCCAGACCCTGCTGGAGGACATGGGCGCCAAGGTGCTGGCGGTGGACAACGGTTACGCCGCGCTGAACGCGATCCAGACCGAACCCTTCGACCTGGTAATGATGGACGTGCAGATGCCCGGCATGGACGGCCGGCAGAGTACCGAGGCGATCCGCCAGTGGGAAAGCGAGCGACACGGTACGCCGCTGCCCATCGTCGCCCTTACCGCCCACGCCATGGCCAACGAGAAGCGCGCCCTGCTGCAAAGCGGCATGGACGACTACCTGACCAAGCCCATCAGTGAGCGCCAACTGGCCCAGGTGGTGTTGAAATGGACCGGCCTGGCCCTGCGCAACCAGGGCCCGGAGCGGGCCAGCGAGCGCCCGGAACTGGGGCTGGAACTGCAGGTACTGGATCAGGACGAAGGCCTGCGCCTGGCCGCCGGCAAGGCCGATCTGGCGGCGGACATGCTGGCCATGTTGCTGGCATCCCTGGACGCTGACCGCGAAGCCATCAAGGCAGCGCGGGCCGCCAATGACCAGAACGCCCTGATCGAACGGGTCCACCGCCTGCACGGCGCCACCCGCTACTGCGGTGTGCCGCAATTGCGCGCCGCCTGCCAGCGCAGCGAGACCCTGCTCAAGCAGGAAGATGCCAAAGCCTTTGCCGCCCTGGATGAACTGGACCACGCCATCGGCCGCCTGGCTGCCGAAGCGCGGACCAACGCCTGACCCAGGGCAAGACCTGCCCGGCGCCCAGCCGCCATGCTGGGCGCCCCGAACAAGGATGCAGCCATGCGTACGATTCTTTTCAGCAGCCAGAACTACGACCGCGAGAGTTTCCTCGGCGCTCAACGGCCAGCAGGCATCGAACTGCAATTCCAGGCCGCACGCCTGAGCCTGGATACCGCCGCCCTGGCTGAACGCCATGAAGTGGTCTGTGCCTTTATCAACGACGACCTCAGTGCCCCGGTACTGGAACAGCTGGCTGCCGGTGGCACCCGCCTGATCGCTCTGCGCTCGGCCGGCTACAACCACGTCGACCTGAGCGCGGCCCAGCGCCTGGGGCTGGATGTGGTGCGGGTCCCGGCCTATTCCCCCCATGCGGTCGCCGAACATGCCGTGGCCCTGATCCTGGCGCTCAACCGCCGCCTGCACCGGGCCTACAACCGCACCCGCGAAGGCGACTTCACCCTGCACGGCCTGACCGGCTTCGACCTGGTGGGCAAGACCGTGGGCATTGTCGGCACCGGCCAGATCGGCGCCACCTTCGCCCGGATCATGGCCGGCTTCGGCTGCCAGCTGCTGGCGTACGACCCCTTCCCCAATCCCGCCGTAGAAGCCCTCGGTGCCCGTTACCTGGACCTGCCCGAGCTGCTGGCCCAGTCGCAGATCATCAGCCTGCACTGCCCGTTGACCGAGGACAGTCGTTACCTGATCAACCAGCAGAGCCTGGCCCACATGCAACCGGGAGCAATGCTGATCAACACCGGGCGTGGCGGCCTGGTGGACACCCCGGCGCTGATCGAGGCGCTCAAGAGCGGCCAACTGGGCTACCTGGGGCTGGATGTCTATGAAGAAGAGGCGCAACTGTTCTTCGAGGACCGCTCCGATCTACCCCTGCAGGATGACGTGCTGGCGCGGCTGCTGACCTTTCCCAACGTGATAGTCACTGCGCACCAGGCGTTCCTGACCCGCGAAGCCCTGGCGGCCATCGCCGAGACCACCTTGCACAACATCGCCAGCTGGGCAGCTGGCCAGCCGCAGAACCGGGTCCACGGCTGAAATCCGCGCCACGGGCTGATCGAAGGTCACCTGCCCGCAACCTGCGCCGCAGGGGCCCGTGCTAGCATACGCGGCAGATTTGGAGGACCCATGGTCGAACACGATTTCCGCTACAACCTGATGAACCCGCAACATACCCTGATCGAATGCCGTGCCCTGGTGCCCGGCCGCTATCAAGTCACCGGCAACGGTGGCTCGATCCGTACCGACGACGTGCTTCTGGTCACCCTCAAGGGCAGCAAGGACCTCTCCATGCGCCTGACCGTGGACACCGTGCGCCACTTGATCAACCCCGTCGGCCAGTGGGTCGCCGTGGCGCGTGGCCCGGTATTCGGCGAACTGGCGATCCACCAGTGGCAGGTCAATTGCGACAGCTGCGACGCCACCCTGGACTTCGAGTTCGCAGTGGATGCCAAGCTGGGCAGCAAGGCCCAGAAGCCTGCCGCCAGCGCGCGCATTGCCGAGCTCGGCTGGCGTAGCGAGGGTGAGCATCACCGCTGCCCGAAATGCCAGCAGGCCGGCCAATGAAACGCCTGATACTGACTGCGGCGCTGGGGGCCGGCCTGCTGGGCTGCGCCGCCGAGCCGCTGAAGTTGCAGCAGGACCGCAGTTACGTCCTGGAATGGATTGGCGAGCGTCCGCTGATCGATTACAGCCACCTGACCATCACCCTTGGCGAGGACGGTCGGGCCTATGGCAATGGCGGCTGCAACCACTGGTTCGCGCCCTACACCCTGGACGGCGAAAAACTCAGCTTCGGCAAGGTCGGCAGTACCCGCAAACTCTGTGCACCGGCGTTGATGGAGCAGGAGCGGCGCTTCCTTCAGGCGCTGGAAACCGTTGAGCGCTGGGACATCTCGCCGATCGAGCAGGTGCGGTTCTGGCCTGCCGAGGGCAAGCCGTTGCGCTGGTGGCTGGAAGAAGGCTGATAGTGCGCTAGCCGCTGCCGAGCCCGCGAGGCTGCGAACGGGACTCCAGGATGTTCCTGGATGAATCTCTGGCGAGTTTCAGGCCCCCCGCGTCACTTGAGGGCGCCCGCACTGCGCGGCAGCGGCTCCAGATCCTCGCGCCCTCAATGCCCGCGCAAGGCCTGCAGTTTCGCCAGCACGCCGGCTGCAGTCTGCTCGCCCATCATCTGCTCACGTACCTTGCCCTTGTCGTCGATGATGTAGGTCACCGGCAGCGCCTCGCTGCGTGGCAGATCGAAGAGCTCCGCGGGGTTCCGTGCCAGCACGGTGAACTTGATCCCCAGCTTCTCGCTGGCGCTCTTTAGCTCTTCACCCTGCACATTGTCGAAGTTGACCCCCATCACCGATGCCGACTGCCCCTTGAGCTGCTCGTTCAGGGCGTTGAGCTCCGGGATCTCGGTACGGCAAGGCCCGCACCACTCGGCCCAGTAGTTGAGCACCAGCCACTGCTTGTCGATACGCTCGGCGGCGACTTTCTGGCCATACTGGTCGACCCCGTAGTCATTGCCACAGCCGCCCAGCAGCAGGGTTGTAATGATCGCCAATACCGCCGCCAATTGCCTTGCCATGCGCTGTTTCCTGTCTTGAAAGATGTCTTGAAAAATAACCGTCGACCCAGGGTCGCTGCGACCTAACGACTCCCAAGGTTCAGGAGTGCCCGTCGCGCGGGTAGAATAGCCGCCACCTTACGCAAGATGCGACCCGCACATGAACGATCTGACGCTTTATCACAACCCGCGCTGCTCGAAATCCCGCGGTGCGCTGGAACTTCTGGAACAACGCGGCCTGGCCCCGACCGTGGTCCGCTACCTGGAAACCCCACTGGATGCCGCCCAGTTGCGCAGCCTTCTGGCCAAGCTCGGCCTCAACGCGCGCCAGCTATTGCGCACCGGCGAGGACGAGTACAAGACCCTCAACCTGGCCGACCCGAGCCTCAGCGAAGAGCAACTGGTCGCCGCCATTGCCCAGCACCCGAAACTCATGGAGCGGCCGATCCTCGAAGCCGGCGACAAGGCCATCATTGGCCGGCCGCCGGAGAGCGTGCTGGAGATCCTGCCTTGAGCGCGCCCTATATCCTGGTCCTGTACTACAGCCGCAACGGCTCGACCAACGAGATGGCCCGGCAGATCGCCCGCGGCGTCGAGCAGGCCGGCCTGGAGGCTCGTCTGCGCACTGTCCCGGCGATCTCCGCGGAATGCGAGGCGGTCACCCCGGACATCCCCGACAGCGGCGCCCTGTACGCCAGCCTCGACGATCTGAAGCACTGCTCAGGCCTGGCCCTGGGCAGCCCGACCCGCTTCGGCAACATGGCAGCGCCGCTGAAGTATTTTCTCGACGGTACCAGCAACCTCTGGCTGACCGGTGCCCTGGTGGGCAAGCCTGCCGGCGTGTTCACCTCGACCGCCAGCCTGCATGGCGGCCAGGAAGCCACCCTGCTATCGATGATGCTGCCATTGCTGCATCACGGCATGCTGATCACCGGCCTGCCCTACAGCGAGTCGGCCCTGCTGGAAACCCGCGGTGGCGGCACGCCGTATGGCGCCAGCCACCATGCCGGAGCAGATGGCAAGAGCCCACTGGACGAACACGAGATTGCGCTGTGCCGGGCCCTGGGCCTGCGTCTGGCGAAAACCGCCCTGCGACTGGAGAACGGCCGTGGCTAAGAAGCCGAAGATCCTGCCCCCGGTGGAATGGCTGGAGCCCCGGGTCCGCCTGATGCGAATCCTCAGCCTGGTCTGCTTCTTCGGCCTGGTGGGGCTGCTTTGCGGGTATTACCTGCTGGTGGCCGATCTGCACGGTGCCCGCCCCTGGGTCATCCTGCTGATCGAGCTGGTGCCGCTGCTGCTGATGGCCCCCGGCATGCTCAGCGGCAGTGCCCGTGGCCATTCGTGGATGTGCTTCGTGGTCAACCTGTACTTCATCAAGGGCGCCCTGGCGGCCTACGACCCGAACCGCCAAATGTTCGGCCTGCTGGAGATGTTCGCCAGCCTGGCCGTGTTCACTTCGGCGCTGCTCTACGTGCGCTGGCGCTTCCAGCTTAATCGCCGGCTCGCGGGCGAAGGCGCCAGCCCGGCCTGAATCCGCCCCAGGTTCCCCGGCTCCCGGGGAACTTGTAATGCCGCCAAAGGCCCCAACCTTGGTCAACAGACTTTCCGACCCTCCCGACCGTCCCGGAGCAGGCATGCACGATTACAAATGGCTGAATGAATACTGTCTCAACCGCTTCGGTTCCGCTGCGGCCCTGGAAGCCCAGTTGCCCACCCCGGCCAGCGACGACTACCTGCGCGCATTGAGCGCCGACCGCTACCTCTCGACCCTGGCCCTGCGGGTTTTCCGCGCCGGCCTCAAACACAGCCTGGTGGACGCCAAATGGCCGGCGTTCGAGCAGGTGTTTTTCGGCTTCGATCCGGACAAGGTGGTGCTGATGGGCGCCGAGCACCTGGAGCGGCTGATGCAGGACACGCGGATCATCCGCCACTTGGGCAAGCTCAAGAGCGTGCCGCGCAACGCGCAGATGATCCTCGATGTGCAAAAGCAGCACGGCAGCTTTGGCGCCTTCATCGCCGACTGGCCGGTGCAGGACATCACCGGGCTCTGGCAGTACCTGGCCAAACATGGCAACCAGATGGGCGGGCTGTCTGCCCCGCGCTTCCTGCGCATGGTGGGCAAGGACACCTTTATCCCCACCTGGGACGTGGTCGCGGCCCTCAATGCCCAGAACATCATCGACAAGGTGCCCAGCAGCAAACGCGACCAGGCCCTGGTGCAGGAAGTATTCAACCAATGGCAGCAGGAGAGCGGCCGGCCACTGTGCCAGCTGTCGGCAATGCTGGCCTACACCGTCAATCACTGAGCCGCCCGCTCCCCGGCATCACTTCCTGCCCGAAACAACGGGCAGGAAAACCTCCCTTCTCATGCCCGCCCTCCAGCCCAAGCTGACAATAAGCTGAACTAAACGCGAGGATTTTTCATCCGCTGTTTTTTATCGGCTAAAGTTCGCCTCGCACTTGCCTCAACGATAAAAACGAAACTCCGGGAATAACCTCCCGAAGCCATCTGACGTGCATAACCGGATAACAAAGCAGCGTTCGGGCCAACAACCTGAACAAAGGCTGTCCGGTTTTAAAAGAACTGCCGTCGCCCATTCGTTTTTTTCACATTGCTTTCACTCTTCGCCCACCTGGCCCGACCTAAATTGGCCCCCAGTTGCAGTGCGGGCTCCAGTGGCTGCATGTCGTTCGTCTTCAGCGCACCAGTTCCAACCCGAACAACCAACACTCGGCAAAAACCTACTCAGGTACACCACGTGCTCAACACCGCTGAATCCGGCACTGGCAACAAGCCCCCCCGAACCTGGCGAATCGTCGGCGGCGTCTGTGCGGCGGCCCTGGCAATCCTGGTCAGCGGCTTTGTCCTGTGGCCCGTCACGCCTCGCGACCTGGGGGTCGGCAACCAGATGCAGCAGGCCAACATCTACCGTCACTGGCAAGGGGGCGAAGTGATAGTCCTGGTCCGCCATGCCGAGCGTTGTGACCGCTCCGCCACCCCCTGCCTGGGGCCCGCCGATGGCATTACCCAGCTCGGAAGCCACAGCGCCAGCGACCTGGGACGAGCCTTTCGCACCCTGGGCATGGCCGCCACCGATGTCATCAGCAGCCCCGCAACCCGTACCCGGCAAACGACGGAATTCATGTTCAACGGTGCGGCGCAGACCCAGGACTGGCTGGCCACCTGTGACGAGCATTTCCAGCAGACGATCAAGGCGCACAAATCACTCAAGCGCAATCTGATCCTGATAACCCACAGCGACTGCATCAGCAGCCTGGAACGCCAGCTGGGCTACCCGCACGCCCTGGCCAGCGAATACACCAGCTCGCTGTTTATCACCCTGGATCCGCAAGGCCACATGCAAGTACTGGGAACCCTGGATGCGGGCAGCTGGCAGCACGTACTTGATCAACCCCTTGAGTAACTTGTAACTATTTTTAACAACATGCCAACAGACTTTATTAGGGGAAGCGACACACTTGCCGGCTAATTAATTGACTTAACAAGTTTCTGTACTAATAAGAAACGGACAGCCGCATTTATGAAAAAACTTCTCAAACAAATGAATGCTGCCCGCTGAAACTTCGCGAACTTGGAAAAGCCAGCAGTTCCACAAAATTGACGCTTTGTCAGCAACCCCCAGCAAATAACGAAATCGCTATCGGCCAATGACTTCGAGGATACAAATGCACCGCACTTCGCCGCCTCCCGCTTATGGAACAAGCGCCCCGCCGTCCGGCTTTACCCTCGGCGCAAGTACAACCAGCACTCTCCAGCGCTGGGCACTTCCTCTGTTGCTCGTGGCCTTCGGCCTGTTCTACCTGCTACCTCTGACCAGCCACGGCCTGTGGATTCCCGACGAGACCCGCTACGCCCAGATCAGCCAGGAAATGCTGCTCAGTGGCGACTGGGTGGCGCCACACTTCATGGGCATCCGCTACTTCGAGAAGCCCATCGCCGGCTATTGGTTGATCGCCATCGGCCAGGCGGTCTTTGGCGACAACCTGTTCGGCGTGCGCATTGCCTCGGCCCTGAGCACCGGCCTGAGCGTACTGCTGGCCTACCTGATCACCCGCCGCATGTGGAACGACCCGCGCAAGAGCTTCGCCGCCGCCCTGCTTTATATGAGCTTCGGCCTGATTGCCGGGCAAGCCGGATACTCCAACCTTGATCCGCAGTTCACCTTATGGGTCAACCTGAGTCTGGTAGCCCTGTGGTTCGCCCTGGACGGCCGAACCACCCGCGAACGCCTGCTGGCATGGGCCGGGCTGGGCGTCGCCTGTGGCATGGGCTTCATGACCAAGGGTTTCCTGGCCTGGCTGTTGCCGGTACTCATCGCCCTGCCCTACATGATCTGGCAACGCCGTCTGGGCGAACTGCTGCGCTACGGGCTGGTGGCCGTGCTGGTAGCGATCGGCATCAGCCTGCCCTGGGTATTGAGCATTCACGCCCACGAGCCCGACTTCTGGCGCTTCTTCTTCTGGCACGAGCACATTCGCCGCTTCGCCGCCGACAACGCCCAACATACCCGCCCCTGGTGGTTCTACCTGCCGCTGCTGGTGGCCTCCAGCCTGCCCTGGGCAGCCCTGTTGCCGGGCACATTCATGCAAGCCTGGAAAGACAAGCGCCAGGCCCCGACCGGTTTCCTGCTGCTGTGGCTCCTGCTGCCCCTGGCGTTCTTCAGCCTGAGCCGCGGCAAGCTGCCAACCTACATCATGCCGTGCCTGCTGCCGCTGGCCGTGCTCATGGGCAGCGCCCTGATCGACCGTATCAACGCCAGCCAGGGCCGGAGCATCCGCATCAACAGCCTGCTCAACCTGCTGATCGGCGTGGCGGCCATGGTGGCCCTGCTGTACATCCAGCTCACCCGGCCGGTCTACGGCCACAACGAGATGCTCGGCCTGTCCTTGGTGTTCATCATGCTGATGGGCTGGATCATCGCCAACCTGCTGCCGGCCGCCCGGCCGCTGCAGTACTGGGCGGCCCCGGCCCTGGGCATCTGGTTGCTGGTGGCCCTGCTGCCGGCGGGCATGCCGGGGTTCATCGTGCATAACCAGATGCCGGACCAGTTCATCAAGGAACATCTCGAGGAGCTCAGGCAGACCAAGACGCTGCTGAGCAATGACCTGGGCGCCGCCTCGGCCCTGGCCTGGCGCCTGCAACGCCCGGAGGTGACGCTGTACAACACCGAGGGCGAATTGAAATATGGCCTGGCTTATGCTGATTCGGCGCAGCGCAAGGTAAGCATGGCCGAGGTCGGGCAGTGGGTCAGCGAGGCCCGCAAACAGGGTTCGGTGGGTGTGGTGATGCGGGTCAAGGACGTGGTGGAAAGCGAGGAAGTGGCGCTGCTGCCGCCCGGAGGCAAGCGCTATGAGGAAGGCAATATGCTGGTCCTGATCCTGCCACAAATCCAACCCTGACCCTGGGTACCCTTGTAACGACAGCGCCGACCAAGGTTGGCGCTGGCTTTTCTTCACGCTTCGATGCCCTGGATGGCTGCGACTTTTCCCACCGCCGCTCTGGAAATCCATCTATGAATCTGTTTCGCAGCGAACGCAGGGCCCTGGCCCTGCTGCTCGGCGTGTCTGCCTTGATCCTGCTGCTGGGCCTGGGCTCCCGTGAACTCTGGGGGCCGGAGACCCGCTGGGCCAACATCGCCTTGCAGATGTTGCAGAGTGGCGACTATTTCGACCCTTACCTCAAGGGCGCTCCCTACTACGACAAGCCGCTGCCCTCCTACTGGCTGATTACCGCCAGCGCCTGGCTGATGGGGGGCCTGGGGCACTGGTCGCTGCGCCTGTCCTCGGTGATCGCCGCATGGCTGAGCATCTGGCTGGTTTACCTGATCGGCGAACGGCTGTTCCACAAAGGCACTGGGCTGATCGCCGGCTGGATGCTGGCCACCACCTTCTATTTCGCCTTCTGGGCGCGGGTGGCCACGGCCGACATCCTGACCGTCTGTGGCGTATTGGCTGCAGTGTGGTGGTACTGGCGCGGCCCGGAAGATACCCGCCTGGGCCGCTATACGGTGTTCTTCCTGATACTGGCGGCGACCTCGCTGCTCAAGGGGCTGATCGGCTTCGTCCTGCCGGGGCTGATCCTGTTGCCACACCTGCTGAGCCAGGGGCGCTGGAAACGCCACCTCAACCTGCGCCTGTTGCTGGCCTTGAGCATCGCCGCGCTGTTCTACATGGTGCCCTTCGTTCTCTCGCACCTGTACGGCGCTCCCAGCTACGGGGAAAGCGGCCTGAGCCTGGTGTTTCGCGAGAATGTGGTGCGTTTCTTCAACCCCTTCGACCATGTCGGGCCGATCTACACCTACCTGATCTACCTGCCGGCCTATACCTTGCCCTGGGCGCCCTGCTGGATCCTCGGCCTATGGCTGGCGGCCCGGCACTGGCGCCAGTTGCAACCCAATGAACGCTGGCTGGTGTGGGCCCTGGGGCTGCTGTTCCTGTTCTTCACCGCCAGTGGCAGCCGGCGCAGCTATTACGTTCTGCCCCTGGTGCCCTTCGCTCAGTTGCTCGGTGCCTGGTGGCTCAACCGTCGGCTACAGCTACGCCAGGCCGCCGGCAAACCCGTTTCCCGTGGCTGGCCCCTCGGCTTCTCCTATGCGGCCCTGGTCATGCTGCTGGTGCTGGGGGTTGCCTACCCCTGGAGCAACAGCGGCGGGGGGGTGATGCAGTTCAGCGCCGATACCCGGGCCGCCGCGAGCCGGATCGCTCCCTGGAATCAATGGCGGATGGTCATGGTGGAAATCGATAACAAACTGCCGATGTACCTGCAGAACCAGGGCGCACCCTTCTACTACGTGGCAGAAACCGCGGATTTCCCGC
Organism: Pseudomonas sp. GW823-FHT03E05; assembly: GCF_058796855.1. Classification (NCBI taxonomy): domain Bacteria; kingdom Pseudomonadati; phylum Pseudomonadota; class Gammaproteobacteria; order Pseudomonadales; family Pseudomonadaceae; genus Pseudomonas; species Pseudomonas sp. GW823-FHT03E05. The sequence goes on from NZ_JBXAJB010000004.1 coordinate 59,791, forward strand.
GTAACGGCAGCAGCGCGGACTTCATGGCCTGGCTGGACAAGACCAGTGGCCAGCACTGGGACCCGCAGCGCACCCTGATCTTCGTCCAGCAGAGGCACGATGAACCGCTGATGCTGGGGTATCTGGGCGAGGATCATCAACTGGTCCGCACCACCCCGACCAACGGTGAGCGCCTGGCCAAGAAACCGGCGCAAGGCAGCGTGGCCTTCATTCCTCGCATGCCGGGGAACTGAATGACCGGGCTGCGCAAGCGCAGCCCGGATTCACCAGGATCGGATCAGAGGTTCACCACATTGACGAAACGCGGCGTGGCGCTGTCGTCGATGCGCAGACTGGTGAAGTCGAACAGATTGCGGTCCGCCAGTTGCGAGGGGATCACGTTCTGCAGGCCGCGGAAGATGCTTTCGGTACGCCCTGGAGTCTTGCGCTCCCATTCCTGAAGCATCTCCTTGACCACCTGGCGTTGCAGGTTCTCCTGGGAACCGCAGAGGTTGCACGGGATGATCGGGAACTGCTTGAGGTCGGAATAGGCCTGGATGTCCTTCTCGCTGCAGTAGGCCAGCGGGCGGATTACCACGTTGCGCCCATCATCGGCCAGCAGCTTGGGCGGCATGGCCTTGAGCGAACCGTTGTAGAACATGTTGAGGAAGAAGGTCTCGACGATATCGTCGCGGTGGTGACCCAAGGCCATCTTGGTGGCGCCTATTTCGTCGGCGAAGGTGTACAGGGTGCCGCGACGCAGGCGCGAGCACAGCGAGCAGGTGGTCTTGCCTTCCGGGATCAGCTCCTTGACCACCGAATAGGTGTCCTTCTCGACAATGTGGTACTCGATCCCCAGTTCCTTGAGGTAGGCCGGCAGCACGTGCTCGGGAAAGCCTGGCTGTTTCTGGTCCATGTTCACCGCGACGATCTCGAACTTGATCGGCGCCACCTTCTGCAGGTGCAGCAGCACGTCGAGCATGGTGTAGCTGTCCTTGCCGCCGGACAGGCAGACCATGACCTTGTCGCCCTCTTCGATCATGTTGAAATCGGCGACCGCCTCGCCCGCCTGGCGGCGAAGACGTTTCTGCAGTTTGTTCTGGTTGACCGTAAGAGTGCCCATGGCTCTTGAAATCCGCGAGGTATGTGACGAAAAGCCGGACATTTTACGCAAAAACCCCAGCCCCGTGAAAGCGCCGCAGAGCAGCGGTGCCGGGGCTGCAATGACAGATGCAGCAGCGATTAGCCCGGGGGTTTACAGCGCAATTTGCTCTAAAGGTGCGCACATCTGCGGAAAACTCCTCCCTATACTGCGACATAAGGTCGCATGCACATATAGACCTATACTGACTGTGCCACTTGGCTGTAAGCGCTCCGTTGGGGGGCGATGGCAACAATAAAGGAGTGACTGACCATGATTCATCATGTCGTAGGACTCTTCACCCACCCCGATCAGGAATGGCGAGACATCCGTGGCGATGCCGAGGAAAGCATCAGCCACATGTACCTCACCCATACGCTGATCCTCGCGGCAATCCCCGCCATTTCGGCTTTTATCGGCACCACCCAGGTCGGCTGGGTCATCGGCAATCGCGCGCCGGTGATGCTGACCATGGAAAGCGCCCTGTGGATGACCATCATGTCGTACCTGGCCATGCTCGGCGGCGTGGCGGTGATGGGCGCGTTCATCCACTGGATGGCCCGGACCTATGACGCCAGCCCGAGCCTGGCACGCTGCGTGGCCTTTGCCACCTACACCGCCACACCGCTGTTCGTCGGTGGCTTGGCGGCGCTGTACCCGCACATGTGGCTGGGCATGATCGTCGGCACTGCCGCCATCTGCTACACGGTCTACCTGCTGTATGTCGGGCTGCCGACCTTCATGAATATCCCGTCTGACGAGGGGTTCCTGTTTTCCAGCTCGGTGCTGGCAGTAGGCCTGGTGGTACTGGTCGCGATCATGGCCTTCACCGTGATTGTCTGGGGCCTGGGCGTCGGCCCCGTGTACACCAACTGACGCCGCACCAATAATAATCCTCTGTCTGCCAGCACAGGCCGCCGCAAGGCGGCCTTCTTATGGGCGCGGGGTGGATGACCATTCGGCGCCTGGGCGATTCGGAATCCCCCCTGTTTGCGGCATACTCACTCCCTCTGGAGAGCCGTTAAGCATGCCCGAGCAACTCAATACCCGCGTCGAAGATTGTTTCCAACTCGCTGAATCCTTTTTCAAACGTCCTTTCAAACGCCCGGTGGTCAGCCTCAAGTTGCGTGGCCAGAAAGCCGGTGTCGCCCATTTGCACGAGAACCTGCTGCGCTTCAACCCGCAGCTGTACCGGGAAAACACCGAGGACTTCCTCAAGCAGACCGTGGCCCACGAAGTGGCACACCTGATCGCCCACCAACTGTTTGGCGAACGTATCCAGCCCCACGGTGAAGAGTGGCAACTGATCATGCGCGGGGTGTACGAACTGCCGCCCAATCGTTGTCATACCTACGACGTCAAGCGTCGCAGCGTGACCCGTTATATCTACCGCTGCCCCTGCGCCGAGAGCGATTTCCCGTTCTCCGCCCAACGCCACAAACTGGTGGCCCAGGGGCGTCGCTATCTGTGCCGGCGTTGTCGGCAAACCCTGGTCTACAGCGGGGAAACCAGGGTCGAGTGACAGTTTTAAAGCACTGCCTCAGCAAACCCGCAGCTACGCGATGACCCGCTCGCGCCGCAGTGCCTCGATGCGCTCGGCGCTGTAGCCCAGTTCCTCCAGCACCTGATCGGAATGCGCCCCCAACCTGGCGCCAATATGCCGCGGCTCTGGCAGCCCCTCGGAAAACTTCAACGGGCAGGCCATCTGCGCCTGCCGGCTGCCGTCTTCACGGGGCACCTGGCTGACCAGTTGCCTGGCCTGCAACTGCGGATGTTCCAGGGCCTCGCCCAGGCTCAGCACCGGCTCGACGCAGGCATCGAAACCAGCGAACAGCTGGCACAACTCGGCGAAATCGTGTTTCTCGAATTCGACCTGCAAGGCCTGCTTCAGTGCCTGTTGCTGTTCGGGCAAGGGAGACAGGCCCTGGGCCGCCAGTTCCGGGCGGCCCAGGGCCTGACACAACTGCTGCATGAACACCGGCTCCAGACTGCCCACCGACAGCCAGCGCCCGTCCCGGCTGCGGTAGTAGTCATAAAAGCTGCCACCATTGAGCACCTGCTGCTCCATTCCGGGCTCGACCCCACAGGCCAGGTAGCCGGCACCGGCCATGGCGTTCAGACTGAACACGCAGTCGGTCATGCTCACGTCCAGGTACTGTCCCTGGCCGCTGTGCTGGCGCGCGATCACCGCCGCCAACAGGCCGATCACCCCATGCAGCGAGCCCCCGGCGATATCCGCGGCCTGGATGCCCAGGGGTAATGGTCCCTGATCGCGGCGGCCGGTCTGGCTGGCCAGCCCGGCCAGGGCCAGGTAGTTGATGTCATGCCCGGCGCGGTCCCGGTAGGGGCCGGTCTGGCCATAGCCGGTAATGGAGACGTAGATCAGCCGCGGGTTGATCGCCTTCAAGGCCTGGTAACCCAGCCCCAGGCGCTCCATCACGCCCGGGCGGAACTGTTCGAGAACAATGTCGTAGTCCTGCACCAGTTGCCGCACCACCTCCAGCGCTTCGGGACGCTTGAGGTCCAGGGCCAGGCTGCGCTTGTTGCGGTTGAGATAAGCGTGGCTGGCGGAAACCCCGGCATCGTGGGGCGGCAACACCCGCAACAGATCCATGCGGGTCGGCGACTCGATGCGCAGGACCTCGGCGCCCATGTCCGCCAGCAGCAACGAGGCGAAGGGCCCCGGCAGCAGGGTGGAGAAATCCAGTACCTTGAGTGACGCCAACGGCCCTTGCATAGCCCTCTCCTCTTGATCGGCAGCCCACAGAGTAGGCAGCCGCGACGCCCGCAACAATCACCGCAACAGTCAGCCGGGCTGACCGTTGCGCTCAATCGCCAGGCAATAAAAAACCCGCCGAAGCGGGTTCCTTATATAGCTCAAGGCTTACTTGATGCTCGGTGCCGGGCCTTCGGCCACACCCAGGTCATCGGTTTCACGGGTGTCGGTAATCGGCCGGCCACCGGAAGCCAGCTCGGATTGCAGCTTGTCTTCGTCCAGCTCCTTGACCCACTTGGCAACCACTACGGTAGCCACGGCGTTGCCCACCAGGTTGGTCAGGGCGCGAGCTTCGGACATGAAGCGGTCGATACCCAGGATCAGCGCCAGGCCGGCCACCGGCAGGTGACCCACGGCCGACAGGGTCGCGGCCAGGACGATGAAGCCACTGCCCGTCACACCGGCAGCGCCTTTGGAAGACAGCAGCAGCACCAGCAGCAGGGTGATCTGGTGAGTGATGTCCATGTGGGTATCAGTGGCCTGGGCAATGAACACCGCAGCCATGGTCAGGTAGATCGAAGTACCGTCGAGGTTGAACGAATAACCGGTAGGGATCACCAGGCCGACCACCGACTTCTTGGCGCCCAGGCGTTCCATCTTGATCAGCATGCGCGGCAGGGCCGATTCCGAGGAGGAAGTTCCCAGCACGATCAGCAGTTCTTCACGGATGTAGCGGATCAGCTTGATCACGCTGAAGCCGTGGGCGCGGCAGATTGCCCCCAGGACCACCAGCACGAACACCACGCAGGTGATGTAGAAGCAGATCATCAGTTGGCCCAGTTGCACCAGGGAACCCACACCGTAGGCACCGATGGTGAACGCCATGGCGCCCAGCGCACCCAGGGGCGCGAGCTTCATGATCATGTTGATGATGTTGAACATCACATGGGCGAAACGGTCGATGAAATCCAGCACCGGCTTGCCGTAGGCGCCCAGGCGATGCAGGGCGAAACCGAACACCACGGAGAACATCAGCACCTGCAGGATATCGCCATTGGCGAAGGCGCCGACGATGGTGGCCGGGATGATGTTGAGGATGAAGCCGACGATGCTCTGGTCATTACCGGCAGTCACGTAGGCTGCAACTTTCGAGGCGTCCAGGGTCGAAGCGTCGATGTGCATGCCGGCCCCCGGCTGCACCACGTTGACCACGATCAGACCGATCAGCAGGGCGATGGTGGAGACGATTTCGAAGTACAGCAGCGCATAGCCGCCGGTCTTGCCCACCGACTTCATGTTCTGCATGCCGGCGATACCACTCACCACGGTACAGAAAATGATCGGAGCGATGACCATCTTGATCAGTTTGATGAAGCCGTCACCCAGGGGCTTGAGAGCCACGCCGGTCTGAGGGTAGAAGTGGCCGAGCAGGATGCCGATGGCGATGGCAACGATCACCTGGAAATACAGGGATTTGTACAGTGGCTGACGAGTCGTCATTGCAAGTTTCCTCAAGAGCCCCGGCATGCACTTTCCGTCGATGCATGCGGTGCCTAAAGTGCGAACCCTCCTGCGCTGGAGGGATTTGTTGTGTCGAGCTGCGTGCTGGCAGATCTTCCGGCTCTATCGCAAAGCCCGTGCCACCTTGTGAAAAAGCCTTGCAGGCCTTTAGACATCAGGGGTGCGGGCTGATCCTTGCATCCGTTGCGCAGGCTGAAGCTGGCGGATTTCCGCCCACTCACCCTCTCTCGTCCTACAATTTGGCGGATATCCGCCTTGTTCCCTTCCTGGGGGCTGGCTAAGATCCGCCACTCAATGGACGGACCTGCCTGCATGCGCGAACGCACCATCGCCAGCCACTTTGCCCGTGCCGCCTTGGGCGGAGCACGCCGGCACGGCTATGACTACGCGCCCCTGCTGCATCAGTTGGGCATCAGCCCCGAACTGCTGAACCAGCCCAAGGCCCGTATCGCCCCCGAGCAATTCACCCGTCTGTTGCAGCAACTGTGGCTGGAGCTGGATGACGAGTACCTCGGGTTCGGCCATGGCCCCAGCAAGCGCGGGACCTTCGCCATGATGTGCCACGCGCTGATCCACTGCCGTACCTTGGAAAAAGCACTCAATCGCGGCTTATTATTTTATAGCCTGTTTCCGGAAGCCCCGCGTCTGAGTCTGACGCGTGAAGGAGAAATGGCCCGGCTGAGCCTGGATGATTCCGAGCTATGGGATCCCGAGCACTTTCTCAGCGAGAGCCTGCTGGTGATCTGGCATCGCCTCGGCAGTTGGTTGATCGGCCAGCGCATCCGCCTGGAGCAGGCCTGCTTCAGCTACCCCAAGCCCGATCACGGCGCGGAATACGACCTGCTTTTCCCTTGCCCGCTGCAATTCACCCAGGAGCGCAGCAGCCTGCTGTTCCACAGTCGCTACCTGGGCATGCCGCTGCTGCAGGACGAACGCACCCTCAAGCACTTCCTCGAACGCTCTCCCGCCGACCTGTTGTCGCGCCCGGATGAAGGCGACAGCCTCAGCAGCCAGCTGCGCCGCCTGCTCAGTCGCGACCGCGAGCACTGGCCCGACCTGGAAAGCGTCGCCCAGCACCTGCACGTCAGCCCGCAGACCCTGCGCCGGCATCTACGCGAAGAAGGTTCGAGCTTTCAGGAGCTGAAGGATGAGCTGCGCCGCGACATTGCCATCTACCACCTCGGCCGGGCCGACCTGTCATTGCAACAGATCGCCGAACAACTGGGTTTTTCCGAGCCCTCGGCCTTTCACCGGGCGTTCAAGAAATGGACCGGCCTGACCCCGGGCGCCTACCGCGCCCGGGAACAGTAGCCCCCTACAGGGCCGGAAAGTGAATCCGGAAGGCCGCCCCCCCCAGGGCCGAATCCCCCAGGGTCAGTTGCGCGCCGTAGCTCTCGATGATGTCCTTGACCACCGCCAGGCCGATGCCCTGCCCCGGGTGCTGGCGATCCAGGCGCTCACCGCGCTGCAGAATCCGCGCCCGCTGATCGGGTGGCACGCCGGGGCCGTCGTCTTCCACACACAACTCGGAGCCTTCCAGGGTCTCACGCACGCTGATGCGCACTGAGCTCAGGCACAGGCGATAAGCGTTCTCCAACAGGTTGCCGAGCAACTCCAGCAAAGCGCCGTGCTCGATCGGCAGGTAGCAGCGTTCCGGCAAGTCGAAGGACACCCGTACCTGCTTGTCGCGATAGACCTTGTCCAGGGTGTCGCAGAGGCTTTGCAGCACCGGCCGCAGCCGCACCTGGTGGCGCACCAGGCCGCTCTTGCGCAGGCTGGCGCGCTGCAACTGGTAACTGATCTGCTGGCTCATGCGCTCGATCTGCGCCTGCAGCACCCAGGCCTGCTCACGATCCTGGGGGCGTTGCGCCATGTCCTCGCTCACGCCCTGCAACACCGTCAACGGGGTTTTCAGGCTGTGGGCCAGGTCATCCAGGGAGTCACGATAGCGGCTGCGCTGCTCACGCTCGCTTTGCAGCAGGCGGTTCAACGAGCCCGTCAGGCGCAACAGCTCGCGCGGGTGCTCCTCACTAAGGCTCTGGCGGGTGCCGCTTTCGATCTGGTCCAGCTCCTGGCTCAAGCGTCGCAAGGCTTGCAAACCCCAGGTCAGGCCGAGCCAGAGCAGTGCCAGGAGCACCAGCAAGGCCGCGCCGAACCCCAGGTAGAGGTTTTCCCGAACGCCTTCCAGGGTTTGCTGGTACTCACGCACCGGCTGCAGCGCGACGATACTGAAGGCCGCGCTCTTGCCCCCCAGCAGCTTGATCTCGACGTCGTAGACGAAGAACTCCTGGCCGTTGGCTTCGCGGATCCTGGCGAACTCATTGCCACGCCCGTCGTACCGCGGCCGGTAGTTGATGTTCTCTTCCTGGGTCGCCCGCGAGCGCCAGACCAGGTGCCCTTCGCGATCGTAGATGTAGCCCAGCAGGCGGCTGTCGGCGAGGTTGAAGCGCTCGTCGGGCAATTGCGCCGGCATCTGCAGGCGGTTGTTCTCGATCCGCGCCGCACTGATCAGGGTGGTGACATCAGAAGCCAGGCGCTGCTCGATAGAGTCCTGCAACGCCAGGCTGAACGCCCCCTGCATGGCTGGCAGCAGGGCCAGCATGAACAGCACCGCCAGGGTCGTGGCGGCCAGCATCAGGCGCAGGCGCAGCGATCGAATCATCGGCAACGCTCGTTGAACAGGTAGCCCAGGCCACGCACCGTATCGATCGGCTTGAAGCCCGACGGCCCCTCAAGCTTGCGCCGCAAGCGGCCCACCAGCACTTCGATGACATTCGGATCGCGCTCGTCGTCGTCCGGGTACAACTGCTCCATGAGCCGGTCCTTGGCCACCACTTGCTGATGATGACGCATCAGGTATTCGAGAATCCGGTACTCATAGGCCGTCAGGGCCAGGGGCTGCTCATCCAGGGAGGCCTGCTTGCGATTCAGGTCCAGCAGCAGCGGCCCGGCAATGATGGTGGACTGGGTGAAGCCACTGGAGCGCCGCAGCAACGCATTCAGGCGCGCATCCAGCTCTTCGAACTGGAATGGCTTGACCACATAATCGTCCGCACCGGCCGCCAGGCCCTCGACCTTGTCCTGCCAGTTGCCACGGGCCGTGAGGATGAGGATCGGGAACGTCTTGCCACGGTTGCGCAACTGGCGGATCAGGTCAAGCCCGCCCATGCCGGGCAGGCCCAGGTCGATCACCGCCAGATCGTGGTTGAACTGCTCGGTCTGATACAGCGCCTCCTCGGCGTTGGCCACGGACTCGACGACATGACCGCTGTCGGTGAGGCGGGTTTGCAAATGATGACGCAACAGCGCCTCATCTTCGACGACCAGCAACTTCATAACGCTCTCCCAGGCAAAATTCGACATCTCCAGGGGCGCCCCTGCGCCCTGATGATTAATGCGCCAACGCCGGACCGTGCCCAAGGCACGATCCGGCGCGGTCCAGGCCAGGCCGCTTATCAGAAAGCGTAGTTGGCCGACAGGTAGGTCTGGGCGCTGCTGGTAAGGCTCAGCGAACCCTGCTTGCTGCCACCGCGCTCGCTCATCTCGGTCCCGGCATTGCTGCGCAGGTAACGGTAGCCGAGCTCCACCGAGGTGTTCTGTGAAACCTGTTGCAGGACGCCGGCCTGTACGCCCACCGCGTAACCAATGTCGCTGTCACGGCTGAAGCCCGGAGACTCCTGAGTCAGCTTGGTCAGGCCGGCCGTACCGCCGCCAAAGAGTTTGGTGCTGCTGGTCACCGGCAGGAACATATCGTAGCTGCCCAGCAGGTTCTGCTGGCGCAGTTTAATGCCGTTGTGGGAGCCAGACACATAATCGTAGGTAGCGTAGTAGCGACCCTGGTCATTCTGTTGACCGGCGCGTACACCCCAGGTGTTGTCCTTGCCGATCACGCCATCGGCGTTCGGATGGCCCAGGTTGCTGTTGAGCTGGCTGGACTTGTTGATCTTGTCGCTGGTCTGGCCGAAGGACAACCCAACGAAGTTGCTGTCAGCGGCTTGGGCGGCGGCGCTGGCGCCGAAGACGGTAAAGGCCAGGAACAGTTTTTTCAATGAAGTCATAGGAAGTTTCCTTTGCGCTATTGGCTTTTTGGGTACGGGGCTAGAGTAAACAGCCCGCCCTGAACTCCCCCTGAACACACCCTTAACCTCGCCTGAACCAGATCGACTAGGCTGTGCTGACATCTTTTCAACCGGAGTGCCCCTCATGCGCATGCTCGTCGCATTGGTCCTGTTAACCCTCGGCGGCCTCAGCCAGGCCGCCATCAAGACTCAGGAAATTCCCTATCGCAGTACCGACGGCACTCAGTTGATCGGCTACTACGCCTACGACGACGCCCTACAGGGCCCGCGCCCGGGCATCGTGGTGGTGCATGAATGGTGGGGCCTCAACGACTACGCCAAGCGCCGGGCCCGGGACCTTGCCGCCCTTGGCTACAGTGCCCTGGCCATCGACATGTACGGCCAGGGCAAGCACACCGAACACCCGGCGGACGCCATGGCCTTCATGCAGGCCGCGCTGAAGGACAGTGCCGCTGCCAGTGCACGTTTCAACGCCGGCCTTGAGCTGTTGAGACAGCAACCGCAGACCGATCCGCAGAAACTCGCCGCCATCGGCTACTGCTTTGGCGGCAAGATTGTCCTGGACGCCGCGCGCCAGGGCCTGCCCCTGGCCGGCGTGGTGAGTTTCCACGGTGCCCTGGCCACCGCCACACCGGCTACCCCCGGCAGCGTCAAGGCCAAGATCCTGGTGGAACATGGGGCCCAGGACAGCATGGTGACGGCGGACAACGTCACCACCTTCAAAGCGGAAATGGACAAGGCCGGCGCCGACTACCGCTTCGTCAGCCTGGAGGGAGCCAAGCACGGCTTCAGCAACCCCGATGCCGACCGCCTGAGCCATGGCGAACACGGCGGGCCGGACATCGGCTACAACAAGGCCGCCGATGAGCGTTCCTGGGCCGACATGCAGGCATTCTTCAAAAAACTGTTTGGCTAGCCGCCGTACCTGGGTTGCCGTCAGTGCGCTGCGGCAGCCCTTTGCGCTTCACCCGACTACCCTCAAACGCAGCAACCCGGCACACTAGCGGCCATGAATGCTCTCCCCCCCCTCCCCGCTTGCTGCACCCCTCTGGACGCTGCCTGGCCGCTGCCGAACGTCCTGCCCCAAGCCCTCTGGCTAAGTACCCGGTTCGATCCAGGGCAACTTGCCGCGGATGATTTTCAGCGCAGCGGCATTGAGGCACCGCCGAGCATCCAGCGTTCGGTGGCCAAGCGTCAGGCCGAATTTCTCGCTGGACGCCTGTGTGCCCGAGCCGCCTTGCAGCAACTGCAACGACTGGACTGGGTACCGCCCATTGGCGATGACCGAGCGCCGATCTGGCCCGAACACATCTGCGGTTCGATCACCCACAGCAGCGGACGCGCCGCGGCCATCGTCGCCGACAAGCAACACTGGCGTGGCCTGGGAATGGACCTGGAACACCTGCTCAGTGCAGAACGTGCGGCCAAACTGGCGGAGCAGATCCTGACCCCGGCCGAATTGCAGCGCCGCGACCAGTTGCCGGCCGAGCTGCATGCACTGGCGGTAACCCTGACCTTCTCGATCAAGGAAAGCCTGTTCAAGGCCCTGTACCCGCTGGTGCACAAACGCTTCTATTTCGAACACGCCGAAGTCCTGGAATGGTCTGCCGAAGGGCCGGTGCGGATGCGCCTGCTGACCGATCTGGCCGAGGAATGGCAGCACGGCCGCGAACTGCAAGGGCAGTTCGCCGTGCAAGACGATCATCTGCTGAGCCTGGTGGCCATCAAGGCCTGAACCGGGGCCGCCCTCAGCGGGGTTCCTGATGCCGTGGCCAGCTCAGGCTGAAGCAGGCACCGCCCAGGTTCTTGCTCTTGCTGATCAGGGCGCGGCCCTCGTGCCAATGGATGATCCGCCGCACAATCGACAGCCCCAGCCCATGCCCGCCGGAAGCCCGGGTGCGGCTGTCATCCAGGCGCAGGAATGGGGTGAAGATCTTTTCCCAGGCATGTTCCGGCACGCCAGGACCGTCATCTTCCACATCCACCCGGCAGCGCAACTGCCCTACCTGATAGCTGACCGTCACCTGGGACTCGGCATGACGCATGGCGTTGCCCACCAGGTTCTGCAAGGCCCGGTGCAGGTAGCGCGGCTCGGCCTCGACCCACGCACCGTCACACTCGGCGGCAGACAGGCACAGGCCACGCCGGACCTTGAGATTGGCCCGCAACGGCGCCAGTTCGCTGATCACCTGGTTGATCAGCGCATCCAGGTCGATACGCTGGAAATTCAGGGCCGGCGAGCCCTGCTCCAGACGGGCGTAGGTCAGCATTTCGTCCACCAGCCGGTCGAGGTCCTGAATGTCGTTGTCCATGCCGTCCAGGTACTTCTGCCGGGCCTGATCGGTGCTCGCCGAAGCAATCATCTCCAGGCCGAAACGCAGCCGCGCCACGGGTGTGCGCAACTCATGGGACACCGCACGTACCAGCTCGCGCTGAATCGCCAACAGGCGCTGCAAGTGCTCGGCCATGCCATTGAAGGCCGCCGCCAGGCGCCCCACCGAGTCCGCGCCACGGGCCGGCACGCGGGTTTCCAGGCTGCCCTTGGCGATTCGCGTGGCCGCCGACTCCAGGCCGCTGAGGCGCCGCTCCAGCTGGCGCACCAATAGATAGACGATCAGGCCGATCAGGCTCAGGCCCAGCACGGCAATCAGCACCAGCCATTGCGGCGGATAGGGATTCATCTGATACAGCGGGCCGATCTCCAGCACCCAGGGCGTGCCCACCAGGCCGGCGAAGACCCGGATCGAATCGCCACCCTTGCCCAGGGCCATCACCGTGTCGCCCTCGGCCACCCGGCGCCGCTGATCCTCGTCCATGTCGGCGGCGTCCAGAGTCGACAACTGCATATCGAAGCCAAACCCCTTGGCTTCCTTGAGTGCAGCCAGGCGCTGGGGTTGCTCTGCCACCGGATAACGCACCAGCTCATCCGCCAGCAGGTAGATAGTGGCCCGGGCCAACTGCTCGCTGATCTGCTGGACCTCGGCACTGAGCAGCAGCTGTTCCTTCTCGCTGACCAGGCGATAGACTCGGGCGGCGAAGGGGCCGGTCTGCTCCACCAGCGCCTGGCCGCGCAGCACCCGACCGCGCTGGCTACTGTCCAGGTCGGTCTGGCTGAAGGTCTTGAGACTCAGGGGAATGCCCAGCAAGCGCTCCCACACCGCCAGCGCCCGGCGACGCTCGATCTCGCTCATCGGCTGCAGGTTGTCCGCCATCAGCGAAAAAGTGCCGTGGGCCAGCCGCTCGCGGTACTGCTCGCTGCGCACCTGGTTCAACAGATGCAAGGCCAGGACCCCAAGCAACGCCACGAGGATCAGCGCGGCGCACATACCGCCGTAGATCCGCAGGAAGATCGAGTTCACGAGCGCATGTCGGCGGCGGCTTCGGGGACGAATAGGTAACCCTTGCTGCGAATGGTCTTGATCAGCCGCGGGTGCTCCGGGTCGTCACCGATCTTAGGGCGGATGCGCGAGATCCGCACATCGATGGAGCGGTCCTGGCCGTCATAGCCGATGCCGCGCAGGGCGGTGAAGATTTCTTCCCGGGACAGGATCCGCCCGGCATTGGCCACCAGCAGCCACAGCAGGTCGAACTCGGCACTGGTCAATTCGATCCCGGCATCGCTCAGCCAGGCCTCGCGCAGGGCATTGTCCACCACCAGCGGGCCGAACTGCAGGCGGCGGGTTTTCTCCACCGCCGGCTCCGGCGCTTCGCTACGGCGCAGCAGGGCCTGGATGCGTGCCAGCAGCAACCGCGGGCGCACCGGCTTGCAGACATAGTCGTCGGCACCCAGGTCCAGGCCCATGATCTGGTCCATGTCATCGGTACGGGCGGTGAGCATGAGGATCACTCCGTCATAACGATCCCGAACCTTGCGGCAGATGCTCAGGCCGTCTTCACCGGGCAGCATCAGGTCGAGGATCACCAGATCCGGCTGCTCGGCAATGATCCTGGCCGCGGCCCGGGCACCGTTGCCCTCGATCGCCACCTGCAGGCCATTGCTTTCGAGATATTCACGGGTCAACTCAGCCAGACGCTGGTCATCCTCGACAATCAGTACCTGCCAGGCTTCCTGTTCCACGCACGACCTCTTCTTGTTCTATTGCCAGTCCACCTTGAGCAGGAAAACCCCCGTCTTTCTGTCATGAAAAAGGCGGATAACACGCTCTGGGAAAGGTGGCTGGTTTGCCATGGGAAAGGCCGGGAAACCCCAGCCGATCGCTGCCGATTGTAGCAACCGGCACAGGCGCCGACACAAGCGGCTAAAACGACTCGGTCAGGGCGTTTTTTTGTGATAGGGTTCGCGCCCGCAAAAATCCGCCCAAGGCAATTTTCGACGGTAAAAAACAGTGACAAACGGTTCCATCCACTGGGACTGCGGGCTGCGTGAGTTTTACCCAGTCCATACACAATTTACGCACAACCTTATCCACAGGCAGTACGTTGCAATCAGCCCCCCAAACGCATTATCTTGTAGCCCGGCGGCTAAAAATCCCTATATCTAGGGTTTTGCGCAAAAAACCAAACACAATTCAGCCAAGAAACTCAAGCCCTTTTCTTGCCCCGTTTGGTGGAACCAATCGCTGTTTCAGAAGACCAAGACCGCGCGTGCGGATGGCATCGTTTTCCACCCTGTCCAGGAGAAAGCGGTACGGGTGTTGCAGCAACAAGACTGTCACCCACCAGGAATAAGGTGCCGAGCCCCGGCTCGGCACCCATGACTTCGGCATGGAAGCGGCGCCTATAGCCCCCTTCCTGAACTGTCCCGAAGTCGTTATGCCCGGCCTCTGCCGGCTGTAGTGCTTCAGGACGGAACGGTGGGCACCCAAACGGTGCCCAAACAAACATAGAGAACGTGGAGACACCCATGCAAACCGACACAACTCGCGAGAACTCGCAGGCCAATGCGCCGCAGGCCGCCGATTCCACTCAGGATCTGTCTGCTACCGCACCTGGCCAATTGCGCGTGATCAAGCGTAACGGCACTGTCGTTCCTTATACCGATGACAAGATCACCGTCGCGATCACCAAAGCGTTCCTCGCAGTTGAAGGCGGCACCGCCGCTGCCTCGTCGCGAATCCACGACACCGTGGCGCGCCTGACCGAACAGGTCACCGCAACCTTCAAGCGTCGCATGCCTTCGGGCGGCACCATCCACATCGAAGAGATCCAGGACCAGGTCGAACTGGCCCTGATGCGCGCCGGCGAGCAGAAAGTCGCCCGCGACTACGTGATCTACCGTGACTCCCGCGCCAAGGAACGGGCTACCCGCTCCACCAGCGAAGAGCCGGTACAAGCCCACCCTTCGATCCGCATCACCCGCACCGATGGCAGCTTCGCGCCCCTGGACATGGGCCGCCTGAACACCATCGTCAGCGAAGCCTGCGAAGGCCTGGAAGAAGTCGACGGCGACCTGATCCAGCGCGAAACCCTGAAGAACCTCTACGACGGCGTGGCACTCAAAGACGTCAACACCGCCCTGGTGATGACCGCCCGCACCCTGGTCGAGCGCGAGCCGAACTACTCGTTCGTGACTGCCCGCCTGCTGATGGACACCCTGCGTGCCGAAGGCCTGGGCTTCCTCGAAGTAGCCGAAAGCGCCACCCACCACGAAATGGCCGACCTGTACGCCAAGGCGCTGCCTGCCTACGTCGCCAAGGGTATCGAGTTCGAATTGCTGAACCCGGTACTGGCTGAGTTCGATCTGGAAAAACTCGGCAAGGCGATCAACCACGAGCGCGACCAGCAGTTCACCTACCTGGGCCTGCAGACCCTGTACGACCGCTACTTCATCCACAAGGATGGCGTGCGTTTCGAACTGCCACAGATCTTCTTCATGCGCGTGGCCATGGGCCTGGCAATCGAAGAGAAACAGCGTGAAGACCGCGCCATCGAGTTCTACAACCTGTTGTCGTCCTTCGACTACATGGCTTCGACCCCGACCCTGTTCAACGCCGGCACCCTGCGTCCACAGCTGTCGAGCTGCTACCTGACCACCGTTCCGGACGACCTGTCGGGCATCTACGGCGCCATCCACGACAACGCCATGCTGTCGAAATTCGCCGGTGGCCTGGGCAACGACTGGACTCCGGTACGTGCACTGGGCTCCTATATCAAGGGCACCAACGGCAAATCCCAGGGCGTCGTGCCTTTCCTGAAAGTGGTCAACGACACCGCGGTAGCCGTGAACCAGGGTGGCAAGCGCAAGGGCGCTGTCTGTGCCTACCTGGAAACCTGGCACATGGACATCGAAGAGTTCATCGAGCTGCGCAAGAACACCGGTGATGACCGCCGTCGTACCCACGACATGAACACCGCCAACTGGATCCCCGACCTGTTCATGAAGCGCGTCTTCGACGACGGCAAGTGGACCCTGTTCTCGCCATCGGAAGTGCCTGATCTGCACGACCTGACCGGCAAGGCCTTCGAGGAGCGCTACGAGTACTACGAAGCCCTGACCGAGTACAACAAGATCAAGCTGTTCAAGACCGTCCAGGCCAAAGACCTGTGGCGCAAGATGCTGTCCATGCTCTTCGAGACCGGCCACCCATGGCTGACCTTCAAGGACCCGTGCAACCTGCGCAGCCCGCAGCAGCACGTGGGCGTGGTCCACAGCTCGAACCTGTGCACCGAGATCACCCTGAACACCAACAAGGACGAGATCGCAGTCTGCAACCTGGGCTCGATCAACCTGCCGAACCACATCGTCGACGGCAAGCTGGATACCGCCAAGCTGCAACGCACCGTGAACACTGCCGTGCGCATGCTCGACAACGTGATCGACATCAACTACTACTCGGTGCCACAGGCGAAGAACTCCAACTTCAAGCACCGTCCGGTCGGCCTGGGCATCATGGGCTTCCAGGATGCGCTGTACCTGCAGCACATCGCCTACGGTTCCGACGCAGCCGTCGAGTTCGCCGACAAGTCCATGGAAGCGGTCAGCTACTACGCAATCCAGGCTTCCTGCGACCTGGCCGACGAGCGCGGCGCCTACGAGACCTTCCAGGGTTCGCTGTGGTCCAAGGGCATCCTGCCGCTGGATTCGCAACAGATCCTGATCGAAGCCCGTGGCCAGAAGTACATCGATGTGGACCTCAACGAATCCCTGGACTGGGCACCGGTTCGCGCCCGTGTACAGAAAGGCATTCGTAACTCCAACATCATGGCCATCGCACCGACCGCCACTATCGCCAACATCACCGGCGTGTCGCAGTCGATCGAACCGACCTATCAGAACCTCTATGTGAAATCCAACCTGTCGGGCGAATTCACCGTGATCAACCCGTACCTGGTTCGCGACCTGAAGGCTCGCGGTCTGTGGGACTCGGTCATGATCAACGACCTGAAGTACTACGACGGTTCGGTACAGCAGATCGAGCGCATCCCGCAGGAGCTCAAGGAGCTCTACGCGACTGCCTTCGAAGTGGAAACCAAGTGGATCGTCGACGCCGCCAGCCGTCGCCAGAAGTGGATCGACCAGGCTCAGTCGCTGAACCTGTACATCGCCGGCGCTTCGGGCAAGAAGCTGGACGTGACCTACCGCATGGCTTGGTACCGTGGCCTGAAAACCACCTACTACCTCCGCGCCCTGGCCGCCACCAGCACCGAGAAGTCCACCATCAACACCGGCAAGCTGAACGCTGTTTCCAGCGGCGGCAACCACGGTGACGACTCGGTCCTCGCGGCTCCAGCCGGCCCAGCTCCTGTACCTAAGGCTTGCGCCATCGACGAGCCGGATTGCGAAGCTTGCCAATAAGCTGAGCCGACAGGTGCCTGCGGGCACCTGCCCCAACCCCCGATAGACCTCCGGTTTATCGGGGGTTTTCTTTTGCCCGCAACAAAGCTGCAGGAGCCTGCCTGCCAGCGAAGAGGCCCGAAGCCTTGCACTGCACCGAGAGCGCCTTCGCTGGCAAGCCAGCCCCTGCGGCAGCGGTTCTTGCAGAGCGAACAGCACTATCGAACAGGCACAAAAAAGCCCCTCGAGGAGGGGCTTTTCGTAAAGCGCTTCAGCCAACCAGCATCAGGTCATCTGGATGATGGTCTGCATGATGGTGCTCTGGGTGGAGATGGTCTTGGCGTTCGCCTGATAGTTGCTCTGGGCCTTGATCAGGTTTACCAGTTCATTGGTCAGGTTGACGTTGGACTCTTCCAGGGAGTTGGACTGAATCGCTCCCAGGGTGCCGGTCTTCGGTGCGTCATAACCAGGAATACCGGACGAGTAGGTCTCTTTCCACTGAGTGCCGCCTACTGGCTGCAGGCCCTGCTCGTTGGTGAAGCTGGCCAGGGAGATCTGACCGATCGGCTTGGTCTGCTCGTTGCTGAAGTTGGCCAGCATCACACCGGTGCCATCGATGGTCAGGCTGCTGATCTGGCCAGTGGAGTAGCCGTTCTGCGCGATCACCGAGCGGGTGCTTTCGCCAAACACCGAACCGGTTTTGGTCATGTCGATGCTGACACCGTTAGGTGCAGGCTTGGCGCCATTGGGAGTGAACACGCCGTTAGTGACGGTACCCGGGGTCCAGGCCGCAGCCGACATGACAATGCTGTTACCGGTAATGGTATACGGCGTGGTCCCAGGCGCAGCTGGCGGGGTCATGCTGCTGAGCTTGCCCGACGAGTCGAACTTCATGGTGATCGGCGACTGGTTGGCCATGGTGAATGCAGTACCGTCCGGGTTGCGACCATCAATCAGCGTGTAGGTTTGCCACTCATTGGCGTTCGGCGTCTTGATCATGTACTGATCCATGACGTGCTTGTTGCCCTGGGTGTCATACACAGGCGTGCTGAACTGCTTGGTGTAGGTGGTGTTGTCGGTCGGATTGAACACATAGGCCGGAGTGGTCGCACCCACATCGATCGGCGTCGAATCGGAGTTCAGGTTGATCGTCGAGGAGATCGAGTCGGTTGGCTTTGGCGCCAGGTTCGAAGTATCGATCCGCAGGTCGGTCAGCACACCGTTGATGATCTTGCCGTTGGCATCGACCGCATAACCTTGCAGGCGGGCAGTGCCGTCACTGTTGGTGATGTAGCCTTCCTTGTCGGTCTTGAAGGTACCGGCGCGGGTGTAGGTCAGGGAGCCGTTGGTGCTCAGCACGAAGAAGCCCTGGCCCTGGATGCCCATGTCCAGCACATTACCGGTGTTGTTGATATCACCGTTGGTGAACTGCTGGGAAACGTTGGCCAGGCGCACACCGTTACCAATCACCTGGGTACCGCTGCCCAGCTTGGTGGCCGAATAGACGTCGGCGAATTCCGCACGGGAGGATTTGAAGCCGGTGGTAGCGACGTTGGCGATGTTGTTGCCGGTAACGTCCAGCTGTTTGTTGGCAGCGTAGAGACCGCTAAGGCCGATATTGAAAGACATATTCCACTCCTTGTGCCGGTTAGTCGGCTCTAGATACCAATGGTTTGTACTTTGGACAGGGCAATCGGGCTGCTCATGCCGGCGAGGTTCAACATCAACTCGCCGCCGGTTTGGCTGATGGTCACGCTATTGACCGTGGCCGGCAGGTAGGTGATCAGATCAGTGCCCTTGCCATCGATGGTGGTGCTGGCCTTGAAGGTGTAGTTGCCCGGATCCGCCTTGGTGCCGTCAGTCTTGGTGCCATCCCAGACAAAGCTGGCGTTGCCGGCCTTCTGGCTGCCCATGTCGATGGTCTTGACGGTATTGCCGTCCTTGTCGGTGACGGTCACGGTGACCGAGTTCACGCTGGATGGCACGGTGACCGAACCGGTCATGCTCTTGCTGGTGTCGACCTGGGTGGTGCCGGTCTGCACGATGACCGAGCGCCCCACCAGGGACGAAGCCTGCAAGGCCTGGGAAGACTTGTAGTTACCCGTGATCGCATTCACCGAGGAGTTGAGGGTGGTGATGCCTTCCAGGGTGGAGAACTGCGCCAACTGGGCAACGAACGCACTGTTGTCCTGCGGATCCAGCGGGTTCTGGTTGTTCAGCTGGGTTACCAGCAGCTTGAGGAATGCGTCCTTGCCCAGGCTCTGTTTGCCGGTGGCGCTGTTGGTCGCCGCGGCCAGGCCGTCGGCGCTGGTATTGCTCGTCGTTTTCGACGAATTCGCCAGGATATCCTTGAGGGATGGGGCGTTGGTGGTATCAGTAACGCTCATGGTCTTCGCCCCTTATCACTGACCCAGGGTCAGGACCTTCTGCATCATGGTTTTGGCGGTGTTCATCATTTCAGCGTTGGTCTGGAACGAACGACTGGCAGAAATCATGTCGGCCATTTCTTCCACCACGTTGACGTTGGGGTAGTAGACATAACCCTTGGCATCAGCGGCGGGATGGTTCGGCTCGTAACGAGCTTCGAGGTTGCTCTGGTCTTCGACCACACCCAGTACCTGCACGCCCTGGCCGGCAGCGTCCTGGTTCTGGAACAGCGAGTCGCTGCCGCCGCTTTGCGCACCCTGGAACATGGTGGCAAACACCGGGTGACGAGCGCGGTAGGTCTGGTCGATGCTCGACGAGACGCTCTCGGCGTTGGCGATGTTACTGGCGACGGTGTTCAGACGGGTGGTCTGGGCGCTCATGCCACTACCGGCAATATTGAAAACACTGGCGAGGGACATGGATTACTCTCCGCGCAGGGCTGCTACCAGCCCTTTGAATTTGCTGTTGAGCAGCGTGAAGCTGGCCTGGAAATCCACCGAGTTCTGCGCGTAGCTCGATTGCTCCAGCTGGGCGTCCACGGTGTTCTGGTCGATCGAAGGTTGCATCGGGGTGCGATACAGCAGCGATTCATCACCACTGCTCAAGCCCTGGGCTTCGATATGCCGGTTGTTGGTCATGTTCAACGCGAAGGTACCGTTCTGGGCCTTCTGATTCTGCTCGGCAAGCACGGCAGAGAAGTCCAGGTCCCGAGCCTTGTAGTTCGGGGTATCGGCGTTGGCGATGTTGTTGGCCAGAACTTCGGCACGCTTGGCGCGAAAGCCAAGGGCCTGTTCGTGGATACCGAGCGCTTTATCGAAGCTGATGCTCATGGCGGAAACCTTTGGGTGACCTGATTTTTCGTAACTCGGATATAGCAAGCTGCGTGCCAAGTCATCAACCCCCGTATTTCAAGGGTTTGCCGGCGACGGCAAGGCGGCAATGCCAGAAAAGCGGCAATGGATTTCCGCGAAAAACCGGCAAAGCGGCAACCACCCTGCCGCTTTCAGCCGGCGCGCCAGATAATTGCAGGCACAAAAAAGGAGGCCCAATGGCCTCCTTTTTCGGTACGACGATCTGCTGGCTACTTGGCCTGGTAGATGATGCCCGGACTGCATTGCACCATCTGGTAATGATCCGGCAGCCCATTGAGGGCTTCGGAAGCCCCCAGGAACAGGTAGCCGCCAGGCTTCAGGGTGCTGTGAATGCGCATCAGGATGTCCTTCTTGACCTCCGCCGAGAAGTAGATCAACACATTGCGACAAAACACGATGTCGAACTTGCCGAGACTGGCGTAGCTGTCCAGCAGGTTGAACGAGCGGAACTCCACGCGGCTCTTGATCGGCGCCTTGACCACCCAGCGCCCCGGCCCCTTGGGGTCGAAGTAGCGCTGCAGGCGCTCGGCCGACAGGCCACGCCCAATTGCCAGGCTGTCATATTCACCGGTCTTGCAGTTGTTGAGCATGGTCCCGGACAGATCAGTGGCAACGATCTGCACCCCCATCTTCAACTGCCCCATGTTGCTACGCTCGAACTCATCGATGGACATCGACAGCGAGTAGGGCTCCTGCCCCGACGAACAGGCCGCCGACCAGATGCGCAAGCGCTGGTTGGGGCTGGCCTTGATGGCTTCGGGAAGCACCTTGTTCTTCAACACCTCGAATGGGTAGGTGTCGCGAAACCACAAGGTTTCGTTGGTCGTCATGGCATCCACGACCATCTCGCGCAAACCACTGCGGGGCTGGGTCTGAATCCGCTGGACCAGCTCACCCAAGGTTTTTATCCCTTGCTGCTCCATCAGTTTGTTGAGACGGCTCGAGACTAGATATTGCTTATTTTCCCCGAGCAAAATACCACAGGCTTTTTCCAGGAAGACCCGGAACTGTTCAAAATCCAAATTACCCGTAGACAATGCTGCCGCCTCTTAAATCTTATGTCCGCCAGGGCGAGCGCCCTTAGCTGTGATCTGCTGCTTTGATCCGGTCGACTACCCGGGATGCCAGGTCATCAGGGCGGAACTTGGCAAGGAAGTCATCGGCACCGACCTTCTTCACCATCGCCTGATTGAACACCCCTGACAACGAAGTATGCAGGATGATATGCAGCTTTTGCATGCGTGGATCATTACGTATCTCGGCCGTGAGGGTGTAACCGTCCATTTCGGGCATTTCGATGTCGGAAATCATCATGAGGAATTCCTCTTCCGGCTTCTTGCCCTCGTCCACCAGCTTGCGCAAGTAATCCAGCGCTTGCCGGCCATCATTCAATGCCACTACCTCGACACCTACGGTTTGCAGGCAACGGGTGACCTGCTTGCGTGCCACCGACGAGTCATCGACAGTCAGCACCCGCAGGGAAACAGCCTTGTGCTGGGTTTCGACATCCACCACTCCTGCCGAGATCGCCTCCGAGGTCGGCGCGACTTCCGCCAGGATCTTCTCCACGTCGATGATTTCCACCAACTGGTTGTCCACCCGAGTGACCGCCGTCAGGTAGTGATCACGTCCGGTCCCCTTGGGCGGCGGATGGATCTCTTCCCAGTTCATGTTGACGATGCGCTCCACCGAGCGCACCAGGAACCCCTGGGTCTTGGTGTTGTACTCAGTGATGATGACGAACGGATTGCTCTGGTCCTGCAGGCCACCAGAACCCGTGGCCATTGCCAGATCCAGGATCGGAATGGTCGCCCCTCGTATATTCGCGACACCGCACACCACAGGACTGGATTTGGGCATCAGGGTCAGCTTAGGGCATTGCAGCACCTCGCGAACCTTGAATACGTTGATCCCGTAGAGCTGTCCACCGTCCAGACGGAACAGCAACAACTCTAGTCGATTCTGCCCAACCAATTGCGTGCGCTGGTTCACCGAATCCATTACACCAGCCATGCCCAGACTCCCCAAAGCTTTAAGATCCGACGCACGCTCATTGCTAAACGGCACGGCGCTTGCTTTTTAACTGTTATGAACGCCAAAACGACATTTTTCCGACGCCTGACATCCCGCTACCGCACTTTGCTGTGCGGGCTGTCGGCTCTGTGCATTTTAAACCCCGGCAACCCTGCCGTTGCTGATTCGGTCACCCTGCCTGATCTTCTTATCGGCGTCACTCAAGGGTTTCTTGAATTCACGGTAGAAGACTACCTGGCCACCAGTCAAACGGAAGGTCGCTATGAAATCCAGGTCAACCAGCTGGACCCGCGCATGCGCATGCCCAATTGCGACAAGGAATTGACAGCCAACCTGGAAAGTCCGGCCCAACCGCTGGGGCGGGTCACCGTCAAAGTGCGCTGCGAAGGCGCCTCGCCATGGACGGTATTCGTGCCAGCGCAGGTCAAGCTGTTTCGCGAGGTGGTCACCACTGCACGCCCGCTCAAGCGCGCCGGCATCATCGAACCGGAAGACGTGGTGCTGCGCGAACGGGACATCAGCCAGAACAATCAGGGCTACCTCACCTCAGTGGACCAAGCCATTGGTCAGAAACTTGTCCGACCAATGGTCGCCGACCAGCTCGTTACCCTGGCCCATCTGGAGCAGGCGGAAGTCGTGCGCAAGGGCGATCAAGTGGTGATATCGGCACGCAGCGGCACATTGAATGTGCGAATGCCGGGCGAGGCGCTGTCCAACGGCGGCATGAGCGAACAGATCCGGGTCAAGAACCTCAATTCGCAACGGGTGATCAAGGCCCGCATCACGGCGCCAGGGCAAGTGGAAGTAGCCATGTAGATAGCTGGCGCTCAACCCGTGCGTTCCCTAAACTGTGGCCGATAAAGGGTCGCAGATACCTGACCTGGTTTGTCGACAATCGAGCCTAAAGTTTTTCAGGGTATGGCCGAAAACATGGCAAGCGTCCAAATACCCAGAGGTTTACTTCATCATGGTCATCGACTTCAGCCGTTTAAACAGCTCCCCTTCACTGACAGGCAGTACGCGTACCAGCACCAGCAAGGAAACCGGTGATGCCGGCAAATCCACGCCGCTGACAACCGCCGCCGAGACCAGCAAAAGCGGGGAATCGGTACACCTGAGCAATGAGGCTCAACAGTTGCAGAAAGTCACTGACAAGCTGCGCGATCAGCCTGCCGTCGACAAAGCCCGGGTGGCCGAGTTGAAGCAAGCGATTGCCGATGGCAGCTATAAGGTCGACAGCAACCGCGTAGCCAGCAAACTGCTTAACTTCGAAGCCCAGCGCTAGCCCCAGGCTTGCGCCAGGCTTTTGGACGCTTAATCCCCAAGGCCAGCCATGCACGACACCAACCTACTGCAATTGATCAACGATGACCTTGCTCCAGCGCAACACTTGCTGGAGCTGCTACGCGCCGAGTCTATTGCCCTCCACGGCCGCGACATGCCGCTACTGGAAGATATCCTGGCGCAGAAGCAAGCCTTGGTCATCTTGCTGGAACAGCATGGCCGTAAGCGCACGCAAATTCTTGCCAGCCTGAACCTGCCGACCAACCGCGAGGGGCTCGAGCAACTGGCCAGCCACTCCAGCCTGGGCGCGCAATTGCTCGAACAGAGCAATGTCCTGACCCAATTGCTTGCCGAGTGCCAAGCTGCCAACGAGCTCAATGGTCGCTCGATCCAGATCCAACAGGCCACCACCGCCAACCAGCTGAAAATCCTCAATGGTGGCGAACCTCCTGCCCTATACGACGCCCGCGGCTCTACCTCAATGCTTGCGAAGCCACGCCCACTCAGTCAGGCTTAAACCCAAAAAATGAGCGCGCGCTACCAAGCCGTGAAACATGCTGGCAAAATGCTGGCTCCTGCGTGTAGTTGTATTTTGTCTGGAGATTGATGAACCGTGTTCAACGCCTCAAATGCGGAAGATACTCCGCAGCCACCCAAGGTGCTCACCACTGCGTTGGAGATCTCTTCCAACCTGCGGTTGCTGCAAGAGAGCCATGACCCGCTGATCATCACTTTCCACGAGCGTAGCCAGCGCTTCCAAAGCTATCTGGTGGAAGTGGACCGCGATAGCAACATGATCGCCCTCGACGAAATGATCCCCCGCGACGGTGAACGCTTCCTGCTCGCAGGCGAGCCGTTTCGCGTTGAAGGCTTTCATGAAGGCGTACGCATCGCCTGGGAAAGCAACGGCTTGCCCACCCTCGACGAATCCAACGGCGGCCGCTGCTACCGCACAACCCTGCCGGACGAAGTGGTCTACCACCAGCGCCGCAACGCCTTTCGTGCCGCCCTGAAGCTGGCACAACTGGTAGACATCGAACTGAGCGGCGAAAAACTCAAGTCGCCCCTCAGCGGCAAGCTGCTGGACATTTCCGCCACCGGCTGCAAATTGCGTTTCGACGGCGATATTTCCTCACGCCTGCAACTGGGCCAGGTTTACGAGCGCTTTATCGCCGCCCTGCCCTTCGGCAGCATGACGGCCCCGGTGGAACTGCGTTACCTGCACCACGAAGAACGTATCGACACCACCTTTGCCGGCGTACGCTTCCACAACATGAGCGGCCTGGTACAGCGCCAGGTCGAACGCTTCGTCTATCAACTGCAGCGTGAAGCGCGGCGCTTCGATAAAGACGACCTCTGATTCAAAGGCATCAATGAAAACGGGCAGTGCCTTGCGGCAACTGCCCGTTTTTTTTGCGCCTAAGGCCTGGCCCCGCTGAGGTGTTCCCGGGCGCATTCCTCGGCAGGCGGTTCGTCCGCAGCCTGCGGGGTATCCGCTGCAGGCTCATCAGGCGCAGCTTCCGGCGCGGGCGCGCTCTGCATCTGGTCCTGAACCACCTGTTCGTCAACCCGCGGGTCCAGAGCCGCCACCAACGGTGAACTGGACATGCTGTCCGGCATCGCCACGTGATGCAGTGGCGCATCGTCGACCTGATGCAGATTGGTCACGGCCTTCGGCCGAATCCGCCAGACCAGCACCAGTGCAAAGAAACTGAAGAAGGCGTAGAGCATTTGGCTACCGAACAACTTCATCAGCACCCCTGCCGCCAAAGGACCAATACTCGCACCCACGCCATAGGTCACCAGCAGCATCGCCGTCAGCGAGACCCGTCGATCCCCTTCCACATGGTCATTGGAGAACGCCACCGCCAGTGGATAGAGACAGAACTGCACCAGGGAACACAGGAAGCCCAGAACAAACAGGACCTCCAGCGGCACCGAAGGCAGGATCGCCAGGGGCAGGGCCACCACTGCCAGGAACAAGGCAAAACAGCGGATCAGCAGCGCCCGGTCATAGCGGTCGGACAGCCAGCCCAGCGGCCACTGCACCACCAGCCCCGCGAAAATGCAGCTACCCATGAACAGACCCACCTGCTCGGTGCTCAAGCCCTGTTGCGAGGCATAGAGCGGCGCCAGGCCGTAGAACGAACCGACGATCAGCCCCGAACCCAGTACCGTGCTCAGCGATTGCGGTACACGCTTGATAAAGAAGCGCGGCTCCATGGGTGCAGGGCGCAAGGGTGCCGGGTGAATGCGCCGGGTCATGGCCACCGGCACCAGGCACAGGGCAAAGCACAGCGCCACCAGCATCAGCAGCTCCAGGCCCAGGGCCGGGTGCATGACCAGTATCAACTGCCCCAGCACCAGGCCCAGGTAAGAGGCAATCATGTAGCCGCTGAACACCAGCCCGCGCTGCTTGGCGTCGGCCTGCTCATTGAGCCAGCTTTCGATGACCATGTACTGGCACATCATCCCCAGGCCCACGATCATCCGCAGCACCAGCCAGGCCGGCAACCAGTCCACCAGACCGTGGCCCAGCACTGCCGCGCCGACAATCCCGGCACAGGTGGCGTAGGCACGGATATGCCCGACCCGGGCAATCAGTCGGTGCCCCAGCTTGCCCCCCAAAACCAGGCCGAAATAGTTGGCCGCCATCAAGGCCCCCACCCATAGCCCGTCGACATGATCGGCGGCCAGGCGCAGGGCCAGATAAGTGCTGAGCAGGCCAGAGCCGATCAGCATCATCAGCGACGCGAAATAAAGCGCTCGAAAGGATTTCCAGATTTGGCGCATCGGCGTTCCGAGCGGCTCCTTGAATGAGGTATCGAGCCCCGGCAAACCGGGGCCCGACCAGCGACGGTTCGGTTATGCCTGGGCCGCTAACACACGCCGCTCCCAGGGAGTAATTTCATCAAAGAAACTGGTCAACTCCATGGTCTTCGAAGCGATGTAGCCTTCGATGAACTCGTTGCCGAACAGTTCCCTGGCCAACTGGCTACGTTTCAGACGCTCCAGGGCCGCATGCAAGGTACAGGGCAACGAAAGATTGTCCGGCACTTCGAACTCACCCTGGATGGCAGCGGTTGGCTCCAACTCGTTCTCGATGCCATGCAAACCTGCTGCCAGGCTCGCGGCGATCGCCAGATAAGGATTGGCGTCCGCCCCCGGCAGACGGTTTTCCACCCGTCGCGCCACCGGTGAACTGGCCGGAATCCGCAGGCCAGCGGCCCGGTTGTCGTGGGACCAGCACGCATTGTTCGGCGAAGCGTAAGGATGACACAAGCGCTGATAGGAGTTCACATTGGGGGCGAACAAGGCGGTGAAGTCGGCGAGGCCGGCCTGCAGGCCGCCAATGAAATGCCGGAACATCGCCGTAGGTTGCCCGGCGTCGTCACTGAAAACGTTACGGCCGTTACCCATCTCCACCAGGCTCTGGTGTATATGCATCGAGCTGCCCGGCGTGCGAGCCAAGGGCTTGGCCATGCAGACCACGATCAGGCCGTGCTTGAGCGCCACCTCCTTGAGCAGGTGCTTGAACAGGAAGGTCTGGTCCGCCAACAACAGCGGGTCACCGTGCAACAGGTTGATTTCGAACTGGCTGACGCCCATCTCGTGCATGAAGGTATCGCGGGGCAGGCCCAGGGCGGCCATGCCTTCGTAGACCTCCTTGAAGAATGGTCGCAGACCATTGTTGGAACTCACGCTGAACGCCGAATAGCCTTCCTCCCGCCGCCCATCCAGACCGACCGGCGGCCGGAAGGGCTGCGCTGGGTCGTCATTGGCCGCGAACACGAAGAACTCGAGTTCGGTGGCCACCACCGGCGCCAGGCCCAGGGCGGCATAACGGGCGATTACCTGCTTGAGCTGCCCACGAGTGGAGAGCCGCGAACTCTCGCCGCTGAGCTCATCGGCGTCACAGATGGCCAGCGCTCTGGGCGTTTCGCTCCAGGGCAGGCGGTGGATCTGCCGGGGGTCGGCATTGAGCGCCAGGTCGCCGTCGTCGCTGCCGTAGAAACGTGCTGGCGGATAACCGCCCATGATGCATTGCAGCAGCACCCCCCGCGCCATCTGCAAGCGCCGCCCTTCGAGGAACCCCTCGGCGGTCATTACCTTGCCCCGCGGCACGCCATTGAGATCCGCGGTGACACATTCGATCTCATCAATGCCCGTCAATCGCTCGGCGAGTGAACTGTGGCCATCGGTTGTCATGACTCAATCCTTGTTGTTATACGAGCCGCGAACGGCGACCCGTACAAAATACGCACCACCCGTTCAGGATTTCAAGCAGGCGCGAGTAAAATCCCCGGCCCTGCCCCCACTGGCGGGGCAAGCAGGCCGCCAGCCTTGTTACAGGTCCATGGTGTCCATCAATCAGGACAAGGGAGTAGGCTCGGCACGTCGCCTACGCCAACTTGAGGGAGCGCCCATGCTGGGAAGCCTTGCCGATATTGATTTGCGGATGCTGCGGGTGTTCTGCGCCATCGTTGATGCCGGCGGGTTCACCGCAGCCCAGGCACGGCTCAACACCAGCCTGTCGCGACTGAGCGTGGTGGTCCGCGACCTTGAGGAGCGCCTGGGCTACTCCCTGTGCAGGCGCGGTAGCAGCGGATTTCAGCTGACCGATCAGGGCCAGGAGCTGTTCGAGGCAGCACAGTTGCTGTTCGCCGACATCGAGCGCTTTCGCCAGCACGCCAACCGCCTCGGCCCCATCACCCGCGAGCAGTTGCAGATCGGCAGTGTCGACAGCCTGATCAGCCTGCCCTATGCCCCCCTGTCCCTGGCCCTGGGCCATCTGCGCCGGCGCCTGCCCCAGGTACGGCCGAACCTGCACCTGATGCGCCCCGACGAACTGGAACAGGCCGTGCTCGACGAACGCCTGCACCTGGCCATCGGCGCTTTCCACCATCAACTGTCGGGGTTGCACTATCAGCACCTGTTCGAGGAGGAACAGAACCTCTACTGCGCCCACGGCCATCCGCTGTTCCCGCGCACCGACGAAACACTGACCCTGGAAGAGATCTGCGCCGCCGACTATGTGAGCCGGGGCTACATGGCAGAGCACCAGCGCCCCCATGACCTGCACTTCAACCAGAGCGTCAGCGCCTACGCCATGGAGGCCATCGCCACGCTGATTTTCTCCGGCACCTACCTGGGTTACCTGCCCAGCCACTATGCAGCGGCCTGGGTAGCCAAGGGCCAACTGCGCGCCTTGCTACCCGAGCGCCTGGCCTACCGCTCGCACTTTCACTGCATCACCCGCCAGGGCCAGGAACCCAAGGTCGCACTGGCAACCTTTCTGGAATGCCTGGCCCTGGCCGGGCGGCAACTGGGCGAGGCACACCTTCAACCACTCGCGGCTCAGGGCAAGTAGAGCTTGAACAACCCGCCGCCCAATGGGCCGCCGTTGCTGATCCGGGTGTGGCCGCACACGCCATTGCGCTGATGCAATTCGGCAATGCGCCCGGCAAAGTACAGGCCCAGCCCGGTGCTGCCGCTGCTTTGATTGATGCCCTGCACATAGTCGGCCTGACGCTCGATCATCCCTTGGGGATAGCCTTCGCCATCGTCGTTGATGGACAGCACCACCTGCCCTTCCTCATCACTGACGCTGATCAGCAGGGCATGACGTGCATGGCGAATGGAATTGTTGATGCA
Source organism: Pseudomonas sp. GW823-FHT03E05 (assembly GCF_058796855.1). NCBI lineage: Bacteria > Pseudomonadati > Pseudomonadota > Gammaproteobacteria > Pseudomonadales > Pseudomonadaceae > Pseudomonas > Pseudomonas sp. GW823-FHT03E05. The sequence goes on from NZ_JBXAJB010000004.1 coordinate 89,234, forward strand.
ATTGGCCAATACCGAGGCGATCAGCTCACGATCGAAGAACCCCAGGGGGCTTAGCGGATCGACTTCATAGGCGGCGGAAATGCCACGGCTCTTGAACACGTCCTGGTGGCTCACCAGTTGCGCTTCGATGAAGTCATCCAGTTCGTGGTAGGCCGGCTGCAACGGCAGCTGGTTGATCCCCAGCTTGTACAGCCCCAGCAGTTGCACCAGCATGCCGTTGAGGTGGGCGAACTGATAGTCGATCACCCCCTGCTCTGGCGCATTCTGCTGCTCGGGCAAGCGCGCCAGCCACTGGGCGTGAGCCTGCATCAGCATGGCCAGGGAGTTCTTCATGTCATGTACGGTGGAGGCGATCACCGTGGAAAAGTCGAGCGCCTGTTGCTTTTCGATCATTGGCCAAACGCCTTGCTTCGCAGCTTCTGATAGCGCGGATAACGCGCGTCGGTATCGGGCATCATGCCCACCAATTTAAGGCACGCCCGGCATTCTTCCAGGAGTGCCGCGTCCGGATTGGCGTCGGCGCCGTGCAGCAGCGACTGGGCCATGTTCAGGGCAATACTGATGTTCTTCGGTTGCATGGCCAGGGCCTTGCGGAACAACTCCCGCGCTTCCGCGAGGTTGCCGCCCTTGTAGCTGCGCACGCCCTGACGGTTGATATCGGCGGCGGCATTGGAAGAACTGAGGATAGTCGGGTCGTCGGTCAGCTTGGCGATGTTCTGCATGACCTTCGGATCATCACCATAGATCTCCGCACAGTTCTTGAGCATCGAAGCACCGGCACTGGCCTGCCCCAGCATCTGCAGTTGCTTGGCCACCAGCAGCGCCGCTTCGGGGCTCATGAACTGCTCCATGCCGTCCAGGCGCAGCAACGCCTGCTCGGTGAGTTTTTCCGCGGTCTCGGCATCATTGAGCAACAGGCTCGTGGCCTTCATCAGCCGCGCGCGAATCTGCAGGCCCGGGTCAGTGGGATTCTCCTTGGCCACGGCACTCAGGGTCTGGTTGATTTCCAGCCGGGTGCGCGTGTCCAGGCCCCTCTCGCTGCCCTTGCTGATCAGGGCATGGGCCAGCCCGAGGTTGCTTTCCGGGTCCTTGAAACGCGACTGCGCGCCCTGGGACACCGCCTGGCGATAAGCCCGGGAGGCGCTGTCAAAGTCTTCGTTGGCCATGGCCAGCTTGCCCAGCAATGCCTGGCGCCGCACGGCCAGGGGAGAAAGGCGCACCGCCTCTTCCAGCACGTTCTGGGCCCGCTGGGTATCGCCTTCGGCTACCAGCACCTCTGCCAGCCCGTCGTAGAGGCCCGGCATCATCGGAAAGGCCTTCAAGGCCTTTTCATAAACCGCCTTGGCCTCGCCAACCTGCCCGCGCTTGAACAGCAGGCGCCCCAGCCCGACGTAAGCCCAGGGCAGCGGCCGGTCCGCCAGGATGCTGTTGTACAGGCGCTCCAGGGCCTCGTTCTGATGCATGTCGCGCAGGGCATCGGCGCGGTAGCGCAGGCACAACGGCGCATAACGCGGGTCCTGCTTGCACAGGGCGATGCAGGCGTTGAGCACCTCCACCGGCTTGCCCCGGTCAAGGGCCTGGAGAATGGGTTTGAGCAACGTCTTGCGCTGCTGCAGGCGCTCCAGGCGCTGGGCCAGACCGGAGCGGTTGAAAGGCTTGGTCAGGTAGGCATCGGGCTCATGCTCCAGGGCACTGAGCACCATGGCCTGGCTGCTCTCGGCGGTGACCATGAGGAACACGCTCTCATGGCTGATGAGCTTTTCCAGCATCAGGTCTTCGAGCACCTGCTGGCCGTTTTTCTTGCCGTCGCCCAGGTGATAGTCCTGGAGGATGAAGTCGTAGCGCTTCTGCGCGCACATGCGCAGGGCCTGCTCGCCAGTGTCGGCGGTGTCTACATCCTTGACGCCCAGCTCACGCAGCATCGAACGCACCGAACTGCGGAAGTCCGAGAAATCATCGACGATCAAAAAGCTCTTTTGGTGGTACGCCAGCATCGAAGATTCCAGGCAAGTAAGAAGATCAATCCAAAGACAGCAGGACCCACCCGGCTTCGCAGCCTGTTTTTGGCGCGCAGATAATAGCTGCTGGCCACGGGCTATCAAGCACTTTCCGGTCGGCCTGTGATCCAGGCCGCCACTTGGGAACACAATTGTCCACTGAGGTTATCGGCCGGATTACGCATTCCCTTATAGCCGACGGGCGGCATTTCACCGCGGATTGCACAAGTCTCGACCAGCCCGTGTACTCGGCCGTAAAAGAGGCCCGTTTGCACGCTCAAACCTTGGATTCTGAAACATCACCTGATAGCGTGCAGCGCCTCACAGCCTCGATCGTTTCTTGCCGGAAATGCCCCTGCATTGCAGAGGGTCTGCCGCGCAATAAAGGGTCCATCAGTCGCAAGCGTCGCAGGCTTGCGAACCGGGTGTCGAAGGATCGGCATGACACCCCACGGCGGTACCAACGACGAGGAAGTGCCGGTCTGCCAGGCAGTGCATCACGTGATGCGCAGGTCATTATCAAATGGAGTTAACGATGGCGCATAACAGCAGTGCGATAACCGGCATTGAACTGGAACAGTTCATGGACCGCCTGGAGGCGCAACAGCAAGAACAGGAAACCGATGCCCTGCTGGCTCAGTTGCAGGCACAACCGCTGCAGGCCGACTCCCTGGCGTCCATCGACCGCCTGCACACCCTGTGGATGCAGGCCGGTGATTCAGCGGCAGCCCGGGCCGTCATCGATCGGGATGGCGACGCTCTTGTACAAGCCGCCCCAGAGTCGGCCCGCGCCGAGCTGATGATGAACCTGGCTATCCTGCGCCTGCGGGTCGCCAACTACCTCGATGACGAGCCAACCCTGATCGAAGTGCTCGGACAGCTCGAACAGATGGCCACGCAAACCCTGGATTTCAATGTCGAGCATTACCGCCGCTATCGGATCTTCGACGATCTGGAACGCGCTAGTTGTGAAATAGCACTGAAAACCATCGAAGTGCGCTACGCCCTGACCCTGGGCAACCCTGCCCGCGCGGCCCTGCGTGCCTGGGATGCCGCCGATCAGTATCAGCGCCGCGCCCGAGTCCTGGCCTACCACGACCGCAATGAAGAGGCCCGTAGTGCAGCCCTGGAGGCGGTCAACGCCGTACGTACCGCCGGCCCGGACCAGGATATCGATGAAGGCGACTGGCTGTGGCTGGGCAACTCGCTGATCGAGATCATTCCGCTGCGCCTGGCACTGTTCGAGCAACCCATCGCGCAACTGACCGCTGGCCGCTCCCTGCCCCAGCGCCGCGAATGGGAAGTGCGCACTGCACGCTTGGCGGCCCGCGCCCTGCACGCCCAGGGCGACCTGGCCGGCGCCCTGAAGATCTGCAATGCCGCAGCCCTGAGCCTGGATTCCGACGGGGGCAACAACTTTATCGAATACGAATTGCCCTGGCTGATGGAAGCTGGCCGCATCGACGAAGCCGGATTTCGCGCATTCATCGATGTCTATGACAGGCAAACCGAGCTATGGCCAGCCACCGCCCGCCTGGTACTCGATCGCCTGCAGGACCCTGATGAGCGCAGTGCCTGGTGGCCGATTTGCGTGATGCGTGCCTGTATCACCGAGGAAGTGCTGCAGAGCTTCCTGCAAGCACTGCCAAGTATCGAAACCAGCGAGTCTGCCACCACGCCACTGCTGGCCGCCCTCTCCCTGGCCATGGAGGACCTGCAAGCTGGCGACGCGCTGTATACCGAAGCTCGTGCAGAAGCGGTGCGTCGTGCGCCCGATCACCCCTGGATCACCCGCCTGGCAGCCGTGCATGACGCTGAGCACGGCCTGATCGATGCGGCCACTGAAGTCAGCCTGCTGCAAACCGCCATCCAGGCGGGCCGCATGCAAGACAACCGCAGTGTGTTTTCGCTGTTTGCCGCTCGGATCAACAGCCAGGGGATTATCGAGGCACTCAAAGCGCCCAAGCCCGTCCTGTCCTGCGGCAAGCACGCCTACAACTACGCACTGGGCATTGAAGATCTGGCCGAAGCAGAAGCCGACAAATTGCCCCCGGACGCCCGGGACCAGGCCTATGCGTTGCTGCGCGAAGCCCAGAGAGATGCCTACGAGCAGGGCCAGGCCCATATGGAGCGCTATTTCGCCAGCGGCAGCGGCCACCCCTACGATGCCTGCGCGCACCTGTATTCCATGCTCTGCAACAACCTGGCGATCAACTACCGCTACTACAACCCGATTCGCTACGAAGACGCCATCGAACTGCATACACGGGGCATCGCCGCCAGCCCGTTCGCCGAACACTACAACGGGCTGCTCAGTGCGCGTATCAGCCTGGAGGATCTGCCCGGCATTATCGATGCCGCGGAACAGCTTTGGCATTATTCGGCCGAGTTCGGCTACAGCCGCCACAACCCGGATGAATACGTAGCCTCGGTGGCGTACGCCCTGTACAAGCTCGATCGCGACAATGAGATCCTCATCTGGCTCGAACGCCTGCTCAAGTGGCAGGAAGAGCAAGGCGTCAGCGATCAGCAACTGGACAGCTCGGCGCTGTTTGCCCGGATCCAGGTCGCACGCTACCTGGCTCATGCCCATCCGGACAACGCCGACAGCCTCTGGCAGCGTTACCAGCCGGCGGTACTGTCCCTGAACGAGGTCTCGGTCATGTCCGCCTCGGTGGACTTCCTCAAGGCCCGGGGGCGGGCCGCCGAAGCTATTGACTACTGCGCACGCACCCTGGCCCTGTGTGCCCCGGACGATGACTACGACATCCGGTGCCGTGCCCGGATCGAGCAAATCCTGAGCGAGCTGCAAGCCCCGGCTCAACCGGCCGGCAAGAAAAACTGGTGGCAGATATGGAAGTAAGCGCCGACAAGCGCAGCCCCAGCTACGCCCCGCGCAACCTGCTCAATGCCGATGAACTGAAACGCGGTATCACCCAGCGCAGCCAGCAGCGCAGGGACGAGCACGCAGTGCAGGGCTGGCTGTTGAACCACTTCTATCGCCATCTGGTAGGCAACTTCGAACCGGCACGGCGCATCCAGTCCCTGGATGACGCCTGTACGGCCCTGGGTAGCGACTCGGTGCCGGCCTGGGTGAACGGCTATTTCGAGCGCGCTGCCAAGGCGCAATCCGAAGACCCCGCCAAAGCCCTGGCGCCCCTGGTCTGGATCGACCCGCAGGACCCGCAGCTGCTGCACCAGGAAGCCCAACTGGTGGAGTTCCTGACCTCACGCAAAGGCACGGCTCTTGAGGGCAAGCTGGATCGCATCACTTGCCCGCAAGCGCTGGCATTGTGGGAAAGGGAGCATGCACAAATGGCGGCCCGGGTCGACCAGGGGTGGCGCCAGAGCTCTGCCGAAGCCCTGAACGTGACCCTCACCTGTGCCGAGCACACCTGGGTCGAACTGCGCCCGCAAAGCCCGCTGTTGCGTGCCGAGATGGCTTTTGAAAGCTACGTGATGCGCCATTGCCTCGGGCAGTTCGCCAACCGTCGGGCCCTGACCGGCGGCTACGGAGAGCGTTACGCCGAAGCGGTGGAACAGCAGAGCATGCGCGTGTTCAGCCTGCGCGATGCTCAAGGCCAACCCCACATCACCATCAGCCTGATCATCCAGGACGACGGTGCACTGACGGTGGAGCAGGTCAAAGGCAAGCAGAACCGCCCGCCCATCGAACGTTATTTCCACGACCTGCTGCGCTTTCTCAACACCCTGGGTACCGACCAACAGACCCCGGCCGACTGCATTGCCATCGGCATAGTACGTACCGAGGCGGGTTGGCTGCGTATCGAAGAAGTCAGTGATCCTCAAACCCAGACCCGTCTGGTAGCCCGTTACCCACAGTTGTTCCGACGGCTGGAAGCCCCTTCGGCCATGGTCGAGTGGCTGGTCGCGGCACGCCAGTCCGACCTGCTGCTGGAGGTCGCGCCCCAGGCGCCGACCGTCAAGTACGCCACCCGTCACATCTTCAAGAAAACCCCCTTGCCACCACGTCAGGCCGAGGACCCGCAGTATCGGACCGAAGGCGTGCCCTGGTCAGATATGTCCCCATCCCTGGCCGAAGAAATCAGCACATGGCAAAACAGAAGCAGGTAATACGCAGATGATGACGGTAATTGTCGTGCTATTCGGCGCCTGGCTGGGCTGGCGTCACTTTCGCCGCCCGTCGGGAACATCCCTGGTGGTATTCACACCACGCAAGCGTTGGGCACTGACACTGGCACAACCCATGGTCGATGCCACCGGAATGACCGGTTTCTACGACCCCGATACCACCCACTTCATGGATCAGGCGAAAAGCACCCTACGGGCCTCGTTGCTGCACCAGATCGGTTTTCGCAGCAACGCCACCGACGACGAAGTCTGCGTCCACCTCAATGGCACCCTGGAGCGCCAGTGGTTTCGTATTGACCTGCATGGCCTGAATCCCAGTGATGACCCGCGAGCAGCCATGGCCTTCGCCTGCGTGCGCAGCGCATTTTTTGTCCGTTGCGCCATGTTGATGAGCTGGCTCGAACCTGAAACAGGGTGGCGCATCATGCTGCTCAACGCCCAGCGGGCCCAGGACTGCTTCAACGATTGGGAAGACTTCGGCAAGGCCTTCATGCTGGGCCGCCAGCAATGGATAGCCGCATTCAGGGCCGATTCGCTGGGAACTTCATTCAATGAAGCGAAGCTGAGCCAGTTGCTTGCACCCGGCAGCGGAGTGTGGGCAAGCGTCGACTGGAAGGGATTGCCGGCGCTCTGTCCGGTAGCGGATTGATATTTCTGGCCCTGGCGACAAGCAGCCAGATCAGCAAAACAACGTGAATCCTTGCAGGCCATCAAAAACACTCACTGTGGCCCTATTCACAAGCACGTAGCCCCACACTGGTCAGGCTGTCACCAATACAAGAAAAAGAGCCCGTTGTTTAACGTGCCCCTCGGATAGACGAAAACAAAAAAGCCCCGCCCGAGGATCGCCCGGTGGGGCTTTTCTTTATTCTTTCGCTCCGGGGTCCAAGAACAGATCAACCGCGCAGGGATCAGCCCAGAAAGATACGAATTATATGGTGTCCCAGGGCAGGTTCGAACTGCCAACCTTCCCCTTAGGAGGGGGATGCTCTATCCAATTGAGCTACTGAGACAAAACAGCGAGCGCCATTGCGGCACGGCTTGGAGGACGGCGTGCATGTTAACGGCCAAGGCCGCATTTGTCATGTGATCCATAGGGCTTTTTGCAGGAAGCATCAGGCTCGCCCCGTGGCTTCGATGCCGCGTCGTGCAAATTGCATCACTGCAAAAAGCCATCATTGCAAAATGCAATTCAAGAGACTTTAAAAATCAGCTCAACATATTGTTTTTAAAGACTTTATCGCCAGGGAAACTCTTGGCACGCAGGCTGCTTAATCAGTGGATAAACACTGAGGAGATGCCGCCCATGAATAGCGCTCTGTTGCTCTTGAATGCGATTGCCATCGCCGTATTGGCGGCCTTTCACTTTCAACCTGCAGATGACGCTGCCCCTGGCGGGTCATCCTTCGCCCATTACCAGCAACGCCTGGCACCCCAGCTGGCAGTCATGAACACCCAGATTGAGCCTGGCTCAGTGACCCGGGTTACCCAGGGAAAAGCCTCGCAACAGCCAGGCGCCGCACCCACTGAACGCTGGGTATTTTGAGACCGAGACTACAGGAGCCATTTATGTCCACCGCCGCCAAAAGCCTGCTTGTTCTGACGCTACTCAGCGCCATTGCCGCTGTGTTCCTGCCTGAAGAACCTCTGGGCAGCGCGCCACTGATCATCAGCGGCTCACTGTTCGGCCTGTTTCTGCTGGCACTGCTGGCTGGCCGCAGGATCAAGTTCGACCCTGTATTGCGCTGATACCGTGCTCTTGCAATATGCCTAAGAGGCGCCTCAAGGTAACCTGCAATTCGGCAGAATTATCCAGGCGAACCACTCCCTCCTCATCCAGCCAGCCGGCATGGGCAAACTGTTCATTACGCTGCAGGCGCTCTTCTATCTCCGGCAGGCTTTCCCTGGCCCGACGCAGCAAGCGACGGCGTAATACTTCGTTATCAACCGTCAGAACTATCGGAATCAGATCGGGATACCGAGCTCGCGCCCTGGACAGATAGCCTCTGGACCCGTTGACCAGGACATTGCGCCCCTGCGCCAACCAGCTATCGATCACCACGGGAATCCCATAACCCAGGCCATTGGCCTGCCAGAACAAAGCGAAATCCCCCCGGCCTACTCGTCCCGCGAACTCCTCGGCGGTGACCTCAATCGCCTCCTCTCCCACCGACTCGGCAGAGCGCGTGATCACCCTTCTTGCCACTTCACAGCCCAACGCACTTAAAGGCTGCCGGGCCGCATCAATCAGGCTATCCTTGCCGGCCCCTGAAGGCCCCATCAAGTAGATCAACCTACCCGGCATGGGTGGCTGCTCCGCAGAGCACAACTAGTAAATCGGCCATTTGCCACTATCCTCTGACAGGTGGGGATTACACTTTCACCCGCATAGCATGCACCTTCGTCGGTGCACTGACACTCCCGCAGGATGGGAGAATGCGGCCAGCAACGCGGACCCGACGAACTTTTCAAACCAGTCCGCATTTCTGATAATTGGTGCTGGCATAACGCCTTTATCCAGTTCAATATTTGTCACAGAATTGACGCCAAGGATCTGGCAATTTTGAGGCATGATGCGGGCCTCTTAACAATTCAGGTTGAACATTTGGCATTCAGGCTTGTCCTAAAAGACAGCCCGCGGCCAATTCCGAGAACCGCTCCCCCTGAACTAACCGGTTAAATATATGCGCCCATTGAAACAGGCAATTTATTCCAGCCGTACGGCTGACAAGTTCGTCGTACGTCTACCCGACGGGATGCGTGAACGCATTGCCGAGGTGGCTCGCAATCATCACCGCAGCATGAACTCCGAAATCATCGCGCGCCTGGAACAGAGTCTTATTCAGGAAGGCGCCTTGGGTGAAGAGCTGAGCATGCGCCTGGACAGCCCCGAACTGTCCTTGCATGAGCGCGAACTGCTTCAACGTTTCCGCCAACTCTCACATCGCCAGCAAAACGCTTTGGTTTCGCTGATCGCCCATGACGCTGAAATGGCCGCAGACGCCACCTGATTGCATCTCGCAAGCTCAAGCCAGCCTAGTCGCTGGCTTTTTTTTGCCCCGCTAAAAGCAGCGAAGCGCCATTTAGGCGCTTCGTCGATAACCAACAGGGAAGAACGGATCAAAGCAGGAAAATGGTCGCCAGGCCGAGAAAGATGAAAAAGCCGCCACTGTCAGTCATGGCGGTGATCATCACGCTAGCGCCCATCGCCGGATCACGCCCCAGGCGCGCCAGGGTCATGGGGATCAGAACCCCCATCAGCGCCGCCAGCAGCAGGTTCAAGGTCATGGCAGCGGTCATGACCACCCCCAGCGACCAGCTCCCGTAGAGCATGTACGCCACGACACCGATCACCCCACCCCAGACCAGGCCATTGATCAGGGCTACGGCCAGCTCTTTACGCATCAAGCGCGAGGTGTTGCCAGTGCTCACCTGGTCCAGGGCCATTGCCCGGACAATCATGGTGATAGTCTGATTACCCGAGTTGCCACCGATACCCGCAACGATGGGCATCAGGGCCGCCAAAGCCACCAGCTTTTCAATCGAGCCCTCGAACAACCCAATCACCCGGGACGCGACAAACGCGGTAATCAGATTGATCGCCAGCCAGGCCCAACGGTTGCGCAGGGATTTCCAGACCGAGGCGAAGATGTCTTCCTCTTCCCGCAGACCGGCCATGTTGAGGACTTCGGTCTCACTTTCCTCACGAATCAGGTCGACCATTTCGTCGATGGTCAAACGGCCGATCAACTTGTCGTTCTTGTCGACCACAGGGGCCGAAATCAGGTCATAACGCTCAAACGCCTGAGCCGCGTCGTAGGCATCTTCATCCGGATGAAAACTCACCGGATCACTGGCCATGACCTCGGCGACCTGCTTGTCCGGGTCATTGACCAGCAGACGCTTGATCGGCAGCACCCCTTTGAGCACGCCGTCGTAGTCCACCACGAACAGTTTGTCGGTGTGGCTTGGCAATTCTTTCAGACGACGCAGATAACGCAGGACCACTTCCAGGCTGACATCCTCGCGGATGGTCACCATCTCGAAGTCCATCAGCGCACCGACCTGCTCCTCATCATAGGACAGCGCGGAGCGAACGCGCTCACGCTGCTGGCCGTCGAGAGCCTCCATCAGCTCATGGACGACGTCTCGCGGCAGCTCGGGGGCCAGGTCAGCAAGTTCGTCAGCGTCCATCTCCTTGGCGGCAGCCAGGAGCTCGTGATCGTCCATGTCGGCGATCAGGGTTTCACGTACGGAATCGGATACTTCGAGGAGGATGTCGCCGTCACGCTCGGCCTTGACCAACTGCCAGACGGTCAGACGCTCTTCCAGAGGCAAGGCTTCAAGGATGTAGGCAACGTCAGCAGAGTGCAGATCATCGAGCTTGCGTTGCAACTCGACGAGGTTCTGCCGATGGACCAGGTTCTCGACCCGGTCATGATGATGGCCTTCCTGACGGTGCGTCAGGTCTTCAACTACCCGCTGGCGCTGCAGCAGCTCGACGACTTGAGCCAGGCGGTCTTGCAGGCTTTCCTGCGTTTTCTTTACTTCTACTTCGGTCATAGGCGAACTCCACTCCCAGCAGAGGAGCACGCCGGAAGGATCAATCAGTCAGTTCATGATTGTTAAAACGGGATACTGAGTAACTACTGGGTAAGTCCATGGAGGTATTCCACAAGCCCCGGCGGGGCTGACGGGCGCAATCATACACCGCTTGACGGTTTTAAACGTTAAAAAATCGCGGCAAGAACAAGCGCTTGCGGCATAAAGCTGAGCAACGTCCGAATCTATGAGACTGCGACGCCTCGACAGAAAAAGAAAACACACAGCACAGGAAAAAAGTCGGAGAGACAGACTCACAGGCATTGCATTCGACTTCCGCCGGGCAAAGCCGTTCCAGCCCAGGAGGGCAAAAGAGATAAAGGAGGATAAAAAAGGCAGAAAGCAAAAAGCCCGCATCTTTCGATGCGGGCTTCCTGATGTATGGTGGCACTCGACAGGATTCGAACCTGTGACCGCTCGGTTCGTAGCCGAGTACTCTATCCAGCTGAGCTACGAGTGCATTTTGTGTTTTTAGACCAGACCACAACTGGTTGAAGCCAAGTCAACTACATAACTGTAACTAACTCTTAAATGGTGCACTCGACAGGATTCGAACCTGTGACCGCTCGGTTCGTAGCCGAGTACTCTATCCAGCTGAGCTACGAGTGCATTTGTTGCCGCGCATTATAGGCCGTTAAATCTTTTTGTAAAGCACTTTTTCTAGTAATTTCAACAACTTACAGAAGAAGCCAGATTACAACGTACTAAGCAAATAATGGCGGAGAACGGGGGATTCGAACCCCCGACACCCTTTTGAGGTGTACTCCCTTAGCAGGGGAGCGCCTTCGGCCACTCGGCCAGCTCTCCGCAACACGGGGCGTATATTAACCAGCTTTCTCCCCGTTTGCAAACAAAAAAAACGATAAAAATTAATGGCTTGGTTCTTCGTCCTTCTCTTTCTTAATCCGCAGGTAAATTTCCTCACGGTGAACCGCCACTTCTTTGGGGGCGTTGACACCAATACGCACTTGATTACCTTTGACGCCGAGCACGGTCACAGTGATCTCGCCATCACCAATGATCAGGCTTTCTGCGCACCGACGAGTCAGAATCAGCATACCTTTCTCCTCACGCATTACATTTTCAGGGACTACAGTCTGCAAAAAAAAGGGTGTTGGCCTACAACCGGGTCGGCTGCAGTCCTACACGCCTAAGTATTGACTAGCACGGGCAAAAGAACAGTTTTCTCCCGTGCCGATCAAAAACACAAAGGGCGCGGTCAGACCGCGCCCTTTCAAACACGCATCACTCGCCCTGTCGGGCCGGAGCGTCGAGCTCGAAAGCGGTGTGCAGCGCACGTACCGCCAACTCCAGGTACTTCTCCTCGATCACCACCGAAACCTTGATTTCAGAAGTGGAGATCATCTGGATGTTGATGCTCTCTTTAGCCAGGGCCTCGAACATGCGGCTGGCAACGCCCGCGTGGGAGCGCATGCCAACACCAACGATCGATACCTTGGCAATGTCTGTGTCGCCTACCACTTCGCGGGCACCGATTTCACGTGCGGTGTTTTCCAGCACGGTCTGGGCCGCCAGGTAGTCATTGCGGTGCACGGTGAAGGTGAAGTCGGTGGTGTTATCGTGCGAAACGTTCTGCACGATCATGTCGACTTCAATGTTCGCCGCGCTGATCGGGCCAAGGATCTTGAAGGCCACGCCAGGATTGTCTGGCACGCCACGGATAGTCAGCTTGGCTTCATCGCGGTTGAAAGCGATGCCGGAAATGATCGGCTGTTCCATGGATTCCTCTTCATCAATAGTAATGAGGGTGCCCGGACCCTCCTGAAAGCTGTGCAGAACGCGCAGCGGAACGTTGTACTTGCCAGCAAACTCGACCGCACGGATCTGCAGCACCTTGGAACCGAGACTGGCCATTTCCAGCATCTCTTCGAAGGTGATCTTGTCCAGGCGCTGAGCCTTGGGCACAACCCGCGGATCGGTGGTGTAGACGCCGTCGACATCGGTATAGATCTGGCACTCATCGGCCTTCAGAGCTGCCGCCAGCGCCACACCGGTGGTGTCGGAACCACCACGACCCAGGGTGGTGATGTTGCCGTGCTCGTCAACGCCCTGGAAACCAGCAACCACTACCACACGACCGGCTTTCAGATCGCCACGAATCTTCTGATCATCAATCTGCAGGATTCGCGCTTTATTGTGAGCGCTGTCGGTGAGGATTCGCACCTGGTTACCGGTATAGGACACCGCCGGAACACCGCGCTTGATCAACGCCATGGCCAGCAACGCGATAGTCACTTGCTCGCCGGTGGAGACGATCACATCCAGCTCACGGGGAACCGGTTTGGCTTCGCCACTGATCTGCTTGGCCAGATCGATCAGGCGGTTGGTTTCGCCACTCATCGCCGACAGCACGATCACCAGGTCATCGCCGGCTTCGCGGAACTTCTTCACCTTGTCGGCGACCTGCTCGATCCGCTCGACAGAGCCGACCGAGGTGCCTCCAAATTTCTGTACGATCAAAGCCATTTTCTAAGCCGCCTCAGCCCGTAAAGGGGCGCCCGTTAAACAATCAAACTGCACAGCGCAAGGACCCGCCACTAGACGACGGGCCCGGCTCGGCGCCTTAAATACCCTGCTCGACAAATGGCACGGTCAGGGCCAGCGCGGCATCCAGTGCAGCGGCATCAACACCGCCGCCCTGCGCCATGTCTGGACGACCACCGCCCTTCCCGCCCACTGCCGCAGCGGCTTGCTTCATCAAATCACCGGCTTTGAGTTGGCCAGTCAGGTCCTTGGTTACACCGGCAACCAGTACGACCTTTTCCTCATGGACACTGCCGAGCAGGATCACTGCGCGGCCGAGTTTGTTTTTCAACTGATCCACCAGCGCCAGCAGCGCCTTGCCGTCCTGGCCGTCAAGACGCGCAGCCAGCACTTTCACGCCCTTGACGTCTGCCGCCTGAGCGGACAGATCATCGCCCGCGGCGCTTGCAGCCTTGGCCTGCAACTGCTCGAGTTGCTTCTCCAGCAAGCGGTTGCGTTCCAGCACTGCCGACAGCTTGTCGATCAGGTTGTCGCGGCTACCCTTGACCAGGGTCGCCGCTTCCTTGAGTTGTTCTTCCGCCGCATTCAGGTACGCCAGGGCCGCAGCACCAGTCACTGCCTCGATACGACGCACGCCGGAAGCCACACCGCCTTCGCTGGTGATTTTCAGCAAGCCGATATCGCCGGTACGATTGGCGTGGATACCGCCACACAGCTCTACCGAGAAGTCGCCGCCCATGCTCAGTACGCGCACGCTGTCGCCGTACTTCTCGCCGAACAGCGCCATGGCGCCCTTCTTCTTGGCGGTATCGATATCAGTTTCTTCGGTTTCCACCGGGGTGTTCTTGCGAATCTCGGCGTTGACGATGTCTTCCAGCGCCTTGATCTGCTCGGGCTTGATCGCCTCGAAGTGGCTGAAGTCGAAACGCAGGCGCTGGCTGTCCACCAGCGAGCCCTTCTGCTGTACGTGTTCGCCCAATACCTGGCGCAGCGCAGCGTGCAGCAAGTGGGTGGCCGAGTGGTTCAGCGAGGTCGCGTGGCGCACTTGCGCGTCGACCTGGGTTTCAACCGGCGCACCAACAGTCAGGCTACCCTTGGCCAGCACGCCATGGTGCAGGAAGGCACCGCCGGTCTTGGTGGTGTCGCGCACGTCGAAACGCGCGTTGCCAGCCTGAAGATAACCGCAGTCACCGATCTGGCCGCCGGATTCGGCATAGAACGGGGTCTGGTCAAGAACCACCACACCCTCTTCGCCTTCGCTCAGCACGTCGACCGATTGCCCTTCCTTATAAAGAGCAACCACTTTCGCCGAACCGCTGGTGGCGTGGTAACCGGTGAACTCGGTGGCCACGTCGACCTTGACCAGGCTGTTGTAGTCCATGCCGAAAGAACTGGCGGAGCGGGCACGCACACGCTGGGCTTCCATTTCGCGCTCGAAGCCTTCCTCGTCGAGAGTCAGGTTGCGCTCGCGGGCGATATCGCCAGTCAGGTCCATCGGGAAACCGTAGGTGTCGTACAGCTTGAACACCACGTCGCCCGGCACCACCGAGCCCTTGAGCTCGGCCAGGTCCTGCTCGAGGATCTTCAAGCCCTGCTCCAGGGTCTTGGCGAACTGCTCTTCTTCGGCTTTGAGCACACGCTCGATGTGCGCCTGCTGGGACTTCAGCTCCGGGAAGGCTTCGCCCATCTCGGCAACCAGGGCGGCAACGATCTGATAGAAGAAGCTGCCCTTGGCGCCCAGTTTGTTGCCGTGACGGCAAGCGCGGCGAATGATCCGGCGCAGCACATAGCCACGGCCTTCGTTGGACGGCAGTACGCCGTCGGCAATCAGGAAGCCGCAGGAACGAATATGGTCCGCCACCACTTTCAGCGAAGCCTGGGCATCGTTGGTGCAGCCGATGGCCTTGGCTGCCGCATCCAGCAAGCTCTGGAACAGGTCGATCTCATAGTTCGAGTGCACGTGCTGCAGCACCGCGCTGATCCGCTCCAGGCCCATGCCGGTGTCCACCGACGGCGCGGGCAGCGGGTGCAACACGCCATCGGCGGTGCGGTTGAACTGCATGAACACGTTGTTCCAGATTTCGATGTAACGGTCGCCGTCCTCTTCCGGCGAGCCGGGCGGGCCGCCCCAGATATCGGCGCCGTGATCGTAGAAAATCTCGGTGCAAGGGCCGCACGGGCCGGTATCGCCCATGGTCCAGAAGTTGTCGGACGCGTAAGGCGCGCCCTTGTTGTCGCCGATACGCACCATGCGCTCGGCGGGTACGCCGACTTCCTTGGTCCAGATGTCGTAGGCCTCGTCGTCGGTGGCATACACCGTGACCCAGAGCTTTTCCTTGGGCAGGTTGAGCCACTTGTCGGAGGTCAGGAAGGTCCAGGCGAAGGTGATCGCATCACGCTTGAAGTAGTCACCGAAGCTGAAGTTGCCCAGCATTTCGAAGAAGGTGTGGTGACGAGCGGTGTAACCGACGTTTTCCAGGTCGTTGTGCTTGCCGCCGGCGCGGACGCACTTCTGGCTGCTGACAGCGCGGGTATAGGCGCGCTTTTCCTGCCCCAGGAAGCAATCCTTGAACTGGTTCATCCCCGCGTTGGTGAACAGCAGGGTGGGGTCGTTGCCTGGGATCAAGGAGCTGGAGGCTACACGGGTGTGGCCTTGCTCTTCGAAGAAGCGGAGGAAGGCTTCACGGATTTCTGCGCTTTTCATTAGGTTCTTCCACGGAGACTGCGGCCAAAGGCCTGTGCGCAACGTCAACAGACGAAACGACGGCAAAGGGCCGCATTATATCGGCGTTAATCACTAGGTACAGCGTGTTTGTACGATACAAACAGTCAATTGGACGGAGAACACTGTCAGTTACGGGAAAACTCGGCAAAAGTGCTCAGCACGTGCTCGATTAGCCCGGCGCTGACGTCCAGATGAGTGACCAGACGCAGCCGTGATGCGGCGCTGAGCTTGATCCCGCGCTCGGCGGCGAACGCCTTGAGCGCCTCGGCCCGATCTCCCATCTCTACATACACCATGTTGGTCTGCACCGGCTCGACACTGTAGCCCAACCGCCGCAGGCCATCGGCCAGCAATTGTGCATGGGCGTGGTCGTCGGCCAGACGCTGTACCTGATGGTCCAGGGCATACAGCCCCGCTGCCGCCAAACCGCCTGCCTGGCGCATGCCGCCACCGACCATCTTGCGCAGGCGCCGGGCCTTGGCGATCAGTTCCACCGAGCCACACAGCACCGAGCCCACCGGCGCACCTAGACCTTTGGACAGGCACACCGACACCGAATCGAAATGCTCGGCAATCACCCGTGCATCCACCCCCAGCTTGACCGCTGCGTTGTACAGCCGCGCGCCATCCAGATGCAGGGCCAGCCCGTGTTCCCGGGTAAAGGCCCGAGCCTGGGCCAGGTAGGCCAAGGGCAGCACCTTGCCCTGCATGGTGTTTTCCAGGGCCAGCAGGCGGGTGCGGGCAAAATGAAAGTCATCGGGCTTGATGGCCGCAGCCACCTGGACAAGGTCCAGCGAACCGTCAGCCTGCAATTCCAGTGGCTGGGGCTGGATAGAGCCGAGTACCGCCGCGCCCCCGCCTTCATATTTATAGGTATGGGCCTGTTGCCCGACGATGTACTCGTCGCCCCGCTCACAGTGAGCCATCAAGGCCAGCAGGTTGCTCATGGTGCCCGAGGGCACGAACAGCGCCGCAGCAAAACCCAGGCGCCGCGCCAATTCACCTTCCAACCGATTGACTGTCGGATCTTCGCCGTACACATCATCCCCGGTGGGCGCACTGGCCATGGCATCGAGCATGCCAGGGGTCGGCTGGGTCACGGTGTCACTACGAAGATCGATCACGCTCATCACATCTGGCCTCGGCTGTGGGACCTGCAAGGTCCGCTCTTGAACAGGGGGAACTCCCTTTCGAAACGAAACTGCGGCCATGGCCGGCAATAATCAAGCAACAACTGTAGAAAAGCCTGAGTCTGGCGTTGAAAAATCCGATGAGAATTATCCAAAAGGTGCGATGCGTCTCGCGAGGATCTGTGTTAAAAACTCACCGCCCGCGAAAAATTGCGGGCAAACGTTCTCAGGGCGGGGTGCAATTCCCCACCGGCGGTAATTGCGTGCAATGCGCATAGCCCGCGAGCGCTTGGCGAGACCGGTGGCTTGGCCACAGGTAACGACAAGGTCAGCAGACCCGGTGTGATTCCGGGGCCGACGGTCATAGTCCGGATGAAGAGAGAACGGGATTGGCGCCAAAGGGCCGTTGCCGGGCAGTTCGTGGGAAATCCACGACCGTTCTGCGCGCACCCTTAAATCCCATTCGATTCATATATGCCCTGTTTTTCACACAAACAGGAGTCAGAACAGATGCAACCCACTGCAATCGATAGCAAAAGCAAACACCACCCCAACGAGCGCGTCGCCTTTATCCAGGCCTGCTGGCACAAGGAAATCGTCGATCAGAGCCGTCAGGGCTTCGTCACTGAAATGCTCGCCCAGGGCTATCAGGAATCCGATATCGACTTCTTCGAAGTCGGCGGCGCCTTCGAAATCCCGCTGCACGCCAAACTGCTGGCCAAATCCGGTCGTTATACCGGGATCGTTGCTGCCGGCCTGGTGGTGGACGGTGGCATCTACCGTCACGAGTTCGTCGCCCAGTCGGTCATCAGCGGCCTGATGCAAGTGCAACTGGAAACCGAAGTGCCTGTCTTTTCGGTGGTGCTGACCCCGCATCATTTCCATGCGGGTGAAGAGCATCAGAAGTTCTTCTTCGAGCACTTCGTGCACAAAGGCCAGGAAGCGGCGAGAACCTGTGCCGACACCCTGCAGAAGGTCCGCGCCCTGCGCCGTAACGAGCAGCGTGCGGTAGCGGTTTAAGCGTTAGCGGTATCGCCGGCAAGCCGGCTCCTGCGGGGGCCCGGCTTGCCGGCGAACCTCAGGCCAGGCCGTCGGCCGTGGCCGGCACAATCAGAATCCCTGCGCGCAAACCGTTCTTCACCTTGGGATTGGGGAAAATGATCCGTGCCCCCGTCTCCTCGATGACCCAGCGGGTCTGGGCGATATCCTCGGCCAGCAGGTAACCCACTTCCAGCTCGGAAAAGTTCTCGATGTCTGCCGGCAGATGCAGGTGGAAGCTGTCGCTGTGCTTGATGACTTCCCGAGCCACGCTGAACAACTGCAACCCGTCGAGGCTGTCCTGCTCCGCAGGTGGTTCGCTACCGTCGATGATCTGCTTGAGCCGGGTTTCCAGGCGTTCGACATTGACCCCCTGGTTCTGCCCGAATGGCCGTGCCTTGCCCAACTCCAGGGTGAAGGACTCGGCCCCCAGCTGATCGTAGGTGTAGGCACTGAAGACGATGGAGGGCTTGTTCTGCAACAGCACCGCTTCCATACCGGCAGCCCGCAGGCGTGCCAGCTCACGGCGTGAATGCTGACGCCCGTCCTTCCATGGGTACAGGGCAAACTGCTCGATCTTCGAGCCGCGGATTGCCGTGTGCAGGTCGTAGTGCAGGCGCTGGCGATCGGGCTGGCTGAAGAAGCTCGCCGCCAGTCGCTCCAGTTCACAAGCGCGCAGGGCTTCGAAACCACTGCTCGATTCATGCCGGCCATTGAATAGCCGGTTGACGTCCTGTTCGACAAAACGCTCGCCGCGGCGCATGGCCTCGGGGTTGCCGAACAGGAACAGGATACGTGCGCGGGGCTTCAGATCGCCCCGGGCGATGTCATGCAACAAGCGGTCGAGCAGCTCGATGGGAGCCGTCTCGTTGCCATGGATTCCCGCTGACAGCAGCAGGTCCAGGCCGTTATCGCGAGCCTCGGGCGGCCGCACTTCCAGCGCCCCCTCGCTCAGCCAGCGCATGCGCACGCCGTCGACAGTCAGTTGAGTCTTCTCCGCCGGTTCACGGCCGGCGAGGGTCAGTTCAAGCAGTTTGCCGAGGGCGAGCATAGAGCGGACTTCCTTAGTGAGCGTGGCCGCAGTCAGGGCCGTGCACGTGATCATCGTCACCGGCGTCGGCCGGCTCCATTTCCAGTTGCAGGCTGACCAGGTTGGTCGCCAGCGGGCGCAGCAGCAGGCTGGCGTATTCCGCATCACCTTCTTCCACATCCACGCCGATCAGCAGCTGGCCGCGGCCGTCCTGCTGGATCCACACTTCCTTGCCCTGCCACAGCACGGCGAAACGGGTGCAGGACGTTTCCAGCTGAGTGCCGTCGGTGTCTTCAAGGATCAGCTGCAAGGTATCGCTCATGGGTCAGTTCTCATCTGGGGTAAAGCTGCGCGCCCGGGATCGCCGGGCGCTGGCTTTCAATTGATCTGGAAGGGATAAACCGCGCCCAGTTTAAGGATTTGCGTCAGTTCATCCAGTGCCGTCCGGCACTCAAGCAGCAGTTGCGGGTCCGCCAGGTCGCTTTCGCTCAGGCGGTCGCGATAGTGCTTGCCGACCCATTGGGTCAGGGTGTCGTACAACGGCGCGGTCATGATAACCCCAGGATTGACCGCCGCCAGCTCGGTTTCCTTGAGCGCTACGCGCAAGCGCAGGCACGCCGGGCCACCGCCGTTCTGCATGCTCTGCTTGAGGTCGAAGACCTTCACTTCACGAATCAGCCCGCCAGAGCTGGTGAGGCTTTGCAGGTACTGCCAGACCCGCTCGTTGCCGCGGCATTCCTCGGGCACGATCAGCAGCATCGAGCCGTCGGCGCGTGACAGCAACTGGCTGTTGAACAGGTAGGAGCGCACGGCATCTTCCACCGTCACCTGCGAACGCGGCACGCAGATCGACTGGAAGTTGCCGCCGCGCTTGCCCAGCTTGCCCTGCAACTCGGCGAGCATCTTATCGGTCTCGAGGAAGGCGTCCTCGTGATAGAACAACACCTCGCCATTGCCCACCGCGATCACGTCGTTGTGGAACACGCCCTGGTCGATCACCGAAGGGTTCTGCTGGGCATAGACCACCCCTTCCTCGCTCAGGCCATGCAACCTGGCGACGGCCTGGGAAGCTTCCAGGGTCTGGCGCGCCGGGTACTTCTGCGGTGCCGGGTAGCGAGTATCGAAAGCACTGCGACCGAAGACGAAGAACTCCACGCCGGCCTGCCCATAGTCACGGCAGAAGCGCGTGTGGTTGGCGGCGCCTTCGTCGCCGAACTGCGCTACCGCCGGCAGGGCCGCGTGATGGGCGAAGTGCTTCTGGTCAGCGAACATGGCCCCCAGCACGCGACTGGTGGTGGGGTGCTCGATGCTGCGGTGGTATTTGCAGTTGAGGTTGGCGGCAGTGAAGTGCACACGGCCATCGGCGGTGTCGGCACTGGGGCTGACCGTGGCGGCGTTGGCCACCCACATGCTCGATGCCGAGCAACTGGCGACCAGCAATGGCATCGCCTGCTTGGCGGCCTGCTGGATGACTTGGGCGTCTGTTCCGGCAAAACCCAGGTTGCGCAGGGCGGCCACGTCCGGGCGCTCTTGCGGGGCGAGCACGCCTTGCTGAAAGCCCATTTCCATCAGCGCTTTCATTTTCGCCAGGCCTTGCAGCGCCGCTTCCCTGGGATTGGAGCCCTGCTGGCTGTTGCTCTGGGAGGCAACGTTGCCGTAGGACAGGCCGCCGTAGTTATGGGTCGGCCCCACTAGCCCGTCAAAATTGACTTCATAGGATTTCATCAGCGAGGCTCCACGAATCTGTTTGTTATAGGCAATCGATATCTACACATGGCGAACGCGGTGAGCTCGTTCGCCGGCAAGTCGGCTCCTGCACAGATCTGCAGGAGCCGGCTTGCCGGCGAAAAGGCCACGCCAATCAGGACAGGCGCACACCCGGCGTCAACGCGCTCGGCAGCACCAGGCTCGGGGTTTCCAGGGAAGCCACCGGGTACGCGCAGTAGTCCGCCGCGTAATAGGCACTGGCCCGATGGTTGCCCGAGGCCCCCACGCCACCGAATGGCGCGCTGCTGGCGGCGCCGGTCAACTGCTTGTTCCAGTTGACGATACCTGCTCGACTTTCCAGCCAGAACTGCTGGTAGCGCTCGGCGGAGTCCGACAACAGACCGGCCGCCAAGCCGTACTGAGTGTTGTTGGCCTCGGCGATCGCGTCATCGAAATCAGCGTAGCGGATCACTTGCAGCAACGGCCCGAACAGCTCCTCATCAAGGCGCTCGGCCACGGCGCTAACGTCCAGGATGCCCGGGGTCAGCAAGGCGGCCTGGGCCTGGGGCTGGGTCATTTCCAGCAAGGCTACGGCGCCGTTGGCCAACAGCTGCTGCTGCGCATCCATCAGTGCGCGGGCGGCGCCCAGGGAGATCACCGAGCCCATGAACGGCGCAGGCTGCTGGTCAAACGCGCCGACCTCGATGGTTGCGCTGACCGCCACCAGGCGCGCCAACAACGTGTCACCCCAGGCGCCTTGCGGCACCAGCAAGCGCCGCGCGCAGGTGCAACGCTGGCCAGCCGAGATAAAGGCCGACTGGATGATGGTGTACACCGCAGCGTCCAGGTCGGCGACCTGCTCCACCACCAGGGGGTTGTTGCCGCCCATTTCCAGGGCCAGGATCTTGTCCGGGCGCCCGGCGAACTGCTGGTGCAGGTGATTGCCGGTACGGCTGGAACCGGTGAAGAACAACCCATCGATACCCGGATTGGCCGCCAGGGCGATGCCGGTTTCCCGAGCGCCTTGCAGCAGGTTCAGCACACCGGCCGGCAGGCCGGCTTCGATCCAGCACTGCACCGTCAGCTCGGCGACTTTCGGCGTCAGCTCGCTGGGTTTGAACAGCACGCTGTTACCGGCCAGCAAAGCGGGAACGATGTGCCCGTTAGGCAGGTGGCCAGGGAAGTTGTAGGGGCCGAACACCGCCACCACACCGTGGGGCTTGTGCCGCAGCACGGCGGTGGCGTCGCCCAGCGGGCCGCTCTTCTCGCCGGTACGTTCGCGGTAGCTCTGCACCGAGATGGCGATCTTGTTGACCATGCTGGTGACTTCGGTGGCAGCTTCCCACAGCGGCTTGCCGGTTTCCTCGCCAATGCAGCGGGCCAGTTCGTCGGCACGGCTCTTCAGGCTGGCGGCAAAGGCTTCGAGCACGCTGATGCGCTCTTCCAGGGAACGCTTGGCCCAGGCCGGAAACGCCTGGCGGGCAGCCTGCACGGCGCTCTCCACTTGTGCGGCAGTGGCACCGTTACCCGACCAGATGACCGCCTGGGTCACCGGATTGACCGAGGTGAAGGCCTCGCCCTGACCGGCCAGCCATTGGCCGGCAATGTACAGCGTGCTCATTATTTCGACTCCCGAGAAGCAGACAGCGGAACCGCGCGGACCTGGTCGCCGGCGTTGAGTTGCAGGCGCTTGGCGGTCAGGGGATCGACCACCAGGGTGCCGGCGGCAAAGCGCGCCGGTGCCGCGGTGATGCGGCAGTCCTCGCGCTTGCGGTTGTGGATCAGGAACGGCGTGGCGTCGTCGCCCGGGGTGCCGATGGCCAGCACCAGCGCCTGGCTGTCACGCACTGCGCGGATCTTGCTGGTCTCGCACTCCACCGCCGGGCCGGCGTCGAAGATGTCGACATAGCCCTGGTAGCTGAAGCCTTCGCTCTTGAGCATGGCCAGCGCCGGCTCGGTGTCGGTGTGGACCTTGGCGATGACGTTGCGCGCATCTTCGGACAGGAAACAGGTATAGAGCGGGAACTTGGGCATCAGCTCGGCGATGAAGGCCTTGTTGCCGACACCGGTCAGGTAGTCGGCCTGGCTGAACTCCATCTTGAAGAAGTGCCGGCCCAGGCTTTCCCAGAACGGCGAGCGGCCATTCTCGTCGGACATGCCTCTCATCTCGGCAATGATCTTGTTGCCGAACAGCTGCGGGAACTCGGCGATGAACAGCATCCGCGCCTTGGCCAGCATGCGGCCGTTGAGGCCGGTGCGGTAATCGGCATGCAGGAACAGCGAGCACAGCTCGGAGTTGCCGGTCAGGTCATTGGCCAGGAACAGCGTGGGGATCTCGCGGTAGATGTTCAGCTCCTGGGAGGCGCTGACCGTCAAGCCGACCCGGAAGTTGTACCAGGGCTCGCGCAGGCCGACGGCGCCGGCGATGGCGGAAATGCCCACCACCCGGCCGTTGTCGTCTTCAAGCACGAACAGGTAGTCCGCATCGCCGCGCTCGGCTTCACCGCGAAAGGTCTTTTCCGCCCAGCCGACCCGGTGGGTCAGGCGCTCTTCGTTGGCCGGCAAGGTGGTGAGGCCAGTGCCGGTGCTGCGGGCCAGGTCGATCAGCGCGGGTAAATCGCTGCTGCGTACGGGACGAACGATCATGCTATCTCCTCAGACGCAGGCCGCTGGCGGCCTGCGCGAAACTCGCTGCTTCTAGGCTTGCTTTCCAGGTAGTGAAAGCAGGCGTTAAACCGCCACCAGGCGCACGCTGGCGCCTTCGCCGACGCCCAGGGCTTCGGCGGCTTGCAGGTCCAGGGTCACCGGTTTGCCCGGGGCGTAATCCAGCTCCAGCAACACCGCGCGGTAATCCTGCAACTGGCCGTTGGAGACCAAGTACTGACGGCCGCCGCCCTTGGCTGCTTCACCGATCTTCACCGGCACCACGCGGCTCTGGGCAATCGAGCGGATACCCGAGACCCGCGCATGCAAGGTCGGGCCACCGTCGAAGATGTCGATGTAGTGATCGGTTTCAAAACCTTCGCGCATCAGGATGTCGAAGGTGATCTGTGCCCGCGGGTGCACCTGGCCCATGGCTTCCTGGGCCGCATCCGGCAGCAGCGGCACGTAGATCGGGTAATGGGGCATCAGCTCGGCGAGGAAGGTCCGGCTTTTCAGGCCGCACAGGCGCTCGGCCTCGGCGTAGTTGAGGTCGAAGAAGTTGCGCCCGATGGCATCCCAGAACGGCGAGTCGCCATGCTCATCGCTGTAGCCGACGATCTCGGTCACCACCGAATCGGCGAAGCGCTCCGGGTGGCTGGCGACGAACAACAGGCGGCCGCGGGAGTTGAGCTCCGACCAGGCCGAGCCCACCAGCTCCGGTACCACGTAGAAACTGGTCAGCAGGCTGTTGCCGGTGAGGTCGTGGCACTGGGACAGGACGTGGATCTTGTTGTGGATCTTCAGCTCGCGGGAAGCGTGGACGAAGGTTTCGTTGCGAAAGCTGTAGAACGGCTCGGAGTAGCCGGCCGAGGCGACAATCGCCGAGCAGCCCACCAGCTTGCCGCTGTCGGTGTCTTCCAGGACGAAGAAGTAGCTCTCTTCACCGTTGAAGCTCACTTCAGCGGCGAACGAAGCCTCGCTTGCGGCGATCTTGTCGCTCAGGCGATCCACATCATCCGGCAAGGAGGTGACACCAATCGGGCTGTCTGCAGCCAGACGCTGTACCTCGCCCAGATCAGCCATTTGCGCGGGGCGCATCACCAGCATGGTGTCACTCCTTACTCTAAAACAGGTCGGAAACCGTCCGACTCAGGGAAAAAAATGCCGGGATAGCCCGGCACAGGAATTAGGCTCGACGCCGGCCGCAAAGGCCGGCGCCGAGAAGCACCGCCGCCCTGGATCAGGCTTGAGTCAATTTCGCCACGGCGCGCTCGAAGCGGTCCAGGCCCTGGTCGATATCGGCATCCTCGACCACCAGGCTCGGCGCGAAGCGCACCACGTCAGGGCCGGCTTGCAGGATCATCAGGCCTTCTTTCTCGGCCGCGTTGAACACGTCCTTGGCCTTGCCCTTCCAGGCCTCGCTGAGCACGCAGCCGAGCAACAGGCCCAGGCCGCGGACTTGCGTGAACAGGCCGTACTTCTCGCCGATCTGCAACAGACGGGTCTTGAAGCGGTCGTGCTTGGCTTTCACACCATTGAGCACCTGTGGGGTGTTGATCACGTCGATCACCGCCTCGGCCACCGCACACGCCAGCGGATTGCCGCCGTAGGTGGTGCCGTGGGTGCCGACTACCAGGTGCTTGGCCAGCGCTTCGGTGGTCAGCATCGCCGCGATCGGGAAACCACCGCCCAGGCTCTTGGCGCTGGTGAGGATGTCCGGGGTCACGCCGTAATGCTGATAGGCGAACAGCTCGCCGCTGCGGCCCATGCCGGTCTGCACTTCGTCGAACACCAGCAGCGCGTTGTGCTGGTCGCACAGCTCGCGGGCGCCTTGCAGGTAGGCCAGCTCGGCCGGCAGCACGCCGCCCTCGCCCTGGATCGGCTCCAGCACCACGGCGCAGGTCTTGTCGGAAACCGCGGCTTTCAGGGCGGCCAGATCGTTGTACGGCACATGGGTGATGCCGGTGATCTTCGGACCGAAGCCATCGGAGTACTTGGACTGGCCACCCACGTTCACGGTGAACAGGGTACGGCCGTGGAAGCTGTTCAGGGCCGCGATGATTTCGTACTTCTCGGCGCCGAAACGATCGTGAGCCACGCGACGGGCCAGCTTGAAGGCGGCCTCGTTGGCTTCTGCGCCGGAGTTGCAGAAGAACACGCGCTCGGCGAAGGTGGCGTCGATCAGCTTGTGGGCCAGGCGCAGGGCCGGCTCGTTGGTGAAGACGTTGGACACATGCCACAGCTTGCCCGCTTGCTCGGTCAGTGCGCCTACCAGGGCCGGATGGGCGTGGCCCAGTACGTTGACCGCGATGCCGCCGGCGAAGTCGATCAGTTCCCGACCCGACTGATCCCATACTCGGGACCCCGCGCCACGCACAGGAATGAAGGCCGCAGGTGCGTAGTTGGGAACCATCACCTGGTCGAAATCGGCGCGTTGCACCGGAGCTTGCTCAACGGACATCGGAGTCTCCTGAAGAGGAACACCCGCCTGAAACTGGCGAGCGATGGAGGGATTGTAAGGACAGTTTTGTGCCCGGCCTTGTCGCCAAGCGACAACTTCTTATAGCGCCAACCCAGGTTTTAAGCGGGTTTATGGCAATGCGACAAATAGCGTCGCAAAGGCGCAGTTTAAACTGCGCACAGCCTCAGCGGCAGATTTGCCGGGCAATTTGCCCAAGGTAATTACCCAGGTAGTTATGTGGCGGGCAGCCCCAAATCTCGAAAAGGTTATCGACGTTACGACAAGAGGACGTCGAACGGGATTTTGCGGGCGAGCGGGTTGCCTGTGGGATTCGCCGGCAAGCCGGCTCCTACAATACGGGGTCAACCGCGCTCGGAAGGCACGGAGGAGAGTTCGAACGGGCTGCTGCTGCGCCGCTGATTGCGATCTTCACGCGGGGTGGCGCCAAAGAAGTTGCGGTAAGCGCTGGAGAAGTGCGGGCCGGAAGAGAAACCACAGGACAGGCCGATCTGAATGATCGACTTGCTGGTCTGCATCAGCATCTGCCGGGCCTTGTTCAGGCGCAGCTCCAGGTAATACTGGCTGGGCACGCGGTTCAGGTACTGCTTGAAGATCCGCTCCAACTGACGACGGGAAACACAGACGTGCTGGGCAATCTCGTCGGTGGTCAGCGGCTCCTCGATATTGGCCTCCATCAGCAGCACTGCCTGGGTCAGCTTCGGGTGGCTGGAGCCCAGGCGATTTTGCAGCGGGATACGCTGGCGCTCGCCACCTTCACGAATGCGCTCCACCACCAGTTCCTCGGACACCGCACCGGCCAGCTCGGCGCCATGATCCCGGGCCAGCACCGCCAGCAGCAGGTCCAGCACCGACATGCCACCGCACGCGGTCAGGCGATCACGGTCCCAGTCGAACAGATGGCTGGTGGCGATGACCTTGGGAAAACGCTCGGCGAAATCATCCTGCCAGCGCCAGTGCACCGCTGCCCGATAACCATCGAGCAACCCCAGTTGTGCCAAGGGGTAAACCCCGGCTGACAACCCACCAATCACACAGCCGGCACGCACCAGTTGCTTGAGGGCACTGCTCAAGCCGGAACTCATCGGCGCCGGCGGCTCGTCCGCCAGCAGGAACAGTTTCTGACAACCTTCCAGCTTGCCCGCCCAAGGCTCGCCCGGCAGTTGCCAGGCGCCTTCGGCCGGGGTTTCGGCCTGCAGGAAAGCCAGCTCATAGACCACTTCCGGGTGCACCCGCTGGGCAACACGCAAGGCCTCCTCAGCCAGCGCCAGCGTCAAGGCTTTAGTGCTGGGCCAAATCAGGAAACCAATTCGATGGGCAGTCATGGCGGGCAATCCGAAACGAAAACAAGGTAAGAAGCCAAGGGCGGCAGCACCAAGTTAGACCATCTGGCGCGCGGTGCGCAGCATGACCTAATTTGGTGCACAACGGCAGCTATTACTTGAGGCTGCCCGAGAGGAATTGTTGCAAACGTTCTGATTGCGGGTTCACCAGCACTTCACGCGGGTTGCCGCTCTCTTCCACCACACCCTTGTGCAGGAACACCAGCTGGTTGGACACCTCACGGGCAAAGCCCATTTCGTGGGTCACCACCACCATGGTCCGACCTTCCTGGGCCAGGGCCTGCATGACCTTCAGGACGTCGCCCACCAGTTCCGGGTCCAGGGCCGAGGTCGGCTCGTCGAACAGCATGACTTCCGGTTCCATCGCCAGGGCCCGGGCAATCGCCACCCGTTGCTGCTCGCCACCGGACATGTGCCCCGGATAGGCATCCTTGCGGTGCGCCACACCGACCTTGGCCAGGTAGTGCTCGGCCTTCTCGCGAGCCTCGGCCTTGGACACACCCAGCACATGCACCGGCGCTTCCATGATGTTTTCAATCGCGGTCATGTGCGACCACAGGTTGAAATGCTGGAACACCATCGACAGGCGCGAGCGCATGCGCTGCAGCTGCTTGGGATCGGCGGCCTTCAAGGCGCCGTCCTTGTTGGCTACCAGCTTCAGCTCTTCGTTGTTCAGCAGGATCTTGCCCGCATGGGGCTGCTCCAGCAGGTTGATGCAGCGCAGGAATGTACTCTTGCCCGAGCCACTGGAGCCGATGATGCTGATTACATCGCCAGCTGCGGCCTTCAGGGACACGCCCTTGAGCACTTCGTGACTGCCATAGCGCTTATGCAGGTCTTGGACTTCAAGTTTGTACATGCGGTCGGTTCTCACAAAAACAGTCAGTCGTTGAGCAAGCGCCCGTGACGCAGCGCTTCGCGCCCCGCCACCTTGGCCAGCCAGAAACCGGGTTGGGCATAACGCAGCCGCTCAACGGCGAACAGCACGCCGCTGGTGCCAGCACACACCGTGCTGACCCGATCGGATAGGGGATCAATCACTTCAAAAACCGGCTCGCCCGCCTCCACCCAGCTACCGGCCGGACGCAGAAAGCTCACCACGCCGGGGTGCGGCGCATACAGCAGCTGGGTGCCTTCGAAAGGCATGGCCTCGCAGGCTTCGCGCCCGGGGGCCGGCCAATCACCGGCAATCAACCCCTGCTCGGCAAGAAACGCCAGGATGCCTTCTGCGTGCGCTTGGGCCTGAGGCCGCCCGGTGTCGGCCTGGCCGCCCAGCTCGAGGGTGGTTGCCAGGCAAGCCAAGGGGATCTGCGCTTCAGGGAACTGCCGCGACAGGCGCAACCAGGGCAACGAACAGGCTTCGTCGAACGAACTGCCACCGGAATCTTCCGCCAGCAGGCCGACCTTCACATCCAGGTGCGCGGCCAGGGAGCGCCACTGCGGCCAATGCTGCGGCAATGCATACATGTGCAGCGCCGCCTCGGCATCGCAATGCAGGTCCAGCACCACATCAGCGCTGCTGGCATGGCCCAGGAGCACCCGCTGCATGCCCTGCAACTGGCTGGACGCCGGCGGTAGCTCAGCCAGCACCTCGGCCATGGCCTGGCGAATCAGGCGCACATTGGCGTGCGGATCATCCCCCAGGCGCCCTTGCAGGCGCTGGCCGACCGGCTCGCTCAACTCGACGAAATCACGGTTGAAGTTCTTGCCGCTGCCGGCCTCGAAACGCCCCTGGTGATTGCCTTGCAGCAACTGGCCCAGGCCCAGCGGGTTGGCCACCGGCACCAGCTCGATGACGCCGTTGAGAGCCCCCTGGGCTTCCAGTTCACCGAGGCGCTTCTTCAGCTCCCAGGCAGTACGCATGCCCGGCAACTCGTCAGCATGCAGGCTGGCCTGGATATAGGCCTTGCGCTCGCCGCTGCCGAAACGGAACACCGAGATACGCCGCTCGCTACCCAGGTGATTCCAGGGCAATGGATGATCGATGCGTTCCATATCAGTGCTTCCGCGGCGCCAGGTAGCGCAGCCAGCGGCCTTCGGCCAGCTTGAACAGGCGCACCAGGATAAAGGTCAGGCACAGGTAGAACACACCGGCGGTGATGTAGGCCTCGAACGGCAGGTAGTACTGCGCGTTGACCGTCCGCGCCGCGCCGGTGATGTCGATCAGGGTCACGATGGACGCCAGACTGGTGGTCTGCAGCATCATGATCACTTCGTTGCTGTACTGCGGCAGCGCGCGGCGCAGAGCCGATGGCAAGAGAATGCGGCGATACATCTTGTAGCGCGACATGCCCATCGCCTTGGCCGCCTCGATCTCGCCATTGGGCGTGGCCTTGAGGCTGCCGGCGATGATTTCCGCGGTGTAGGCGCTGGTGTTGATGGCAAAGGCGAGGCAGGCGCAGAAGGTCGCGCTGGACAGCCAGGGCCAGAGGAAACTCTCGCGCACCGCTTCGAACTGAGCCAGGCCGTAGTAGATCAGGAACAGCTGCACCAGCATCGGCGTGCCGCGGATCACATAGGTGTAGAGCCAGGCTGTCATGTTCACCAGCGGCTGCTTGGACACCCGCATCAGCCCCAGGGGCAGCGCCACCAGCAAACCGAAGAACAGCGACAGCGCCAGCAGTTTCAGGGTGGTCAGCAGGCCGCCGAAGTACAGCGGCAGGGCCTCATAGATGACGTTGTAGTCGAAGATCATAGATCAGCCGCCCTTACGCCTACCGAGTAGCGCTTCTCAAGGTAACGCAGTGCCAGCAACGAGACACTGGTGATCACCAGGTACATCGCCGCCACTGCAAGGAAGAAGGTGAATGGCTCGCGAGTGGCATCCGCCGCCTGCTTGGCCTTGAACATCATGTCTTGCAGACCCACCACGGAAATCAGCGCGGTCGCCTTGGTCAGTACCAGCCAGTTGTTGGTGAAGCCGGGAATCGCCAGGCGAATCATCTGCGGCACCATCACCCGGAAGAACACCTGGAAGCTGCTCATGCCGTAGGCCATGCCGGCTTCCGCCTGCCCCTTGGGGATCGCCATGAAGGCGCCACGGAAGGTTTCGGAGAGGTAGGCACCAAAGATGAAGCCCAGGGTGCCGATACCGGCCGCCAGCGGATTGAGGTCGATGTAATCGTCATAACCCAGCAGCGGCGCCACCCGGTTGAGCAGATCCTGGCCACCGTAGAAGATCAGCAGGATCAGCACCAGGTCGGGAATACCGCGGATTACCGTGGAGTACAGGTCGCCCAGCCAGGCCAGCCAGCGCACCGGCGAGAGGCGCAGCGCAACCCCGATCAGACCCAGAACAATGGCCAGGGCCATGGACGACAAGGCGAGCTGAAGCGTCAGCCAAGCGCCATCGAGGATGACAGCCCCGTAGCCTTTCAACATGATTCAGGTCCTCGAAAATTGGGATGAAAAAATGGCGCAAACTTCAGAGATTCTGCTGCTTGCGCCATCTCGGACTGACTGATTCGACGGTCTTACTTGCCGTAGATGTCGAAGTCGAAGTACTTGTCCTGGATTTGCTTGTACTTGCCGTTCTCACGAATGGCAGCGATGGCGGCGTTGATCTTGTCCAGATCGGCCTTGTCGCCCTTGCGCACGGCGATCCCTACGCCGTCGCCGAAGTATTTGACGTCGGTGAAGGCCGGACCGACGAAGGCGAAGCCCTTGCCAGCGTCGGTCTTCAGGAAGCCGTCATTCAACAGGGTAGCGTCCGCCACGGTACCGTCGAGGCGACCGGCGGCCACATCCAGGTAGATTTCGTTCTGCGAGCCGTAAGGCTTGATCTGCGCACCCAGGGGAGCCAGCACTTCACGGGCGAAACGCTCGTGGATCGAACCGCGCTGCACGCCGATGTTCTTGCCCTTGAGCTCGGCCAGGCCGTCGCTGATCTGGGTACCGGCCTTCATCACCAGACGCGCCGGGGTGTTGTAGTACTTGTTGGTGAAGTCCACGGATTTCTTGCGATCGTCAGTGATCGACATGGACGAGAGGATGGCGTCGATCTTGCGAACCTTCAGTGCCGGGATCAGGCCGTCGAACTCTTGCTCGACCCAGACACACTTGACCTTCATCTCTTCGCACAGGGCGTTGCCGATGTCGTAGTCGAAACCGACGATGCTGCCGTCCGGCGCCTTGGAGGCAAACGGAGGGTAAGCCGCTTCGATACCAATTTTCAGGGGCTTTTCATCGGCAAAAGTCGGCAGGGAGAGCACGGACAGTGCCAGGGCGCCAAGAAGCACGAGTTTCTTCATCTTAGAACTCCATCGGTAAAGGGCGAAAACGGCAGAGTGAGCGACAGCCCAATATGCGAATGGGTGAAACAGCAAATAGCGGCGCTGCGGCCCGGGCAGCCCGCAGGGGGCTCACACACAGGCAACGACGAGCGAGTGACCGGCATTCTAACGACAGGCTGGAAGCCGATATTTCCTCAATGCGACAACAAATTACAGAAGCATCGAGAATGCCTGGCCAGCGCATTGACAGCTCTTCAATTCTATGCAAGAGCGAAAGACGGGGAACCGATCTATGCTGCAAATTGCGGGCCTATTATTGGCAAAGCCTTCTATTCCGGCAAGCGCAGCGTGATGACTTATTTTTTATAAGGGTATAAAAGGCCCTGAAATGGGGCCCGGCGTTTCCCATTGCCCCGAAAGTAGGCGCGAGGTTACATCCTCGGCCGTACCGGTAACATTCGGATACACCGAAGGGATAAATCCGATATTTATTCGCCCCTTCTTCGCGGGCAAGCCGGCACCTGCACCAGCCACGCAGAGGGCTTTGCGGCCCATCTCCACCGCACAAAAAAGCCCCGCCCGGCACAGGGCCGGGCGGGGCTGGGTGACTCGAAAACCGCCTCAGGCGACGTTCATGGTCTTGTGGGTATCGATCAGGTGCTGCACCACACTCGGGTCAGCCAGGGTCGAGATATCGCCCAGACCGTCGTACTCCGCCGTGGCGATCTTGCGCAGAATCCGCCGCATGATCTTCCCGGAACGAGTTTTCGGCAGGCCCGGCGCCCATTGGATGACGTCCGGCGAGGCGATCGGCCCGATTTCCTTGCGCACCCAGTTCTTCAATTCCAGGCGCAGGGCTTCATTAGGCTCTTCGCCACCATTGAGGGTCACATAGACGTAGATGCCCTGCCCCTTGATGTCGTGAGGTACGCCCACCACCGCCGCTTCGGCGACCTTCGGGTGCGCAACCATGGCGCTTTCGATTTCGGCGGTACCCATGCGGTGCCCGGAGACGTTGAGCACATCGTCCACCCGACCGGTGATCCAGTAGTAGCCATCCTCGTCGCGACGGGCGCCGTCACCGGTGAAGTACATGCCACGGAACGTCTTGAAGTAGGTATCGACGAAACGATCGTGGTCGCGGTACAGGGTCCGTGCCTGGCCTGGCCACGAGTCGAGAATCACCAGGTTGCCCTCGGCCGCGCCCTCGATGATGTTGCCCAGGTTATCCACCAGGGCCGGCACCACGCCGAAGAACGGACGCGCTGCGGAACCCGGCTTCAAGGCATGCGCCCCCGGCAGCGGGCTCATGAGGGTGGCGCCGGTTTCGGTCTGCCACCAGGTGTCGACGATCGGGCAGCGGGACTGACCGACGTTCTTGTAGTACCAGTCCCAGGCTTCCGGGTTGATCGGCTCGCCCACCGAGCCCAGCAGGCGCAGGCTGCTGCCATCGGCGCCTTCGCAGGCAGCGGTGCCCGAAGCCATCATGGCGCGGATTGCGGTCGGTGCGGTGTAGAGGATGTTGACCTTGTGCTTGTCGACGATCTTCGCCACCCGAGTGACATCCGGGTAGTTCGGCACACCCTCGAACAGCACGGTGGTGGCGCCGTTGGCCAGCGGGCCGTAGACAATATAGGTGTGGCCGGTGACCCAGCCGACGTCGGCGGTGCACCAGTAGACTTCGCCCGGGCGGTAGTCGAACACCCGCTCATGGGTCAGCGACGCATACAGCAGGTAGCCGCCGGTGGTGTGCTGCACGCCCTTGGGCTTGCCGGTGGAACCGGAGGTATAGAGGATGAACAGCGCTTCTTCGGCGCCCATCTCTTTCGGCGCGCAGACGCTGCCGGCGACTTTCATCAAGTCTTCGTACCAGATGTCGCGGTGCTGGTTCCACTTGATGTTGCCACCGGTGCGCTTGCACACGATGACCTTCTGAATGCTGCTGGTTTCCGGATTGGTCAGGGCATCGTCGACATTGGCCTTGAGCGGCACTTTCTTGCCGGCACGGATACCTTCGTCGGCAGTGATCACCACCTTGGAGCGGCAGTCGATGATGCGCCCGGCCAAGGCTTCAGGGGAGAAGCCGCCGAACACCACCGAGTGGATCGCGCCAATGCGGGTACAGGCCAGCATGGCCACCACCGCCTCGGGAATCATCGGCATATAGATAGTCACCACGTCGCCGCGGTGCACGTCCTGGCCACGCAGGGCGTTGGCGAACTTGCAGACTTCCTCATGCAGTTCGCGGTAGGTGATGTTGCGGCTTTCGGAAGGATCGTCGCCTTCCCAGATGATCGCGATCTGATCACCGCGCTCGGCGAGATGGCGATCCAGGCAGTTGTAGGAGACGTTCAGGGTGCCGTCGGCGAACCACTTGATATCGACATGGTGATCGTCGAAGGAGGTCTGCTTCACCGTGGTAAAAGGCTTGATCCAGTCGAGACGCTTGGCCTGTTCGCGCCAGAAACCGTCCGGGTTCACGACCGACTGCTGGTACATGGCCTTGTAGGTCGCCTCGTCAGTCAGCGTATTGGCCAAAACCTCGGGACGAACGGGATACAGAGAAGCCGCACTCATCTTTCTTACCTCGGTGACATAGTTGTTTTTGTATGACCCCGTTGTAGCCGGGGGGCGTCTATAGAACCATTCGACGATGGTAGTAACAACCCCCTGCGAAATACCCCTTCATTTGCCAAACCCCTTCAAGAATGCGCCTTACAGCGATATCCACCCTACCCAAAAAAGTTCCAGTCAGCTGCCAAACAGCCCTTTTTCGGCGATTGTTACAAAAACTGTCAAAGGTGTTTATCAAAAGTACGCCTATATGACTGCGGCCCCCGCGCCTAAAATCTGCCTCGCCCAACAGGCAATCTGATTAACCAAGTTGCAGCCCCCACGAAGGCAGTTAATCAAACTTCTACTCAAGTTCCACACGCAGCCCCATAAAGGCTGCGTGACCTCACACGACCTTAGAAAGGTAAAACGCAAATGAAAGCTTTATTAGTTCTGGCCCTCAGCAGTCTGTGCGTAACCGCGATGGCTGATGAGATCCCGACTGATGTCGCCAACCAGCAAGTACCGGTAGAGGAATACACTTACTCGACTGATCTGGATATCGCCAAAGTTATCTCCATGAGCGAAGTTCCAGAAGTATGCGAAGTTGTACCAGCGCGCATGGAATATGAAGACTCCCACGGCCAGCGGCATATTCTTCAATATCGCGTAATGGGCAACGGTTGCTCTAACGGCTAATAGCAAAGTTCATTGCACATACCTTGATGACTGCCGGCCGCAAGAAATCCCTCTTGCGGCACAGATGCCTGGTGACTACCCACCCATGGGCAGTAAAAGGCCTCAGCCTGACGACGTGCGAGCCCGGCAATCGCACGCACCTTTCCTCCTGAGGTTGATGGCCTCCTCATGGCACCGCCACGACCTTGCGAGCAACTCCAGCGACGGCTTCGACGGAGGAAATCCGGCCACCCCCTGAAGACCTGCTCCAGGAGATTTCCCAAGGCAAGACCGAGCGATTCGAGTTGTGTTCAAAACCTCAAAAAGGCTTGCAAAAACACAACATCTAGTAAAATTGGCTATTTTTTGGCCATTTCCAGCTATTTTTTTCAAGCGTGAAAAAAAATCTTCAACCGCCAAAGCCTTGTAAACCCGCGCTCTGCTCCAAGTCCCCCCCCTTCTCGGGCTCGCCTGCGCCCATCGGTCGCCCCACGCCCCCGAAAATATCCTTATAATGCGTCCTCAAAACGGGCCTGCAACATTCCCTTACCGGATGAAAACGACCTGCTGAATCCTGCGCAGGAGCTGGTACGCCAAGCTCCGCCCGACAGCGGTCACCAGGCACCCGGACACGTATTTCTGTTTATTGCCTGCGTTCACTGCTGCAACAAACGATTTCCAATGATTTAACGCGGCCAGCGTGCCGTGTGAAAAACCACCCCTTTTGTTTTCACACGGGCATCTGGCCCTCGAGCAGGAGACGACACGTCATGCTGAGCTGGGACGAATTCGACAAAGAAGAAGGTGAAGTTGCGGTCAAAGGCGCCAACGCCGGCCACGCTACTGAAGCCAACATGGACCGCCTCGACAGCGCCGGTGGTGCCGCCGCTCTTGAAGCCCGCGCCGTGACCGCCAGCGACTCCGCTGCCGTTGCCCGCGCCAAGGCGTCTCTGGATCAGCTCGACATCGCCGAAGGCCTGGCTGAACTGGAAGGTTCTTCCGCCCGTGTCGCGGTTGACGAGAAGCGCATGATCAACTGCCGCGCCGACCTCAACCAGCTGGTGCCGTTCAAGTATGACTGGGCCTGGCAGAAGTACCTCGACGGCTGCGCCAACCACTGGATGCCGCAAGAGGTCAACATGACCGCCGACATCGCCCTGTGGAAAAACCCGGAAGGCCTGACCGACGACGAGCGCCGCATCGTCATGCGCAACCTGGGCTTCTTCTCCACCGCCGACTCCCTGGTTGCCAACAACCTGGTACTGGCCGTGTACCGCCTGATCACCAACCCGGAATGCCGCCAGTACATCCTGCGCCAGGCGTTCGAAGAGGCGATCCACACCCACGCCTACCAGTACTGCATCGAATCGCTGGCCATGGATGAAGGCGAGATCTTCAACATGTACCACGAGATTCCATCGGTCGCGAAGAAAGCCGCCTGGGGCCTGAAGTACACCCGTTCGATCTCCGATCCGAAGTTCGAAACCGGCACCGTCGACACCGACAAGGAACTGCTGCGCAACCTGATCGCCTACTACTGCGTTCTGGAAGGCATCTTCTTCTATTGCGGCTTCACCCAGATCCTGTCCATGGGCCGTCGCAACAAAATGACCGGTGTCGCCGAGCAGTTCCAGTACATCCTGCGCGACGAATCCATGCACCTGAACTTCGGCATCGACGTGATCAACCAGATCAAGATCGAAAACCCGCACCTGTGGGATGCCGAGATGAAGGAAGAAGCGACCCAGATGATCCTCCAGGGCACCCAACTGGAGATCGAATACGCTCGCGACACCATGCCGCGCGGTGTACTGGGCATGAACGCCGCGATGATGGAGGACTACCTCAAGTTCATCGCCAACCGTCGCCTGTCGCAGATCGGCCTGAAGGAAGAGTACCCAGGTACCACCAACCCGTTCCCATGGATGAGCGAGATCATGGACTTGAAGAAAGAGAAGAACTTCTTCGAGACCCGCGTGATCGAGTATCAGACTGGCGGCGCCTTGAGCTGGGATTGATTCCCGGATCAATGACACAAACAAGAAGCCCTGACCTGGTCAGGGCTTTTTTATTGGCCGCACCAATCTACACAGGGACTGGTTCATCAAAGTACGTGCAGGCTGCATGACCTGCCGCTATAAAGAACCCTCTTCCGCTTAAGGATCAAAGCGCCCATGAAATTCGATACCGCGTACTGCATCAGCCTCGACGACAAGTTGTCGATCTATGACGTGCGTGATCTGAATTTCGATGAAACCCTGGTCTTCGATTCGGCCAGGGAAAGTTTCCAGTGCCCCAACGATGAATGCCGCGCAGCGTTCGATAGCACTAATCAACTGGGCACTTTCAACGCCAAGAACGTCAACTACATCCGCACGCCGCATTTCAAGAACCTGCCCGCCACGCTTCATATGGAAGGATGCCCTTATGGGGTCAGCAAAAGCGCCGGTAGCGTGGAAGGCACCGCGACCGAAGAGGAACGCGAGGAGCATTTCCCCTCGGAGCTGCTCTTAAGCCGCCGTGAATACGTGCGCAAGCCGGCCAGCCCGCAAGCGGCAGTGGATGCCCCACAGGACACTCCGCCAGCCGCTAAGGCCAGTTCGCACAAGCCCCATCCCGGGCGCGACACTACCCCGGACAAGACCAGCGTCTTCGCCCACCCGGTGGAGTGCTTTGTGTCGAACATCGACGACAAGGAACTGCTCAAGCGCATGCCGCTGAAGGTCGGCGAACACACGGCCAGCTACGCCTCGTTCTTCAAGAAGATCGAGTACCTGCTGGACAACAAGGGGCTTATCTACTGGGGCAAGATCAAGGAGATCAAGGATTACACCCAAAGCTTTCGCATCGATTTCGAGCAGAAAGTCTGGTTCAAGGCCGAGGGCGAAACCAAGAAGAAGCCCTACTCGGTCAATATCTACCTGAGCAAGAAGCTGATCGACAGCTACCGCAAGCGCAAAGCCTTCCTCGAGGAGATCAAGGGCGCCGCCGACAGCCAGCGGGAGCTGTACTGTTTCTTCTATGGCGTGACGCCGGCACTCAAGCAGGTGCCGAGCAAGAAAGACCCCGAGTCGACCTTCGGGGTCTTCAGCGCCAATATCGAGAACCTGGATCACTTCGTGATCCGCGAGGCGCCGGGGCTGGAGGCAAAATAACCTCCTTCGGTTTCAATGCTTGGGCAGCTCCAGAGCGACGGCCCCGGGGTGCTTCCTGACCACCGCATACGGCAGCACCGACCACTCAGGCCCGTCACAGGCCCGCGCTACCCGAGGAAAGTAGGCCTTGAGGAACAGCCCCTTGGGAGTGAAGTACCAACTGTTATCGCCCCAGACGCTCTCGTCGCTGTAGTTGCAGCCCTCGTCGGGGTCGGTCGGCTCGCGCATCTTGCCGGGGTACAAGGCGCGAAACTGCTGGACCAGCCACGGTGCCAGTTTTTCCTGGTTGTATTCGTAGAGGCCTGTGCGCTCAGCTTCGGTGAGACGAGTGTCTCCTTTGCCATTGCGGTCGCTGTGCAATAGCGGTTTGCCTTGCCCCACCCAGAGCACATCGGACAGTGACAACGGGTGGCCACTGTTCACGTCGATATTCATGGGGGAATCGCCAAAGTCCGGGTGAGCACCGCCGCAGGAATAGCTGGTGGAGATATTCACGCTCAGTACCGCCGGTGAGAAGAACTGTGGTTTTACCGTCTGCATGAATTCGCCCTCCTGGGAGCCGGCTCCCAGCAGGCACTCGTGGTAGGCGCTCACCTCGCGCCACAGACGCTCCATCAACAACTGATTGAGACGCTGTTGCTGAGCTTCCGGGTAACCGCCGACCACCTTGAACATCGACAGCTTCGACCCTGGCTCGCTCCACCATTGCAGGGTGTAACCCATGAAGCTCTGCTGCTTGCCCTGCTTGAGGGCCAGGCCCTGCAGGCGCAGGTATTCGTACAGGTCATTCGGATAAAGCTGCGCCAGATAGGGCAACGCATCCGGCTTGGGCGCCTCAGCCTTGGCCGTGGACAACTGCACATCGAGAGTCTTGCCCTTGGAATCCTGCCACTGTCCCTGCCAGCCATCGGCAGTTTGCTGCAACTTGAAGGTGGGCAGGGCCGCCTGCTCATCGTCAGGGCGGCCTCCTCCCTCCCGCAGCTCCAGCGCCTGCCCGACAAGCGTGCCGTTGAGTGCCAGATCATGGTGATACTTCTGATAGAAATATCGCCCTGTGACGTCCTTGGGATCGCCGGTATTGATTTCCAGCACAATCGGCATCTTGCCCAGAGTGCCGCTGAGAACCTGTCGAGAGGGCGAGGCCTGCAGACCCTGAAGGTAGATACACAGCAACAGGGCACCGAGGGTCTGGCGCATCAATCCGTTGAACATGGAAACTCCCTTGCATGAAAAGGCCGCCAGCGTCGTCAGCAGCGCCTGGGCCTGTGGTAAGCGACGAGCAATTATGGACCGGCGCCCCAGGACAATCGAGCGGCCAAGCGTGACGCTTCTATCACTTCAGGCACATGCTCAGCAGCACCAGAAACAACAGACCGATGTAAACCCTCGCATGTACCCGGTCAGGGATCCTGCCGATCCAGGGCGCGGCCAGACGAATACCCAGCAACGAACCGAGGGTGAGGACAAAAAACGCCAGCAGGTCGACATAACCGACAAACCAGGGCCCCAGATCGAAGCGGCTATAGCCTGCCAGCGCCATATAGGTCGCAGTACCCGCCAGCGCCACGGGGACACTCAGCGGATTGGCCATGGAGGTGGCCTGGGTCATGCTCAGGCCGCAGCGACGTAGCAGGGGAACAGTCATGACACTGCCGCCCACTCCGAGGAAGGTAGCAATGACGCCTATTCCTACACCGCCAAAGAGCGTTTCGCCTGATCCCAGGTCACGGGTTTTCTGCCCTACCGACTGTTCAAGAAACCCCCGGCGCAGCAGGCAGTCGGCAATGGTCAGGCCCAGGTAGGCAATAAAGGCATAGCGGATCACCTCGCCACTCACCCACATAGCCCCCGCCGCGCCAACTATCGCCCCCAGCCCGATATAGCCACCCAGGGGCCACAGATAGCGGCGGACAAGATTGCCTGCGCGCTGGTGCCTGCCGGTGGCAACCAAGGCGTTGACGATCATCACGCAGGTCGAAGTGGCTACCGCGACATGCATCGCCGCCTGCCCCACCGCCGAATCGGCGCCCTGGCTGCCGAGCAACATCCAGTACAGCAGCGGCACCACCACAAACCCGCCACCAAAGCCGAACAGCACGGCGCTGATGCCCGTCATGCAACCAAAAAGTGCCAACAGTAGATAGAACATCAAGGCGTTTCCATTCAGGTAGACGCCCTGGAAGATAGAACCCCAGCGCTTGGCCGGCTTCAGCAAATTGGCCAATAATGTTTGCGTTTACGCCAAATACAGGACTGTGTCGGCATGCGCAATATCTCCATCGACCAACTGGATCAGACCCCGCGTACCGTGCTCGCCATTGGCACCGACTACCCAGACGGGCAACGCCTGCCGCGCCATCGGCATCGGCGGGCGCAACTGCTCTATGGCGCCACCGGAGTGATGCAGGTCAGTACCGATCAGGGCAACTGGGTGGTGCCACCGCAGCGTGCGGTGTGGATTCCACCGGGGGTGGAACATGAGGTGCTGATGCTTGGGGTCAGCACTCGCAGCCTGTATATCGAGCCGGCCGCGGCGCCACTGGACAGCAGCGGCTGCCGGGTCATCGGCATCTCGCCACTGCTGCGCCAGCTACTGCTGGAAGCAGTGGACATGCCCCTGGAATACGACCTGGACGGGCGCGACGGGCTGCTGATCAACCTGCTGCTGCACGAAATCCAGCGTTGCCCTGGCCTGCCGCTGCACATTCCCTTGCCGGCCGGCGGCCCACTGCTGGAGCTGTGCCGGGCTTTTCTCGCCCGGCCCGATGTCCATCAATCCCCCCTGCACTGGGCAGACCGACTGCATGTCAGCCTGCGTACCTTCAATCGCTGGTTTCGCCAGGAGACCGATATGAGCTTCGTGCAGTGGCGGCAACGGGCCTGCGTGATCCAGGCCCTGGCCCGGCTGGCGGCCGCGGAGCCGGTAACCCGAATCGCCCTGGACCTGGGCTATGACAGCCCTGGCGCGTTCTCCACCATGTTCCGTCGGGTGCTGGGGCAATCCCCCAGCACCTACCTAAATCAAGAGCATCCA
Organism: Pseudomonas sp. GW823-FHT03E05; assembly: GCF_058796855.1. Classification (NCBI taxonomy): domain Bacteria; kingdom Pseudomonadati; phylum Pseudomonadota; class Gammaproteobacteria; order Pseudomonadales; family Pseudomonadaceae; genus Pseudomonas; species Pseudomonas sp. GW823-FHT03E05. The sequence continues at coordinate 130,198 of NZ_JBXAJB010000004.1, forward strand.
GCCCCTGGAAAAGCCTTGTGACCAAAGGCTGGCGCAGTGGCAGAAATTGAGTTTGATCCGGACGCAAAACAACTGTACAAATATCCAGTATAAAGCCAACGCACTGCCTAACCTCCCGGAGAAAACCATGGCCTCTCTCGCGATGAAAATCACCCTGGAACGTATCGCTCTCTATCAATTCACCCCGCAACACTGTGCCCAGGCCCGGGACATGCTGGGCTGGGACATGGATCAGCTGTCCCGCGAGTCCGCGGTCTCGGTGCAAGCCATCCAGCGCTTCGAAGCGGGCTACGAGGTCCGTGACGTAACCCGCCTGGCCCTGGCGTTCTGCCTTGAGGCCCAGGGCCTGGTGTTCTTCCCGGGCTTCACCCCTGGCCGCGGCATGAACATCAAGGGAGCCACTCCCAACCCGATGGAGCGGCCCGACTACGCCCTGATCGAATGATCCAGCCGCCTGGGCAAGTGCTCGCACAAGGCCGGTACCGGCAGAGGGGTCGAGCCCGGACGAACCGGCGGGCAGGCCAGGGTTTTGATCCGGGCCTCATGGTGCCGCAAACGGCGGATGCCATGGTCACCATCCTCATAACCCGCCGCCCGGGCGAAGAAGGCCTGGGTCAGGCGGATTCGACGCCCGCCTGCTCCAGTGCACCTTCCACCTCCAGCCACCAGGCGGCTCCCCGCTGCGGCTGCGCCAGGTTGAAGGCTTCGCCCATTTGCGGCGTGGTGATGTTGGTACTGCGCTCCCAGGCCAGGGCCAGGATGCGGTCGAAGGGTTCGTGCCAGGCGTGCATCGCCAGGTCGAAGGTGCCGTTGTGGATCGGTAGCAGCCAACGACCTTGCAGGTCGATGTGGGCCTGCAGAGTCTGCTCGGGCTGCATGTGCACATGGGGCCATTCGACGTTGTAGGCCCCTGTTTCCATCAGTGTCAGGTCGAATGGGCCGTACTGCTGGCCGATACGCTTGAAACCGTCGAAATAACCGGTATCGCCGCTGAAGAAGATCCGCGTGGGGCCATCGATCATCACCCAGGAGGCCCACAAGGTCCGGTTGCCATCGAACAGACCACGCCCGGAAAAGTGCTGCGATGGGGTGGCAACGAAACGGACGCCAGCGACCTCACAGCCCTGCCACCAATCCAGTTGCCGGACCTTGGCCGCAGGCACGCCCCACTTGATCAGGGTATCGCCCACCCCCAGCGGGGTGAGGAAATGCCGAGTCTTGTCCGCCAGGACCAGCACGGTCTTGTGATCAAGGTGATCGTAATGATCATGAGACAGGATCACCGCCTCGATATCGGGCAATTGCTCCAGGCTGATCGGCGGCTGGTGAAAGCGCTTCGGCCCGGCCCATTGCACGGGTGACGCGCGCTCGGCAAACACCGGATCGGTGATCCAGAACTTGCCGCGCATCTTCAGCAGCACGGTGGAATGCCCCAGGCGGTAGACGCTGTGATCGGGCGCCGCCAGCAACTGCTCGCGGATCAGCGGCTGCACCGGAATGGCTCCGGCCGGGCGGGTATTGCGCGGCTTGTGGAACAACATGTTCCAGAAGATCTGCAGGGTCTTGCCAAAGCCGGCACGACGCACCGGCGCATGGTTGCGAAAAGCCCCCTGCTCCTGGCGCGAGGTTTCCTCGCGGGGAGCACGGGTGATACTTGACGAGACAGTGGCCATGATTGAAATGACTCCATGGAACGCAGCAAGGTTGCGACGTGGTATTGCGGGACGATCTACTGGCCAAGGCACGCAAGCATCAGCCGCCAATCATCGTTTCGAAGATGAACTACACTACACAGTGTAGTTTCTACATTGCAACAGGAAACAGACGAAGTAGACTGCCGAGTGTTTTTACCGACCACCCTGACCGAACCCAACTTATGACAGCCCCGAAGCGCCTCACCGACCTCAAACGCAGTGCCATCGTCCAGGCGGCGATCAGTGAATTTCGCACCAGCGGTTTCGAGATCACCAGCATGGACAAGATTGCCGCTACGGCTGGGGTGTCCAAGCGCACGGTGTACAACCACTTCCCCAGCAAGGAGGAACTGTTCGCCGAGATCCTGCACCAGCTCTGGGCCAGCATCAGCGCGCAATCGGAAATCATCTACCGCAGCGACCTGCCCCTGCGCGAGCAGTTGGAAAAGGTCGTGCGGGCCAAGCTGCAACTGCTGGCGGACGACAACTTTCTCGATCTGGCCCGGGTGGCCATCGCCGCAGCCATTCACTCGCCGGAACGGGCGCAGAACATGGTGGCGCGGCTTGGCGAACGGGAAGAAGGCCTGACCCTGTGGATTCGCGGCGCCCTGGCCGACGGTCGCCTCAAGCCGGTAGACCCGGAATTCGCCGCGACCCAGATGCACGGCCTGCTCAAGAGCTTCGCCTTCTGGCCGCAGATCACCATGGGCCAGGCGCCACTGGCAACAGGCATGCAAAATCAGGTCGTCGAGTCGGCGCTGGACATGTTCCTGGGCCACTACCAGGCCTGAGTTCCCGGGGCACTTATGCCCACCGAACCGCAGCCGGCGGTCGCCACCACTGTGAAATGGCTTGGAAGGACACTGATTATTCTCACTGGAATAAATGACAATATTCACCAGACTGATCCGATAAACGGCTAAGCCGAAAAAACACCACAAGGTGTTTCAGTACAGAACCTGGTGCAGGAATTTATGGAAAACCAACGCGGCAAGGGGCTGTCATTTGCCCGGCGCATCTATCGGCCAAGGATCATCGGCCTGGGTATCGGCGGTATCAGTGTATTCGCCACCCTCTACCCCCTTGCACTGCCCGGTTGGATCTGGGCCCTGCTCCTGTTCCACGGCCTGCTCTGGCCTCACCTGGCCTATCAACTCTCCACCCGTTCTGCCTTTCCCTACCAGGCAGAACGTCGCAACCTGCTGTACGACTCGATGCTGGGCGGTTTCTGGGCTGCCACCATGCAGTTCAATCCCCTGCCCGCCGTCACCATCCTGTCGATGATGGCCATGAACAATGTGGCCGCCGGGGGGGTGCGTCTGTTCATCCGTGGCGCTCTGGCCCAGGGCATCGGGGTCCTGTTGTCCTGGTCGCTGTTCGGCGCCAGCTTCAATACCCGGATCAGCCCGCTGCAGATCTATGCCTGCCTGCCGATGCTCACGCTCTATCCGCTGGCCGTGGGCATGGTCTGCTACCGGCTGGCGATCAAGCTGTCCGAGCACAAGCGCGCCCTGAGCGCCCTGAGCCGCACCGACAGCCTCACCGGTCTGCTCAACCACGGCTCCTGGAAAGACCTGCTGCATATCAAGTTCCACAAATGCCAGCAGCAACAGATCGATGCCAGCATCGCCCTGATCGACATCGACCACTTCAAGGCGATCAACGACACCTACGGACACATCATCGGCGATACGGTGCTGCGCCATCTGAGCAACGAACTGCGGCGCAACCTGCGTCACGACGACCTCGCCGGCCGCTACGGCGGTGACGAGTTCTGCGTGATCCTGCCGCGCATGGACCGCCAGCAGGCACTGGAGGTCATGGAGCGCCTGCGCCAGGTCTTCAGCCAGTACCGGCATCCGCAAGTGGCTGAACTGAAAGTCAGCCTGAGCATCGGCCTGGCCGCCTTCGACCGCGAATTCCAGGACCCTTCAAGTTGGCTCAACGCCGCCGACAAGGCCCTGTACCTGGCGAAAAACAGTGGCCGCAATCGAATTGCCAGCAATGACGACGAGGCTCATTCCCGGCAAACACAAATGGCATAAAAACCCAAAAAACTTATACAAAAAGGAAGTAAAAAACATTTTTGTACAACTTTATTTGGATTTATCCCGGCAATTGCCATCATAATGCCGCCACTTCGCTACCGCACAGGACCTCCATTCGGGGACAAATGCCGTAGCCCATCAATCCAACTAAATCGATTCGCAGCCACTACGTCTCCTCTTGATGCGGCCAACGATGCACGCCAGCAACGTCGCCCGCGTCATCGCTGCGAATTTATCTGTCAGTCATGGAACGCTGGCATTGAGCAGATAATGCCGAACGCTGGGGAGCATTCGGCATACCGGCGAACTCAATAGGGATCGACGCGACGTTTCTCCCACAGAGCACCAGCTACCATGCTATTCAACCGCCACAACAAGACCATCGATTCCCTGCAGCAAACCATCGCCGAACAATCCCGACTGCTGGAAGCCATCGATCGCTCCATGGCGGTGATCGAATTCGACCTGCAGGGCAACGTCCTGCGAGCCAACGCCAACTTTCTCCAGACCCTGGGCTATCGCGAAGACCAGGTGACAGGCCAGCCGCACCGCCTGTTCTGCACCCCGGAGTACGTTCGCAGCAGCGACTACCAGCAATTGTGGAACCGCCTCAGAAGCGGCCAGTTCGAATCCGGCACCTTCGAACGGGTGGCCAGCAACGGCCAGAGCCTGTGGCTGGAAGCCAGCTACAACCCCATCCGCGACGCATCCGGTGCAGTGTACAAAGTGGTCAAGTACGCCCTGGATGTCACCGCCCGAGTGCAGGAAGAGGTGGAGGCACGAAACAAGCTGGACGCCATCGACCGGGCCATGGCGGTGATCGAGTTCAACCTCGACGGCAGCATCATCGGTGCCAACAGCAATTTCCTCAGCCGCATGGGCTACAGCCTGGCCGAGATCAAGGGCAAACATCACCGCATGTTCTGCAAACCCGAGCTGATCAACAGCAGCGCCTACCAGGACTTCTGGAACCGCCTGAACCGGGGTGAGTTCTTCAACGGTCAGTTCGAGCGGATCGACAGGCACGGACGTACGCTGTGGCTGGAAGCCAACTACAACCCGGTCTACGACGCCAGCGGGCGCCTGTGCAAAGTGGTCAAGTACGCCGCCGACGTCACCCAGCAGGTGGAAAAACACGAACAGGATGCCCAGAGCGCGAGCCAGGCTTATCACATCTCGGTGCAGACCCGAAAAGTCGCCGAACAAGGCACCGGAGTGATCCAGCAAGCCGCCAGCGAAATGCGCCAGATCGCCGAGAACATCGAGGGATCTTCATCGCTGATCGCGCGCCTGGGCGAACGCTCCGAGCAGATCACCGCCATCGTCAACACCATCCGCGCCATTGCCGACCAGACCAACCTGCTGGCTCTGAACGCCGCCATCGAAGCGGCCAGGGCCGGGGACCAGGGCCGTGGTTTTGCCGTGGTGGCCGATGAAGTCCGGCAATTGGCGGCGCGCACCAGCGGCTCGACGGCGGAAATCTCCAGCATGATCGATATGATCCAGAACGAAACGCAGCAAGCCATCAAGAGCATGGACGGTACCCGGGAGCGGGCGGCCAAGGGCGTGCAACTGGCGGATCAGGCGGGCACGGTGATCCTGCAGATTCGCGACGGTGCCAGCGAGGCGGTAGAGGCCGTGAGCATGTTCGCCAACGAACGCGGCGCCCCCTGAGGGCAGGCTTTCCCGGCGTCGAGAGCGACGTCGGGCCTGGCCCGGGAGGCTATAGTGGCCTGACGTCCCAGTGCCTGGCGGAGGCCATCATGAGTTCCAGCGACACCCCGAAGAAACCCACTCCGGTCATCGACCACCTGCGCTTTCATCGCGCCCATGCCCACCTGGCGCCGACCTTCGGCACCGATAACTTCGCCTTGAAGGCCGAAGCCTTCGCCCGGTTCTTCGGCACCCCGACCTTCCTCGGCGCACAAACCCTGGTGGTGCTGGTCTGGGTGGCCCTGAACCTGACCGGCGTCACCCATTTCGACGTCTATCCCTTCATCCTGCTGAACCTGGCCTTCAGCCTGCAATCGGCCTATGCCGCCCCGCTGATTCTCCTCGCACAGACCCGCCAGGCCGCGCGGGACAAGGCCCAGGCGGATGCCGATGCGCAGCACCGCGAAGCCCTGGCCGTTGCCAACAGCGAACGCCAGGCCCAGGCCGCACAGACCACCACGCAACTGATGGAGCTGCTGGAACAGAACACCCGCCTGACCGAAATGACCAAGCAACTGACCGAGCGCATCGAGAATCTCACCAGTGAGATGCATGAGCATTTCGTGCGCAAGGATCAACCCAAGGCCTGAAGGCCTCAGGGCCAGCGCAGGTGCCGCGCCAACTCGTCGAACAGTGTCACCACCGAACGCAAGGCCCGACAGTCCGGGCGGGTCAGCAGCCACAGGGCGGTTTCCTGGCCCAGGGGTTCACTCAACGCTTCCAGCCCGGCGCTGCCCACCAGGAAATCCGGCAGCGCGGCCACGCCCAGGCCAGCGCGCACCAGCTCGGTAACCGAAAGCATGCTGTTGCAGCGGTAACTGGGCTGTACGCCGGGCCATTGCTGGCGACGCCAGACCACGGTGGGGTGATCGGGCAGGAAATCGTCCGGGGCGATCCAGGCCAGCCGCGACAGATCAGTGCAGTCGACCCGTTGCCGATAGGCCGGGCTGGCGCATACCCGGTAGGACACCGCCCCCAGGCAGCGCCCCACCAGGTGCTCTGGAGGCCTGGCGGTCAGGCGCACGGCAATATCCGCATCACGCCGGTTGAGATTGGCGAAATCATTGGACGTGCACAGCTCGATGACCAGTGCCGGGTAGTTCGCCATGAACTGCGCCAGGGCCGGCAGCAACAGGCCTTGCAACACCGAATCGGTACAAGTCAGGCGTACCGTGCCGCTGACCACTTCGCCGCCCCGGGCCACGCCGATACGCGCCGCTTCCAGGGCCTGTTCAGCATGTTCTGCCTGCTGCGCCAGGGCCTGGGCCAGGCTGGTGGGCAAGTAGCCGGCGCGGCTCTTGTCGAACAACTGCTGGCCCAGCCCGGCCTCCAGCCGGCGCACGGCGCGAAACACCGTCGAGACATCGACCTTGAGCAGGGCCGCAGCACGCGCCAGGGAGCCGCCGCGAACCAGGGCCAGGATCAATGAGAGATCGGGATAGTCCAACTGATAGTGCGCTGGTGCAATGATCATTTGGGTAAACGCCAATATTGATTGCGTAGGCGCCAATTTATAGTGGGCCCAGGCCATCGACAACTCAGGGTCACAACCGGAGAGTTCCATGCATCCACAGGTACCAGCACCGACCATTCGTATCGCCCTGGTGGGGGATTACGACCCACAGATCACCGCGCACCAGGCCATCCCCCTGGCCCTGGAGCGGGCAGCGCAGGAGGGTGCCGGCCCAATGGAATACCAGTGGCTGGCAACCGCCGATCTGCACCAGGAGAATGACCTGGAGGGCTTCCACGGTATCTGGTGTGTCCCCGGCAGCCCCTACCGCAACATCGAGGGTGCCCTGCTGGCGATCCGCGTGGCGCGTGAACAGCAGCGGCCATTTCTCGGTACCTGTGGCGGCTTTCAGCACGCGGTCCTGGAATACGCCCGCAATGTGCTGGGCTGGGCCGATGCTGAACACGGCGAAACCGCGCCCGACGCCGAGCGCGTGCTGCTCACGCCCTTGAGTTGCGCCCTGGTGGAAGCCCGGGACTCGATTCAGTTGCGCGCCAACAGCCGCATCGCCAGGGCCTACGGCACAACCTGCATCGAGGAAGGTTATCGCTGCCGCTATGGCGTCAATCCGGACTTCGCTGGCGCCCTGCTCAGCGGCACCTTGCTCCCCACTGGCCATGACAGCGCCGGCGACCTGCGCAGCCTGGAACTGGACGAGCATCCGTTCTTCGTCGCCACCCTGTTCCAACCCGAGCGCGCGGCCCTCCAGGACCGCACACCGCCTCTGGTCAGGGCCTTGCTCACGGCCTGCCGGGAGTGCCAAGCATGACTGACCGGGCTCCCGCACCGCCCTACTACGCCGTGATTTTCAGTTCCCAGCGCGGTGAAGCCGACCCCGCCTATGAACAGGCAGCCGAACGCATGCTCGAACTGGCGCGCCAGCAGCCGGGGTTTCTCGGGGTCGAATCGGCACGAGGTGAGGACGGCTTCGGCATCACCGTGTCGTACTGGAGCAGCGAAGCGGCGATCCTGGCCTGGAAGCAGCACCCCGAACACAGCGCGATCCGCGAGCGCGGTCGGGCACAGTGGTATCGCCAGTTCAGCACCCGGGTGAGCAAGGTCCAACGGGCTTACGGCTTTCCAGGCTGAGCCCGCTTCAGGCACGGATTCCCGAGCCGCCCGGGTGACGGCTCGGGGGCACGCATCAGCCCTGCGTGGTCGACAGCAGGCTGCGCACCGCCTGGATTTCCGGCAAGTCGCTGCGGCGCATGTATACCCGCAGCGGCTCGCTGATATTGATCCGGTCGTCGATGTTCTGATCCAGCAGCAGCTGGATCTGCTCGCGCTTGAGGCTCATGGCCTGGTCCGACACCGGCGCCCAGACAAACTCGTGGGCCGGCACTATGGCGTCGTCGGCCACGTCCATGCCAAAGGAGTCTTCGCTGAAGCGCACGATATAGCGACCGGTCTTGCGATTGAAGCCGACAAAGCCCTTGAGCTGGTCGGCAGCCTGACAGATGAGTTCGGAGGTGATGCTCATGGTAAACCTCACTAGAGTCCCGCAGGACAGGTGATCAATGGTCTACACGCGAGGCAAGGGACAGCGGAGTTTTCAGGGCCTCCCTCTGATGGGGAAACTGCAGCGCCCAAGAGTACTGCAAAGCGCCGGGAAAAAGCGCTGAAAAATGCAAATGAGAGGGATTTATGTCGCTCTGGAGATAGCACAAGCGTCATCGAGTTGTTAAAAGATATCCCCTTGCACACGCCCCCACGAAAGGATTTCGAGCATGCCCGCGACCTTCACCCCTTGTGCCCTGATGCTGGGCCTGATGCTCGCTTGCGGACTGGCCCAGGCCTCTGAACAGCCTGACCCGGACGCCCTGGCCGCTCGCCAGGGGATTCCACAGCCAGCGGTGATCGCCCACCGCGGCGCCTCTTTCGATGCCCCCGAATCCACCGCGGCTTCCTACACGCTGGCCCGGGACCTGGGCGCCGACTACCTGGAAATGGACCTGCAACGCAGCAAGGATGGCGTGCTCTTCGCCCTGCACGACAACAACCTGCAACGCACCACCGACGTGGCGCAGAAATTCCCCGAACGCAAGGACAGCCCGGCCAACGCCTTCACCATGGCGGAACTGAAAACCCTCGACGCCGGCAGCTGGTTCAACCAGGCCCACCCGGAGCGGGCGCGGCCGGGCTTTGCCGGGCTGAAGATCCTCACCCTGGATGAAATCATCGACATCGCCCAGGGCAATGCGCAGCACAAGCCCGGGCTGTATATCGAGACCAAGGAACCCCAGCTGTTCCCCGGTATCGAGCACGACCTCAAGGAAAAACTCCAGGACCGTGGCTGGCTGAGCCCGGCCGGTTCCAAGCTGGCGAAAAGCGAACTGGCGGTGGGCCAGGGCAAGGGCAAGGTGGTACTGCAGACCTTCGACAAGCACAGCCTGGAACTGCTGCACCAGGCAATGCCCAACGTGCCGAAAGTACTGTTGCTTTGGGTCGCGCCCGGTAGTATCGAACCCGCGTCCGGCCAGAGCTTCGCCAGCAGCGGCGAAACCGACAAGGCCGCGTTCTATGCCCGGCAGCAGCCCAAGGACCAGGCCGAGTTCAAGCGCTGGGTGGATTTCGCCAAGGCCCAGGGTGCCATCGGCACCGGCCCTTCCGCGGCCCTGACCGGCGGTGGCGAGCAGAGCTACTCGGACCTGGTGCAACCCTGGATGAACCAGTACACCCACGACCAGGGCCTGCTGGTGCACGTCTACACCATCGACGAGCCGGTGGACTTCAAGAAGGTCATGGATGCCGGGGGCGATGGCATCTTCACCAACCGCAGTGCCGAACTGCTCAAGTACTTCAAGCGGCCGGCCAGTGCCAGCGTGGCGCAATTGCTGGACGCCAGCGGTTACTGAATGGCGGTTTCGCACTGGCACGGCGAGCTCTGGCTGGGCCGGGATTTCGGCCTGATCCACGGGGCGATGGGGCCAACCGAGCCCCATGCCCACTATGCCCATCAGCTGATCATCGCCCCCGGGCAACCGGTCACGGTGGCGCTCGCGGGCGGGCTGCAGAGTGCTCATTACCTGTTGATCCCGGCCTTGCAGCGCCACGCCATCGTTCAGGCTCCCGAGCAGGCCTTCACGGTGTACGCCGAGCCGCTGCTGATCGCCGTCGAAGACCTGCAAGCATGCGTCAGTGGCGCCGCCCCCTCACTGCCCGGCCTGGAAGCGGCGCTGCGCCGTTGCCCGCGCCAGCCCGTTGCCGACCCACGTGTAGCGCGGGCACTGCACGCCGTGGATGCCGCCCTGGAGGGCAAGGTGGCCGCCGCGCAACTGGCGGCCCGGGCCCATGTATCCCTGAGCCAGCTGGAGCGTCTGTTCGCCCGTGACGTCGGCCTGCCGGTAAGGCGCCTGGTGCTCTGGCGCCGCCTGCGCCTGGCCATGGCCCTGGTGCTGGAGGGCCAGACCCACACTGGCGCGGCACACGGCGCCGGGTTCGCCGACAGCGCGCACTTCTCCCGCACCCTGAAGAGCCTGTTCGGCGTCACCGCCAGCCAGGCCCTCAAGCACCTCAAGCCCCGCTTGCTGGTCTGACGCGCCGGCGCAACTGCTCGGGCACCACGGGTTCTGCCCCATAGCGCTGGGCCTTGAACGGCTCCAGCAACTGCGGCCAGTAATCCACCGGGTAGTCGGCACGGCTGCCAATCCCCAGGTCGCCCTGGCGCATGCAATAGTCATCGCGATAAAACGCGGTGCCCAGCAGCCAGTCCCAGAGATTGAAGAACAGCCCGAAGTTCACATCCCCGGCGCGTCCGTACTTCATGTGGTGAAAGCGATGCACCGGTGCCCAGGCGAAGATCCAGCGCAAAGGCCCCAGGCGCATGTCGACATTGGAATGCTGCAACAGCAGCTGGACGGCAATGGCCAGGGCCAGCAACTGCGCCACCGGCAGCGGGATGCCCAGCAACACCAGCGGCAGCAGCCCGGCCGAAGCTTCGATCAACTGGTGCAGGGGATGCTTGAGCAAGCCATTGAAACCGTACATGCGCTGCACACTGTGATGCACCGCATGCAAACGCCAGAGCCAGGCCAGGCGGTGACTGGCGTAGTGGGCCAGGGTAATGCCGCAATCAGCGATCACGATGGCCAGCAGCAACTGCCCCCAGAGCGGCCAGCCCTGGGGCCAGAGCCCATCATGGGCCAGCAGCGCCACCAGCCCGGGCAACGCCAGCAGCCCCAGCGCATTGAGGCTTTCATTGACCAGGGCATGCAGGCTGTCGCGCAGGCGGTCGCCTTGGGTACGGTTCCAGCCAGGCTCATAGGGCAAGCACCATTCCGCCAGGAACGACACCCCCAGCGCAGCCCCGAACACCCCCAACAACCCGCTGGCAGACGCCGGCCCAGCACTCATCCACCACACCCCGGCGCCGATGAACCCGGCAAACACCAAGGGTGCGTACAACCATGCAAGCATTCGTTTCATTTGCTGCAGCTCCTGTAGGGAAAACCGCAGCTTGCGACCCGATGCCGGGGCGCGGCTTGAACAAACGACGCAAAGAGTGACCTGAATTAAGGGTGAATTAAGTTGCGTTGGCTAACCTGTGCCCATCGAAACCCATCACCCCAAGGAATCAACCCATGACCAAGTTCTCCGCCCTGTTCGCAGCCGCCGCCCTGACCCTGACCGCTGGCCTGGCCCAGGCCGATGTGCGCCCGGACCTGATCCCCGGCCTGCTCAAGTCCGGCGCCATCATGGACCTGGAAAAACTCAACCAGGCCGCCCTCGCCCAGCACCCGGGCACCACCGCCGCCAGCATCACCGACACCGAGCTCGAGCAGACCGCCACTGGCGCCTACGTCTACCAGGTGGAACTGCGCGACAGCAAAGGCATCGAGTGGGACGTGGACCTGGATGCCAAGACCGGCAAGGTCCTGAGCAACAAGCAAGACAAGTAACCCCCCCCGCCCCTACAAGGCCGCGCCCCGCTTCGGGAGCGCGGCCTTGTGCGTTGGGGCGTGCGGATCAGTCAGGCACTGGTGCTGACCAGGGAGCCCGCAGTACTGCTCTGGGATTGCTGCAGGGCCTGGAACAAGGCCGCGGTGGCGGTCTGCAACGAAGCGCTGGTGCTGGCCACCTGAGCCTGGGCTGCCGCTACTTGCGCGGCCTTGGCATCGGCACTTTCCTGCTTGCTCTGCGCGGCCTGCAACTGCTGCTGTTGCTCCTGCAATTGCTTTTGCAGTTCAGCGATCTGCTTGCGCAACTGCTTGACCGAGTCGCTGCTGGAATCATCGCTGCTGGAACTGCCGCCGGCCGCGCCAGCACCCGTGGCCGGCGCCTTGGTCGCGTCGCTGGCAGCAGTGGTACTGGCGGTGGAGGTCGCTGAAGTGTCGCTGTCCGAACTGCCGGCGATGCGGGTCTTGCTCGGGCTGACCTGGGTCTGGTTGATCGCGATGGAAGTGATGCTGACCATGGTGTGAGTCCTGTCGGGTGTGAAGATACCCGGTCATCGACACCCGCCCCGGCCACTTGAGAGTGATCGTGTATCGGCCTGGTAAGCAGGCCGATACACCCCGGCCGGCCTCAGGCGCTCAAGCGCGCCGTGACCTCGCTCAACTGCCCCGACAGGCCGTGCAGATTGCGGCTCGCCGCCTCGGTGCGCTGCACGTTGTCCAGATTGGTACTGGCGATGGACGTGATCTCGGTGAGGTTGCGGGAAATGTCCTCGGCCACCGACGTCTGCTCCTCGGCGGCGGTCGCGATCTGCCGGTTCATGTCGCGAATCGCTTCCACCGCTTCGGTGATGCGCTCGAGCATGGCCCCGGCTTCGGTCACCTGCTGCACGCTCTGCTCGCTGCGGGACTGGCCGCTCTCGATGGCCTGGGCCGCATCCACGGCCCCGGTCTGCACGCTCTGGATGATCTGGTTGATCTCGGTGATCGAGGCCGCGGTGCGCTGCGCCAGGCTGCGCACTTCATCGGCGACCACGGCAAAACCGCGCCCGGCCTCACCGGCACGGGCCGCTTCGATGGCCGCGTTGAGGGCCAGCAGGTTGGTCTGTTCGGCAATGCCCTGGATCACTTCCAGGACCTTGCCGATGCGCCCGCTGTCGGCCTCCAGCCGGCGGATCACGGTGGCGGTGTTGGCAATCTCGCCACGCATCTGGGTGATGCTGTGGATGGTCTGCTGCATCACCTGTTCGCCCTGCTGCGCCGACTGGTCGGCATCGTCTGCGGCACGAGCGGCGTCGGCGGCGTGGCGCGCCACTTCCTGGGCGGTGGCGGACATCTCGTTCATCGCCGTGGCCACCTGGTCCGTGCGGTTGAACTGCTCGTTGGTGCCCTGGGACATCAGGGTGGCGATGGAGTTGAGCTCGCCGCTGGAACTGTCCAGGTCCGAGGCACTGCGCTGCAAGCTGGCGAAGGTCTGGGCCAGGAAATCCCGCAGGGTGTTGGCGGCCATCGCCAGCTTGCCCAGTTCATCCTGACGCTCGCTGGCCACCCGCTGGGCCAGTTGGCCGCGGCTGAGCTGGGCGACATAGTCGATCAACTGACGGATCGGCTGCACCAGGCTGCGATTGACCAGCCACAGGCTGAGCAGGCCGATCAGCAAACCGGACGCCAGCATCACCAGAATACCCAGCCACACCGTGCGGTCGGCCGCTGCACTGATCTCGGCGGACTGCCGGTCGCCGTGCTGGCGCAGCTCGGTCACCAGTTCGCTCATCTGCTCGCTGGTGGCCCGGTCCACGCCCTTGACCGCGGCATCGCCGGCACTCGGATCGGCACCGCCGGCCACATAGGCATCGCGGCCCTTCTGGTAGGCCGAACCCAACTGCCGGTGCTCATCCGCCAGGCGCTGCACCCGGCTCTTGAGGGAGGCGTCCAGCCCGGGGGTCTGCACCAGCTGGCCGAGGATGCTCTGCACATCGCGCTGGCGGTCTTCGAACTGCTGCCAGTACTTGTTCAACTCCTGGGGCTGCTTGCCCCGCAACAATACGTTCTTCCACTCCTGCACCTGGCTCTTGAACTGCAGGTTGGCCTCGTCGATCAACTGCGAACTGCGCAGCGGACCTTCAATCAGCTCGCGGTAGCTCTGCACGCCACCGGACAGCAAATGAAAACTCGCCAGGGCGATCAACAACATCGCCAGCAGGCTACCGCTCAGCAGGGCAAGGATTTGCGCTCTCAGGGATTTTTGCAAAAACATCGAGGAGATCTCATGGCAGGGATAGAGCAGGCCCGATGAAGGCATGCGTAGTGCCGAACATCCCTGTAAGGCGCATTCGAGAGGGGTCGAATGAGTGCAGCGTAGGAGTGTGATCGGCTTGCGCAAGACAATCTTGAGTGCCGCCGACCATCGGTATGACGGGCTCCATCATGCACTTCAAAACGTCACAAAAATGTCAAAAAGCCTTGCCATGATGGGGCTCAAGTGAACCTGAGAAACCCGCGCCAGGCACTGTCCCTCCTGCGAGACTCCATGAACCACAGCATCGACCAGAGTCACCGTGATTCCGATCTGTTCGGCCTGCTCTACGGTTTCAGCTTTCGCCCCGGCGAACGGGGCCGCGAACTGGACTCGGCCAAGGCCCTGCAAGCCCTGCAACACCCCGAGGACAGCGAGGAGTTCCTCTGGCTGCACCTGAACCTGGCTCACGCCGCGTGCGAGCGCTGGATGAAGTCCCACCTGCAATTGCCCGACGAATTCTTCGAGGCCTTGCACGAAGGCTCGCGCTCGACCCGCATCGAACAGGTGGATTCGGCCCTGCTGGCGGTGGTCAACGACGTGGTGTTCAACTTCGGCAGCATGGTTTCCTCGGACATCTCCACCCTCTGGGTCTGCGCCCGCAGCCGCCTGATCGTCAGCGCCCGCCTGCAGCCGCTGCACTCGGTGGACAAGCTGCGCTCCTCGGTCAAGGCCGGAGAACGCTTTCGCTCGCCCCTGGAACTGCTGGTGCACCTGCTAAGGGACCAGGGCGAAGTGCTGACCCAGATCGTGCGCCGGACCAGCCTCAGCGTGGATCAGATCGAGGACCAGTTGCTGGCGGCCCGGGTCTCCACCAACCGTGCCGAACTGGGGGCCATGCGCCGGGTGCTGGTGCGCCTGCAACGGCTGCTGGCCCTGGAGCCGGGCTCGCTGCTGCGCCTGCTCAACCGCCCGCCGCAATGGTTGCAAAAGGAAGACGTCAAGGAGCTGCGCAAGTCCACCGAAGAGTTCGCCCTGATCATCAACGACCTCACCGCCCTGGGGGAGCGGATCAAGCTGTTGCAGGAAGAGATCGCCGCCAACCTCAACGAACAGACCAACCGCACCCTGTTCACCCTGACGGTGGTCACGGTGCTGGCGTTGCCGATCAACATCATCGCCGGTTTCTTTGGCATGAACGTCGGTGGCATTCCGTTCTCCGGCGACCCGGAGGGCTTCTGGATCCTGGTAGCGCTGGTGGCCACCTTCACCGTGATCGCCGGGCGCTGGGCATTCCGCAAGCGCCAGGACTACTGACCCCACCTTGTAGGAGCCGGCTTGCCGGCGAAGGCGTCCGCCAAGGCAGGTGCTTGGCTTGAGGGCCTCTTCGCCGGCAAGCCGGCTCCTGCGGGATGAGCGGGATGAGCGGGATGGAGGGATGGAGGGATGGAGGGATGGTCGTGCGTGATCGATCTGATCAACGCAAGGGCTCAATTGCGCAAACCATGACCTGAGGCAGTCTCCCTGTAACATTCAGCAACGATCATGGGCAGCACTCCTTCTCGCCACAGGATTGTCCAGCAATGGCCACCCCGTCCCTGACTGCCGCTTCGTCCAACCTCGACAGCAAACCGCAACTGGATAAAAAGCCCGGCCCCTTCACCCTCGTCGCCTTCTTCGCGGTGCTGGCCATGGGCTTGCTGTTCACCGCCTACAGCCTGGTGCACGACATGCACGAGCTGGGCACCACGGTCACCACCTGGACCCCGTTCCTGCTCCTGGGCGTGGCGTTGCTGATTGCCCTGGGCTTCGAGTTCGTCAACGGTTTCCATGACACCGCCAACGCCGTGGCCACGGTGATCTACACCCACTCGCTGCCGCCGCAGTTCGCGGTGGTCTGGTCCGGCCTGTTCAACTTCCTCGGCGTACTGCTGTCCAGCGGCGCGGTGGCTTTCGGCATCATCGCCCTGCTGCCGGTGGAACTGATCCTGCAGGTGGGTTCCTCCGCCGGTTTCGCGATGATCTTCGCCCTGCTGATCGCCGCCATCCTATGGAACCTCGGCACCTGGTGGCTGGGCCTGCCGGCTTCGTCTTCCCACACCCTGATCGGCTCGATCATCGGTGTCGGCGTGGCCAATGCCCTGATGCATGGCCGCGACGGCACCAGCGGCGTGGACTGGGGCCAGGCCACCAAGGTCGGCTACGCCCTGCTGTTCTCGCCCCTGATCGGCTTCGTGTTCGCCGCCCTGCTGCTGTTGGCCCTGCGCCTGTTCGTCAAGAACCGAGCCCTGTACAAGGCACCCAAGGGCGACGCACCGCCGCCCTGGTGGATTCGCGGGCTGCTGATCCTGACCTGCACCGGCGTGTCCTTCGCCCACGGTTCCAACGACGGCCAGAAAGGCATGGGCCTGATCATGCTGATCCTGGTGGGCACCCTGCCCATGGCCTACGCCTTGAACCGCACCATGCCCGCCGACCAGTCGCTGCAATTCGCCGCGGTGGCCGAAGTCACCCAGCAGGCCCTGGTGAAGAGTGCCCCGCAACCGGCGCCGGCCGATTCCCGCGCGGTGCTCTCGGAGTACATGCGCAGCAAGGAAGCGACACCGGAACTGATCCCCGCGCTGGCCGCCCTGACCGGCGCCATCGGCACTGAAGTGAAGGGCTACGGTTCGCTGGCCAAGGTGCCCGCCGAAGCCATGGGCAACGTGCGCAACGACATGTACCTGACCAGCGAGGCGATCCGCCTGATGGACAAGAATCAGGTAGGCCACTTCGACCAGGACACCCGGGACAAACTGCAACTGTTCAAGCAACAGATCGACAACGCCACGCGCTTCATTCCGCTGTGGGTGAAGATCGCCGTGGCCATCGCCCTTGGCCTGGGCACCATGGTGGGCTGGAAGCGCATCGTGGTCACCGTTGGCGAAAAGATCGGCAAGACCCACCTGACCTACGCCCAGGGTGCCTCGGCGGAAACCGTGGCGATGCTGACCATCGGCGCGGCGGACATGTTCGGCCTGCCGGTGTCCACCACCCATGTGCTGTCCTCGGGGGTGGCCGGGACCATGGTGGCCAATGGCGGCGGCTTGCAGATGCGCACCATCCGCAACCTGGCCATGGCCTGGGTGCTGACCCTGCCGGCGGCGATCCTGCTGTCCGGCAGCCTGTACTGGTTGTTCACTCAGCTGTTCTGAGGGGCGTGCCTCCCCCTCTGTAGCCGCTGCCGAGCCTGCGAGGCTGCGAAAAGGCCCGCGGGGCCTTGCCTGGCGATCCCTCGCCAAACCTGCAGCAACCTCAGGCTCCCAGCGGCTACACGAGCAAGAAGGTCAGGAAGGGAACAACTTGCTCAGGCAACTGAGCTTTTTCTTGTAGGAACGCCGGGCCTCCAGCGCTTCTTCCAGGGTCACCGCGACAAAACGGGCCTTCTGGTTGGGCTGCATCTGGCCGATCAGGTCGAGGTCGGCGCTGATCACCGTGCCGATCATCGCGTAGCCACCACCGGACACCGCGTCCCGGTGCAGGACGATGGGTTCGAGCCCCGCCGGCACCTGGATCGAACCGATGGGATAGCAACTGTCGACGATGTTCGACGGATCGGAACCGGCACCGAACGGCTGCTCCCTGGGCTGGAAGCTCAAGGCGCTGCCGCCCTTGAAGCGATAGCCGATGCGGTCCGCCTCCGAGCCCACGGTCCAGGGTTCGGCGAAGAAGCTGGCCTTGGCCGCCTCGCTCAAGCGCTCGTAGTACAGGCCCGGCACCACCCGCAGGGTGATTTCGCCCCCCAGGGACTGGCGCAGCGCCATGGGCAAGCTGGCACCGGGACGGCTTTTGCCGCTGGCGACGCCCACCGGCAGCTCATCACCCGCCACCAGGCGCCGGCCCTGGAAACCACCCAGGGTACCCAGGGCGTAAGTCGAGCGGCTGCCCAGCACCAGCGGCACATCGATGCCACCGGCCACCGCCAGATACGCCCGGGCCCCGGCCTTGGGAAAGTCGAAGCGCAGCACTTGCCCGGCCTTGACCGCAAAGGCGGTGTCCAGGTGCATGTCCACGCCATCGAGCTTGGGGGTCATGTGGGCACCGCAGACCGCCACCAGGGCATCGGTGCTGAATGCAAGCTCAGGGCCGAGCAAGGTGCACTCCAGCCCCGCTGCCCCCGCCGGGTTGCCCACCAGCTGGTTGGCGGCGCTCAGGGCGTACTGGTCCAGGGCCCCGGACGGCGGAATCCCCAGGTGATAGAAACCTTCGCGACCCAGGTCCTGTACCGATGTGGCCAGGCCCGGTTTGATGACCTTGATCATGCCAGCACCTCCTGCAGCGACGTGGGATAGCCGACCGGGTCGGCGAGAAAGGCATCCAGGGAAAACTCCACCTCGCGGATGCGCAAGTCGAAACGCCCGGCCTCGACTTCGGCCACCGCCTGGTCGTAAGCCTCACGATCGATGGGCTTGAACTGCACGATGTCCCCCGGACGGAAGAACACCATGTGCTGCTTGAGGTAGGCCAACTGTTGCTGCGGGTCGTAGATCGGCGCCGGGGTGACGCCGAACATCTGGTAGCCGCCGGCACCGCGCACCGAGTAGATGCAGCCGAAACAGCCGCCATGGCCCAGGGTCAGTTTGGGCGTATCGGTGCGTGGCCGCAGGTACTTGGGCACCTGCAGTTGCCGTTCACGTTCGACCATCTGGAACATGAACGGCAGGCCCGCCACAAAGCCCACCATGGAGACGAACCAGGGCGCGCCGCTGTGGGCGGCGATAAAGGCTTCGACATCCGCCAGGCCGTTGATCCGCGCCGCGTACTCAAGATCGGTGGCGCTGGGGTCCTGGTGCCGGTCGCGAAAGCGCATCAGGGTTTCATGGGTCCAGGGGTCGTTGTAGAGCACCGGGATCTCGATGATCCGGGTATGCAGGCTGCGCTCGGCCACCGCGCAGGCCTCGGCCTGTTGCACCGCCTCCAGCAGATCCTGCGGGGCGATGCGGTCCGGGTCGAAGCGGATCTGGAACGAAGCATTGGCCAGGCACACATCCAGCACGCCATCCAATTCCAGGCGCTCCACCGCGCGGGTCACCGCCATGCCCTTGAAGAAGGCTTCCAGGGACATGCTGTCGCTGACTTCGGCGAACAGGTGCTCGTCGGCACCAAAGCTGTAGCGGATAGGCAGGTTCATGCGACACCTCCGGCGCGGCGCTCGGCCAGCCAGGTTTCCAGGGTTCCGGTGTGAAAGT
Organism: Pseudomonas sp. GW823-FHT03E05; assembly: GCF_058796855.1. Taxonomy (NCBI): domain Bacteria; kingdom Pseudomonadati; phylum Pseudomonadota; class Gammaproteobacteria; order Pseudomonadales; family Pseudomonadaceae; genus Pseudomonas; species Pseudomonas sp. GW823-FHT03E05. Next base: position 149,522 of record NZ_JBXAJB010000004.1, read on the forward strand.
CGGCCTGCTCCAGCCAGGGTTCGGCCAGCAGTTCACGGTGCAGCGACAAGGTGCTGGCCATGCCGGTCAGGGTGGTGTGTTCCACGGCCAGCCGCGCCCGGGCCAGGGCTTCGCCACGGTCACGGCCATGGACGATCAGCTTGGCCAGCAGCGAGTCGTAGTAAGGCGGCACAGCATAGCCCGGGTACAGGTGGCTATCGACTCGCACCCCGGCGCCTTGCGGCCAGATCAACTGCTCGACCTTGCCCGGGCTGGGGAAGAAATCCCGCGCCGGGTCTTCGGCGTTCAGGCGCATCTGCAAGGCCGCGCCGTTAAGCCGGATATCACTCTGGCGCAAACCCAGGGGCTCGCCCCCGGCAATACGCAGCATGGCCTGGACCAGATCGATGCCTGTGATCAGCTCGCTGATGGGGTGCTCCACCTGAATCCGCGTGTTCATCTCGATAAAGAAGAACTCGCCGGTGCTGTCGTCGTAGAGGTATTCCAGAGTGCCCGCGCCCTGGTAGCCCAGGGCTTGGGTCAGGCGCACGGCGCTGCTGCACAACTGCTCACGCTGCTCGGCACTGAGTACCGGCGACGGCGCTTCCTCGAAGATCTTCTGCCGGCGCCGTTGCAGCGAGCACTCGCGTTCGAACAGGTGCACCGCGTGTTTGCCATCGCCCAACACCTGGACTTCGATGTGCCGCGCACGGCCAATGAAACGCTCCAGGTACACTGCGCCGTTGCCGAACGCGGTCTGGGCTTCGCGTTGCGCCCGAGGGAATTCCTCGGCCAATTGCGCCGCGTCCTGGGCCAGGCGGATCCCGCGCCCGCCACCGCCGGCACTGGCCTTGATCAACAACGGAAAGCCCACGACTTCAGCGGCCGCCAGCGCACTGTCCAGGTCGAAGAGTTCTCCTGGGGAGCCCGGTACCACCGGCACTCCCGCCGCCTGCGCAGTGCGCCGGGCTTCGGCCTTGTCACCCATGCGGCGGATGGTTTCAGCACTGGGACCGACGAAGATCGCCCCGGCCTCGACCACCGCCTCGGCGAAACCGGCGTTCTCGGAAAGAAAGCCATAGCCCGGATGTACCGCGTTGGCACCGCTGGCCTGCAAGGCACCGAGCAGGGCCTGGACATTCAGGTAGCTCTTGTCGGCCCGCGCCGGGCCGATGATCTGCACTTCATCGGCCATACGTGCGGCCATGGAATCGGCATCCGCCTCACTGCAGGCGGCAACGGTGGGAATCCCCAGGGCCTTGGCCGCGCGAATGATGCGCACGGCAATCTCGCCACGGTTGGCCACCAGCAATTTGTTGATTGATCCAGTCATGCCCCGGCCCTCACTGTTCGAGCGTCGCGACGACCTGACCCGGTTCCACCGGATCACCGTCTTCCACCAGAAAGGCGCTGACTTGACCCGCGCTCCCGGCGGTCAGTTCGGAAAACTGCTTCATGACTTCGATCAGGCCGATCACGGTATCGGCGCTGACGCTGTCGCCGACCTCGACGAAAGGCGCCGACTCCGGGGTGGCCTTGCGATAAAAGGTGCCCGGCAAGGGGGTGATAACACTGTATTCGGCCATGTCTGTTCCTTTTGGAATAGTTGTAGAAAGGCAGGCAAAAAAAACAAAACCAGATGAACCCCGCGTCTGTGCGCGGTGCTTCGTGTCGATGCGCCTCAACGCGGTGCGCGGACCTCGATACGGGCCTGATCCAGCGCCGCTCGGGTGGCCTGCACCAGGTCCAGGGCACCCGGGGTGTCGCTGTGCAGGCAGATGGAATCGAATTCGAGGAACAGCTCCTCGCCTTCGACGGTGCGTACCAGGCCGGTCTGGCAGGCGCGCAGCACCTTGGCCGCCACGGCTGCCGGGTCCAGGGCGCGGACGTTGCGGGTAAACACGATGGAGCCGCTGAGGTCGTAGTCGCGGTCGGCGTAGAACTCGCGGATCACCGGCTGCCCCAGCTCCTGGGCCACACGCCAGATCACCGAATTGGGCATGCAATACAGCAGCAACTCGGGCTCCAGCCGGCGCAGGTTTTGCACCAGCAGCCGCGCCGCTTCCTCGTCCCGGGCCAGGTGCATGTAGAGCGCACCATGAGGCTTGATGTGCTGCAGCTTCACGCCTTGTACCCGGGCCATTTCCCGCAGGGCGCCAAGCTGATAGAGCATGTCGTCCACCAGCTCCTGGGCCGGGGCATTGATGTGCCGGCGGCCGAAACCCACCAGGTCGCGAAACCCCGGATGGGCGCCGATGGCTACCCCCAGGCGCTTGGCCTGTTCGATGGTGCGGCGCATGGTGCCGGGGTCGCCGGCGTGAAAGCCGGTGGCGATATTGGCCGAGCTGATAAAGCCCATCAGCTCGTTGTCGACGCCATCGCCGATGGTCCACGGGCCGAAGCTCTCGCCCATGTCCGAATTGAAATCCACTGCCTGCATCACTGTTGCTCCAACTCTCGTGACTTCGTGCGACGAAAATTAGAGCGCCCTTGACCCCTTGGGAAGATCTATTATCAGATAGAGCTTGTTCTGAAAAACAGATAAAGCTAGCAGGCAGCGTGATGCGTGACGGCACAGGCGCTTGCACGATCGCTTTCGCCGGCAAGCCGGCTCCTGCAGCGTTAGAGGGGAATGGGCCGTGTCGTTGACCTTGCGCCAGGTGCGCTATTTCGTTGCTACCGCCGAGATCGGGCAGATTTCCCAGGCGGCGCTGCACTTGAATATTTCCCAGTCGGCGGTGACCACGGCGATCAAGGAGCTGGAGGCGATGCTCGCCGTGCAGCTGTTCGTGCGCTCGGCCCAGGGCATGAACCTGACCGATGCCGGGCGGCATTTTCTCAATCGCGCCTACGTGATCCTGCGCAGCGTCGAAGATGCCCTGAACAGCCCGTTGCCGGACTATCGGGCCAGCGGCGTATTGCACCTGGCAGCCAGCTACACGGTGATCGGCTACTTCCTGCCGCACCACCTGCAGCGCCTGCAGCACTGGCACCCGGACGTCACCATCGAGCTCCATGAACAGGAACGCCAGGCCATCGAGCAAGGCTTGCTGGAAGGCCGCTTCGACATGGCAGTGGTACTCACCGCCAACCTGACGCACCCGGACATCGTCTCGCAGACCCTGTTCAACTCCGAGCGCCGGCTGTGGCTGCCGGCCCACCATCCGCTGTGCGAGCGCAGCAGCATCAGCCTGGCGGACGTGGCCGAGGAGCCGTTCATCCTGCTCACCGTCGACGAAGCCGAGCAAAGCGCCATGCGTTATTGGGAACAGGCCGGCCAGCAGCCCCGGGTGCGCGTGCGCACCAGCTCGGTGGAAGCGGTGCGCAGCATGGTGGCCAACGGCAGCGGCGTGGCGATCCTCTCGGATCTGGTGCACCGGCCCTGGTCACTGGAAGGCAAGCGTATCGAGACCTTGAGCCTGAGCGATGCGGTCACGCCCATGAGCGTGGGGCTGGCCTGGCACCGCGAGCGTACCTTCACGCCGGCCATGCAGGCCCTGCGCGATTATTTCCACGACGCCTTCCTGGCGCCCCAGCAACTCAGCGCCCGGCGCTGAACACCTTGCTTGGCGATCTCTTGCCGAACCTCCAGCGGCCTCAAGATCCACGCGTCTCCTACGGAGACGTTCGCAGCCTGCGGCAGCGGCTACACAAACCTAGTCAGGGGCAGGTCCAGCTACGCGCCGCGCCCGCAATCTGCCCGGCCAGCTGGGCGATGGCCTGTTGATGGGCCTGGACCAGGCTGTTCAGTTCCACACCCGCCGGCTGGCGGATCTGGCTGCTGCAGGTCAGGCTGCGGGCCGGGCCGCCCTCACCCCGCTGGCGCAGGCTCCAGACCACATCGATCAGTGCATAGCGCCCGGGCAGGGACTCGAAGCGCCGCACATCGGTCTGCAACGACAGCACCGGGCGCCCGGGCTGCTTGGGCAGGCCTTCAAGGTTGCGGGTACCCAGCTTCTGCTCCATCTGGCTGGCCAGGGCGTCGTGGAACTCATCCACCAGCGGCGCGCTCCAGCGCTGGGTTTCGAGGATCGCCAGGGTGCCGCTGTCCTGGCGCACCACCAATTGCGGCTGGTCCACCTGGACCGGAATCCGCACCGTGGACATTTCGAACTGCGGGCCCCCGGTGCGGGCCGCGCTGCTGCCTTCGGCCACCGGTGGCAGCAGGGTGTAGTAATGGGTGGGCGCGGAGCTGCAGGCGGCAAGTCCCAGGGTCAGGCAGAGCAACAGGGCACGGGTTTTCATGGCTGGGCTTCCGGTACGGATTCGCGAACAGAGGAGGATGGCGACTGGTAGGCATCCGGTTGATTGTCTTTGAGGCGCCCGCGGATCAGCGCTTCAGGATGACGCCCGAGGAAATCGCTGAGCACCCGCACCGAACGCGCGGTGCGCTGCACTTCCTCCATGGCCTGGCCGAGTTTCTGCCGCTGCGGCGAGTCTTCGGAGAAACTCTCGTTGGCGCTGGCCAGGGTCTTCTTGGATTGCTCCAGGGTGTCGCGCATCTGTGGCAGCACTTCGCCGTTGACCTGTTTGAGGGTCTTCTGCATCTCCGCCAGGCTGCCATTGAGGTTGGCGGCAATGGAATCGATCGGCAGCTTGCTGATCTTGTCCACCACGGCCTGCAACTGCTCCTGCAACTTGTCCATGCTGCCAGGCACAGTGGGAATCTCCAGGGGCCGTGCGGTAGCGTCATAGGCCACCGGCTTGGCGTTGGTGACAAAGTCCAGGGAGATGTACAGCTGGCCGGTCAACAGGTTGCCGCTGCGGGGCTGGGCGCGCAGGCCGTTCTTGACGAAGGCGCCGATCAGTTTTGCCGAGCGGGCGTCGTCTTCGCCGCCAGTCTGCTTCACCAGCTTTTCGTGGGCCTTGCCCAGCCGCTCGGGGTAGATCACCGCGCCGACCAGGGTCGGGAAATACTTGCGCTGCTCGTCGTAGTCCAGGTCCATGGACACCACCTTGCCGATGTTCACCCCGAGGAACTCCACCGGGGCATTCACCGACAGGCCGCGCAAGGCCTGGTCGAAGCGCATGCGAATGTAATAGGGCGCGCCGTCGGGCGGCGCCAGGGCGGTGTCCTGGTCGCCGAACAGGGTGTACTCGGCGTTCTCGTCAGCCGGCTTGGCGTTAGGGCTGTACTTGGGTTCGACGAAGGCAATGCCGCCGGCGAGGATCGACGACACCGACTCGGTGTTGACCTTCAAACCGTTGGCGCCGAGGGTCACGTCGACGCCGCTGGCGTTCCAGAAACGGGTGTCGGTGGTGACGTACTTATCGTTGGGCGAATTGACGAAGATCTTCACGTCCACGCCCTTGCCGCTGTTGGCCAACTGGTAGGACACCACCTGCCCCACCTCGATGCGCCGGTAATAGACCGGCGAGCCGATGTCCAGCGAGCCGAGGTCGTCGGTGTGCAGGGTAAAGCGCTTGCCCTTCTGCCCATAGGTGATGGGCGGCGGGGTTTCCAGGCCCTTGAAGCTGTCCTTGCGTTTTTCCGACTTGCCGGCATCGGCGCCGATAAAGGCCCCGGAAAGCAGGGTGTCGACCCCGGAAATGCCATTGGCGCCGATTCGCGGGCGCACCACCCAGAACAGCGAATCGTCGGCGGTGAAGGGTTCGGCGGACTGGTCCAGCTCGACCTTGGCCACCACCTTCTTGCGGTCGTCGCTCAGGGCGATGGAGGTCACCTTGCCGATCACCACGTTCTTGTACTTGACCTGGGTCTTGTTGGCTTCCAGGCCTTCGGCGGTCTGGAAGCTGATGCTGATTTCCGGCCCCGCCGAGAGTGAGTTGTGCACCACCATCGACAGCCCCACCAGGGCCGCGACAATCGGCACCAGCCACACCAGCGAGACATTGAAACGCCGCGTGCGCAGCGCCGGAGCGCCAGGAACGGGCGGGGGATTTGCTGCGTTGGAACCTGGATGATCAGACATCTTCAACCTCTGCGTCCCAGATAAGCCGGGGATCGAAACTCATGGCCGCCAACATCGTCAGCACCACCACCAAACCAAAAAACAGAATACCCATGCGCGGGTCGATCGAACTCAGGGCACGAAACTGCACCAGGGCCGCCACCAGGGCCACCACCAGCACGTCGAGCATCGACCAGTAGCCGATCAGCTCGATGAAACGATAGAGCTTGGCCCGCTCGCGCTGGGCCCAGAGGCTGCGGCGCTGGCAGGTCACCAGCAGGGTGCCGAGGACAAAGAACTTGCTGCAGGGCACCACCACGCTGGCGATGAAGATCAGCAGGGCGATGTCCCAGGAACCGTGTTTCCAGAACTCCACCACGCCACTCATGATGGTGTTTTCACTGGCGCTGCCAAAGATGCTGGTGTGCATCACCGGCAGCAGGTTGGCCGGAATGTAGAAGATCAGGCTGGCCAGGAGAAAGGCCCAGGTGCGCGCCAGGCTGTTGGGCTTGCGCGCATGCACCGGCGAATCGCAGCGCGGGCATTGATGCTCGGACGCCTGGCAGACCTGGCCGCAGGTGTGGCACAACATCAATTGGTGGTCCCGGGCGTAGGGTGGAGCGCTCATCAGTAGCGGCCCTCCAGGTCATCCCAGAGGTAGCGGATGTCCTTGCCGGAAATCAGGATGATCAGCACCGTGAGCATCGCCAGGGCCCACAGCCCCAGCCCCGGGTGCACATCGAGCATCCCCGCCAGCTTGACGATGGCCACCAGGATCCCCAGCAGGCACACCTCCAGCATGCTCCAGGGCCGCAGGTGCTCCAGAGCGCGCATGCTGGCCTTGAAGCCGGGCGCGGCGCGCCCCACATTGGCAAACCCCAGCACCCAGCACAGCAGGATGATCTGCAGGCACGGCGCAAGAATGATGGTCAGGCCGGTGATCGCGGCAATCAGGCTGATGCGGCCCTGGGCCAGGGCCTCCACCGATTGCCAGAGGGTCGCCTCGTTGCTCAGGCCTTCGAGGCTGATCTTGATCACCGGAAACAGATTGGCGAAGACGAACAACAACCCGGCGGTGATCGACAGGGCCAACAGCTGCTGCACACTCAGCCAACGGGCACGGGCCAGTACCGCGCCACAGCGCGAGCACTGGGCCGTCTGGCCTTTGCCGAGCGGCACGGACTCGTACAACGAATCGCAGTGTTCGCAGATGATCCAGTTGCGGGAAATAGTCATGGCCTTCAGATAGTCAGGAGGACAGCAGGTTCACTGAACGGAACCCGAAGCCGGGTATTTTCTGCAAAAGTAGAGGATGGTGTCTAGTTTTCTCTAGGACTGCACCCCACGCTCTACGCCATAATAGGCGCCCCCGGACATTTCGCTGACCATGACCGAATCCATCCCCTCCCCCACCGCTCCCCACCGAGCCCCCAAACAGTCCCGTGGCCACGAACGGGTGATGGCGATCCTCGACGCTTGTGCCCGGCTACTGCCCAGCCAGGGGGCGGCGAACCTGACCATGCACGGCATCGCCCGGCTGGCCGGTACCTCCATCGGTTCGCTCTATCATTTTTTCAGTGACAAGCAGCAAGTGCTGGAAGCCCTGGGCCAGCGCCACATCGAAGCCCTGAGCACCATCACCAGCGACCTGCTGGCGGTTGCTCCGCAGGTCTGGACGGGGTCCAGTGGCCGGCAAGTGATAGAGCGCATGGTGTTGCCGATCCTCGAATACCTGGAGCAGCACCCCGACCTGCTGCTGATGATCAACCCGGGGTTTGCCATGGGCCAGTTGCAGGCACCGGACCTGCGCCTGGAGATCAAGAGCGTCTATCGCCAGGTCCTGGCGCTGCGCCTTCCCCGGGCCAGTGCCGCCGAGCGCGAGGCCTACGCCATGGCCATGCTCGGCCTGCCCATCGGCCTGTTCCAGCTGGCCCTGGAACACCCCGAGTTCAAGAGCCAGCTGCTGCTCGAAGAAGTGCCGCGGGCGCTGGAAGCCTATCTGGCTGCCATCGAAGGGCGGCACCCGGCGCCCTGAAACCGGCTCAGTGAGCCAGGCGCTGTTGCAGCCACTTGTCCCGCAGCACGTCGTAGACCCAGTGATAGACATAGGTGTACGGCAGGAAGAACAGCAGCACGCCGATGTCCAGGATGAACGCCTGCAGCAGGCTGATATTCAGCCACCAGGCAATCATCGGTACGCCCACTGCCACCAGCCCGCCTTCGAACATCAACGCATGCAGGACCCGGGTCCAGCCGTTGTGGACCCACTGCAAGCGCTTGAGCAACCGGTCGAACAGGCCGTTGAACACCACGTTCCAGGCCAGAGCCAACAGGCCGATGCCGATGGTCACCAGGCCCATGTCGGCCATGGGCTTGTCCATGATCCAGGACAGCAGCGGGGTGCAGATCAGCACCGCCAGCAGTTCAAAACCTACCGCCTGGAAGATGCGTTCGTTAAGGGATTTCTGAAGGCTCATGGTCGGCTCCTTGAATGAATGTGTTGCCGATCTTCCAGGACAAGGCCGATACTTCATAATCAATAACCATCGAGCAGGGCGATAGCTCATGGCCTCACATGAAGTGCTGCTGGCGTTTGTCCAGGCAGCCACCCAAGGTTCCTTTTCCGCTGCCGCGCGCAAGCTGGGCAAGAGCCAGTCCACCATCAGTGCGGCGGTGGCCAGCCTGGAGATCGACCTCGACGTGCAGCTTTTCGACCGTTCCAGCCGCAAGCCCGGCCTGACCCCGGCCGGGCATGTGCTGCTGCAGCGTGCCGAAGCAATCCTGGCTGCCACCAGCCGCCTGGAAATGGCCGCCAGCCAGCTGTCCCAGGGCATTGAGGCGAAACTCACGGTGGCGCTGTCGGACACCTACCAGTCGGATCGCTTCGAAAGCAGCCTGAGCGCCTTCGAGCAGCGTTACCCGGACCTCGAGCTGGAATGCCTGATTGCCGAGTGCGAAGACCTGATCGCCCTGGTGCAGAGCGGCCGGGCGCAGATCGCCTTTGCCGAGATGCAGGCCGACTACCCGGCGGACCTGGAGCACAAGACCATGCAAGAGCGCAGTGAGATTTCCCTCTACGTGGCCTGCAAGCATCCCTTGGCGCAGCAGGCCCGGGTCGATGAGGAAAGCCTGCGCCAGCACCGTGAATTGCGTCTGGCCACCGTGCTCAACCCCTACGACAGCCGCTGCCAGGGCCGGGTCTGGTCGGCCCCCAGCTACCTGATGCTGCTGGAGATGGCCCAGGGCGGCTTTGGCTGGGCCCCCCTGCCGCGCTGGCTGGTGGAAGGTTTTGGCGCGGGCAAGTTGCAGGAGCTGAACGTGCGTGGCTGGCCGCGCACCGTGGCGGTGGACGCGCTCTGGTCGCGCCTGCACCCGCCAGGGCCGGCGGGCAGCTGGTTGCTGGCGCAGATGCTGCAATGACCGCGCTCGTCAGCGCCGCCCGCTAGCCGATTGGCCGCAGGGTGCGCAAGTAGTCATGCAGTGTGCGCAAGGTCGCCGACTCCAGCGCCTGCACGGCGTAGCACAAGCCGATCCGCCGGCTGGGCGCCGGCAGGTGCAAGGCCCGGCTTTCTACTCCCTCGCGGCCCTGCACCAGCGACAGCGGCAGCATCGCCACCCCCAGGCCCGCCGCCACCATGTTCAGCGCCTGCTTCAAGCTCCCGGCATGCCCGGCCTGGGCTTGCACAGCACCGCCATAGAGCGCCATCAGGCGCTGGTGCGAGGCGTGCTCCGGGCAAGTGACCCAGTCCTCCACCCGGGGCTGGGGCTGCTCTTGCTCCAGCAGCCTGTGCCCCACCGGCACCGCCAGCACATAAGGCTCCTCCCATAACGGAAGGAACAATTCGTCCTCGCAGCACAGCTCTTCCACCGCCAGGCGCGCGTCGCCGACACAGCCTTCCTGCAAGGTCAGCAACAGGTTGGGCAACGCCTGCTGGGCCATTCGTACGAAAGCGGAGACCTGGCTGTCGGCAATATCACCTTCTACTCCCAGCTCCAGCGCCAAACGGCTTTCGTCCTGGCGAAACAGACGGCTCAAGCTCTCGGCCTCGGCCACCATGCGTCGGGCCTGGGGATACAGCACCCGCGCCTGCTCGCTGACTTCAACACCCCGTGGCTGGCGCAGGAACAACTGCGCCCCCAACTCGTCCTCAAGCTGTTTGATGGTCACCGACAAGGTCGGCTGGCTGATGCACAAGCGCTGGGCGGCAGCGGTGATGTTGCGCTCCTCGAACACCGCAAGGAAGGCTTTGAGATGGCGGACATCCATAGAAAATACCGATGACAGACAGAGAAATAAGGCATTTTTCAGCCTCAAGAGGGCTAAATATACTGCCCGCCCCGTAAAGCCATGCATTTTTCTTATTCCTGGAGTCCTCCCATGAGCAAGCCTCTCGTCATCATCACCGGCGCCAGTTCGGGCATCGGCGAGGCCACCGCCCGCCTGCTGTCGGCGGCCGGCCATCCCCTCCTGCTGCTGGCCCGGCGCGTGGAGCGCCTGCACGCCCTGGAACTGCCCGACAGCCTGAGCCGCGCGGTGGACATCACCGACCGCGCCGCACTGCTGGCCGCCGTGGCGGAGGCCGAAGCGCGGTTCGGCCCGGCGGACGCCCTGATCAACAACGCCGGGGTCATGCTCCTGGGGGAAATCAGCCGGCAGGACCCGCAGCAGTGGGAGCGCATGCTCGACGTCAACGTCAAGGGGCTGCTCAATGGCGTACACGCCGTGGTGTCCGGGATGATCGAGCGCCGCCAGGGCACCCTGATCAACGTCAGTTCGTTGGCCGGGCGCAAGACCTTTGCCAACCACGTGGCCTATGTCGGCACCAAGTTCGCGGTCCACGGGCTCTCGGAAAACCTGCGCGAAGAGCTGGCGCCGCACAATGTGCGGGTCATCACCATCGCCCCCGGTGCGGTAGAAACCGAACTGCTGAGCCACACCACCGACGAGGCCATCAAGGCCGGTTACCAGGCCTGGAAACAGGACATGGGCGGTACGGTGCTGAGTGCAGACGATGTGGCCGGGGCCATTGCCTTTGCCTACCAGCAGCCGCAGCAAGTGTGTATCCGCGAGATCGTCCTGGCGGCGACCCGTCAGCAGGCTTGAACCGGGGCGCGGTTGGCGCCCCGGCGGGTTCGGTCGCAGCCTTCGGCAGCGGCTACTGGGGGAGCTGGGCCAGGCGCTGTTCGAGGAAGCGCCGCTCGGGGGCTTGCCGGACCAGGGCCAGGGCCCGCTGGTAGGACTGGCGCGCCGCGGCGATATGCCCCAGTTGCCGGCAGAAGTCGGCACGAGCGGCATGGGCCAGGTGGTAATCCTGCAAGTCGCCGCGCAGCAGGATCGCTTCCACTTGCGCCAGCCCGGCACCGGGCCCGTCGCGCTGGGCCAGGGCCACGGCACGGTTGAGCTCGATCACCGGCGAAGGCTGCAGGCGCAGCAGCACGTCATACAAACCGACGATCTGCGGCCAGTCGGTCTGTGCTGCACTCGGCGCTTCGGCATGCACCGCGGCAATCGCCGCCTGCAGGCAATAGGGCCCGGCCTGGCCGCTGCGCAGGCCGCGCTCTACCAGGGCACAGCCCTGCTCGATCAAGTCCTGCTGCCACAACCCGCGATCCTGCTCGTCCAGCAGGACCAGCTCGCCGTCGCTGGAAAGACGCGCGCCACGCCGTGACTCGTGCAACAGCATCAGCGCCAGCAGGCCCATCACCTCCGCTTCCGGCAACAGTTCCAGCAGCAGGTAGCCCAGGCGAATGGCTTCGCGGGTCAGGTCCTCCCGGGTCAGCTCGGCGCCCATGGAGGCCGAATACCCTTCGTTGAACACCAGGTAGATCACCCGCAGCACGCTCTCCAGGCGCTCGGGCAGCTCGCTCAACGCCGGCACCTGGTAGGGAATCCGCGCATCGCGGATCTTCGCCTTGGCACGCACGATGCGCTGGGCGATGGTGGCCGGCGTGGCCAGAAAGGCCCGGGCGATTTCCTCGGTGCTCAGGTCGCAGATCTCCCGCAGGGTCAGGGGTACCTGGGCATCCGCCGCCAGCGCCGGGTGGCAGCAGGTGAAGATCAGGCGCAGGCGATCGTCTTGCACGTCCTCGGCGCTCCAGTCGTCCTGTTCCAGTTGCTCGAGCTGGCTGAGCAGCGCCGCCTGTGACGCCGCGAAGCGCGCCCGGCGACGCAGGGCGTCGATCGCCTTGAAGCGGCCGACGGACACCAGCCAGGCCCGCGGGTTGTCCGGCACGCCATCGCTGCGCCAGCGCTCCACCGCCACGAAGAAGGCTTCATGCAGCGCCTCCTCAGCCAGGTCGAAATCCCCCAGCAGGCGGATCAGGGTGGCGAGGATCCGCCGCGACTGCTCGCGGTAGACCTGCGCCACCGTTGCCGCGATGACTTCCCGAGGCTGGTCGCTCATCAGTCCGGCAGGTCCCGGGTGACCAGGGCCACCAGGCGCTCCAGGCTCTGCCCCCAGCCCTCGTGAAAGCCCATGGCCTCATGGGCCTTGCGATCGGCCTCGGTCCAGTGCATGGCGCGGGCAGTGTAGAGGGTCTGGTCGCCCTGCTCCTCGAAGGTCACTTCAGCGGTCATGAACGGCTTGCCCGAGGGGATCCAGCCCGGCAGGTAGGCGTCGGTAAACACCAGCCGCGACGGCGCGGCGATCTCCAGGAACACCCCCATGGTCGGGTACTCGCTGCCGTCCGGGGCGCGCATCAGGGTACGAAACTGGCCGCCGACCCACAGGTCCATTTCACACTCCGGAGTGGTCATGCCGTGGGGCCCCCACCATTGCGCCAGCAAGGCCGGCTCGGTCCAGGCGCGAAAGACCTTGTTGCGCGGCGCGTCGATCAGGCGGCTGATGGACAGTTCATGCTCGGCGGACTTGCGGCCCGCGGTCTGGAAAGTCATCGCGAAACTCCTGTTTATCGTTGTTTTCAGGGATTCAATTCACGTACCGGACGCACTTCGACACTGCCGACCCGGGCCGCCGGTATCTGCCCGGCCACCTGGATCGCTTCGTTCAAGTCCTTGGCCTGGATCAGGTAGAAACCGGCCAACTGTTCCTTGGTTTCGGCGAACGGGCCATCGGTGATCGACAGCTTGCCACCGCGCATGCGCACCGTGGTGGCGGTGTGCACCGATTGCAGCGCCTCAGCGGCAAGCATCCGCCCGCTGCCCTGGACCGACTCGGCATAGGCCAGGCACTCGGCATCCTCGGGGCTGTCGGGCAGGCTGTGCAGCAACTGTTCGTCGCTGTAGACCAGGCATAGGTATTTCATGGGCACCTCCGGATTCGGGCTGAGCAACTATGGTCGCTGTTCGCCGCTTTGGCGAACCGCTGGTTGCTCAGGGTTGCAGGTCGAACTGGGTGGTCCCGGTGAGCATGTCGAACGGCGCCGACCAGTGCTCGTGCACCACCAGCCATTGGCCCGCACGGCGCTGGTAAGCGGCACTCACCCGCATCCAGCAGGCCTTGGTCACGCCCTCGGCATCGGTGCCACCGCAATGGGCCAGCCAGTGGGCGAAGGCCAGCTCTTCGTCGGCCAGCACCTGCAACTGATGGAACTCGAAAATGCCCGGGCCGGGGCAGACCTGCATGCACGCTTCCCAGTGTTCGCGATAGGCGGCCTTGCCCTTGAATTGCAAGGCACCGACCGCGTCGAAAGACGTGATGTCGTCGGCGTAGTAGCTGACAATACGCTGGATATCCCGGGCCATCACAGCCTGTTGCCAGTTGTCGATCAGGCTGCGGACCTGCGCTTCGTTGGATGGATTGTGCATGGCGAAACTCCTCATGAATGGAATGAACCGCTGCTGAACACCCCCTGCACCCACGCCGTTGAATGTTCAGTTCACCCTTAGTCGTCTGGCCATTCGCGCAATCGACACTGCGCATAAAAAAATTTACCGGCGGGGCAAAATCGCTAGAATCCGCACCCTCCCCCCACCGGATCTACGTGCCCGTGACCACTCGCCTGGTGCCTTACGAACAGCTCGACAGCCACCAGCATGCCCGCTTGCTGGAGCTTGAGGTGCTGCCCGGACAGAAGGCGTTTAGCGGGGACATTCATGGCGCGCTGTACACCCTCGACAACGCGCCGCGGGGAGCGATCAGGGGCTTTGCCCTGCTCAGCGAGGAGTGGCCGGTGGCCTTCCTGCTGCTCAAGCGCCCGCCCTGCCTGCCGGCCTGGGCCGATGCCGACAGCGCCAGCCTGCACGCCCTGCAAGTGGACCGGCGGCACCAGGGCCGGGGCTTCGGCCAGGCCTGCCTGCAAGCGGTGCCTGAGGCCGCCCGCCAGGCCTGGCCCGAGCTCAAGGGCCTGAACCTGGCGGTGGACAGCGACAACCAGCCGGCCCTCAGGCTGTACCGCAAGCTGGGCTGGGTGGAAAACGGCGAAGCCTGCAAGGGCCGGATCGGCTATGAACGGCGGATGGCGCTGGCGTTCTGACCCCAGGCCCGCGGCTGCAAACCCGATATCCGTTCTACAGCGACTGCACCATCTCGTGCCAGGCCATGCCGCCGTGGTCCGACTCCGACGCCTTGATGTAGACAAAACCAAAGCGCTGGTACAGCGGTACATGGCGTTCCTTGCACATCAGGTGGATGCGCGCCTTGCCCAGTTCGCGCATGCGCGCGATGAAGGCTTGCAGCAGGTGCCGGGACAGGCCCAGGCCCTGGAAGTCCGGGTGCACCACCACCGACATGATCACCACTTCCGGGCCCGCCGGGTCGTGGCCGATCAGTTCCTTGAAGGCCTCGTCGGCCATCTGCACATCGAAGGTAGCGCCGGAGTTGATGAAGCCGGCCACCACACCCTGCACCTCGGCAACGATGAAACCTTCGGGCCAGGTGGCGATGCGGGTGGCGATCTTGTCCCGGGTCGCGGCCTCGTCGCCTTCGTAGGCCAGGGTCTCGATGGCAAAGCAGCGGTCCAGGTCGGTGGGCAGGACGGTGCGGATCAGCGGAGTCGAAGCGGTCATGGGCGGCAACCTGGGGTCGGAGAAGGGCCGCCGATTCTACCAACAGTGCAGCCTGCGTATGCATTGCATAGGGATCGAAGGGGCCGCCGTAAAGCTTTCATATAAGCCCTGGCAACGCCTGCGCCAAGGGCTTATCTATCAGCTCCCCGACGTCAGGGTGGCCGGCCCGAGCGGGCCGGAACCGCCCCGTCCTGCCCCCAGGAGCTTTCCCATGAGCAATATCCAGATCGGCCTTCTACTGCTGTTCGGCATTGCCGCCTTCGGCTGTATCACCCTGTACATCGACTTTGTCCACGAACGGCGCCGCGGCGAAAAATCCCTGGGCCGGGATCACAGCCCCACCAGGCGGTAACCCACCTGCAACTCGGTGATCAGATGCTGGGGCTGGGCCGGATCGGCCTCCAGCTTCTGCCGCAGATGGGCCATGTGCACCCGCAGGTAATGGGCGCGGTCGACGTAGTCCAGGCCCCAGACCTCCAGCAGCAACTGGCGATGGGTCAGCACCCGGCTCTGGCCACGGATCAGCGCGCAGAGCAGGCGGTACTCGATCGGCGTGAGGTGCACAGGCAGCCCTTCGCGGCGCACCTCATGGGTGGCCAGGTCGACCTCGATGGCACCAAAGGCCACCTTGCTGGTGGCGGCCGCCGTACCGCTCTGGCCATGACGGCGCAGTTGCGCGCGAATCCGCGCCAGCAGTTCCGGCACGCCGAACGGCTTGACCAGATAGTCGTCGGCGCCGGCATCCAGGGCGGCGACTTTCTCGTCCTCCCGATCCCGGGCCGACAGCACCAGGATCGGCACTGCCAGCCAGCCGCGCAGCTCGCTGATCAACTGCTTGCCGTCGCCGTCCGGCAGGCCCAGGTCGACGATCACCAGGTCCGGCTGGCGGCTGGCGGCATGGATCAGGGCGCGCTTGACGCTGTCGGCCTCGAACACCTGGAAACCTTCGTCCTCCAGGGCGATACCGACGAAACGGCGGATATTGGCTTCGTCCTCGACGATCAGGATGCGTGCGCTGCTCATAGGGTTTCCATGGAAGGCGGCTGACCCGCCGGCAAGGTGATGACAAAACTCAGCCCGGCATCGGCATGAGGCTGGGCCTCGATGCGCCCGCCATGGGCCTCGACGATACGTTTGGCCAGGGCCAGGCCCAGGCCGATGCCGGCCACGGCGGATTCCTGCTGACCGCGACTGAAGGCTTCGAACAGGCTGGCCGGGGAACTGCCCTTTGGGCAGCCCGGGCCGCTGTCGCTGACCTGCAGGATGATCTGCTGGTCGACCTGGCGGGCGCTGATCTGCACCAGGGTCCCGGCCGGGGTGTACTTGGCGGCGTTGTCCAGAAGGTTCACCAGGACCCGCTCCAGCAACAGCGCGTCCACTTCCACCAAGGGCAGCTGCGGCGCCATGGCCACTCGCAATTGATGCCCGGCCAGGGGCTCGCGCAGTTGGCGCAGGGCACTGCCGACAATCTCCTCCAGGGAGTTCCACTGGCGATTCAGGCGTACCCCCCGCTCCTGCATGCGCGCCATGTCCAGCAGGTTCTCGATCAGCCGCTGCATGGACGAAGCCTGATCGTGAATCCCTGCCAGCAGGTGCTTGAGCGGGCCCTGCGCAGCGTGGGGCAAGGCGGCGTCGGCGGCGCCGATGATGGTGGTCAAGGGCGTGCGCAGGTCATGGGAAATGGCCGCCAGCAGGGTGTTGCGCATGCGCTCGCCCTCCATCTGCAGCACAGTGCTCTGGGCCACCTCGACGTAATGCACGCGCTCCAGGGCAATCGCCAGCTGGCTCATGCAGGCCTCCAGCAGGCGCTGTTCTTCCGGCTCCTTGAGGCGCTCGGCATCCTCGGCTTCAAGCACCAGCACGCCACGCACCCGCATCGGCGCCTTGAGCGGCAGATAGCAGCCCTTGGCCGCCGCCAGGGTATCGGTGCCGCGCCCGGCCGGTTGGTCGTGGTCATAGGCCCACTGGGCGATGCTCTCGTCAATGGCCAGGGTATTGGCGCTCAGCGCCCGCACCCGGTTCTCGGCATCCGGCAACGCCAGCCCGACCCGGGCCTCGAACACCCCACTGAAGGTACGCAAGGCCACGGCGCAGATCTGCTCCTCGGTCAACGCCGCCGACAGCTCACGGGCCAGCCCGGCCAGGGAGGTGGCACGGCGCTCGCCCGCGGCCGCGGTACGCGCTTCATGGCGCAGGCGCGCGGTGAGCTGGCCGGTGATCAGGGCAATCCCCAGCATCAGGGCGAAGGTGAAGAAGTACTGGGTGTCGTTGACCGTGAACGACCACACCGGCTGGACGAAGAAGAAATCGAAGCACAGCACCGCCAGCATCGCCGCCCAGACGCCGGGGCCCCGCCCGTAGCGCAGCGCCACCAGGACCACGGTCAGCAGGAACAGCATGACCACGTTGGCCGGGTCGAACACTTTGAGCAGCAGCGCCGCCACCGCGGTGGCGGCAAAGCACGCCAGGCTCGCCCACAGGTAGGCCGGCGCGCGGCTGGGCGGCAGGCCGGCCTCGGGCTTGTCCACTGGCGCAGGGCGCCGGCTCAAGGGCCCGTTGGCGATCACGATCTGGTCGATTTCCGGGTGCTGGCGGCTGATGCGGTCGCTCACCGACTGGTGCCAGAACTGCCAGACCTTGCGCGGGTAATGGCCCAGCACCAGGCGATTGGCGTTGTGCTCGCGAGCGCAGGCCACCAGGGCTTCGACGACATCCATGCCGGGCAAAGTGGCGGTTTCGGCGCCAAACTCGGCGGCCAGGGCCAGGGTCTTCATGGCCGCCGCATAACGGGCGGCGCCGGCGCCACGGCGCTGGGCCGAAGCCACGTGCACCACCATCCAGTCGGCTTCGAGCTTTTGCGCCAGGCGCGCGGCTTCGCGCACCAGGCGCTCGTCCGCCGGGTCGCCAGCGACCCCCACCAGCAAGCGCTCGCGAGCCGGCCACAAGGCATTGATCGAACGCTCGCGGCGATAGTCGCGCATCTGTGCATCGACCCGGTCGGCGGTGCGGCGCAGGGTCAGTTCACGCAGGGCCAGCAGGTTGCCCTTGCGAAAGAAATGCCGTGAAGCGCGTTCGGCCTGGGGCCCGAGGTAGACCTTGCCGTCCTTGAGGCGGCGCAGCAGGTCATCCGGCGGCAGGTCGATCACCAGCACTTCGTGGGCTTCGTCGAACAGGTGGTCGGGCACCGTCTCGCGCACCCGGATGCCGATGATCCCGCTGACGATGTCGTTGAGGCTTTCCAGGTGCTGGACGTTGAGGGTGGTCCAGACATCGATGCCGGCCCGCAGCAATTCCTCCACGTCCTGCCAGCGCTTGGGATGGCGCGAGCCGGGCACGTTGCTGTGGGCCAGCTCGTCCACCAGCAGCACCGCCGGGTGCCGCGCCAGGGCGGCATCCAGGTCGAACTCCGGCAAGGCGTAGTCGCGGTGCATCAGGCGGTGGCGCTCCAGCACTTGCAGCCCTTGCAGCAGCTCGGCGGTTTCCCGCCGGCCATGGGTTTCCACCACCCCGGCCACCACGTCGCGGCCCTGGGCCACTTCGTTGCGCGCCGCGGTGAGCATGGCGCAGGTCTTGCCGACTCCGGCGTTGGAACCGAAATAGATCCGCAGTTTGCCCCGTTGGGCCGCTTGCTCGTCCTGCTGCAGTTTTTCCAGCAGCGCATCGGGATCGGGGCGACCGTCGCGGGGCGGCATGTCAGCATCGAGAACAGCCATGTGCATCCTTAAATGGACAAGGCGGCACTCGAAAGAGCGCCGCCTTGCAAGTCCCTGTCAGACCAGGCCGAGGCCGGCCAGCAGCATGTCGATCAGCTTGATCCCGGCGAAGGGTACCAGCACCCCGCCCAGGCCGTAGATCAGCAGGTTGCGGTTGAGCAGCGCCGCGGCGCCAATGGCCCGGTACTTCACCCCCTTGAGCGCCAGGGGGATGAGGAACACGATGATCAGCGCGTTGAAGATCACCGCACTGAGAATCGCCGAGTTCGGGCTGTTCAGGTGCATCACGTTCAGCGCCGCCAGTTGCGGGTAAGTGGCGACGAAGGCGGCCGGTACGATAGCAAAATACTTGGCCACGTCGTTGGCCACGCTGAAGGTGGTCAGGGCGCCGCGGGTCATGAGCATCTGCTTGCCCACTTCCACCACTTCGATCAGCTTGGTCGGGTTGCTGTCCAGGTCCACCATGTTGCCGGCTTCCTTGGCCGCCTGGGTGCCGCTGTTCATGGCCACCGCCACGTCGGCCTGTGCCAGGGCCGGGGCGTCGTTGGTACCGTCGCCGGTCATGGCCACCAGCTTGCCCTTGGCCTGGTAGTCGCGGATCAGTTGCAGCTTGTCCTCGGGCCGTGCTTCGGCGAGGAAATCGTCGACCCCGGCTTCCACGGCGATGGCCGCCGCGGTCAGGCGGTTGTCGCCGGTGATCATCACGGTCTTGATGCCCATGCGCCGCAGCTCGGCGAAGCGCTCCTTGATCCCGCCCTTGACCACGTCCTTGAGCTCCACCACGCCCAGGGCCTGGGCGCCTTCACTGACCACCAGCGGGGTGCTGCCACGCCGGGAGACTTCATCGACCTTGGCCTGCAAGGCCGGCGGGAAGCTGCCGCCCTGGGCCTCGATATGCCGGCGGATGGCATCGGCCGCGCCCTTGCGGATGCTCCGGCCCTCGGGCAGGTCGACCCCGCTCATGCGGGTCTGGGCGGTGAACTGCACGAAGCTGGCGCCCAGGGCGTGAAGGTCACGCCCACGGATGTCGAACAGTTGCTTGGCCAGCACCACGATGCTCCGGCCTTCCGGGGTCTCGTCCGCCAGGGAAGCCAGTTGCGCGGCTTGCGCCAGTTCGCTGTCCTTGATCCCCGGCGCCGGCAGGAAGGCGCTGGCCTGGCGGTTACCCAGGGTGATGGTGCCGGTCTTGTCCAGCAGCAGCACGTCCACGTCCCCCGCCGCTTCCACGGCGCGGCCGGAGGTGGCAATGACATTGGCCGACATCATCCGGCTCATGCCCGCCACACCGATGGCCGAGAGCAGGCCACCGATGGTGGTGGGGATCAGGCACACCAGCAGCGCCACCATCACCGTGGCGCTGATCACACTGCCGGTGCCGCTCATGGCCACGGCGAAGATCGAGTACGGGCTCAGGGTCACGATCACCAGCAGGAACAGCAGGGTCAGGCCCACCAGGAGAATGGTCAGGGCCACCTCGTTGGGGGTCTTCTGGCGCTTGGCCGATTCCACCATGGAGATCATGCGGTCCAGGAACGACTCGCCAGGGTTGACGCTGATGCGCACCACCAGCCAGTCCGACAGCACCCGGGTGCCGCCGGTGACCGAGGAGAAATCGCCCCCGGCCTCGCGGATCACCGGCGCCGATTCACCGGTGATGGCGCTTTCGTCCACCGTGGCCACGCCTTCGATGACCTCGCCGTCCAGGGGCACCAGGTCGCCGGCCTCGATCAGCACCACCATGTCCTTGCGCAGTTCGCTGGCGGCCATGGGCAACCAGGCGGCGCCATGCCGGGGCTGTTGCAGCAGCTTGGCCAGGGTCTGGCGCTTCATGCCCTTGAGGCTCGCCGCCTGGGCCCGGCTGCGGCCCTCGGCCAGGGCTTCGGCAAAGTTGGCAAACAGCACGGTGAACCACAGCCACAGGGTGATGCTGAGGATAAAGCCGCTGGGGGCCTCACCCTCGCCGCCCAGGGACTGGAACCACAGCAGGGTGGTGAGAAGGCTGCCCAGGTAGACCACGAACATCACCGGGTTCTTCCACTGCGCCTGGGGCAGCAGTTTCTTCACGGCATCCAGGCACGCGGTGAGCACTAGCCCACGGTCGAACAACGCTATACGAGGGTTGCTACTCATGATCGACGTCTCTTACTCACTGGCCGCAACGGGCGAGGAATGCAGGGGCGCTTGGGCATCCAGCGCCAGGTTGAGTTGCAGCACATTGACCCGGGGCTCGCCCAGCAGGCCGAAGGTGCGGCTTTCGCTGTGCGCCTGCAGCAGCATCAGCACGTCCACGGCGGCCATTTGCCGCTGGCGGGCCACCCGGTTCAGTTGCAGCCGGGCGTTGGCCAGGGAGATGTGCGGGTCCAGGCCGGAGGCCGAGGCGGTCACTGCGTCCACTGGCACCGGCATGTCTGCCGCCAGGCCATTGAGCTGGCGATAGGCGCTGACCCGCGCGGCCACGCTGTCCACCAGCTTCTGGCTGGTGGGGCCCAGGTTGCTGGCGCCACTGGCCCCGGCGTTGTAGGGCTGGGGCACACTCTTGCTCGGGTCCAGCGGATCGCTGCCCAGGGTCATGCTCGGGCGGCCCTGGAAATACTCCGGGCGGTCGAACGCCTGGCCGATCAGCGCCGAGCCCACGACCCGGCCATCACGCTGCACCAGACTGCCCTGGGCCTGGAACGGAAACAGCAGGTTGGCCAACCCCGTGGTAACCAGCGGATAGGCCAGCCCGGTGAGCAGCATGAAGAACACCGCCGACACCAGCACCGGGCGCAACAGGCCCTTGAACAGCAGCGCGGTGGCGCCCTGGGTTTGCATTTGCGTAGTCATCACAACCCCTTACTTGTAGGTCTGGCCGGCGAGCAACTGCAGTTGCTCCACCAGCGGGCCGAGCGCGAGGGCCGGCAGGAAAGTCAGGCCACCGACCACCAGCACCACGAACACCACCAGCAACATGAACAGCGGCGTGGCGGTGGGAATGGTGCCGGCACCGGCCGGGATGTTCTTTTTCGCCGCCAGGGAACCGGCCACGGCCAGCATCGGCAGCATGGTGAAGAAGCGCCCCATGAGCATCGCCAGGCCAATGGTGGTGTTGAAGAACGGTGTATTGGCGTTCAGGCCGGCAAACGCCGAACCGTTGTTGGCGGTGCCCGAGGCGTAGGCGTAGAGCACCTCGCTGAAGCCATGGGGGCCCAGATTGTTGAGGCTGTTGAGAGTGCCCGGCCACAGTGCCGCCAGGGCGGTGAAACCGAGGATGCAGATCGGGTGCGCGAGCACCGAGAGCATCACCAGCTTGATCTCCCGGGCCTCGATCTTCTTGCCCAGGAACTCAGGGCTGCGACCGATCATCATGCCCACCAGGAACACCGTCAGCAGGGCGTACTGGATCAGGTTGATAAAGCCCACGCCGTCGCCGCCGAACACACAGTTGAGCATCATCTGCGCCAGGGGCACGAAGCCGCCCATGGGGGTCAGCGAGTCGTGCATGGCATTCACCGAACCGGTGGTGGCGCCGGTGGTGGTGGTGACGAACAGCGCGGTGTCGGCAATGCCGAAGCGCAGCTCCTTGCCTTCCATGTTGCCGCCGCTCTGGGTCTCCGACATCTGCTGGTCGGCACCGGCCTGGGTCAGCAGCGGGTTACCGCCCTGCTCCGCGGTGAAGACAATCGCCAGGAAGCCGATGAACATCACCAGGAAAGTGCCGAAGAACACCCAGCCCTGACGCCGACGCAGCAGCATGCTGCCGAAGGCGTAGGTCAGCGCCGAAGGGATCAGCAACATGCTGAGGATGTGCAGGACGTTGGTCAGCGGCGTCGGATTCTCGAACGGGTGGGCCGCGTTCATGCTGAAGAAGCCGCCACCGTTGGTGCCGATGTGCTTGATCGACTCGAAACTGGCCACGGCGCCGACGATCAGTTGCTGCTGGGCGCCTTCCAGGGTGGTGGCCAGGGCCTGGGAGTTGAGGGTCTGGGGCATGCCCTGCCAGACATAGACCAGGGCCATGACCAGGCACAACGGCAGCATCACCCGGTACAGGGTGCGGGTGAAGTCGACCCAGTAGTTGCCGATATCCGCCGAGCTGGAACGGCTCAGGCCGCGAATGAAGCCGGCTGCGGCGACAACACCTGCGGTAGCGCCGACGAACATCAGGAAGGTGATCACTGCCATCTGGCTGAAGTTCGACAGGCTGCTTTCACCTGAGTACGCCTGCCAGTTGGTGTTGGTGATAAAGGACGCGGCGGTGTTGAACGCCAGGTCCGGGGTCTGCGCCGCCAGCCCCATGGGGTTGAGCGGCGTGCTGCCTTGCAGGCGCAGCAGCAGGTAGCCCAGCAGCATCATCGCCGCGTTGGACAGCAGCAGGGCCGAGCCATAGCGGGCCCAGCCCATGGTTTCAGCCGGGTCGATCCCCAGCAGGCGGTAGGTGGCACGCTCCGGCAAGGCGTGGCCACGGCCGCTGAAGACCCGGGCCAGCCATTGGCCCATGAGTACGGCGAGCCCGGTCATTACCCCGAGGATCACCGCGTATTCCAGCACAGTACTCAACATGTCGATGCTCCGTTCAAATCTTGCCCATGGCGACGATGACCAGGGCCGTCAACACAAAGAACCCCAGGGTCAGGCCCACGAAGATCAGGTCGAACATGGCTGGTTTCCTTTCTGGTAGATGCCCGGACGGGCGAATGAAAGTGGGTGGCAGTTGCTGCGTGCGGTCATCAGAATTTCTCGGCACGGATCAGCGCATAACCCAGGTAGGCAAACAGCAGCACGGCGCACAAACCACTGGCGCCGTAGATGAATGGCAGTGTCAGCAAGGCAGCTCTCCCCTTAATGCTCAAAGGCGGTGCCGGGAGCGCAAAGCGCAACCCGGGCACGGCCGGTCAGGGCACCCGCGACGGGCGCCGGCAGGGAGTCGGGAACGCCTCGTCCACCGCTCTCCTCTGCGCCACGCAGGTTAGGTGAGGGCGCATCAAGGTCGGGCACTGATTGCCGGGGGCGGCATTAAGACGGCGTAAAGATTGCGGCGGTGTGGGGCGGGAGAATCGGGGACGGGACAGCGCCCCCGAGGGGGTCATTCACTTTTCAGGGGCAGCCAGATTTCCAGTACCCCGGTGCCGGCCTGGGGGTTGAAGTCGGCGCTGTAGCGCTCGAATTCCGGGGCATCGGCGGCCTCTCGACCCGACTGGGGCAGCCAGGTGTTCCAGATGTAGTCGAAGGTCCGCGGCAAGTCCTGCAAGGCGCCGCCATGCTCGAACACCGCATAGTGCTGCGGCTGCACCTCGATCCAGCGATAGCGCTCGGGCAGATCGTCGAGCTTGCTGATCTCGACCCCGGCGATGTACTCGAAGCCGCCCTGGCCGTCGGGGTTGCGGCAGATGCCATAGGTCTTGCGGTCGACCTGCCCCGGCACCTTGCCGATGTGCGGCACAAAGCGCTGCCACAGCAGGCCGATGTCCTGGCGAGTGGCAGGAGTGAATCGTTCGCCGAGGCCGGCGATCAGCAAAAAACGCTCCCTTTCGAAGCGCGGTTCTGGGCCTCTGCCCTGTTCTTGCTCATCCATGAATGCCACTCCTGCCGCAGAAAAGATGGGTTCGGCACGAAGTATAGAAGCCAATAGCCAAGGCCAGGATCAGAGCGCCGGAAGGTCTGCCGCGCCCGTACCAAGGATGAACTCCTGGTAGCCGGATAGGATCACGTACACCGCGAAATAGCAGAAGATCGCCGCAGATGCCAGGTAGGAATAGCGCAACAGCTTGTCCCCCAGCAGCTTGCCGCCCTGGGTCGCGGCCAGGCACAGGCCCAGGGTCCAGATCAGCCCGGCACAGAAAAAGCCGGCCAGGAACAATCCCGAATCGGCAATCCCACCGCCCCCGGATCGGGCAATCAGGGTGCCGCCCACGGCAGCGAACCAGAGGATCGCACTGGGGGACGACATGGCCAGGAAGATCCCGCGAAAAAACTCCCGGCGCGGCGAGCCCTGGTCCGCCTCCCCGGCGGTGGCCAGCACCGCGCTGTGATGGAGGGCGGCGTAGATCATCTTCGCCGCGAAGTACACCAGCAGGGCCGAACCGCCGATCCACAGCACCCAGCGCACGCTTTGGTATTGCAGCAGCACGGTCATCCCGGCCAGGGCCAGCAGCGCATAGATCAGGTCGCCGACACAGGTCCCCAGGCCCAGGCAGAAGCCCTGGAAATAACCCCGTTGCATGGCCAGGGTAATCATCGCGATATTGGCCACGCCGATGTCCAGGCACAGCGAAAGGCTCAACAAGAAGCCGCTGGTAAACTCCATCATTCATCCCGTTTGCTGCTGTTGTTCGAAGAGAAGCGAGGTGCGAGGAGCCCGGAAAAGCCGGGCCGGCTGAGGCAGCTCACAGCCCCTGCAGGCAAGAAGCGTGCACGTTATAGCGGCAAATCCTGCACCCTCGCAAATCCGCCCGGCGCACCAAAAATAATTTTCCGCGCCTCTGGACAAGCCGGCGGCGGCGCCCGTATCGTCTGCCCCGCAGGCCACCGCAGTGGCCAACGTCGCTCGGACGGTTCCGGGCGCTTACGTCTTTTCGAGGCAACAATGGCCGAACAAGGTTCGCCGCGCCGCTTTGCGCGCATCGATCGTCTTCCCCCCTATGTTTTCAATATCACTGCCGAGCTGAAGATGGCTGCGCGTCGGCGCGGCGAAGACATCATCGACTTGAGCATGGGTAACCCCGACGGCCCTACCCCGCCGCATATCGTCGAGAAACTGGTCACCGTCGCCCAGCGCGAAGACACCCACGGCTACTCCACCTCCAAGGGCATTCCGCGGCTGCGCCGGGCGATTTCCCGCTGGTACAAGGACCGCTACGAGGTCGATATCGACCCGGAAAGCGAAGCCATCGTCACCATCGGATCCAAGGAAGGCCTGGCGCACCTGATGCTGGCCACCCTGGACCAGGGCGACACGGTGCTGGTGCCCAACCCCAGCTACCCGATCCACATCTACGGCGCGGTCATCGCCGGCGCCCAGGTGCGCTCGGTGCCGCTGGTGCCCGGGGTGGATTTCTTCGCCGAGCTGGAGCGGGCCATCCGCGGTTCGATCCCCAAGCCGAAGATGATGATCCTCGGCTTCCCGTCCAACCCCACCGCCCAGTGCGTGGAGCTGGACTTCTTCGAACGGGTGATCGCCCTGGCCAAGCAGTACGACGTGCTGGTGATCCATGACCTGGCCTACGCCGATATCGTCTACGACGGCTGGAAAGCTCCGTCGATCATGCAGGTGCCGGGCGCCAAGGACATCGCGGTGGAGTTCTTCACCCTGTCCAAGAGCTACAACATGGCCGGCTGGCGCATCGGCTTCATGGTGGGCAACCCGGAACTGGTCAGCGCCCTGGCGCGGATCAAGAGCTACCACGACTACGGCACCTTCACCCCGTTGCAGGTGGCGGCGATCGCCGCCCTGGAAGGCGACCAACAATGCGTGCGCGACATTGCCGAACAGTACCGGCAGCGGCGCAACGTGCTGGTCAAGGGCCTGCACGAACTGGGCTGGATGGTGGAGAACCCCAAGGCCTCGATGTACGTCTGGGCCAAGATTCCCGAGGCCTACGCGCACCTGGGCTCCCTGGAGTTCGCCAAGAAGCTGCTGGCCGAGGCCAAGGTCTGTGTCTCGCCGGGGGTGGGTTTTGGTGAATACGGCGACGATCACGTGCGCTTCGCCCTGATCGAAAACCAGGACCGGATTCGCCAGGCAGTGCGCGGCATCCGCGGCATGTTCCGCGCCGACGGCCTGGTGCAGAAAAGCTGAGATGCTTTCAGCCACAAAAAAACCGCAGTGATGCGGTTTTTTTGTGGCCGTGCTATCGGTGTTTCGCGGGCAAGCCCGCTCCTACGGGTGAAGCTCTTAAACCACCAACGACAGCAGCAGGATAAAGATCAGCCCCACCACCGAAAGGATGGTTTCCATCGCCGTCCAGGTCTTGAACGTCTCGGCCACGGTCATGTTGAAGTACTGCTTGACCAGCCAGAACCCGGCGTCGTTGACGTGGGACAGGATCAGCGAGCCGGCGCCGGTGGCCAGCACCAGCAGCTCGCGGTTGACCCCGGGAATCATCCCTACCACCGGCACCACGATGCCGGCACCGGTGATGGTGGCCACGGTGGCCGAACCGGTGGCGATACGGATCACCGCCGCCACCAGCCACGCCAGGAGGATCGGCGAGATCTGCGCATTGACCGCCATATGGCCGATCACGTCACCCACGCCGCTGGTCACCAGCATCTGCTTGAAGCCGCCACCGGCACCGATGATCAGGATGATCGCTGCGGTCGGCGCCAGGCTGGCATCCAACAGTTTGAGAATCTGCTTGGAACCGATGCCCTGCTTGTAGCCGAAGGTGTACAGCGACAGCAGCAGCGCCAGCAGCAAGGCGGTGATCGGGTGGCCGATCATGTCCATCCAGATGCGGAAGAAGTGTCCGTCAGGCAGCGCCACGTCGGCGAAGGTCTTGAGCAGCATCAGGAACACCGGCAGCAGCACGGTCACCAGGGTCACGCTGAAGCTGGGCAACTGGGCGGCCTGGGGCTCGCGGGCCAGTTGGTCCACCAGTTCCTGGGACGGATTGCCGGGAATGTACTTGGCAATGAAAGTGCCGTAGATCGGCCCGGCGATGATCGCCGTGGGCAGCGCCACGATCAGCCCATACAGGATGGTCTTGCCGATGTCGGCGCCGAACACGCCGATGGCCAGCAGCGGCCCCGGGTGCGGCGGCACCAGGCCGTGCACCGCCGACAGGCCGGCCAGCAGCGGAATGCCGATCTTGATCAGCGATACCCCGGTACGCCGGGCAACGATGAACACCAGCGGAATCAGCAGCACGAAGCCGATCTCGAAGAACAGCGGGATGCCCACCAGGAAGGCGGCAAACATCATCGCCCACTGCACCCGCTCCTTGCCGAACGAGCGGATCAGGGTCTGGGCGATCTGATCGGCGCCACCGGACTCGGCCATCATCTTGCCGAGCATGGTACCCAGGGCCAGGATGATGCCGACAAAACCGAGCACGCCACCAAAGCCGTCCTGGAACGCCTTGATGATCTTGTCCACCGGCATGCCCGACGTCAGGCCGAGGAAACCCGCGGCGATGATCAGAGCGATGAAGGGGTGCAGCTTGAATCGGGTGATCAACACGATCAGCCCGATGATAGTGACCACTGCATCAACCAGCAGATAGGTCTCTTGGGACATGCCAAACATGGGATTGCCTCCGGTTTGTTGTTTTTATTAAAGCGTTAAAAACAAGGGCCGAGTGGGATAGCGCTACCTTTTTCGAGCCAGCACTTAATGTGAAGGTTCCAGGCCATGCTCCAGCCACCATTGGTTGGCCAGTTCGGCCAGGCGCTGGACGCTCAGGGTGCTGGCATCCAGGGCCAGGGTGAGCGGCTCCCCCACCGGGGATTCGAGAGTGGCGAACTGACTGTCGATCAGGGTCGAAGGCATGAAATGCCCTGGCCGGTGCGCCACACGGTCGGCGGCGACTGCCGGAGTCAGTTCGAGAAAGACAAAGCCCAGGCCGGGCGTGGCGGCGCGCAGGCGCTCGCGGTACTTGCGCTTGAGCGCCGAGCAGGTCAGTACCGGGTGCTGGCCGGCGGCCAGGGCACGACGCAGTTCATCGCACAGGCTGTCGAGCCAGCCGGCACGGTCTTCGTCGTCGAGGGGAATGCCGGCACTCATCTTGGCGATGTTCGCCGCCGGGTGGAAGGTATCGCCTTCAATGGCCATGGCGCCGCTGCGCTGGCACAGGGCCTGACTGACACTGGACTTGCCGCAGCCGGCAACACCCATGATGACCAGGGCGGTGATGGGTTGACTCATGAAACACCTCAGCGCGCAGACAGCGCTACCTTCGCAAATAAAAAATCTAGTACAAAAACAGTGTCTGCCGACGCCTTCTTGTCATTTTTGTGGGTTGCCGCGTATATAGTCCGCCAAACCAAAGAGCGAGGGTCAGGCACACCTCGCTCACGCATTGCAGCTGTTTCAGGACAGCGCTACCTTAGAGACTTGAATTTTGTTTGGCAAGCCGTCTGATGACCACTCATAAAAACGATAAAAACACCCGTACCACGGGCCGTCCCACCCTCAATGAAGTCGCCCGCCTGGCCGGAGTCAGCCCGATTACCGCCTCCCGGGCCCTGCGCGGCGTCAGCAGCGTGGCCACCGAACTGGTGGAAAAGGTGCAGAAGGCCGCGCAGGAACTGAACTACGTGGTCAACTCCGCCGCCCGCGCCCTGGCTTCGGCGCAGAGCCAGTCGGTGGTGGTGCTGGTGCCGTCGCTGTCCAACCTGCTGTTCATCGAAACCCTGGAAGCCATCCACCAGGTACTGCGCCCCAAAGGCTTCGAAGTGCTGATCGGCAACTGCCACTATTCTCGGGACGAAGAAGAAAACCTGCTGCGCAACTACATGACCTACCAGCCCCGGGGGCTGCTGCTGACCGGTTTCGACCGCACCGAAAGCGCCCGACGGATGATCGAGGCGAACAACATTCCCTGCGTCTACATGATGGACCTGGACTCCGGCGCCGGGCTCAACTGCGTGGGCTTCTCGCAATTGAACGCCGGCGAAACGGCGGCCCAGCATCTGATTTCCCGCGGGCGCAAGCACCTGGCCTACGTCGGTGCGCAACTGGACCAGCGCACCCTGCTGCGCGGCGAAGGTTTCCGCCGTGCCCTGCAGCAGGCCGGGCTGTACAACCCCGACCTGGAACTGTTGACCCCACGGCCCTCGTCCGTCGGCCTGGGGGCCGAGCTGTTCCTGCAACTGATGCAGAGCCAGCCCCAGGTGGACGCGATCTTCTTCGGCAACGACGACCTGGCCCAGGGCGCGCTGCTGGAAGCCATGCGCTGCGGGATCAAGGTGCCCGAGCAGGTGGCGGTGCTGGGCTTCAACGACCTGCCCTCCTCCGAACACATGGTGCCGCGCCTGAGCAGCATCAGCACTCCGCGCGAAGCCATTGGCCGCCGCGCCGCCGAACAGATGCTGACCCTGCTGGCCGGCAACAGCGTGGCCGAGCCGGTGGTGGACATGGGGTTTGAACTGCGGGTTCGGGAAAGCACCTGAAACGCCTCAGGGCCTGACGCTCAGGACACTGAGCAACAGGCCGAAGCCCACCAGCACCGCGCCGAACAACTGATCGATCCGGCGTTTGTAGGCCAGTAGCCGGCCGGCAATCGCCGGTGCCGAGAAAAACAGCGCCACCAGCACGAACCACAGCACGTGGGCCAGGACGATGATCGCGCCGTAGCCGATCTGTACCGGCAAGGCCGTGCCCGGCTGAATCACCTGCATGAACAGACTGAGAACGAAAATCATCGTCTTGGGGTTCAGGGCATTGGTCAGAAAGCCACTGCGCAAGGCGCCCCAGGTCGACATCCGAGCCCCCTCTGCCGGTTCTTCCCCCGGACGTTGCTCAGGGCTGCGCAACAGCTTGATGCCCAGGTAGATCAGGTACAGCGCACCCGCGATCTTCAAGCCGGTAAACCACAGCAGCGACTGCTGCAACAGCACCCCCACCCCCAGCAAGCTGTAGCCGATATGCACCATGACCCCGAGCCCGATGCCCAGGGCCGTGAACACGCCGTGGCGGCGCGAAAGCAGCAGGCTGTTGCGGGTTACCAGGGCAAAGTCGGCCCCGGGGCTGAGTACAGCAAGAATGGTAATGGTGATTACGAGTAACAGTTCGGTCACGTTGAATACGCCTAGGCTATAGAATCAGGCACTACTGTATTGGGACCATGACCCAGGCCGATAACGATGAAAACTGACATTCCTGGTGATAAAAACTCACAACTCTCGCGACGGCGCCTGCCCCCGCTGAGCGCCTTGCGCTGCTTCGAAGCCGCTGCACGCCTGGAAAGCTTCACCCAGGCCGGCGCCACCCTGCACCTGACCCACGGCGCCATCAGCCGTGCGGTGCGCGCCCTGGAAGAGGACCTCGGCACCCCTCTCTTTGAGCGCCGCAGCCAGCGGGTCTTTCTCACCGCCGCCGGAGCCGAACTGCTCCACAGCGTGACCCAGGCCCTGGACCTGATCGAGAGCACCGCCAGCCGCCTGCGAGCCCCGGCTCCCGCAGCACCGCTGGTGCTGTCCTGCGAGCCGACGCTGCTGATGCGCTGGCTGATTCCGCGCATGCCGGGGTTCTATGCCGAGCACCCGCAAGTGCCGATCCAGCTGCTGGCCGGCGGCGGGCCCTTCTCGTTCGGTGCCGGTATCGACCTGGCGATCCGCCGCAACGACTTTGCCTGGAGCCGCGACACCCAGGCCCACTGGCTATTCGACGAAGCCATAGGCCCGGTATGCCGCCCCGAGCGCCAGGCCGACTGGACCCCGGCAACGGCCGGGCTGGCGCAACTGGCGGCGCAGGCACCGCGCCTGCACAGCGCCACCCGGCCGCACGCCTGGCAACAGTGGCTGCAATTGCAGCAACAACCGGTTGCCCCGACGCCACCGGAGCAGGTCTTCGAGCACTTCTACTTCAGCCTGCAAGCGGCCGTGGCCGGGCTGGGTCTGGCCATTGCCCCCTGGCAACTGGTGCGTGACGACCTGGAGGGCGGGCTGCTGTGTGCGCCCTTCGGCTTTGTCGCCGATGGCAGCGCTTATTACCTGCTTTCCCCCCAGGCCATAGACCCGGATTCGGCCAGCGGAAAACTGCTGCACTGGTTGCGCCGGCAAGCCCTGGCGTAGGCACTCAGGCAGGCGGGGCCACGGCCCCCAGCGCCGGGTCCTCGCCGCTGAGCAACTGCACCAGGGCCAGGGCCCCCTTCTGCAAAGGCTGGTTCTTCAACCACACCGCGTGCACCGGCAACACCAGGCCGTTGTCGATGTTCTTGAAATGCAGCCGTTGCAAGCGCCCCGCCGCCAGCAACGGCTGGATCACCGACAGCGGGAAATTGCCCCAGCCGATCCCCGCCTCCACCATGTGCAGGGCCATGGCCAGGCTGTCGGTGCGCCACAGCGACTCGCCCACCAGGGGCCGGGTATCACTCAGGGGCAGGTCGCGGCTGGCCACCACCACCTGACGGACCTTGATCAGCTCTTCCAGGTACAGCGAACCGTCACTGGCCTGGAACACAGGGTGCCCGGCACAAATGCAGGCAATCATCCGCTCGCAGCCCAGGTACTGGAAATACTCCAGGGCATTCACGCTCAACCCGGCAAAGGCCACGCCGACGCTGACCCGGCCACTGTGCAAAAGGTGCAGCACGTCATCCTGGGGAGCACTGAGCAGCTCGACTTCCAGCAGCGGATAACGCTCGGCAATCAGCTTGATGGCGGCCAGTACCCGTTGCTTGTCGATGTCATCCACCACCGCGATCGACAGCTTGCTCTCCAGGCCCAGGGACAGCTCGACGGCATGCACCTGCAATTGCTTGAGCTGGTCGGCAATCAGCCGCGCATGGGGCGCCAGGGACAAGGCCAGCGGCGTGGGCAGCGGCTCGCGGTGGCTGCGATCGAACAGCGCATACCCCAACTCCGCCTCGAGGTTGGCGATGCCCATGCTCACGGCCGAAGGCACCTTGCCCAAAGAACGCGCCGCCGCAGAAAAGGAGCCGCGATCGAGCACGGCGAGAAACAACTGGATGCTGTCGCTGGAGAAGTTCATGAGAAACAACCTATCAGGAAAACTGAAAGCTTCCGACTTTTTCTGTCACCTTGATTGAAGCTATCTTCCGCGCCCTGCGCCACCCTCAGGCTGGCCATTCCCATTCAAAATCGAGGAACCCGCATGCAAGGCGTGAAACGCAAACTGGTCTATGTCTCTTTATTCGAAGTGTTCGGCATGACCTTCTCGGCCCTGGGCCTGGCCCTGCTGTCCGGCACCTCGCCTAGCAGCACCGGACCGCTGGCGGTGGTCATCACCAGTATCGCGGTGACCTGGAACTTCATCTACACCACCCTGTTCGAGCGCTGGGAAAGCCGCCAGCCATCGCGCACCCGTACGGTCAAGCGGCGCATTGCCCATGCCGTGGGTTTCCAGTTGACCCTGATCGTGTTCCTGATCCCGCTGATCGCCTGGTGGATGGCGATCAGCCTGGTGCAGGCCTTTCTCCTGGACCTGGCGCTGATCCTGTTCATCCCCTGCTACACCTTTGCCTTCAACTGGCTGTTCGACCGGGTTTTCGGCTTGCCGGCCTCGGCCCTCCCCGATCCGGCCTGAGATACCCGTATCGGCAAATTGATCGTCGCCGAGACGACACCACGCTGTTAGATTCCCATGGCCATCCAGTACCACGAACAAGGAAGCGTCATGGGAACCCGCTGCAGAATTCTCGGTAAAGCCTCGTCCATCAATGTCAGGAAAGTCTTGTGGACCTGTGAGGAGCTTGGGCTTTCCTACCAGCAGGAAGACTGGGGTAGTGGCTTTCAGTCCACCCATACCCCCGAGTTTCTCGCCCTCAACCCCAATGCCCAGGTACCGGTGCTGATCGACGACGCCGGGGTCCTGTGGGAATCCAACAGCATCTGCCGCTACCTGGCCAACCTGCACCCCGGCAGCGGCCTGCTGCCCACGGCCCCGCGCGCCCGGGCCCTGGTTGAACAGTGGATGGACTGGCAGGCCACCGAGCTGAACCCGTCCTGGAGCTATGCCTTCATGGGCCTGGTGCGCCAGCATGCGGATTACCAGGACAGCCAGCGCATCGGCGCCAGCCTGCTGGCCTGGAATGCCAAGATGCAAATCCTCGAACGCCAGCTCGAGCGCTCGGGCGCCTATGTTCTGGGCGAGGATTTCAGCCTTGCGGATATCGTTCTTGGTCTCTCGGTGAATCGCTGGAAGATGACCCCCATGGAGCACCCGGCCTACCCCGCCGTGGCCGCCTACTACGAACGCCTCAGCCTGCACCCGGGCTTCATGCTGCACGGGCGCAATGGCATCGCCTGAGCTGGCCATCCCTCCTCTGGCCCATCGGAGATTCGAAATGAACGGACTTAACGTACTACTGACCGGCGCTTGCGGCAGGATCGGCAAGGTGTTTTTTCAGGGCTCCCAGGAGCGCCACCGCTTCACCCTCACCGACCGGGTGGAGCCGGACTTCGAAATCCCCGCGCCACACCGCTTCGTGCGCCTGGACCTCGACGACCCGCAAGCCATCGGCCGCCTGCTCCCGGGGATCGACGTCATCGTGCACCTGGCCGGCATTCCCCATGCCAGCGCCAGCTTCGACGAGTTGCTGCCGAACAACATCCTCGCCACCACCTACCTGTTCGAGGCCGCGGTACAGGCCGGTTGCCGGCGCCTGGTATTTGCCAGCAGCGCCCAGACCATCGAGGGCTACCCGGTGGACCGGCAGATCACCCCGGGCATGCCGGTGATGCCAGCCAACCTGTATGGCGTGAGCAAGTGCTACGGCGAGGCGCTATGCGCCTTCTATGCCGCCAAGCGCGGGCTGTCCTGCATTGCCCTGCGCATTGGTGCGTTCGAAGACCCGAAACACCACGAACTGACCACCACCCGCGACCTGAGCGCCTGGCTCAGCCCACGGGATGCAGTGCAGCTGTTGCAACGGGCAGTGGAAACCCCGGGGGTGCAACTGCTGATCGGCCACGGCATTTCCAACAATCGCTTCAAGCGCCTGGACCTCAGCGAAACCACCCGGGTGCTGGGCTACGAACCGGTGGACGATGCCTTCCAGGAAGATTTCGGCATTCCCATCACCTACTGAGCCACCACCGGGCACGCGCGGGTGCCCGGCGTTGCGCTATAAATCCGGCAGATGTAACGAAATACGACAATAAATCAGCGCATCCTCCGGTTTACGCACGTGGATTCACAATCCTTGGTTTCCGTTAGCAGGCTAAGATTTCCGCTCTGTGTCCTGTGGAATTCCCTGCATGCCCGCCTCTGCCCCGCTCACCAGCGACCTCGACCCTCAACGCGCCGCCGGCATCAGCGCGCGCATCGACCGCCTGCCTGCCATGGCCACGATCTGGCGCCTGGTGGCGCTGCTGTCCATTGGCGGTTTTTTCGAGCTGTACGACCTGTTCCAGACCGCCTACATCAGCCCGGGGCTGATCCGCGACGGGATCTTCGCCAGCGGCAACAAGGGGGTGTTCGGTTTTTCCGACCAGGCGGCCTTCGCCTCGGCGACCTTTCTCGGCCTGTTCCTCGGCGCCAGCCTGCTGAGCCCGATAGCCGACCGCTTCGGACGCCGGGCGATCTTCACCTTCGCCCTGATCTGGTACACCCTGGCCACGGTGCTGATGGGGCTGCAGAGCACGGCGCTGGGGATCATCTGCATGCGATTCCTGGTGGGCATCGGCCTGGGCATCGAACTGGTGACCATCGACGCCTACCTCAGCGAACTGGTGCCCAAGCGCATGCGCAGCTCGGCCTTCGCCTTTGCCTTTTTCGTGCAGTTCCTGTCGGTGCCGGCAGTGGCGCTGATGTCCTGGTGGCTGGTGCCCCAGGCGCCCTGGGGGATCTCCGGCTGGCGCTGGGTGGTGCTGGCCAGCGCGGTGTTCGCCCTGTTCATCTGGTGGTTGCGCTCACGCTTGCCGGAGTCGCCACGCTGGCTCGCCCAGCACGGGCGCTTCGACGAAGCCGACCGGATCCTGCAAGGCCTCGAGACCCGCTGCGCCCGGGACTACGCCAAGCCGCTGGATGAGCCCGAACCCCAGGCCGTGGATATCCAGGGCCGTGGGCGCTTCGCCGATATCTGGCAACCGCCCTACCGCCGCCGGGCCCTGATGCTGATCGTGTTTCACGTGTTCCAGGCCATCGGCTTCTTCGGTTTCGGCAACTGGCTGCCGGCGCTGCTGTCGGGCCAGGGCGTGAGCGTCACCCACAGCCTGCTGTACGCCTTCATCATCACCCTGGCCTATCCCCTGGGGCCGCTGCTGTTCGTGCGTTTCGCCAACCGCTTCGAGAACAAGTGGCAGATCGTCGGCTCGGCCCTGGGCGCCATGACCTTCGGCACCTTGTTCGCCCTGCAGAGCAGCGCCCTGGGGCTGATTGTCTGCGGGGTGATGATCACCTTCTGCAATGCCTGGCTGAGCTTCAGCTACCACTCCTACCAGAGCGAATTGTTCCCCACCAACATTCGCGCCCGGGCGGTGGGCTTCTGTTACTCGTTCAGCCGTTTGTCGACGGTGTTCAGCAGTTTGCTGGTGGGCTTTTTCCTCGAGCATTTCGGCACGCCCGGGGTCCTGGCCTTTATCGTCAGCAGCATGCTGATCGTGATCCTGACCATCGGCCGCTTCGGGCCGCGCACCCGCAACCTGGCCCTGGAAGACATTGCCCACGCATGAAGACGGCGCCGGCAGCGGTTGCCTGAAAGCGGCAAGACTTGTCCGCTTGCTGGCAGCCACGACCGGCGTCTTGAGCCAAGCCCTTGATATACAAGGGCGTATCAATCGGCATGGAACTTGCTAAAACCTCAGCCTAGTTCTCTTACACAGGTTCCCGATCATGTTGGTCAACGCCCAGAAATCCGTTTCGGTGCAGCCCACCTCGCGCACCGATATGGACCCGACTACCGCAGCCGCCAGCGCGCTGTACAGCGGCATGCTGCAACAGGCCCAGAACTCCGTGACCTATCCGGCGTCCCAGTCCTCCAGCCAGCAGGCCAACAGCGTGGACGACAACGTCAACGCCGCCTTCGCCAAGACCCGCGTGCTGCTCCAGGCCACGCCACCGACCGCCAGCGCAGCGCAGGCTACCAGCGCGACGGAAACCGGCGCGCTGAGCGAGTTCAAGGACTACATGAGCAAGACCCCGGAACAGCGCCTGCGCGACAGCATCCTCAAGGACATGGGGCTGACCGAGGAAGACCTGAAGAACCTGCCGCCAGAGCGCCAACTGGCGATCAACCAGGAAATTGCCCAGCGCCTGCAGGACAAGATGCAACTGGCCAAGGAAGAGAAAGACGCCAAGGACAGCGCCAAACCGGTGGACGAGAAGTTCCTCGCCGCGCTGTAACCCCGCTGGACGCAAAAGGGTTCCCCATGGGAACCCTATTTTGTGCCCGGCGAAAACCGGCTACTGCAACTGCAGGGTCGAGTTGAACTGGCTGATGGCATCCACCACGTGCCGCGAGCCCTGCTGGATCTCCAGGATCACCTCCCCCGCCTCATTCGCCAGTTCGACCCCGAGCCCGGTGCGGCTCAGGCTCGACTGCATGCTGGTCACCGCGCTCGTCGACAGGTCGTGGTTCTTGCGCACCACCTCGACGATTTCCACCGTCGCCTGGCTGGTGCGCGCCGCCAGGCTGCGCACCTCGTCCGCGACCACGGCGAAACCGCGCCCGTGCTCACCGGCACGGGCGGCCTCGATGGCCGCGTTGAGGGCCAGCA
This sequence comes from Pseudomonas sp. GW823-FHT03E05, assembly GCF_058796855.1. Taxonomy (NCBI): domain Bacteria; kingdom Pseudomonadati; phylum Pseudomonadota; class Gammaproteobacteria; order Pseudomonadales; family Pseudomonadaceae; genus Pseudomonas; species Pseudomonas sp. GW823-FHT03E05. Next base: position 186,415 of record NZ_JBXAJB010000004.1, read on the forward strand.
GGTTGGTCTGGTCGGCGATCCCGCGGATGGTCTGGACGATGCTGCCGATGATGTCCGACTGCTTGCTCACCGCATCGATGCTGTGGGCCGCTTCATTGAGGTCATGGGAAATCTGCTGAATGATTTCCACGGTCTGCTGCACCACCTCCGAGCCCTTCTGCGCACAGGCGTCGTTCTGCACCGAGGTGCTGTGGGCGGACTCGGCGGCGGAGCGCAAGGTGGTCATCTGATCGGTGATGTCGCTGGCGATCTTCACCACCTTGTACAGGCGGCCCTTGGTATCGAACAGCGGGTTGTAGGAGGCTTCGAGAAACACCGTCTGCCCATACTTGTTTTCCCGCTCGAAACGATGGGAGTGAAACTCGCCCCGGTTCAACGAAGCCCAGAATTGCTTGTACTCCGGGGATTCAGCCTCGGAACGGTGGCAGAACATGCTGTGATGCTGGCCAACGATTTCATTCAGGGTGTACTGCATGGTCTTCAGGAAGTTGTCGTTGGCGGTGATGATCCTGCCGTCAGGGCTGAACTCGATTATGGCCATGGAACGGCCGATAGCGTTCAGCAGGCTCTGGTTCTCATGTTCGACATGGATGCGTTCGGAGATGTCCGACGCCACCTTGATCACACTGCGCACCTGACGATCGGCATCGAACACCGGCATGTAGCTGGCTTCGAGCCAGATCTCCCGGCCACGCTTGTCCAGGCGCAGAAAAGTCCCGCTGACCGGTTCGCCACGCCCCAGGTCGCGCCACAGCTTGCTGTACTCCTCGCTGCGATAGAACTCTTCCTCACAGAAAATCCGGTGATGCTTGCCACGTATGTCTTCTGCGGAGTAGCCCATGACCTGGCAGAAGTTTTCATTGGCATCCAGCACGATGCCATCGGGCGAGAACTCGATCATCGCCATGGAACGACTGATCGCCGCCAACTTGGCGTTGGCCTCGCTCAGCGCACAGTTGAATCGTTCGATTTCCAGCAGGTCAGCCTTGTGATGTAGGTTAAACATGGTTGTATCACCTTCAACGCTGTCTTTTGATTGACGGAAGTTTCTAGTCTTTCAACTGATCCACCACAACGATCTATAAAACAGGGCAAGCGCCTCCCTCCATATGAGAGAGGAAGTGTCAGGTGATAAATGATGTTTAATCGGAGAGTCCATGTTGCAACGCTCTTATCAAGCCATCCTTTACTTGATGCCCCATTTCCGGGCCTGACCTAACAAAGTTAAGAAACTCCATCTAAATCGACACTCCTGATACTGCGGTGCCTCTAACTGCGCACTCTCGCCTTTATTCATGGATTCAATACTGCGCCCTGGATGAAGGTCGCACGCATACCGGTTACATCGGCGCAGGCCGCTCGGGACGGATACTCATAGGCCAACAGATACGAATTTTCACAATTGAGCATAGACAGCCGCAGTCTCTATGCAAGGCCACTAGTCAGTCTGTTTTCACAACTTTCGAGGTATTGAAGTGCATTCGCGACAAGTAACAAACAAGACATAAACAGAGCCTGTGGCAAAGCCCGGGAAGCTCCCGCACTAAAACTCTTCGAGGGTCGACAGAAACGCCTGGACCAGCACACTCGACTCCCGCCCCGGCGCCGCTACCAGGGCGAACTCCCGCTCCACTCCTGTGCTCAGTTCCAGCACCCGCAACCCTTCGCGCTGCACCGGTAACGTACTCTGTGGCACCAGAGTCACTCCCAGTCGCTCGCGCACCAGGCTGAAGGCACTGTTCCATTCCCGCACCTCCACCCGGACGTCGGCCAGGGGGATCCCGGCTTCGGCGGCCAGGCTGCGGGCGTTCACCGAACAGCCCCCGGTGGCCAGGACAAAGGGCTGCGCCAGCAAGGTTTCAAGGTCGATGGTCGAGGCCTGCCAGGGGTGATCTTCAGGTAGCACCGCGACCCACGAATCACGCCCCAGCAACCAAGAGCGGCGCTCGGGGGCCGGGTTGAGCACGACCCCAAGGTCCACCAGTTGCGCCTCTAGCAGCGTTTCGACTTCATCATCACTGACCTCCAGCTGCACCACCTCGATGCCCGGATACAGCTGCTTGAAACGCCGCAGCAACGGCGGCAGGAAAGTCGCCAGGACCATGGGAAAGCCCGCCAGTCGCACACTGCCTTGAGGAATGCCCCGCGCCGCGTCCACCTGCCGGCGGACCTCGGCCAGGGCCTCGAGCATCACCCGCGCCTGGGCCAGCACCTGCAAACCGATCGCCGTGGGCAGCGCCTGGCGGCTCTCGCGGACAAACAGCTGCACCCCGAGCATGTCCTCCATCTGGGCGAGGGCCTGGCTGGCCCCGGACTGGGTCATGCCCACCTGCTCGGCGGCCCGGGTGATGGTGGCGCACTCGGCAATCGCCACCAGCAGGCGCCAGTGCATCAGGTTCATCATGGCAGTAGCTGTCCTTATGGCAGTGTTCTGAAAGATTAATTTTACCCATGTTGCCGCCTTGCACGACACTGGCTCGCACGTTCACCAGAGACCTGCCGATGAAACTCTACTACGCCCCACAAGCCTGCTCCCTGGCCTCCCATATCGTGCTGCGCGAGCTGCAATTGCCGTTCGAGGCCATCCGCGTCGACAACCGCAGCAAGCGCACCGCCGACGGCCGGGACTTCCTCGCCATCAACCCCAAGGGCTACGTAGCCGCGCTGCAACTGGACGATGGCCAGGTTCTCACTGAAGGCCCGGCCATCCTGCAATACCTCGCCGACCTCAAGCCCGAGTCCGGCCTGGCCGCGGCCAATGGCAGCTGGGAGCGGGTGCGCCTGCAGGAAACCCTGAACTTCATCACCAGCGAAGTGCACGGGATCATGGGCTGGCTGTTCAATCCGGGGTTCGATGATGGGGTGAAAGAGGTGTTCAAGCAGAAGTTGTTCAAGCGCCTGGCCTTGCTCGAGCAGACGCTGGAACACCAGGACTACCTGCAAGGCGCGCAGTTCGGGATCGCCGATGCCTACCTGTTCACCGTCCTGCGCTGGACGGCATTGTTCGCCATCGACCTGGCGAACTGGCCGGCGCTGTCGCGGTTCCAGGCTCGGGTCGAACAGCGACCGGCGGTACGCGATGCCCTGGCGCTGGAACTGGCCTGAGGGGAGAGAGCACGAAGCCCGCGGGGCGGGCTTCGTCAAAGTGATCAGTGGCCGAAGATATTCACTTCAGTCTTCTTGGCCTTTTTTTCGGCGCGTTTCTCGTCTGCGCTCTTTGCCGGCTTTTTCTTGGCATTTTTCTTGGCGTTCATACCTTTGGACATGACGTTCACTCCACTGATGCGGGAAAGGCTTCAGGTATAGCACCTATAGTCGGCCAGGGTTCTTTTATAATCCGCCGGCCCCTGTTGCCAAATCCGGAAACCTCATGCCCGACCTCCAGATCAACCTGCTTGCCGAGGTTGAACGGCCCTTGCTGAACAAGTTCTATCGCCAGCACCGGTCATCCATGCGCGCCGCTTCCGAGGGCCAGCTCTGGGTTGCCAGAAGCAGTGAAATCATCGCTGGCATGAGCCTGAGCCCGACAGCTGAAGGCTATTGGCTGACAGGCCTGTTCGTCGCCCCGAGCAGTCGCGGCCAGGGGCTGGCCAGCCAGCTGGTGGGGCAGGCCGTGCAAAGCGTCGAAGGCCCGGTCTGGCTGTTCTGCCATCCGGACCTGCAGGCCCTGTACCGGTCGATGGGCTTCTGCAGCACGACCTGCCTGCCACACGCCTTGAACGAACGGCTGGCCCGCTACCAGCGCAGCAAACCGTTGCTGGCCATGGCCATCGACCGGCCTGGGTCGAGGCCCTGACACCGGGCGGGCCGGGGCTTATTCGTCGGCGTTGGGGTCGAGGTCGGGAAACAGCACTTCGGTGAAGCCGAACTTGCTGAAATCGCTGATCCGCGAGGGGTACAGCCGGCCGATCAGGTGATCGCACTCATGCTGCACCACCCGGGCGTGGAAACCCGAGGCCACGCGCACAATGGGCTCGCCCCTGGGGTCGAAGCCTTCGTAGCGGATGTGCTGGTAGCGCTGCACCGCGCCGCGCAGGCCGGGAACCGAGAGACAACCTTCCCAGCCCTCTTCCAGCACCGGGCTCAAGGGCGTGATCAGCGGATTGATGAGGATGGTTTGCGGCACAGCTTCGGCTTCCGGATAACGTTCGCTGTGCTCGAAGCCGAAGATCACCAGTTGCAGGTCGACACCGATCTGCGGCGCCGCCAGGCCGACGCCACCCACGCTTTCCATGGTCTGGAACATATCGTCGATCAGTTCCCAGAGCTCGGGGCTGTCGAACATTTCCGGCGGTACCGGCGGGGCGATGCGCAGCAGGCGCTCATCGCCCATCTTGAGGATTTCACGGATCATGATCAGGCTTCGTCAGTGGTCGGCTTGAGCGAGTGGTCCCGGCCCAGTCCCGAAACGTGTTGTTTTTCGTCGTGCTGGTCAAAGTCCTTTTCGCCAGGGTCCTTGCCTTCGGCCGACATGTGTTCGATCACCGCGTTCATCTCCGCTCCCAGCAACAGCACCGCGGCGGAGATATAGAAGTACAGCAACAGCACGATGATCGCACCGATACTGCCATACATGGCGTTGTAGTTAGCGAACGTCTTCACGTAGTAGGCAAACCCCAGGGAAGCGACGATCCATACCACCACCGCCAGCACCGACCCCGGGGTGATGAAGCGGAATTTCTGCTGCACATCGGGCATCACGTAGTACATCAGGGCCACGGCCACCATCATCAGCAGCACGATCACCGGCCAGCGCAGGATGGTCCACAGGGTGACGATGAAGTCCTCCAGGCCCACCTGCCCCGCCAGCCAGGCCATCACCTGCGGCCCCAGCACCATCAGCGCCGCGGCGGCCAGAAGCATGCCGGCAATGCCCACGGTGTAGAACACCGACAGCGGGAAGCGCTTCCAGATCGGCCGCCCCTCGACCACGTCGTAGGCGGCGTTCATCGCGCTCATCATCAGGCGTACACCCGCCGAAGCGGTCCACAGGGCGATGACAATACCGATGGACAGCAGGCCACCCTTGGACTGCTGCAATTGATCGATGACCGGGTTGACCTGCTCCAGGGCCTCGTGGGGCAGCACCAGCTCCGACTGCAGGCGCAGCCAGGTGAAGAAGTCCGGCAGATGGAGGAAGCCGATCAGGGCGATCAGGAACAGAATGAAGGGGAACAGCGAGAACAGCATCTGGTAGGCCAGTGCCGAGGCGTAGGTGGACATCTCGTCCGCGATGAACTCATTCACCGTGCGGATCAGTACCCGGTGCAGGGGCAAACCTTTGAGGTCCGGAAAAATCATAGCGTCTCCTTTCGCCGCAAAAAGGTTGAAGTCGATAGCGACTCAGGGGGCGTTTTCTACAACAAATTAGCCTAGTTGGCGAACCGCAACCATTTCCAGTGGCCGATTCCACTCTCTCACCCACACCTCACATGAAAACGGCCATCCGTGGATGGCCGCTGCAGTGGGTCATCGAACAGGCCGTTTTCAGGCCTTGTCGATGGTCTTTTTCACTGCGTCCTTGGCTTTGCCCACCGCTTGCTGGGCTTCGCCTTTCTTCTCCTGCAGCTTGCCTTCAGCCTGCAGCTTGGTGTTGTCGGTGGCTTTGCCGACACCTTGCTTGACGTTACCGATGGCTTCGTTAGCCAGACCTTTTGCCTTATCCGCTGTGCTGCCCATGGTATTTCTCCGTAGAACATTCATTGATCGAACAAAGGGGATTGCGTCGTTACCCAAGGTTGACCCGCGGCTTTCGCGCAGAGTTTCAATTATTTTTGCCGGGCATTTCATCGCGCCGCCCAGGTAGCGCTTTATGTTTGCCGGGCAACCCGGGAGAATGCTCCCCCTGTTCAGGCCAAGCACTGAAGATCCAATCCCCGTAGGAACGTTATGAAACTCGATAAAAAGCAGGCTATCGCCCGCAGGAACCAGGAACTGGGCGGTGCGGTGCTGGGCGTCAACAACTGCCACTTCGCGGAGCTGAACCGCAACCGCAATATCTGGTGGTTCGATATCCTGGTCACCCGCCTGGCCATCGGTCAGTACGAATGGGTGCACCTGCTGCTGCACACCCCGGACACCGATCAACTGCTGCACCTGAAAGTGCCTACGGTGTTCCTGCGGGAAAAACTCGAAGGCCTGGTGATCCGCAACGAAGGCAAGCGCAAGGCCGCCCTGAGCCTGGAGTTGAGCGCCGACAAGGACTCCTTCCTCAAGGACGTGCGCCCGGCCGGCACCGGCGTGAGCTTCGCCCAGTTCCAGCAGTAAGGCGGGCGCCGCCCAATAAAAAAGCCCCGCACTGGCGGGGCTTTTTTGTGGGCGCTGCGGCTTACTTCTTCACGCCGAGCTTCTTCAGCTCTTCGTCACGCAGCTCGCGGCGCAGGATCTTGCCGACGTTGGTGGTTGGCAACGCATCGCGGAACTCAACAGCCTTGGGCACCTTGTAGCCGGTGACATTGGCACGCATGTGCGCCATCACCTGCTCCTTGGTCAGGGTCACGCCCGGCTTGACCACGATGAAGATCTTGATGGTCTCACCGGATTTCTCGTCCGGCACGCCGATCGCCGCGCACTGCAGCACGCCCGGCAGCGAGGCCAGTACGTCTTCCAGCTCATTGGGATAGACGTTGAAACCGGAGACCAGAATCATGTCCTTCTTGCGGTCGACGATGCGGATGTAGCCATTGGGCTGGATCAGCGCGATATCACCGGTCTTCAGCCAGCCTTCGCTGTTGAGGACTTCATCGGTGGCATCCTGGCGCTGCCAGTAGCCCTTCATCACCTGCGGGCCCTTCACGCACAGTTCGCCGACTTCGCCCAGGGGCAGCTCTTCCCCGGCGTCGTCCACCACCCGGCACAGGGTCGAAGGCACCGGAATGCCGATGGTGCCGATCTGGATGTTCTGGATCGGGTTGACCGTGGCCACCGGGCTGGTCTCGGTCATGCCGTAGCCTTCGCAGATCGGGCAGTTGGTCACTTCCTTCCAACGCTCGGCCGCCGCCAGTTGCAGGGCCATGCCACCGGACAAGGTGACTTTCAGCGCCGAGAAATCCAGCTTGCGGAACGCTTCACTGTTGCACAGGGCGACAAACAGGGTGTTGAGGCCGACGAAGCCGCTGAACTTCCACTTCGACAGCTCCTTGACCATCGCCGGCAAGTCCCGCGGGTTGCTGATCAGGATGTTGTGGTTGCCCATGAGCATGATGGCCATGCAATGGAAGGTGAACGCATAGATGTGGTACAGCGGCAGCGGGGTGATGAGGATCTCGCAGCCTTCATTGAGGTTGGAGCCCATCAGCGCCTTGCACTGCAGCATGTTGGCCACCAGGTTGCGGTGGGTCAGCATGGCGCCCTTGGCGACCCCGGTGGTGCCACCGGTGTATTGCAGCACTGCCACGTCGCTGCTGGCAGGGTTGGCTTCCTGCACTGGCTGGCCATGGCCCTTGCGCAGAACGTCATTGAACTTGACGGCCTGGGGCAGGTGATAGGCCGGCACCATCTTCTTCACGTACTTGACCACGCTGTTGATCAGCAGGCGCTTGAGCGGCGGCAGCAGGTCCGCCACTTCGGTGACGATCACATGCCTGACCCCGGTCTTGGGTACCACGGCCTCTGCCAGGTGGGCCATGTTGGCCAGGCAGACAAGGGCCTTGGCGCCGGAGTCGTTGAATTGGTGTTCCATTTCCCGCGCGGTGTACAGCGGGTTGGTATTGACCACGATCAGGCCGGCGCGGATCGCGCCGAATACCGCGATCGGGTATTGCAGCAGGTTGGGCAGTTGCAAGGCGATTCGATCGCCGGGCTGCAAATCGGTATGCTGCTGCAGGTACGCGGCAAAGGCCCCGGACAGTTCGTACAGTTCACCGTAGGTGATTGTCTTGCCGAGGTTGCTAAAGGCCGGTTTGTTAGCGAAACGTTGGCAGGACTGCTTCAACACCGCCTGAATATTCGGATACTCGTCTGGATTGATATCGGCAGCAATCCCAGCTGGGTACTTATCCTTCCAAAAGTCTTCGATCATGGAAGCCCACTCCTCAGCAACGCGAATTCATCACCGCATTTGATGCGATTATTATTTGTCTGTGTTTTTTATTGGTGTCTATTGTTGGTGAGTCTGGCTTTTACTTAGGCCGAGAAGTCACAAAGCGCGCCGAGAGTAGCAGCTTTGGAAAAGGCCGACTAGAGCCAAAGAAGGCCTGAATAGTCACAAAAATGACTCAAGACATTTAAATAGTCACTTTTAGAGTAAAAATTCTACCCGCCTGAATTCCGCTCTGGCCCGGGGCTTTGCGCCCCTCGGAATGCAGAGCGGGCAAGCCGGTTGCGCCAACCGGCTTGCCCGCCAGGTAAAAGCCCTGGGCTCAAGCGATATCGCGCAACTCGCGGCGCAGGATCTTGCCCACCGGGGTCATCGGCAAAGAGTCACGCAGCACAATGTGCTTGGGCACCTTGTAGCCGGTGAAATTCTCTTTGCAGTAGGCCTTGAGCTCTTCAAGGCTGACCCCCGCCTCACGCGGCACCACAAACAGCTTCACCGCCTCGCCGGAACGCTCGTCCGGTATGCCGATGACTGCACAGTTGGCGACTTTCGGGTGAGCCATGACCACATCCTCGATCTCGTTCGGGTACACGTTGAAACCCGAGACGATGATCATGTCCTTCTTGCGATCGACAATGCGCACGAAACCGTCCGGATCGATCACCGCGATATCACCGGACTTGAACCAGCCCTCGGCATCCAGCACTTCGGCGGTGGCCTCGGGTTTGTTCCAGTAGCCCTTCATGATCTGCGGGCCCTTGATGCACAGCTCGCCCCGCTCGCCCAGCGGCAGCTCGACGCCCTGGTCATCGATGATCTTCAAGGTGGTGCCCGGTACCGGCAGGCCGACGGTGCCCAACCGCGAACGCTCGCCATAGGGGTTGGTACAGGCCACCGGCGAGGTTTCGGTCAGCCCGTAGCCTTCGGTGATCCGGCAGCCGGTCAGCTTCTGCCAGCGCTCGGCGGTAGCCTTGACCAGGGCCGTGCCGCCAGAGTTGGTGAGCTTCAGATTGGAAAAATCCAGGTTCTTGAAATCCGGGTGATCCATCAGTGCCACAAACAGCGTGTTGAGCCCCAGTAGCGCAGAAAAACGCCACTTCTTCAGCTCCTTGATGAAGCCGCCGATGTCCCGCGGGTTGGTGATCAGCACGTTGTGGTTGCCGGTCACCATCATGCACATGCAGTTCGCGGTGAAGGCATAGATGTGGTACAGCGGCAGCGGCGCGATCATCACCTCCTGGCCTTCACGCCACTGGGTGTGGCCGTCGGGCCCATGCTGGCCGAGGCAGGCCCGCGCCTGCTGCATGTTGGCCACCAGGTTGCCGTGGGTCAGCATCGCGCCCTTGGCCAGGCCGGTGGTGCCCCCGGTGTACTGCAGCACCGCAACATCGTCGTGGCCCACCTGCAGCGGCTTGATGCTCTGGCCACGCCCCAGGCGCAGGGCACTCTTGAAGGAAATGGCCTGGGGCAGGTGGTAGGCCGGCACCATCTTCTTGACCTTGTCCACCACGGTATTGATCAGCCAGCCCTTGGCGCTGGGCATCATGTCGCCCATCCGGGCCTCGATCAGGAACTGGATATCGGTATCCCCCAGCACTTCCTGGACCTTCTGGCCGAAGATGTTCAGGTAGACCAAGGCCCGGGCCCCGCAATCCTTGAACTGGTGGCGCATCTCCCGCGCGGTGTACAGCGGGTTGGTATTGACCACCACCAGCCCTGCGCGCAAGGCTCCGAATACCGCGATCGGGTACTGCAAAACGTTGGGCATCTGCACCGCAATACGGTCTCCCGGAACCAGATCGGTATGGCTTTGCAGATAACCGGCGAAGGCCGCGCTGTAGCGTTCCAGCTCGGCGTAGGTGAGGGTCACGCCCATGTTGCTGAAGGCCGGGCGATCAGCGAATTTCTTGCAGGAACGCTCAAACACCTCGATCACCGACTTGAAGGCCCCCAGGTCGATCTCGTTGGGGACGCCAGCGGGGCGCTTATCATTCCAGAAATCAGGTTGCATTATTCTTGTCCTCTCTTGTACCTGAGCTGTCCGGGCCGCCACTGCAACGCTCTCAGGGGCGGGGCTCCTCGGACGTTAGCAGCTATGGCGATTCAGGCAAATATGCGCAAGTGTGTCATTAATTTTGTGAATCTTGCTTCCAACGGGCGCGCGAATCAGACGCCCAGGCACCGATGCGCTATAAAGTGCAGCGTCTTCGAGCAAAGGAATCGCCATGACCCATGACACGTTCTGGTTGACCACGAGCGACCACCACCGCCTCTTCGTCAACCAGTGGCTGCCCGAACCGCCACTCAAGGCGGTGGTCCTGCTGTCCCACGGCATGGCCGAGCACAGCGGGCGCTATGCGCGCCTGGCCCAGGCCTTGTGCGCCGAAGGCTATGCCGTCTACGCCCCCGACCAGCGTGGCCACGGCAAGACGGCGGAACAGGGGGTGCTGGGCCACTACGCAGACCAGAACGGCTGGAGCAAGGTGGTCGGCGACCTGGCCAGCCTCAACCAGCACATCGGCCAGCAGCACCCCGGCACGCCCATCGTACTGCTGGGCCACAGCATGGGCAGCTACATCGCCCAGGCCTATCTGCAACATCACAGCGCTAGCCTGCACGGGGCGATTCTCAGCGGCTCGAATTTCCAGCCGGTGGCGCTGTACCGCGTCGCCAGCCTGATCGCCCGCATCGAACGCTGGCGCCAGGGCGGCCAGGGGCGCAGCGCACTGATCGAATGGCTGTCCTTCGGTTCGTTCAACAAGGCGTTCAAACCCAATCGCACCGCCTTCGACTGGCTCAGCCGCGACCCGGCGGAAGTCGACAAGTACGTGGCCGATCCATTGTGCGGCTTTCGTTGCACCAACCAGTTGTGGATCGATCTGCTGGGCGGGCTGCAGCAAATCAGCAAGATTGCCAACCTCAAGCAGATCGATCCGGGCCTGCCGCTGCTGGTAATGGGTGGTGAATGTGATCCGGTGAGCGCTGGCAAGCGTCTCAAGGATCTGGCCAACGCGTTGCGCGAGGCCGGCAGCCAGTGCCTGCAACTCAATATCTACCCCCAGGCACGTCATGAGCTGTTCAACGAAAGCAACCGTGACCAAGTGACCCACGACGTGCTGGCCTGGCTCGACCAGGCCCTGCAGCACCGCCGGCCACCGCGGTCGGAATAGCCGGTGCGCAGCCAGTGCGCTTATTTATCTGTCAGAGGATTTCAGCAACATGACCCAGGTAACCAACACGCCTTACGAAGCCCTGGAAGTCGGCCAGACCGCCCAGTACAGCAAGACCGTCGAGGAGCGTGACATCCAGCTGTTCGCCGCCATGTCCGGCGACCACAACCCGGTGCACCTGGACCCAGAGTTCGCCGCCGCCACCATGTTCAAGGAGCGCATCGCCCACGGCATGTTCAGCGGTGCGCTGATCAGTGCCGCCGTGGCCTGCGAGCTGCCAGGCCCGGGCACCATCTACATCGGCCAGCAGATGAGCTTCCAGAAGCCGGTGAAGATTGGCGACACCCTGACCGTGCGCCTGGAGATCCTCGAAAAACTGCCCAAGTTCCGCGTGCGCATCGCCACCCGCGTGTTCAACCAGCGCGATGAGCTGGTGGTGGACGGCGAAGCCGAGATTCTCGCGCCACGCAAGCAACAGACCGTGACCCTGCCGACCCTGCCAGCCATCACCATCGGCTGAGTCTCGCTCCCCAGGAGCCGGCTTGTCGGCGAAGGCTATGCCGGCGCTTTCGCCGGCAAGCCGGCTCCTACTGTTTGCCGCCCTCCTCCACCTGCACACTGGCTGTCATGCCGGCGCTCAGGTTGATGCCTTCGGGCACCTTGTCGAGCTTGATCCGCACCGGAATCCGTTGGGCCAGGCGTACCCAGTTGAAGGTCGGCTCCACTTCCGCCAGCAGTTGCCCGTCAGGTGTGGCATTACGGTCGGTGATCCCCCGGCTGATGCTTTCCACATGGCCTTGCAGGGCATCACCGGCGCTCATCAGCCAGACCTTCACCGGGTCGCCGACCTGGATCCGCGGCAACTTGGTTTCCTCGAAATAGGCCTGGACATAGAAGGTCGAGTCATCGATCAGCGCCATCACCGGCTGCCCGGCATTGACGTAGTTACCCTCGGCCAGGCGCAAGTTGGTGATATGCCCGTCACGGGGCGCATGCACCTGGCTACGGGCCAGGTTCAATTCGGCGACCTTGGCCTCGGCCTGGGCCTGGCGCAGCTCGCCACGGGCAATGCCGGCGTTGATCTGGGCGTTTTCGCGCAGCTCGGCGCTGATGGCCTGGGGGCCAAGAGCAGCGCGGCGGCTGGCTTCATGTTCGCGCAGGCTCAACTGCTGCTGGCGGGTCTGCACCACCGCCTGGGCTTTTTCCAGGGCGGCCTCGAAACGGTCGCGGTCGATGCTCAGCAACAGCTCGCCGGCCTTGACTGGCTGGTTGTCCGCCACCTTGAGCTCGCGCACCCAGCCGGACACATCCGGGGCGACTATCACCACGTCGGCGCGGATCCGCGCATCGCGGGTCCAGGGCGTAAGCATGTAGTACTGCCACAGGTGATAACCGGCAAAGATCGCCACCGCCACCAGGCAGAGGGTAAACACGACACGTACGGGTGTACGCATGATCAACTCCTTATAAGGGCCCCAGGACCAGCGTAATGACCGTCAAGACACAGACATACAGGGCACAATCGAACAGTGCTTCGTGCCAGATCCAGCGGCCCAGCCCGGTTACCCGCACCAGCATCCGCAGGGCACCGGTCAGCACCAGCGCCAGCACCACATAAATCAGGAACGGGCTGAGCAGCACCCCGCCCAGCGACCACTCACGCAGCCCCATGACTTTCCTCCTGCTGCCGGCACCAACTGCGCCAGCTGCTTTGCAATTGCACGACGGCGCCCTGCGCCAGTTTCAACGCATCACTGGGCGGCTGCTGCCCCAGCGCCTCCAGCAGGGCCACGCTGGCCTGCTCCAGGGCATCCTGACGACTGCCCGCCGGGCCTTGTTCCAGGGTGCGCTGCAGGTGCTCGAAATAAGCTCGCTGCGCGGCGCCGACCGGTACCTGGGCCACCGCCAGGCTCAGGCGCAGGTGCATCAGTTCGTCGCCGATATCCAGGCCCAGCAGGCCATCGTCCCAGCGGCTGCGGGCCGGCTCCGGCAGTTCCGGATAATGCCGCGCCAGTTGCAACAGGCGGTCGGCCATGCGCCCGCCAAACCAGCTTTCCGCACCCCGCAGGTTGCGCCGGGTCAGGCGCACCAGGTCGTGCAGGGTCGCAGCCAGCAGGCGCCGGCCGTGCCACGCCGGGTTGCGCAGGATCAGCAGATGGAAGGCCAGCACCGCAGCGCCCACCCCCAGCACCATGGCCTGGGCGTTATTGAAGAAACTGGCCACATCGAAACTCATGCGGTTCATCGGCGAGATCAGCACGATGAAGTGCAGGCAGAACGAAGTGGCCGTGGCGCCGATCTGCGGCTTGGCCATGCCCAGGGCGCCGAAGAACAGCGGCACGCCCATGGCCATCGCCAGCATCGGGAAACCGCTCCACTGAGGCAGCAGGATCTGCCCCACCACGAAGGCTGCCGGAACCGCCAGAAAGATCCCGCGCATGAAGCTCATGCCAATCTGCGCCCCGTTCTCGCGGCTGGCGAACAGGCTGCAGACCACACAGGTCAGCAGCATCGCCCCGGAGGCCGCGGGCCAGGCGGTGGCCAGCCAGAAGCTGGCCACCGTCAGAAAAGCCAGGGCGCTGCGGGCGCCGAATACCAGGGCCAGCGACAAGTCGCGGTGAGGTGTCAGCGTCGCCGGCTGCACCATTGCCCCACGCCCCTCCTGCACCGCTGAAAGGGCCTGGGTGGCAGCCAGGGCGGTGTCCAGCAACAAGCTGAAACGCGCCAGGCAGTAACTCTGCGCCGGGCTGATCGCCCCATCACGGGACGCCTCCAGCACCCGTGGCGACAAGGCTTGCAGGCTGGCACCCTCAGCGCTGTCCAGGGCCGCCAGGACCTGATCCATCCACGGCTGTAACCGCGCGGCTTCGACGCTATCCAACTGCTTCCACTGGCGCCGCACCGAACGGGAGATGCGCAGCAGCATCAACAGTTTCTGGCTCAGGCCACCGATCGCCCGGGCCCGCTGGCGGCCCAGCGGGCCTTCGAACCAGGCATGTTCGCGCTGGGCATCGACGGCGACGATGCGCCCGAGGATCTCCAGCAGGCCCTTGCGGGCCTGGGCATCCCCGGCCAGGGTGGCACGGGCCGCCTGCATCCCGCTGTGCCAGGCACTGCGGGCCTGATCGGCCAACTGTCGCTCGACGCGCAGCGGCCAGAGCAGCGCGCTGCTGGCGGTGGCGCAGATGATACCCAGGGAAATCTCCGTACAGCGGGCCACCGCCTGGTCGAAGATCCCCAGGGGATGGCTGATGGCCGGCAAGGCAATGATGGCCACGGTGTAGCCGGCCAGCACGAAGGAGTAGGACCAGGCACTGCGCAACAGGGTCGAACTGGCCGTGCACAACCCCAGCCACAGCGCCAGGGCCAGGAGGAACAGCCAGGGGGTCTGGGCGAACAGCCCCATGAACAGCACCGACATAAGGGTGCCCACCAAGGTCCCCAACAGCCGCGCCAGACCTTTTTGCAAGACCATGCCGGACAGCGGCTGAGCCACGATGAATGCGGTCATCAGGGCCCAGGCCGGTTGCTCCAGCCCCCAGCGCAATGCCAGCCACAGCGCTACCCCACCACCGAGCAGGGTCTTGATCGCGAACTGCAATGCAGGAAGGTTGGGAGCAAGCAGGGCTTGCAGGGTAATGGGCACGGCTGGCAACTCTTGGCAGGACAAACACAACGATAGTCGCGATAGGCATCAGCGAAGCTGGGCTAATTATTAGCTAGCTAACTAAATACCGTCCAGCATTAAATTACCGGCATAAAAAAACGCCAGACTGGCTGGCGTTTTTGACAGGTTTTGACCCTTACGAACGGGCGCGTGCCTGATTGCGCAGGGCCTTGACCTGGTCGTGATTGCGTTGCACGCCGTGGTACTGGCGCTCTACCACATCACGAATACCCACCAGGTTGTGCTTGTTGATCTTCTCCAGAGCCTCCTTGTAGGCCTTCAGTGCATGGTCTTCACCACGCTCGGCTTCGTTGAGCACCGCCTCCTCGTCCTTGCCGGTCACCAGGGACTTGAGGTCGACCCAGCGACGGTGCAGGTCGCCGCTAACACTGGTGGAGGTTTCCGGATCACCGCCCATGGAGCGCACTACCGACTGCAGTTCTGCCGCGGCCGTGGCGCAATCGGTGGAGCGCTTGATGAACAGCGCCTTGAGCTCGGGGTGCTTGATGTCTTCGGCACAGGTCTTGAACCCTTCCTGACCGTCCTTGCTGGTCTCGATCAGGCTGTTGAGTACCGAAATAGCTTCTTTATTCAAGTCAGTCATTTTCTGGTTCCTTGTGGGTTGCGAGAATTGGGTTAACTCGAGAGTTGAGTTAGTTGAGTTAACTGTTGCACCCGCCATGCCAGACTTGGATTATATTTTTATTCCTTATTATTCAATGACTTAGAAAATATACAAAAATCTGTATCCGAGTTATTTGCATGATCTGTCATTTGGCCTCCATGCAGAATGCCTGTATTTTCCAAGGCTCTTGAATGACACGACAGCCCCCGCCATGACCCCTGAAACTCTTGAACTGCTGGTCACCCGGGAAATGCCCTTCGGCAAATACAAGGGCCGAATCCTGGCCGACCTGCCCGGCCCCTACCTGAACTGGTTCGCCCGGGAAGGTTTTCCCAAGGGCGAACTCGGCGGCCTGCTGGCCCTGATGCAGGAAATCGACCACAACGGCCTTAGCGACCTGCTCGATCCCCTGCGGGCCAAACACGGCAAACCCAAACCCCGTCACTGAAAAAGAGCCCTCCATGCCAAGGACTGCAGCCACACTTGCCCACGACGAAGATCATTGGCAGGGCATCGCTTGCCAGTTCGACATCGAGCCGGGGCCGATCAACCTGGAAAACGGCTACTTCGGGCGCATGACCCGCAGCGTGGCCCAGGAGTACCAGCACAACATCCAGTGGGTGAACCGCAGCAACTCGCTGCTGGTGCGCCAGCGCTTCGAGCAGATCGACGCGCTGGACATCCGCCGCCAACTGGCGGCGCTGCTGCAGGCGCCGGAAAACGCCGTGGCCCTCACCCGCTGTGCCTCCGACGCCCTGCAATCGCTGATCCGCAACTACAACCGCCTGCAACCGGGCGACCAGGTGCTGCTCAGCGACCTGGAGTACGACACGGTCAAGAGCGCCATGCGCTGGCTGGCCCGCCAGCGCGGCGTCGAAGTGATAGAGATCGTCCACCGGCATCCTGCCAGTTTTGACAGCCTTGTAAGCACCTACAAAGACGCTTTCGAGCGCTACCCACGGCTCAAGCTGATGCCCCTGACCTATGTCACCCATCGCAGCGGGCTGGTGATGCCGGTCCGGGCGATTGCCGCCGCCGCTCGGGAACACGGAGTCGACATCATCCTCGACGGCGCCCACGCCCTGGGCCAGATCGACTTCGACCTTCGCGACCTGGGCATCGCCTTCGCCGGTTTCAACCTGCACAAGTGGATCGGCGCACCGCTGAGCCTGGGCTTTGTGTATATCCACCCCGAACGCCTGGAAGACATCGACCCGGACATGGACGAGTTCCATTTTCCCCGTGACGACGTGCGCGCCCGTACGCCCTACAGCACGCCAAACATTCCGGCGCTGATGACCCTGCCCCGGGTGTTCGAGGAACACCGGGCGATGGGTGGTGCAGCGGCCAAGGGCGCGCGCCTGAACTACCTGCGCCATAGCTGGAGCGAAGCGGTGCGCGAAATGGACGGGCTGGAAGTCATGACCCCGCAGGACCCGCGCCTGTGCTGCGCCATCAGCGCTGTGCGCTTCACCAGCCACCAGGACCAGCAAGCCCTGGCGGATCGCCTGCTACGGGACTACAACCTGTTTACCGTGGCCCGCAATGGCGCAGGGTTCGGCACCTGCATCCGCATCACTCCGGGGCTGACCACTCCCCTTGCGCATATGCAGCAGTTGATCGAAGCCCTCACCGACCTGGCCGGCCGGTAAGCCCTGCCCGCCTGTCGCGCGCCGGGCAGCGCTATTCTCCAGGCAAAAAAAAACGGTGCGCCGACCAAGCGCACCGTAAAGCCGTAGAACACACCAACGAATCGGGTAGAACCTTCAGTCCAGCAGGCCCAGGGCCTCGGCCGTGCACTCCTGGATCCGTGCCCAGTCGCCGTTCTTGATCCACTCGGGATCGAGCATCCAGCTACCGCCGACACACATCACATTCTTGAGCGCCATGTAGCTCTTGATATTGGCCGGGCCGACGCCGCCGGTAGGGCAGAACTTGACCTCGCCGAACGGCCCGCCCAGGGCCTTGATCGCCGCCACGCCACCACTGACTTCCGCCGGGAACAGCTTGAAGCGGCGATAGCCCAGGGCATAACCCTCCATGATCCCGGAGGCATTGCTGATCCCCGGCAGCAGGGGAATCGGGCTGGCCACGCTGGCTTGCAGCAGGTCGCGGGTGATGCCCGGGGTGACGATGAACTGCGAACCTGCCGCCTCCGCCGCCACCAGCATCTGCGGGTCGAGCACGGTGCCGGCACCGGTCACCAGCTCCGGGCGCTGTTCGCGCAGGATCTGGATCGCCTTGAGGCCGAACTGCGAACGCAGGGTCACTTCCAGGGCGGTCAGGCCGCCGGCCGCCAGGGCATCGGCCAGCGGCAGGACATCCTGCTCGCGGGCAATGGTGATCACCGGCAGGATCCGCGCCTTGGCGCAGAGGCTGTCGATCAGGGCAACTTTGTCCGCCATGGAAACGGTCGGGGCGAGGTTTGTCATAGCGGCTGATCCTTGGCTCATGGGCACCAGTAAATCTCTAACGGGGTTTGCAGGAAGGCGCGAATCGGCATTTCGGCGACAGCGTCACCAGCCAGTGCGGCGCTCAGGGTGGTCAGCTTGGACTGACCGGAAATCGACAACAGGCTGTTGCGGGCCGAAGCCAGCAATGCCCGGCTCATGCTCAGGCGCTGATGGGGCACGCTGGGCGCCAGCATCGGCCAGCAGCGACGAGTGCCATCGGCCTTGAGCGCTTCAGCCAGGTTCGGGCTGTTGGGGAACAGAGACGCGGTGTGGCCGTCATCCCCCATGCCCAGCACCAGCACATCGATGCCCGGCAGTTCGGCCAGCAGACTGTCCGCTTGCAGGGCAGCCTCTTCAAGATTGGCCGCCGCACTGTAGAGGCCGAGGAAGCGAGCCTTGGCCACCGGCCCCTGGAGCAGGTAGCGCTTGAGCAGGCCCGCATTGCTGTCGGCATGCTCCACAGGCACCCAGCGCTCGTCCGCCAGGGTGATCAGCACCTTGGACCAATCCAGCTCCTGCTTCACCAGAGCCTGGAAAAACGCCACCGGGCTACGGCCACCGGACACCACCAGGGTGGCGTTGCCGCGCGCGGCAATGGCCTCGCGCAGCAGCTCGGCGACCTTCAGCGCCTGGCCTTCAGCCAGCAGCGTGGGGCTGCGGAATTCGTGGGCGCGCACGCCCGCCGGCAGTTGCAAATCAGATATCGCCATACCAAGACCTCCCATCCCGCGTGATCAGTGCAATGGAGCTCATCGGCCCCCAGGACCCGGCCGCGTACGGCTTGGGCGCATCGCCGGATTTCTTCCACCCGGCAATCAACTGGTCACACCACTTCCACGCGGCTTCGATTTCATCTTTGCGCACAAACAGGTTCTGATTGCCGCGCATCACTTCCAGCAACAACCGCTCGTAGGCATCGGGGATCCGTGCACTGCGATAGGTATCGGAAAAATTCAGCTGCAACGGACCGCTGCGCAGTTGCATGCCCTTGTCCAGGCCCTGCTCCTTGGTCATCACCCGCAACGAGATACCTTCGTCCGGCTGCAGGCGGATGATCAGCTTGTTGCTGATCTGCAGGCGCTGCTCGGGGGCGAAGATGTAGTGCGAGGGTTCCTTGAAGTGGATGACGATCTGCGACAGCTTCTGTGGCATGCGCTTGCCGGTGCGCAGGTAGAACGGCACCCCGGCCCAGCGCCAGTTGCGGATATCGGCGCGCAGGGCGACGAAGGTCTCGGTGTCGCTCTGGGTGTTGGAGTTTTCTTCCTCCAGGTAGCCCGGCACCGACTGACCTTCGCTGTGGCCGGCGATGTACTGGCCGCGCACCACCTGGGTGGTCAGGCCTTCCGGGCTGATGGGCGCCAGGGCCTTGAGCACCTTGACCTTCTCGTCGCGGATGCTGTCGGCCGAAAGGTCGGCCGGCGGGTCCATCGCGATCAGGCAGAGCAGTTGCAGCAAGTGGTTCTGGATCATGTCCCGCAGTTGGCCGGCCTTGTCGAAATAGCCCCAGCGACCTTCGATGCCGACCTTCTCGGCCACGGTGATTTCCACGTGGGAGATGTAGTTCTGGTTCCACTGGGTTTCGAACAGGCTGTTGGCGAAACGCAGGGCAATCAGGTTCTGCACCGTTTCCTTGCCCAGGTAGTGGTCGATCCGGTAGATGCGGGTTTCCGGGAAGAACTGCGCCACCGCGTCGTTGACCTTGCGTGATGAATCCAGGTCCGAGCCGATGGGTTTTTCCAGGACCACACGGGTGTGCTGGTTGAGCCCGACCCGGGAGAGGTTTTCGCAGATCGCGCCATACACCGCCGCCGGCGTGGCGAAGTAGGCAATCAGGCGCTGCTCGCTGCCGACACGTTCGGCCAGGGCGACGTAGTCCTCGGCCTTGAGGAAGTCCACATGCAGGTAGCTCAGGCGGGCGAGAAAACGCTGCAGGACCTGGCTATCGATATCCTTGTCGCCGACATACTTGTGCAGCTCGGTTTCGATATTCGCCAGGTGTTCCTGCTCGCTGCCAGGCTCGCGGGCCAGGGCCAGGATGCGCGTGTCGTCATGCAGCAAACCGGCGGCATCGAGTTGGTACAGGGCAGGAAACAGCTTACGCAGCGCCAGATCGCCCAGCGCGCCAAACAAGGCAAAGGTGCAGGGTTCAACCGTTATCGAAGGCATGATGTTTGTTCTTTTATCAAGTTAAGCTACAAATACCTTTTTTCAAGGCATCACTCAAGGAAAAATGTAGTAATAAACACAACATTTTTACAAAATACAGATTCCAGGTGGTGGTCGATCCGGGCCATCAGTAGGATAGGCCACCTCTCAACTTCGCATTGCAGGCGCGCCAGCGACCCGGTGCGCAGCGCAATCGCAGCAAGCTCAAAAGGCCTGCACCGACAATCCGTCGGCGCGCCTTGCTCGATTGACCGCTTCCCGGCCCTGCCCGCAGCGCCTGTCTAGCCGATCTAGGAAACCTTAATGGACCGAGTGCGAAACCTTCTGGAGCAGATCCAGAACCGTCTTGAAGAACTGAACAAGGCGGAACGTAAAGTCGCCGAAGTCATCCTGCTCAACCCGCAGCAGGCGACTCGCTTCAGCATCGCCGCCCTGGCCCAGGCTGCCTCGGTCAGCGAACCGACGGTCAATCGCTTCTGCCGCTCCTTTGGCGTCAGCGGCTACCCGGAACTCAAGCTGCAACTGGCCCAGAGCCTGGCCAGCGGTGCGGCCTATGTCAGCCGTGCCGTGGAGGCCGACGACAACCCAGAAGCCTACACGCAAAAGATTTTCGGCAGCGCCATCGCCTCCCTGGACAGCGCCTGCCAGGCCCTGGACCCGAACCTGATCAGCAAGGCCGTGGACTTGTTGATCCAGGCCCGGCAGATCCACTTCTTCGGTCTCGGCGCCTCGGCCCCGGTGGCCCTGGACGCCCAGCACAAGTTCTTCCGCTTCAACCTCGCCGTCACCGCCCACGCCGATGTGCTGATGCAACGGATGATCGCGTCGGTGGCTCATACCGGCGAATTGTTCGTGATCATTTCCTACACCGGCCGCACCCGCGAACTGGTGGAAGTGGCGCGTATCGCACGGGAAAACGGCGCCTCGGTGCTGGGGCTGACCGCAGAAAACTCGCCACTGGCCAAGGCCAGCACCTTGAGCCTGAACATCCCGCTACCGGAAGACACCGACATCTACATGCCGATGACCTCACGGATCATCCAGCTCACCGTGCTCGACGTGCTGGCCACCGGCATGACCCTGCGCCGCGGCGTGGATTTCCAGCCACACCTGCGCAAGATCAAGGAAAGCCTCAACGCCAGCCGCTACCCGGTGGGCGACGAGTTCAACTGAAGCCGGGCCGGTTCGCCGGCCAGCCGGCTCCCTACCCCGCAGCGCGCGCCTGCAAGCTCAGGTGCGCTTGCTCCCCGGGCGCCAGGCGCAGGCTGTCGGTGCCGCCCACAGCCGCTTCGACACAGACGAACCGCGACACCTCATTCCAGCTCACCCCCAGCAGCGGCCGGGTGCCGGGGTGCCAGACCACGGTGTCGGCATGGTCACCGGTATCGATGCACAACTCGCGCTGCCAGGCGTGATCCTTGAGCTGCAACTCACCCTCGTGCTGGAACACCCGCTGGCAACCGCCCTCGACCCGCAACTCGCCCTGCTGCTGGCAGACCTGACGGCTCAACTGGTCATAACCCTGGGCGCCATCGAGCCCAGACAGCGCTATCTCGCCGACATCACCAATACGCCAGTAGGCGTGCAGAGCCTGGCTCAACTGGCAGGGTTCGGTGTCCTGGTGCTCGGTGCTCAGGCGCAGGTCCATGCTCTGGCCCAGGTGCGCATGCAGGTCGACCTTCCAGTCGCACAACTGCAATTGCCAGTGCAGGCGCACGCCCTCTTCATCACTGCTGCTGTCCAGCAGCTTCCAGTCCAGCAGCCGCGCCCAGCCATGGGAAGGCCAGGCATTTTCGCTGGGATGGCGCCCATACCAGGGCCAGCACACAGGCACTCCGCCACGGATCGCCCCCACCTGCGGCCACTTCGCCGCACACCACAGCCAGGGCTTTTGTCCGGCCGGCTGGAAGTGCAGCAACTGGGCACCCTGACGACTGAACACGGCCTGGCACAGCGGGTGATCGATCACCAGCACGTCACGCAATTGATAACGCTCCCAGGCAAACACCGGGCGCTCGCGCAAGGATCTGAAAAAGCGTTGTAGCGGATGCTCATGCATGGGCCGCAGTCCTGAAAATCAATGCTGTCTCGCTACTCATGAGGGGGGGCGCCGGCCCGACAAAAAAAAGCGGACGGCCCAGGCCATCCGCAAAATGCGCACAGAGAGAAGGAGCTTATCGCAACGGCCTTAGAACACCGACTGAATTTTCAGGCCGGCCACCAGCGCGTTGTCGACTTCATCCACACCACCCGGGTGGGTGATGTATTGCAGGTTGGGGCGCACGGTCAGCCAGTTGGTGACGTGGAAGCCATAGTTGATCTCGTAGTTGTATTCGGTGTCGCGCAGCGGCATGTACAGCGGGTTGTCGTAGTTGCTGATGCCGTTGTCCTCGTTGATCAGCTGGGCGTTCTTGCGCACATCGTCGTTGACGTGGATCCGAGCAAAACCGATGCCGACGTCATCTTTGGGACGCGCATCGAACGGCCCCTTGTACACGAACATCAGCGACTGGTAGTTGTCGACGACGTTGGTGTCCTTGTCGTGGAAGGTGGCGTTGGCAGCGATGTTCAGGCCCCGGGAAGCGTCACCGTTGTGGGTGGTGAGTTGCTGCTGCCCGACGAACCAGTAGCCGTGCTTGCTGTTGTGCACGCGATAGGCATCGCCGGTGTCCGCGGCATCCTGACCATTGACGTCCTTGCGCACATCATTGGCATCGGCCGTGCTCTTGTAGTAACCGACGCGGTACTCGCCCGGCAGGCTGTTGAGCTTGGGCGACCAGACCAGTTCCACGGGCAATACGGTGCCCTTGGTGCCGCTGCCGCTGAGCTTGAAGCCGTTGCCGTGCTCCAGTTGCGACGGGTTCTGGTTGTAGGCGCCGATTTGCGCATACAGCTCGGGGGTGATGTTGTACTTGATTCGCAGCGCCGCCTGGCTGACCGGCCAGTTGTACCAGATGCCGGTGGCCCAGTTACCCACCTGGGAGCCGCAGAACGCCAGGTTCTGGAAGTCGCAGGGGAAGGTGTTGAAGTCTTCGCCTTCGCCGAAGTAGCCGGCCTTGACGTCCAGCTTGCCGTCGAGGAACTGGTGCTGAACCCACAACTGGGTCAAGCGGACCATGTGCCCCCGGCCATAGACCTCCTGGGAGGAGCTCAAGGTGCCGGCACGCGGGTCGCCGATGCGGTCGTTGGAGATGTTCTGGCCGTTACGGTTGGTCAGCTGGATCTTGGCCTGGGTGTTGTCCCAGCCCAAAAGCTTCTGCAGGTCGAACGCCACGCCCAGGCCGAACTGGTCGCTGTAGCGCCCGGTCTTGTCGTCGTTGTAACCACCATGCAGGTTGGCGCCCATT
Source organism: Pseudomonas sp. GW823-FHT03E05 (assembly GCF_058796855.1). Classification (NCBI taxonomy): domain Bacteria; kingdom Pseudomonadati; phylum Pseudomonadota; class Gammaproteobacteria; order Pseudomonadales; family Pseudomonadaceae; genus Pseudomonas; species Pseudomonas sp. GW823-FHT03E05. The sequence goes on from NZ_JBXAJB010000004.1 coordinate 209,881, forward strand.
TCACCGACGTAGTCGGCCTTGATGTCGATCCCCTGCTCGATCAGCTTGGTGCGCTCGCCGCCCCAGTCGCCGGTCATCCATTTCGAATCGGCGCTGAACGCCTCATCGGCCATGGCATTGCCGGACAGGACCAGGGCCGCCACCGCCGACAACTGGCAGAGCAATCGGGTGTTGCTGTGTTGCTTTTTCATCCCTACATCCTCGTCTTTATTGTTATTAACGATTTATCCAACGCGGTTTACAGCAGTGGCGACGGATGACAGGCCATCCGTCACGGATTCAGCGGCCCTTGAACTGCGCCACATTGCCGCCCCGGGCCTCTGTCACCGGTGTCCCGGCGGCGCCCAGGCGTTCACCGCTCTGGGCGTCGAACAACAGCACCCGGGCCGGATCGAACTGCAGTGTCAGGGTTTCCCCGGCCTCGGGGGCCTGGTCCGGTGCCAGGCGGCAGCAGACCTTGGTGCCATTGAGCGTGACGAACACCAGGGTGTCGGGGCCGGTGGGCTCGATCACCTGGACCTCGGCACGAATGGTCGGCAGGCCGTTGGCCTCGCCCGCGGCCAGGGCGATCTGTTCCGGGCGAATGCCGAGGATCACCTCACGGTCTTCCAGCCCGGCATCCTGGGGCCCCAGGGGCAGCTCGCAGCGAGCCTGGCCACTGTCCAGCAGGGCCAGCAGGCGGCCGTCCTTGCGCTGCAGGCGCAGGGGGATGAAGTTCATCGGTGGCGAACCGATGAAGCTGGCCACGAACAGGTTGGCCGGGTCGTTGTAGATCTGCTTCGGGGTGCCGAACTGCTGGATGATCCCGTCCTTCATCACCGCCACCTTGTCACCCAGGGTCATGGCTTCGATCTGGTCGTGGGTGACATAGACCGTGGTGGTTTTCAGACGCTGGTGCATCAGCTTCATTTCTGTGCGCATCTCCACCCGCAGCTTGGCGTCGAGGTTGGACAGCGGCTCGTCAAACAGATAGATCTTCGGCCGCCGGGCCAGGGCCCGGCCCATGGCCACCCGTTGCTGCTGGCCACCGGAGAGCTGGCCCGGCTTGCGGGTGAGCAGGTGCTCGATCTGCAGCAGCTTGGCCACCCGTGCCACTTCCGCGTCGATCTCGGCGGCGGGCATCTTGCGGATCTTCAGGCCGAAGGCGATGTTGTCGCGCACGCTCATGGTCGGGTACAGCGCGTAGGACTGGAACACCATGGCGATGTCACGATCCTTGGGGCTCATGCCACTGATGTCGGCGTCGTCCACCAGGATCGCCCCGCCACTGATGTTCTCAAGGCCCGCGATGCAGTTCATCAGGGTGGATTTGCCGCAGCCGGATGGGCCGACGAGGATCAGGAATTCACCGTCATCGATCTTCAGCTCGATGTTCTTCAGGGTGTCCGGCAGGCCGGCACCGTAGGTCTTGTTGACGTTGCGTAATTCGAGAGTTGCCATGCCTTACCCCTTGACCGCGCCGGACGTCAGCCCGCGCAGGAAATACTTGCCGGCGAAGATGTAGACCAGCAGTGTCGGCAGCCCGGCGATCATCGCCGCTGCCATATCAACGTTGTATTCCTTGGTCCCGGTGCTGGTGTTGACCAGGTTGTTCAGGGCCACGGTGATCGGTTGCGCGTCGCCACTGGCGAACACCACGCCGAAGAGGAAATCGTTCCAGATCTGGGTGAACTGCCAGATCAGGCAGACCATGATGATCGGCACCGACATCGGCAGCAGGATCTTGCCGAAGATGGTGAAGAACCCGGCACCGTCCAGGCGCGCAGCCTTGACCAGCGCATCCGGCACGCTCACGTAGTAGTTGCGAAAGAACAAAGTGGTGAAGGCCAGCCCGTAGACCACGTGCACCAGCACCAGGCCGGTGGTGGTGTTGGCCAGGCCGAACTTGCCCAGGGTGAACGAAGCCGGCAGCAGCACGGTCTGGAACGGCAGGAAGCAGCCGAACAGCAGCAGGCCGAAGAACAGTTGGGAGCCGCGAAAGCGCCACATCGACAGCACGTAGCCGTTCATTGCACCGATGAAGGTGGAGATCAGCACCGCCGGCACGGTGATCTTCACCGAGTTCCAGAAGTAGCCACCGACAGTGTCCCAGGCCTTGATCCAGCCGATGCCGTCCACCACCTGTGGCCAGCTCAAAAGGTTGCCGGTGCGGATATCCTCCGGGGTCTTGAAGCTGGTGAGCAGCATCACCACCAGCGGTATCAGGTACACCGCCGCCGCCAGCAGCAGGGTGGCGTAGATGGCGATCCGGCTGAAGTTCAGGGTCGGCTTGGCGAGGGAGTTAGTCATGGCGCTTGCCTCGCAGTTCGGAGTACAGGTAAGGCACCAGGATGGTCAGTACGGCCCCCAGCATCAGCATGGCGCTGGCCGAACCTATGCCCATCTGGCCGCGGCTGAAGGTGAAGGAATACATGAACATCGCCGGCAGGTCGGAGGAATAGCCCGGCCCGCCCGCGGTCATCGCCGCCACTAGGTCGAAGCTCTTGATGGCGATGTGGGCGAGGATCATGAAGGCACTGAAGAACACCGGCCGCAGGCTCGGCAGGACAATCTTCAGGTAGATGGTCGGCAGGCTCGCGCCGTCCACCTGGGCGGCGCGGATGATCGACTGGTCGACACCCCGCAGGCCGGCGAGGAACATCGCCATGACAAAGCCCGAGGCCTGCCACACCGCGGCGATCACCAGGCAGTACACCACCCGGTCCTGATCCACCAGCCAGTCCAGGCGAAAGCCTTCCCAGCCCCAGTCGCGAAGCATCTTGTCCAGGCCCAGGCCGGGGTTGAGCAACCACTTCCAGGCGGTACCGGTGACGATCATCGACAGCGCCATGGGGTACAGGTACACGGTGCGGATAAAGCCTTCCTTGCGGATGCGCTGGTCCAGCAGCACCGCGAGGAACACTCCCAGCACCAGGCTGATGGCGATGAACATGCCGCCGAAGACCGCGAGGTTCTTGCTCGCCACCCACCAGCGGTCGTTGTCCATCAAGCGCAGGTATTGCTGCAGGCCGACCCACTTGTAGCTCGGCATGAAGCTGGAATTGGTAAAGGACAGAATGAACGTCCAGATGATGTAGCCGTAGAAACCCACCAGCACGATCAACATGCTCGGTGCCAGCACCAGCTTGGGTAGCCAGCGCTGCAATGCATCTAACGGTGAGGCTTTGCTGAAAACCGCCACAGAGCTCATCGGAATAACCCAGTCAGGAGTGAATCCGGGCTGCACACCGTCGCTGCATGGGCCGGGGCACAGGCAGGGCGGCGACAGTCACGGGTGAGCCGCCGGCGTACCGGCGGCGGGGTTCAAGGATTACTGCGCGGCCTTGACCGCCGAAGCCAGCTGCGCACTGGCCTTGGCCGGGTCCGCATCCTTGTCGTTCATGAAGTTGGTCACCACGTCGAAGATCGCGCCCTGCACCGCCAGGGAAGTGGCCATGTTGTGCGCCATGCTCGGCTGCAGGCCGCCGGTCTTCTCGTCTGCCAGGAAGTCCTTGGCCGACGCCTGGGCGCAGGAGTCGAAGCCCTCGGCGCTCATGTCGTTGAGCATGTCGGTGCGCACCGGGATCGAACCCTTGTTGATGCTGAAGACTTTCTGGAAGTCCTTGCCCAGGGCGACCTTGGCCAGGTCCTGCTGGGCAGCGATATCGCCCTTGCGGTCGGCCTTGAGCTTGAACACCGCCAGGGAGTCGATGTTGTAGGTGAAGGCCTTGTCGGTACCCGGGAACGGTACGCACTGGTAGTCCTTGCCGGCGACCTTCTTGGCCGCGGTCCACTCGCTCTTGGCCCAGTCGCCCATCATCTGCATGCCGGCCTTGCCGCCGATCACGTCGGCTGCGGCAATGTTCCAGTCACGCCCGGCACGGTTGGGGTCCATGTAGCCGGTGATCTTCTTCAGCTCGGTGAAGGCCTTGGCCATTTCCGGGCCGGAGAGGGTTTTCTGGTCCAGGTCCACCAGGGCTTTCTTGTAGCCCTCCGGGCCCATGACCGAGAGCACCACGTCTTCGAACACGGTGCTGTCCTGCCACGGCTGGCCACCGTGGGCCAGGGCGATGAAGCCGGCGGCCTTGAGCTTGTCGCCGGCGGCATAGAATTCTTCGAGGGTGGTCGGGGCCTTGTCGATCCCGGCTTTCTTGAACACGGCAGGGTTGATCCACAGCCAGTTGACCCGGTGGATGTTCACCGGCACCGCCACGTAGTCACCTTCGTACTTGACGGTATTGGCCACCTTGGGCGACAGCAGGCCGTCCCAGTTCTCGGCCTTGGCCACGTCCTTGAGGGTTTCGGTACTGAGCAGGCCGGTGCTGCCCCATTCCTGGATGTCCGGGCCCTTGATCTGCGCCACACCCGGCGGGTTGCCGGCCACGGCGCGGCTTTTGAGCACGGTCATGGCAGTGGAACCGCCACCGCCGGCCACGGCGCCGTCCTTCCAGGTGAAACCGTCTTTTTCCACTTGGGCCTTGAGCACATCGACGGCGGCTTTTTCACCACCCGAAGTCCACCAGTGGACGACTTCCACGGAACCTTTGGAGTCGGCGGCGAGGGCACTCAGGGGAAACAGAGAGGCAAGGGAAATGACAGTGGCGAGGCGAGAAATCGCATTCATTTGAAGTACCTTTCTTGTTGTTATGCATGCAAGTCTGGTGCTTGCGCTGCAAACGAGTCTAAACAGCCTAGTCGATCATTCGAGTAACGAAGCGATGGGGAAATGTCACCACATGGTTACACAAGGCCCGGAACAGACACCTGGGCCAATGCCGAAGCCATGCTCGGGGCCAACGGCAGGCGCGGGATCAGCACCGCCTGCCAGGCGTGATAGAGGTCCGGCTTGCCGCCCCAGATCCGGGCTGACGGCTGGTTGTCCGGGCCCAGTTCGTGGTGCCAGCTACCGTGCCTGCGGTCGATGAAATGGGCCTCGCAGAATTCCCAGAAACAGCGGTACCAGGCCTCGTACTGGGCCTGGCCGGTGCGTTTGAGCAAGGCGCTGGCGGCGGCGCTGGCCTCGGCGTGGGTCCAGTGCAGGCGCTCGCGCACCACTGGCTGGTGGTCCCAGTCCAGGGTGTAGACCATGCCCGGGGCGCCATCGACGCTCCAGCCATGGCGGCAGTTGCTTTCGAACAGCTTCTGCGCGTCCTGCACCAGCCAGCCGGGGGTCAGCATGCCGGCCTTCACCCGCGAAGCCTCCAGGTGCAGCAACAGCCGCGCCCATTCGAAGCCGTGTCCCGGGGTGGTGCCAAAGGGCCGGAAACCGTCGGCGGGAAAGGCCCGGTTGTAGTCACGAAGTGGTTGCCAGGCGAGGTCGAAATGCTCGATCACCATGAAGTCGTTGGCCGCCGCCTGAGTGTGGATCACCCGCTCGACGATCCGCAGGGCGCGGGTCAGCCAGCGTGAGTCCTGGGTGACATCGGCCAGGGCCAGGAACGCCTCGGTGGCGTGCATGTTGCTGTTGGCACCGCGATAGGCTTCCGGCTGACTCCAGTCGCAGTTGAAAGACTCGCGCAGCGCGCCCTCCTCCTCGCTCCAGAAATGCCGGTCGATGATGGCGATGGCCTCCTCCAGCAAACGCTCGGCGCCGGGACGTTGGGCCACCACCGCGGAGCTGGCCGCCAGAGCGACAAAGGCATGCAGGTAGGCGGCCTTGGTGCTGTTGCCGTCGGCCTGCCCGGCCACGGCGAACCAGCCGCCGTGCTCGGCATCACGCAAGGGCCCGCCGAGGGCGGCGATGCCGTGGTCCACCAGAGCGGCATAACCCGGCAGGCCCTGGATATGGGCCATGGCGAAGCTGTGGGTCATGCGCGCGGTGTTCATGGTTTCGGCCTGGGCGCCGCTGGGCAGGCGGCCCTGTTCATCGAGGTTGCCAAAGCCCGCGGGGAGCCGTGAGGCCTTGGCAAAATCCAGCAGGCGCAGGCCTTCGGCGGCGAGCCAGGCCTGATGTGCAGGGGCATTCAGCCAACTGCTGAATGGCAGGGAGAGAGCGTCCATGGGTGACCTGTTGTTGTTTTTATCGAAGGCTTGAGTCTAATCAAGCCGCCTGCGACCGCAGGTAACAAAGGACCAGCGCAATGTCACCAAACCGTGACATTGCACCTTGAGCCCTGTGGTGCCCTTGAGGACGCCTTCGCTGGCAAGCCAGTTCCTCCACAAGCCAGCGCTTACAACGGCCGGCAGGTCAGTCGAAGGTCCGGGGCAGGTACAGGGTTACGCGCAGGCCGCCTTCGCGCAGGTTCTGCAGGCTGACTTCGCCGCCATGGCTGTGGGCGATGTTGCGGGCAATCCCCAGGCCCAGGCCGTAGCCCTGCTGCTGGCCAGCAAGACGGAAGTGCGGCTCGAAGACTTGCTCCAGGCGCTGCTCCGGTACGCCGGGGCCTTCGTCGTCGACATGCAGGACAAAGCCGCTGTCGTCGTCTTCGATGTGCAGGTGAGCGTTCTGTCCGTACTTCAGGGCATTGTCGATCAGGTTGCCCATGCAGCGCTTGAGCGCCAGGGGCTTGCCCGGGTAGCTGGCCAGGGCCCGGCCCTGTTGGGTCACGCGGCCATTGCCGTTGGGTGCCAGATAAGGCTCTACCAGGCAGTCGAGTACCTGATTGAGGTCCACCGGCTCGATGTTCTCGTGGATGTCGGTGTCCTTGACGCACTGCAGCGCGCCCTTGACCAGCAACTCCAGTTCATCCAGGTCGCGCCCGAACTTGGCCTGCAGTTGCTCGTCCTCCAGCAATTCCACCCGCAGGCGCAAGCGGGTGATGGGGGTGCGCAGGTCATGGGAGATGGCGCTGAACAGCTGGCTGCGCTCGGTCAGGTAGCGGCTGATGCGCTCGCGCATGCTGTTGAAGGCCCGCCCCACTTCCACCACCTCGCTGCCACCGCCCTCCGCTACCGGCTCGACGTCGGCCCCCAGGGACATGTCCCGCGCCGCCCGGGCCAGGCGCTTGAGGGGCCGGCTCTGCCAATGCACCAACAGGCCGATGAACAACAGCAGAAAACCGCTGGTGAGCAGGATGAACCACACCTGCTGCGCCGGCAGGCCCTGTTCTTCCAGGCTGGTGTAGGGCTCGGGCAACAGCGAGGCGATGTACAGCCACTCTCCCGGCGCCATCTGGATCTGGGTCACCAGCACCGGCGGGTTTACCGGTTCCAGGGTCAGGGCGTAATGGGCCCAGGAGCGCGGCAATTCGTCGAGCTTGAGGCCGCCATTGAAGATCCGCAGGTCATCGGGGCTGACGAAGGTCACGGAGATATCCGCGTCATTGCCCAGGGACTGGCGCAACACCTGCTCCACGGCTTGCAACACCGCTTCTTTGCGCGGGGTGGCGGGCAGCACCTGCATGCCCAGGGGCTTGTCGTTCAGGGTCACGACAAACCGCGTACCGCCCATGCTGCGCAACTGGTCCAGCACCAGGGGCCGGTACGCCACCGGCAACGAACGCAGGTAACTGACGCTGGCGGTCATCGAGTGGGCCAGGCTGCGGGCGCTGGTCACCAGCCCTTCGAGCTGGGTGGCGCGCAGTTGGGAAACCCAGATCACGCTGGACAGCGCCTGGGCGAACAGCACCGCCAGCAGGGTCAAAAGCAGCATCCGCCCCAGCAGGGAACGGGGCACCGGCAGGCGCCGCAGCACTTTGCGCAATGCCTCAGTGGCCACTGCCGGCAACCACATTGGCTGCCAATTGATAGCCACTGCCGCGCACGGTACGAATCAGCCGCGGCGGCTTTTCGGTGTCACGCAGACGCTGGCGCAGGCGGCTCACCGCCATGTCGACGATGCGATCCAGGGGCATCAGGTCACGCCCGCGGGTGGCATTGCCGATGGTGTCGCGATCGAGGATTTCCTGGGGATGGTCGAGAAACAGCTTGAGCAGAGCGAAGTCGGCGCCGGAAAGAATCACCTCCTCGCCATCGTTGTGGAACAGCCGGTGGCTGATCACATCCAGGCGCCATTCGTCGAAGCACAGCACCTCGCCGACAACCCGCTCCTGGGTGAACTGCACGCGCCGCAGCAGGGCCTTGATCCGCGCCTGCAGCTCCCGGGGGCTGAAAGGCTTGCCCAGGTAGTCGTCGGCGCCCAGCTCCAGGCCGATGACCCGATCGGCCTCGTCGGAGCTGGCGGTCAGCATGATGATCGGCACCTGGCTGCGCTTGGGATGCTGGCGGATCCAGCGGCACAGGCTGAAGCCGTCTTCGTCCGGCAGCATCACATCGAGGATCACCAGGTCGCTGGGCGCCTCGTTGAGGGCCAGGCGAAAGCCGGCCCCGTCGGCGGTGCTGCGCACCTGGAAGCCGCAGCGGCTGAGATAGGTTTCCAGCAGCTCGCGAATTTCCTGATCGTCGTCAACCAACAAAATCGACTTACTGACTGAACTCACCGGGGCCGTCCTTATTGTTAGGCAGGGTGCGCGATTATGCCTGATGCCGGGTCGCCTGCCAGGGCGGCGTCAGCCCTGGGCCTGCTCCAGGGCCACGCCGGCACCGGTGAGCCCGGAATAGGGCGCGGTCACCAGCCACACCGGGATGCCCTTGAAGTAATCGCTCATGCAACCCTTGTCGGCAAAGCTCTTGGCAAAGCCGCTGTGGATGAAGAAATCGGCAAAGCGCGGAATCACCCCACCGACGATGTACACCCCGCCACGCCCCCCGGTGGTCAGCACGTTGTTGCCCGCCACCCGGCCCAGCCAGCAGCTGAACTGCTCCAGCACTTCCCGGGCGATCGGGTCGCCGGCCAGGCCGGCCGCGGTGATGGCCTCCGGAGTCTCGAGCCGCGGCTCATGGCCGTCCACCGCGCAGATCGCCCGATACACCCGGGGCAGGCCGCCACCGCTGAGGGCGGTCTCGGCGCTGACATGGCCGATCTCGTCGTGAATGTGCTGCCAGAGCTGGGTTTCCCGCGCACTGCTCAAGGGCAGGTCGACATGCCCACCCTCCCCCGGCAAGGCCATGTAACGACCGTCGCCGAAGTTCAGCAGGGTGCCCACCCCGAGGCCCGTGCCCGGGCCGATCACCACGGCCGGGCGCAAGGGCTCGGCAACGCCTTCGCAGACCACGCGAAATTCATCCGGCTGCAGGCGGGTCATGCCCAGGGCCATGGCCGAGAAGTCGTTGACCAACAGCAGTTGGTCCACCTGCAACGCCTGGCAGAAAGCCTGGCGACTCAGGCGCCAGTGGTTGTTGGTGAAGCGAAACTCATCGCCGCTGACCGGGCCGGCCACCGACAGGCACACCGAACCTATGGCACCCAGGGCCAGCCCCTGGTCCCGCAGGTAGGCCTTGATGGCGTCTTCCGGGCAGCTGTAGTCCGCAGTGGCGTGGACTTCGATCGCCTCCAGTTGTTGGTCTTTCCACAACGCGAAGCGCGCGTTGGTGCCACCGATATCACCGACCAGGGCCAGTTTCACTTGAGCGTCTCCAGGGCAGAGGTAAAGGCGCTGGCGCCCTGCTCTGCCGAGCTGAAGGCCATGCGCATGAAGGCGAAGAGTTCGCGGCCGGTGCCAACGTTGTTGCCCAGCAGGCCCTTGGCCGGCTCCCGGGCGGCGAATTCTGCGGCGTCTACCTTAAGCTCCAGGGTGCCCTTGACGCCATCCACGCGGATGATATCGCCGTCCAGCACCCGGGCCAGCGCGCCACCCACCTGGGCTTCGGGGCTGACATGGATCGCTGCCGGAATCTTGCCCGAAGCGCCGGACATGCGCCCGTCGGTGACCAGCGCCACCTTGAAGCCGCGGTCCTGCAGCACCCCGAGGAAGGGGGTCATCTTGTGCAGCTCGGGCATGCCGTTGGAGCGCGGGCCCTGGAAGCGCATCACCGCGACGAAGTCCTTCTCCAGCAGGCCGGCCTTGAAGGCATCGGCCAGGTCCTGCTGGTCCTGGAACACCACGGCCGGGGCCTCGACGATCTGGTGCTCCGGGGCCACGGCGGAAACCTTCATCACGCCGCGACCGAGATTGCCTTCCATGACCCGCAAGCCGCCCTCCGCAGAGAACGCCCGGGCCACCGGGCGCAGGATGTTTTCGTCCAGGCTTTCGATCGGGCCGTCGCGCCACACCAGCTTGCCGTTGTCCAGGAAGGGTTCCTGGGTATAGCGGCTCAGGCCGCGGCCGGCCACGGTATTGACGTCTTCGTGGAGCAGGCCGGCTTCCAGCAGCTCGCGGATCAGGAACGACATGCCGCCCGCCGCCTGGAAGTGGTTGATATCGGCCTTGCCGTTTGGATAGACGTGGGACAGGGTCGGCACCACCTCGGAGAGGTCGGCCATGTCCTGCCAGGTCAGCTGGATGCCCGCCGCCTGGGCGATGGCCGGCATGTGCAGGGTGTGGTTGGTGGAGCCGCCCGTGGCGTGCAGGGCAACGATGGAGTTGACCAGCACGCGCTCGTCGACGATCTCGCCAATCGGCATGAAGGCCCCGCTCTGCTTGGTCAGGCGCGTGACCTGCTGCGCCGCCTCATGGGTCAGGGCATCGCGCAGCGGCGTATTGGGGTTGACGAAAGAGGCGCCCGGCAGGTGCAAGCCCATGACTTCCATCAGCAACTGGTTGGTGTTGGCGGTGCCGTAGAAGGTGCAGGTGCCGGGGCTGTGGTAGGACTTCATTTCCGACTCCAGCAGTTCCTCGCGGCTGGCCTTGCCTTCGGCGTAACGCTGGCGCACGTCAGCTTTCTGCTTGTTGGAAATGCCCGAGACCATGGGCCCGCCCGGAACGAAGATGGTCGGCAGGTGACCGAAGCGCAGGGCGCCCATCATCAACCCCGGGACAATCTTGTCGCAGATCCCCAGCATCAGCGCGGCATCGAACATGTTGTGAGAGAGGGCCACCGCCGTAGACAGGGCGATCACTTCACGGCTCGGCAGGCTCAGTTCCATGCCGGCCTCGCCCTGGGTCACGCCATCGCACATGGCCGGGGTGCCGCCGGCGAACTGGCCCACCGAGCCGATCTCGCGCAGGGCGCGCTTGATCTGCTCGGGGAACACCTCGTAAGGCTGGTGCGCCGACAACATGTCGTTATATGACGAAACAATTGCCACGTTGGCCGCATTCATCATCCGCAGGTTGTGCTTGTCGTCGGTGCCGCAACCGGCCACGCCGTGGGCGAAGTTCGCACATTGCAGCTTGCCCCGCTGCGGGCCATCGCTGGCGGCATCGCGGATCAGCGCGAGATAGGCCTGGCGAGTGGCGCGACTGCGGGCGATAAGCCGTTCGGTGACCTCAAGAACGCGGGGATGCATGTGTAGAACTCCAGGCTAACGGATGTGGCGACCTGTTTGTCTATGCTGATCAGACGCGCCACCGCTCAGGGACAGCGGAGGATGTTTCTGACCATTTGGACCAGTTGATTCAGGTCACTCGTTGTAGATAAGACAAAATATTGCCACTAAAAAGGCTTGTTTTCTATTTCTATGCGAATAATCTTGTAATTCCAACAACAAATTCAACGACAGGCGTTTGCACATGACTCTTCGAATCGCAATCAATGGTTTTGGCCGTATCGGCCGTAACGTCCTGCGCGCACTTTATACCCAAGGCTATCGCCAGGATCTGCAGATCGTCGCTATCAACGATCTCGGAGACAGCGCTATCAATGCCCACCTGCTGAAATACGACACCGTGCACGGTACTTTCGACGCCCAAGTCGAACACGATCAGGAAAGCCTCACCGTGAATGGCGATCGGATTGCCGTCAGCGCCATCCGCAACCCGGCCGAACTGCCCTGGGCCGCGGAGAAGATCGACGTGGTGTTCGAATGCACCGGCCTGTTCACCGACCGCGCCAAGGCTGCCGCCCATCTGACCGCCGGTGCCCGCAAGGTCATCATCTCGGCCCCGGCCAAGGGCGCCGACGCCACCGTGGTCTACGGGGTCAACCACGACATCCTGCGCCAGTCGCACCAGATCATCTCCAACGCCTCGTGCACCACCAACTGCCTGGCGCCGGTGGCCCAGGTACTGCACCGCGAGCTGGGCATCGACAACGGCCTGATGACCACCATCCACGCCTACACCAACGACCAGAACCTCACCGACGTCTACCACAGCGACCCCTATCGCGCCCGTTCGGCCACCCAGAACATGATCCCGAGCAAGACCGGCGCTGCCGAAGCGGTGGGCCTGGTGCTGCCGGAGCTGGCTGGCAAGCTGACCGGCATGGCCGTGCGAGTACCGGTGATCAACGTGTCCCTGGTGGACCTGACGGTGACCCTCAAGCGCGACACCACCGCCGAAGAGGTCAATGCCTTGCTCAAGAGCGCCAGCCAGCACTCGACGATCCTCGGCTACAACACCCTGCCGCTGGTCTCCAGCGACTTCAACCACAATCCGCTGTCGTCGATCTTCGACGCCAACCACACCAAGGTCAGCGGTGGCCGGTTGCTCAAGGTGCTGGCCTGGTACGACAACGAGTGGGGTTTCTCCAACCGCATGCTGGATAACTGCCTGGCCCTGTGCAACGCGGAATAAAACGGATATTCGTCGATGATCGGTATCAGTTTCACCCACAAGACCATGGCCGCGCGCAAGCGCATCGCCCTGGTCGCCCATGACCACTGCAAGGCGTTCCTGCTGGAGTGGGCCGGGCGGCAAAAGGCGCGCCTGGCCGAGCACGAGCTGGTTGCCACCGGTACCACCGGCCTGTTGCTGAGCAAGCACCTGGGGCTGCCGGTGGAAAGCATGATCAGCGGCCCCCTGGGCGGCGATCAGCAACTGGGGGCGCAGATTGCCGAGCAACGGGTCGACCTGCTGGTGTTCTTCTGGGACCCCTTCGAACCCCAGCCCCATGATCCGGACATCAAGGCCCTGTTGCGGGTAGCGGCGGTATGGAACATTCCGGTGGCCTGCAACGAGTGCAGCGCCGACTACCTGCTCAGCAGCCCGCTGATGAACCAGGCCCATGAGCACCGGATTCCCGACTATCAGGCCTACCTGGCCGGCCGAGGATAATTCACGCAAGGCTTGACCATTGACGTAGATGACAATCATTATCATCTGCTGAAAAAATGGATCAGGCCTTGCTGTGAGTCAATCGCACTTCAACCACGTCTTCCTCACCCAACGCATTTCTCTGCTGCGAACGCTGGAGCGGATGGTCAACAACCACAGCACCGCCGAAGACCTGCTGCAGGAAACCTACCTGCGCGTGACCCGGGCCCTGAGCGAGCGGCCGATCACGCACCTTGAACCCTTTGTCTTCCAGACCGCGCGCAACCTCGCCCTGGATCACCTGCGGGCCCGGCGCATCCAGGGCCGCACCCTGCTCGAAGACGTACCGCCGGAGGTGGTGGAGAATGTCGCCGCGCCCGTCAGCAGTGCCGAAGACGCGGCCCACGCCGAGCAGATGCTGGAACGCCTGAACCTCAGCCTCGGCCAGCTCAGCCCGCGCCAGCAGCAGATCTTCATCCTCAGCCGCCTGCACGGCCACAGTTACCAGGAGATCGCCGACAAGCTCGGGGTTTCACTGAGCACGGTGCAAAAGGAATTGAAACTGATCATGGCCATCTGCATCGGCGTCGCCGAACGTCTCGACGGCCAGTGAGTCTCAACCGCTGAGCAGAATGACTGCGGCAGCCCCGAGCCTTTGTTAACCTTGGCCGGCTTTCGCTCTCTCTTGAAAAAACAGCCGCGCACAGACGCAGCCGAGGAACACCCGTGACGGATTTTCACAGCGCCGAGCCGCCCACCCCTGCCGGCCCGCACTCAAGCACCCTGGCCATGGATCAGGCACTGGATTGGCTGATCGAGCTGGAACATCCGAACGAGGAACAAGTGCGCCAATTTCATCAGTGGCTGGCGGCTTCACCGCTCAACACCCAGGCCTTCGAAAAGGCCCAGGCGATCTGGAATGGCCCGCAAGTGGCGCAATGCGCCCTGACCCTGGCAGCGCCACCGAAAGTCTCGCGCCTGGCGCGCCTGCGCCCCCACTGGAAACCCCTGGCCACCGCCGCGGTGCTGCTGCTCGGATTATTCAGCTTCAGCAACCTGCCGCTGCGCCTGCAGGCCGACCACCTGACCCAGGTCGGCGAGCGCCAGCGCCTGCAGCTCGAAGACGGTTCCAAGGTGCTGCTCAACACCAACTCGGCCTTTTCCAGCGACATCAACGATCACCAGCGCGTGGCCCGGCTGTACCAGGGCGAAGCCTTCTTCGAGATCCCCGGCAATCGCGGCCTGCCCCTGGAACTGGACGCCGGCCCGGTCAAGGCCAGCGTGCGCGACACCACCTTTGCCGTGCGCTACCTGGACGGCGTGGCCCAAGTCCAGGTGCAGCGCGGTGACATCGACCTGCGCGCCACCCACGCCGACCAGCGCCTGCGCCTGCGCGCCGGGGAAAGCGTGCGGGTCGGGCCCCAGGGCTTCGACCAGCCGGCCAGGCTCGACGCCGACAAAGAGCTGGCCTGGGTCCAGGGCCGCCTGGTGTTCGAGAACTGCCCCCTGAGCCAGGTCCTGGCCGAACTGCGGCGCTATTACCCGGGCTGGATCGTCAACAACAACGAACACCTGGCAAAGGTCGCGGTAACCGGCAACTACCGCCTGGATCAGCCTCTGGATGTGGTGCGTTCCCTGGCCCACATCACTTCGGCACGGCTTTCCGAGTTCCCGGCACTAGTGATTCTCAACTGAGAACAATTATTTTTACGCGATCTCTACGGGTCGTACGTCTCGTTATAGCCAATGCAACTGATTCGCATTTTGAATGTGTATCTGCACCTATAAAAGTTTCGTGCGACCCGGAGCGCTCTCGATGTCCCCTCGCCTCAACAGCCGATCCCCTGTTCCCTGTGCCCGCCTGCAAAACTGCACCCTGTCGCTGCTGACCGCAGCCATCCTGCTGGCCGGCGCCCACGCTGCCCCCGTGATGGCCGCCGATGCCCCGGCATCCTCCAGCCAGCGCATGGGCAACTACAACTTCGCTATCGCCCAGCAGCCGCTGGTATCGGCGCTCAACGCCTTTACTGCGGTCACCGGCTGGCAAGTGGGCCTGCCGGCGGAGCTGGGCAGCGGGGTGTCCTCCCCGGGCGTGCGCGGTTCGCTGCCACCGGAAAAGGCCCTGGATCGGCTGCTCAGCGGCACCAACCTGAGCTACCGCAAGCTGGGCAACAACAACATCGTTCTGGAAAAGCGCAGCGCAGCCAATGTGGTGAACCTGCAGCAGGTGACCATCAGCGCCACCCGTCAGGAGCAGGACATCAACTCGGTGCCCAGCACCGTGAGCGTGCACACCCGGGAAGAACTCGACCGCCAGAACGTCAACACGATCAAGGAACTGGTGCGTTATGAGCCTGGTGTTTCAGTCGGCGGTGCAGGCCAGCGTGCCGGTATCAGCGGCTACAACATCCGTGGTATCGACAGCGACCGGATCCTCACCCAGGTGGACGGCGTGGAAGTGCCGGATCACTTCTTCAGCGGCCCTTATGCCAAGACCAACCGGAACTACGTCGACCCGGAAATCGTCAAGCGCGTGGAAATCCTGCGTGGCCCGGCCTCGGTGCTCTACGGCAGCAGCGCCATCGGTGGCGCCGTCAGTTATTACACTCTGGACGCCGACGACATCATCAAGCCCGGCGAGGATTTTGGCGCGCGCCTGAAGACCGGCTACAGCTCGGCGGACGAAAGCTGGCTGAAATCCGGCACCTTCGCCGGGCGGGTCGGCGAATTCGACGGTTTGTTGCACCTGAGCCAGCGTGACGGCCACGAGACCGAGTCCTATGGCAGCAACAACGGCACCGGCCTGAACCGCACTGCCGCCAACCCGGAAGACGCCCGGACCACCAACGTACTGGCCAAGCTCGGCTGGAACTATGCGGACGACGCACGCCTGGGCCTGACCTACGAAAAGTACAAGGACGACCGCGACACCAATCAGAAAAGTGCGGTGGGCGGCCTGTTCCTCAATGGCGTTGGCCAGAACTGGTATCGCTCGCGCGTCGGCAACGACACCATCACCCGCGAACGCTTCGGCCTGGAAAACAGCTTTGCCCTGGAGTCGCCGATCGCCGACCAGATCAAGTGGAGCCTGAACTACCAGATCGCCAAGACCGACCAGACCACCTCCGAGCGCTACAACCCGGTGTCGATCTTCAGCCCGGTGGCGCGTGACGTGCAGCGTGAGCGGAAAACCCTGTACCAGGAAAAACAATGGGTGTTCGACGCTCAGCTGGACAAGGCCTTCGCCCTGGGTGAAACCGATCACCAGTTGACCTACGGCACCACTCTCAAGCAGCAGAAGGTCACGGGCTCGCGCTATGGTACCGCCAGTTGCCTGGCCGTCGGTGCCGGCTGTACCGCGATTGGCGCGCCGAGCCCTTCTGCCGGTGACAGCGTGAAGAAGTCCAGCGACTTCCCGGACCCGACCATCAACACCTACAGCCTGTTCGTCCAGGACCAGATCAGCTGGAACGCCTGGACCTTCACTCCGGGCCTGCGCTATGACTACACCCGGCTCAAGCCCAAGCTGACCCAGGAGTTTCTCAACGTTGCCAACTCAACGGGCGCCTTCCCGGTCAGCGACGATGAAAAGACCTGGCACCGCGTATCGCCCAAGTTCGGCCTGACCTACGCCTTTGACGAGCATTACACCGGTTACGGCCAATACTCCGAAGGCTTCCGTACCCCCTCGGCCAAGGCGCTCTACGGCCGCTTCGAAAACCTCGCGGGCGGCTATGTAGTGGAGCCCAACTCCAACCTCAAGCCGGAAACGAGCAAGAGCTACGAAACCGGCCTGCGTGGCAACTTCGACGCGGGCTCCTTCGACGTCTCGGTGTTCTACAACCAGTACCGCGACTTCATCAACGAAGACGCCATTACTGCCGGGGCACTGTTGTCGGTCATCCAGAGCAACAACATCAAGCACGCCACCATCAAGGGCGCGGAAGCCAAGGGCCGCCTCAACCTCGACGCCTTCGGTGCTCCACAAGGGCTGTACAGCATCGGCTCGGTGGCCTACGCATACGGTCGCAACAACGACAACGGCGAACCGATCAACAGCGTCAACCCGCTCAAAGGCGTGTTCGGCCTGGGCTATGACCAGGACAACTACGGCGCCCTGCTGAGCTGGACCCTGGTCAAGCGCAAGGACCGGGTCGACGACAGTACCTTCAAGGCTCCGGACGGGCGCGTTACCAGCAGCCAGTTCAAATCCCCGGGCTTCGGCATTCTCGACCTCAGCGGTTTCTACAAGGTCACCGATGACCTGACCGTGAACGCCGGCCTGTACAACCTGACCGACAAGAAATACTGGAACTGGGACGACGTGCGCGGCTACGACAGCGTCGGCGAAGCCGGCCAGACCGCACCCGCCAACCTCGACCGCCTGACCCAGCCCGGCCGCAACTTCTCGGTCAACCTGGTGTGGGATATCTGACGCCTGGACACCTCACTGCCCTTTTTCATCCAGGGCAGTGAGGATTTTTTACTGTATCGCGTCTTCTTGTTCGTCTAGTCACTAAGTGCCTCTCATTCTCAAGGACATCTGCATGACCTCCCAGGATTCCTCCCAGCGTCACCACCTGCGCTCCCAACGCCTGAACCAGATCACCCACGAGCCGCATTCCAAGCTCGACGCCCTGGTCAAGGCCCATGCGCCCTTCGAAACCCAAGGTGCATTCGCCCGTTTCGTGGTGGCCCAGTACCTGTTCCAGTCGGAACTGGTGGACCTGTACAACGATGCCGAACTGAACAAGATCGTCCCGGACCTGGCCGAGCGCTGCCGCGCCGAAGCTGCCAAGGCTGACCTAGCCGACCTGGAAACCGAGGTTCCTGCGCCAGTGGCCGGTGCCGTCAGCAACCCGAGCCAGGCCGAAGCCCTGGGCTGGATCTTCGTCTCCGAGGGCTCCAAGCTGGGTGCCGCGTTCCTGATCAAGCGTGCCGTGGGCCTGGGCCTGAGCGAAACCTTCGGTGCCCGTCACCTGGGCGAACCGGCCGGTGGCCGCGCCGAAGGCTGGAAAACCTTCACCCGCATCCTCGACGGCCTGGAGTTCACCGCCGAAGAAGAAGCCGCGGCGGAAAAAGGTGCCCTGGATGCCTTCAACCGCTTCACCGTGCTGCTGGAACAGGCTTACTCCGGCGCCGCACAACCGGCCTGACCCGCGTAGTTGCGGGCAGGTGGCGCGCCAAGGCGTGCCCCTGCCCGCAGCGGTATTTTGTCGGCCGGCGGCATTCCCGGATTGAGCCGTACGACGCGTTACCTCATCATCGAAACCATGACCCCCACTCGCCCCTCCTCGTCGAAGATTTCCCGCCTGCTGTTTGGCGCGCTGGCCTATGTCAGCCTGGCCATCGGCCTGATCGCCATCGTCGTACCCGGCCTGCCGACCACCGAGTTCATCCTGCTCGCTGCCTGGGCCGCCACCAAGAGCTCGCCACGGCTAAGCGCCTGGATGGAGAACCATCGCCTGTTCGGGCCTATCCTCTGCAACTGGCGCAACGGCCGCATCGTCAGCCGCAAGGCCAAGATCAGCGCCACGGTCAGCATGCTGCTGTGCGCCGGGCTGATGCTGACCCTGCTCAACCATCACTGGACGATGTATGCCGCCATTGCCGGCATGACCCTGGGCAACCTGTGGATCTGGTCACGCCCCGAAGCCCTGCCGCAGGCCTCCTGACCTGCGCCCGCTGGCAGCTATGCCCTTGCCCCTGAGGCCATATATGTCAAGGACATGACCGTTCGTCGGCAGCCCCTCACGCAAAGGCCGCCCGAGCCGATGTTCCGGGCATAGCGCTGAATGGACTTGGCGACCGGAGTCATCCGATTCCGTGCTTTCCATCCGTCCTTTCGCGAGATCGCCCCCATGTTCGACTCTCTCTCCATTCGCCTGAAAATAGTGCTGTTGTCCGGACTGTGCCTGTTGGGCGTAGTGGCGCTGATCGTCGGCATGAACCTGTACCAGAGCCAGCAGAACAACCAACTGGTCAACACCTCCAGCACGCGGATGCTCACCGCCGGGGTCGAAGAGTTGCTGCAGGCAAAGGCCGCCGACCAGGCAGTACGGGTGCAGAAGACTTTCGGTGAAAGCAACCTGGTGATCACCGCCCTGGCGGACCAGGTACGCGACCTGCGTGACATGGCGAGCAAGCGCGGCCTGGAAGCTGCGGCACTGCGCGAAGAGCTCAACCACAGCCTGAAGACCGCCTTCGAGCGCAATCCCAAAGTGCTCGGCATCTGGCTGGCCTACGAACCCAACGCCCTGGATGGCAAGGACAGCGAATTTCTCAATGACGCAGCCCGTGCTTCCAACGAACGCGGGCGCTTCGCCACCTACTGGAGCCGATCCGGGGGCCAGCAGTTGAACACCGTGATGGTGGAAGACGACCTGACCAAGACCACCCTCAACCTCAGCGGCACCCCCTATAACGTCTGGTACACCTGCCCCCGCGACAGCCGCCGTACCTGCCTGCTGGACCCCTACGCCGACACCATCGGCGAGGACAAGAAACAGGTGCTGATGACCACCATCTCCCAGCCCTTGCTGGTGGACGGCAAGGTCATCGGGGTGATTGGCGTCGACATCGCCCTGGACTCCCTGCAGGCCGCGGCCGGCGAATCCCAGCGCTTTCTGTTCAACGGTGCCGGGCACATGATGATCGTCGCCGGCAGCGGCTTGCTGGCGGCCGTGGGCGCCGATGCCAGCCAGGTCGGCAAGAACATCAACGAAACCCTCGGCGCCCAGGGCAAGGATATCCTCGCGCTGCTCGCCGGCAACCAGAACAAGGTCCTGCAACAGGGTGAACTGATCCGCGCGGTCTACCCCTTCAGCCCGATTGCCGATGCCAAGCCCTGGGGCGTCACCATCGATCTGCCGCAACAAGTGCTGCTGGCAGACTCGGTAAAACTGCAAGGCCTGCTGGATGAGGCCCAGACCAGCGGTACGGTGAAAACCGTACTGGTGGCCGTCGGCGCCGGCCTGCTGGGCCTGCTGCTGATCTGGCTCAGCGCCTCGGGCGTGACCCGCCCGATCAACAGCGTGGCGCAGATGCTCAAGGCCATCGCCAGCGGCGACGGCGACCTGACCCAGCGCCTGGACTACAGCAAGAAAGACGAACTCGGCGAACTGGTGGGCTGGTTCAACCGCTTCCTCGACAAGCTGCAACCGACCATCGCCCAGATCAAGCAGAGCATCACCGAAGCCCGGGGCACCGCCGACCAGTCTTCGGAGATCGCCCGCCAGACCAGTGAAGGCATGCAAGTGCAGTTCCGCGAAATCGATCAAGTGGCCACCGCCTCCAACGAAATGAGCGCCACTGCCCACGATGTTGCCAACAGTGCCTCCAATGCCGCCCAGGCCGCCCGTGGCGCAGACCAGTCGGCCAAGGAAGGCATGACCATCATCGAGCGCAGCACCCGGGACATCAGCCTGCTGGCCGACGAGGTGAGCAAGGCGGTGGGGGAAGTCGAAGCCCTGGCGGTGAGCAGCGAACAGATAGGGTCGGTGCTGGAAGTGATCCGCAGTATTGCCGAGCAGACCAACCTGCTGGCCCTCAACGCCGCCATCGAAGCGGCTCGCGCCGGGGAAAGCGGCCGCGGTTTCGCCGTGGTGGCCGATGAAGTGCGCAACCTGGCCAAGCGCACCCAGGACTCGGTGGAGGAAATCCGCGTGGTGATCGAACGCATCCAGAGCGGCACCCGGGATGTGGTGACCACCATGCACGCCAGCCAGAGCCAGGCGCAGAACAATGCCGGGCAGATCCAGCAGGCAGTCCAGGCCCTGGGCAAGATCAGCGACGCGGTCACCGTGATCAGCGACATGAACCTGCAGATCGCCAGCGCTGCCGAGCAGCAGAGCGCGGTGGCCGAAGAGGTCAACCGCAACGTCTCGGCGATTCGCACCGTGACCGAAACCCTCACCGAACAGGCCAGTGAGTCGGCCCAGGTCAGCAGCCAGCTCAATGCCCTGGCCACCCAGCAAATGAAACTCATGGATCAGTTCCGCGTGTAAGCGCTGCTCCGGCGCCAGCCGCGGCCGATGACCAGGGGTGATCGACAGCCGCGGCAGTTTCAGGGTGCAATGCCCTCCTCTGATCCGCGGAGTGGGCCATGACCGAGTTACTCGCATCCATCCAGGCCGCGCTGGGCCTGGCGTCATCAAGCATCCGGCAAACAGGCCTGGGCGCCCTGCCCTCGGCCTTCGCCGTGACCGACCTGGCCAGCGCCAGCATTGCCGCTGCCGGGCAGGCAGTCGCTGAACTCCTGTACAGCCAGACCGGACGCCTGCCAGAGGTCAGCGTCGACCGGCGCCTGGCCTCGTTCTGGTTCGCCAGCTCGATCCGCCCGCAGGGCTGGAGCCTGCCATCACCCTGGGACCCGATTGCCGGCGACTACGCCAGCCGCGACGGCTGGATTCGCCTGCACACCAACGCACCTCAGCACCGTGCCGCCGCCGAACGGGTGCTGGGAGCGGTGACCGAACGCTCGGCCATGGCCGCCCAGGTGGCCACCTGGAACGCCCTGGAACTGGAGCAGGCGATAGTCGACCAGGGCGGTTGTGCCGCGCAGATGCGCAGCTGGGCGCAGTGGCAGGCCCACCCCCAGGGCCGGGCGGTAAACAGCGAACCCCTGGTGCACTGGCTGCCCCAGGCCGATCAGCGGCACAGGGCCTGGAGCGGTCGCGTCGACCGGCCCCTGGCCGGGCTCAAGGTACTGGACCTGACCCGGGTCCTGGCGGGCCCGGTGGCCAGCCGCCTGCTGGCGGGGCTCGGGGCCGAGGTGTTGCGCATCGATCCGCCACACTGGAACGAGCCGGCCCTGGAGCCGGAGGTGACCCTGGGCAAACGCTGCGCGCGCCTCGATCTGCACGACCTTGAGCAGCGTGCCCTGTTCGAAGGCCTGCTGGCGCAGGCCGACCTGCTTCTGCATGGCTACCGCGCCGATGCCCTGGAACACCTGGGTTATGACGCCCAGGCACGCCAGAAAATCGCTCCGGGGCTGATCGAAGTCAGCCTCAATGCCTACGGCTGGAGCGACCCCTGGCGCAACCGCCGGGGCTTCGACAGCCTGGTGCAGATGAGCTGCGGCATCGCCGAAGCCGGCATGGCCTGGAAAGCCGCGGACAGGCCTGTACCACTGCCGGTCCAGGCCCTGGATCACGCCACCGGTTACCTGATGGCAGCCAGCGCCCTGCGGGCACTGACCCGGTCCCTGAGCGGCGAGCAGGGCGCATCGGCGCGCCTGTCCCTGGCCCGTACCGCCCAGTTGCTGGTTGATCATTCCCCGTCAGCAACCGCCGAAATTCCACTGCGCGCCGAAGACCACGAGGATCAGGGGCTGGTGCTGGAACAGACCCCTTGGGGGCCGGCGCGGCGCCTGCGGGTGCCGTTGCACATCAATGGAACGCCGGTGCAGTGGAGTTGCCCGGCCACCGCCCTGGGCGCCCATCGCCCCAGATGGTGGTGAAGGCCTTGGCTGGCAGTTGATCCCGTAGGAACCGGCAGACCGTTTCAGCCCATGGCCGCCCACAAATGCTGCGCCGCATAACCGCGCCACGGCCGCCAGGCCTCGGCCCGGGCCAGCAGTTGGCGGGCATTGGGCCGCAGCCCCTGCAGACGTGCCACAGCGTTGAACAGGCCTACGTCCGCCGCCGGAAAGGCATCGCTCTCGCGCAACTGGCGCAGGGCGATGTATTGCGCGGTCCAATCGCCGATTCCCGGCAATTGCAACAGGCGCTCCACCCCCTGTTGCAGGCTGGCCCTGGGTTCGAACAGGAGTGGATCGTCGAGCAAGGCCTGGGCCACGGCAGACAGCGTGCGTGCCCGGCTGCGGGGCATTCCCAGGTCGGCTAGGTTGGCAGTGGACACCACCTGGGGAATGGGAAACAGGTGGGTCAAACCGGGCCACTGCGGGTCGGGACTGGCCAGCAACCGGCCATGCACCGCCACCAGCTTGCCCGCCAGGCGGATCGCGCCCTGCACGGTGATCTGCTGGCCCAGCACGGCGCGAATGGCCAGCTCGAAATCGTCCCAGGCCCCGGGTACTCGCAGGCCCGGGCGTGCCGCCAGCAACGGTGCGAGCAGCGGATCACGGGCCAGATGGCGGTTGATCAGGGGCAGGTCCGCGTCCAGATCGAATTGCCGGCGCAAGCGCGCCAGCACCTGGGGCAGCAGGGCCTGCTCGGCCCCCTGCAACTGCACCTGCAAATGGCCTGCAGGCCCCGGGCAGACACTCAAGGTGCCTTGCCCGCCCGCCAGCGCGAAGGTACGGGCATAAGTATCGCCCCGCACCACCTCCAGGCCTTCGATGGCGCGGGCCCTGAGAAAGCCCAGCATCGCCGGCCAGTCGTAGGCGCCCTGGTAGGGCAGGTGATGAATCACAGCGCCAGCAGACCGCTGTACAAGCCATAGGCCGCCAATGAGGCGCCGATGACCACAGCCGCGAAGATCAGTTTTTCCAGCGGGGTGAACAACGGCTCGCCCTGCTCATGCTTGGCCTTGGCGAACAGGATCACCCCCGGCGCATACAACAAGGCCGACAGCAGCAGGTACTTCAAGCCGCCGGCGTAAAGCAGCCAGATGGCGTAGCTCAGGGCCACGGTGGCGATGAACAGGTCCTTCTTGCGTTCCCGGGAGGCCTGCTCGTAGGTTTCCCCGCGACCGCTGAGCAGCACCGCATAGGCCGCCGACCACAGGTAGGGCACCAGGATCATCGACGACGCCAGGTAGATCAGGCTGGTGTAGGTGCCGGCGGAGAACAGGGTGATCAGCAGAAAGATCTGGATCATCACGTTGGTCAGCCACAAGGCATTGACCGGCACATGGTTGGCGTTTTCCTTCTTCAGGAAAGCCGGCATGGTCCGGTCCCGGGCGGTGGCGTAGAGGATCTCGGCGCACAGCAAGGCCCAGGACAGCAAGGCCCCCAGCAGGGAAACCGCCAGGCCGATGCTGATCAGCAAGGCGCCCCAGGGGCCGACGATATGCTCCAGCACTGCCGCCAGGGAAGGGTTCTGCAATTGCGCCAGCTCCGGCTGGCTCATGATCCCCAACGACAGCACGTTGACCAGTACCAGCAGCGCCAGCACCCCGAGAAAACCGATCACCGTGGCCCGCCCGACATCGGCGCGCTTCTGCGCCCGGGCCGAATACACGCTGGCGCCCTCGATACCGATGAACACGAACACCGTCACCAGCATCATGTTGCGCACCTGGTCCATCACCCCGCCGAAGTTCGGGTTGCTGCGGCCCCAGATATCCCGGGTGAAGATATCCGCCTTGAATGCCACGGCAGCGATGACGATGAACATCACCAGCGGCACGATCTTCGCCACCGTGGTCAGCTGGTTGATGAACGCCGCCTCCTTGATCCCCCGCAACACCAGGAAATGCACGGCCCACAGCAGGACCGAGGCACAGCCGATGGCCACCGGGGTATTGCCCTGGCCGAACACCGGAAAGAAATAGCCCAGGGTGCTGAACAGCAGGACGAAGTAGCCGACGTTGCCCAGCCAGGCACTGATCCAGTAACCCCAGGCCGATGAAAAGCCCATGTAGTCGCCGAACCCGGCCTTGGCATAGGCGTAGACCCCGGAATCGAGCTCCGGCTTGCGGTTGGCCAGGGTCTGGAAGACGAAGGCCAGGGTCAGCATCCCCACCGCGGTGATGGCCCAGCCGATCAGCACCGCTCCGGCATCGGCCCGGGCCGCCATATTCTGCGGCAGCGAGAAGATCCCGCCGCCAATCATGGAACCCACCACCAGGGCGATCAATGCACCGAGTTGCAGCTTCTGCGCCGGTTGTGACATCCCTACCTCTGCTTCAGTGAGTCGATCTGGCGATTAAAGCTACACGCTATTAAATAACTTCTACAAATTTGCGTCTAACAGTAACAGTCAATTATTTATCCTTTAAGCAACGGGCGTCTGTACACCCCGTAGAAGGCCCTGAATAAGCGACTGTTTTGTTATGTATATGCACTAAGTGCCATCACTACCAAGTGATTAATCAATGCCGCTGAAAGATTTGCACATTCCCCAAAAGGGTCTAGTTTCAAACGTCGTCGGCAATGAGAACCGCTACTGATAAGGAGATCGAAACCTGTCTGGAATGGCCCTCTCCGGGCAGCATTCTACCCCCCGCAACAAATCTTAAGTCATTCATTCACAACGGAATGCAGTAATGAACTGATCTGAGTCAGCTGTTCGGATTGCAAGCAGATTTACTCTGACGTCTCTCTTCTCCTGCATTGGAGTCATGCAATGTCTGAATCCCCCGGTAAACTAAGACTGGGCGCCTTAGTCGCCCTGGTAGTGGGTTCCATGATTGGCGGCGGGATCTTCTCCTTACCGCAAAACATGGCCGCCAGCGCCGATGTTGGTGCTGTTCTTATTGGTTGGGCAATTACCGCTGTCGGCATGTTGACCCTGGCCTTCGTCTTCCAAACTCTAGCCAATCGCAAACCTGATCTGGATGGCGGCGTCTACGCCTACGCCAAGGCCGGGTTCGGTGACTACATGGGCTTTTCATCGGCCTGGGGTTACTGGATCAGCGCCTGGCTGGGCAACGTCGGCTACTTCGTCCTGCTGTTCAGCACCCTGGGCTATTTCTTCCCGATCTTCGGCGAGGGCAACACCCCCGCGGCCGTGATCGGCGCCTCTGTTTTGCTCTGGGCCGTGCACTTCCTGGTGCTGCGCGGCATCAAGGAAGCGGCCTTCATCAACCTGGTGACCACGGTTGCCAAGGTGGTGCCGCTGCTGCTGTTCGTGCTGATCGCCCTGTTCGCCTTCAAGCTGGATATCTTCACCGCCGACATCTGGGGCGTGAAGAATCCGGACCTGGGCAGCGTGATGAACCAGGTGCGCAACATGATGCTGGTCACCGTGTGGGTGTTCATCGGCATCGAGGGCGCGAGCATCTTCTCGTCCCGGGCGGAGAAACGCTCGGATGTGGGCAAGGCCACCGTCATCGGCTTCATCACCGTGCTGCTGTTCCTGGTGCTGGTGAACGTGCTGTCCCTGGGGATCATGACCCAGCCGGAACTGGCCAAGCTGCAGAACCCGTCCATGGCGGCAGTGCTGGAGCATGTGGTGGGCCACTGGGGCGCGGTACTGATCAGCGTCGGCCTGATCATCTCGCTGCTGGGGGCGCTGCTGTCCTGGGTGCTGCTGTGCGCGGAAATCATGTTCGCCGCCGCCAAGGACCACACCATGCCGGAGTTCCTGCGCCGCGAGAACGCCAACCACGTACCGGCCAACGCCCTGTGGCTGACCAATGCCATGGTGCAGATCTTCCTGGTCATCACCCTGTTCTCGGCCAGCACCTACCTGTCGCTGATCTACCTCGCCACCTCGATGATCCTGGTGCCCTACCTGTGGTCGGCGGCCTACGCAGTACTGCTGGCGGTGCGCGGCGAAAGCTATGAACAGGCCCTGGCCGAACGCAAGAAGGACCTGATCATCGGCAGCATCGCCCTGCTCTACGCGATCTGGCTGCTGTATGCCGGCGGGGTCAAGTACCTGCTGCTCTCGGCCCTGCTCTACGCCCCCGGCGTGGTGCTGTTCGCCAAGGCCAAGATGGAACTGCACAAACCGATTTTCACCAACGTCGAGAAGCTGATTTTTGCCGCAGTGGTCATAGGCGCCCTGGTGGCGGCCTACGGACTCTACGACGGCTTCCTGACCCTATAGCTCTAGCAACACCCCCGATTGTTTTGTCTCTGGAGGATCACAGTAATGACCACGGAAAAAGTTAAGTACGGCGTACATTCCGAAGCCGGCAAACTGCGCAAAGTCATGGTTTGTTCCCCAGGCCTGGCCCATCAGCGGCTGACCCCGAACAACTGCGATGAACTGCTGTTCGATGATGTGCTGTGGGTGGCCCAGGCCAAACGCGACCACTTCGACTTCGTCACCAAGATGCGTGAGCGGGATATCGATGTGCTGGAAATGCACAACCTGCTGACCGACATTGTCGCCATGCCCGAAGCCCTGGACTGGATTCTGGAGCGCAAGATCACCGCCAACCAGGTCGGCCTGGGCCTGGTCAATGAAGTCGGTTCGTGGCTGCGCAGCCTGGAGCCGCGCAAGGTCGCCGAGTACCTGATCGGCGGTGTATCGGCCGATGACCTGCCCACCAGCTTCGGTGGCAAGACCATCGAGATGTTCCGCGACTTCCTCGGCCACTCCAGCTTCATCCTGCCGCCGCTGCCCAACACCCAGTTCACCCGCGACACCACCTGCTGGATCTACGGCGGCGTGACCCTGAACCCGATGTACTGGCCGGCGCGACGTCAGGAAACCCTACTGACCACCGCCATCTACAAGTTCCACCCCGAGTTCACCAACGCCGACTTCCAGATCTGGTACGGCGATCCGGACCAGGAACACGGCAACGCCACCCTGGAAGGCGGCGACGTGATGCCGATCGGCAACGGCGTGGTCCTGATCGGCATGGGCGAGCGCTCCTCGCGTCAGGCCATCGGCCAACTGGCGCTGAACCTGTTCAAGCACAAGGCCGTGGAGCGCGTGATCGTCGCCGGCCTGCCGAAATCCCGCGCGGCGATGCACCTGGACACCGTGTTCAGCTTCTGCGACCGCGACCTGGTCACAGTCTTCCCGGAAGTGGTGAGCCAGATCGTCGCCTTCAGCCTGCGCCCTGACGAAAGCAAGCCCGGCGGCATCGATGTGCGTCGCGAAGAGACCAGCTTCCTCGACACCGTGGCCAAGGCCCTCAACCTCAAGGCCCTGCGCGTGGTGGAAACCGGTGGCAACGCCTTCGCCGCCGAGCGCGAGCAATGGGACGACGGCAACAACGTGGTGGCCGTGGAGCCCGGCGTGGTCATCGGCTACGACCGCAACACCTACACCAACACCCTGCTGCGCAAGGCCGGGGTCGAGGTCATCACCATCAGCGCCGGCGAACTGGGCCGGGGCCGTGGCGGCGGCCACTGCATGACCTGCCCGATCATCCGCGACCCCATCGACTACTAAGCGACCCTATCCGACATAGCAGCTTGCCGTTGCCCCTACAAAGGGCCTCGGCAAGTGGACGACCGAAATCAAAGGAGATCCATCATGGCTTTCAACATCCACAACCGTAACCTGCTGAGCCTGGAACACCACACCCCACGTGAGCTGCGCTACCTGCTGGACCTGTCCCGCGACCTCAAGCGCGCCAAGTACACCGGCACCGAGCAGCAGCACCTCAAGGGCAACAACATCGCCCTGATCTTCGAAAAGACCTCGACCCGTACCCGTTGCGCCTTCGAAGTGGCGGCCTATGACCAGGGCGCCAACGTCACCTACATCGACCCCAACTCCTCGCAGATCGGCCACAAGGAAAGCATGAAGGACACCGCCCGAGTGCTGGGGCGCATGTACGACGCCATCGAGTACCGCGGCTTCAAGCAGGAAATCGTCGAAGAACTGGCGAAATTCGCCGGGGTTCCGGTGTTCAACGGCCTGACCGATGAATACCACCCGACCCAGATGATCGCCGACGTGCTGACCATGCGTGAGCACGCCGACAAGCCGATCCACGAGATCAGCTACGCCTACCTGGGCGATGCGCGCAACAACATGGGCAACTCGCTGCTGCTGGTGGGCGCCAAGCTCGGCATGGACGTGCGCATCTGCGCGCCCAAGGCCCTGTGGCCCCATGACGACCTGGTGCAGCGCTGCAAGCAATACGCAGAGGAAAGCGGTGCCCGCATCACCCTCACCGAGGATCCGAAAGCCGCGGTCAAGGGCGTGGACTTCATTCACACCGACGTCTGGGTCTCCATGGGCGAACCGGTGGAAGCCTGGGCCGAGCGTATCGAGCAACTGCTGCCCTACCAGGTCAACGCCCAGTTGATGAAAGCCACCGGCAACCCACGGACCAAGTTCATGCACTGCCTGCCGGCTTTCCACAACAGCGATACCAAGGTCGGCAAGCAGATCGCCGAGCAGTATCCGCACCTGGCCAACGGCATTGAAGTGACCGACGACGTGTTCGAGTCGCCCGCCTGCATCGCCTTCGAGCAAGCGGAAAACCGCATGCACACCATCAAGGCGATCCTGGTTTCGACCCTGGCCGACCTGTAATCCCCCTCCAGCACCGGGGCCGCCCAGGCGGCGCCGGCACCGGACTCTAGAAGGACTGCATTATGCGTATCGTCGTTGCACTGGGCGGTAACGCCCTGCTCCGCCGTGGTGAACCCATGACCGCGGACAACCAACGCGCCAACATCCGCATCGCCACCGAACAGATCGCCAAGATCCACCCCGGCAACCAACTGGTGATTGCCCACGGCAATGGCCCGCAGGTCGGCCTGCTGTCGTTGCAAGCGGCGGCCTATACCCAGGTTTCGCCCTACCCGCTGGACGTGCTAGGCGCCGAGACCGAAGGCATGATCGGCTACATCATCGAACAGGAACTGGGCAACCTGCTGGACTTCGAGGTGCCGTTCGCCACCTTGCTGACCCAGGTGGAAGTGGACGCCAAGGA
The DNA here is from genome assembly GCF_058796855.1 of Pseudomonas sp. GW823-FHT03E05. NCBI lineage: Bacteria > Pseudomonadati > Pseudomonadota > Gammaproteobacteria > Pseudomonadales > Pseudomonadaceae > Pseudomonas > Pseudomonas sp. GW823-FHT03E05. The sequence goes on from NZ_JBXAJB010000004.1 coordinate 239,253, forward strand.
CCCGGCATTCAAGAACCCGACCAAGCCCATCGGCCCGGTCTACAGCAAGGAAGAAGCCGAGAAGCTGGCCAAGGAAAAAGGCTGGGCCATCGCCCCGGATGGCGACAAGTACCGCCGGGTAGTGGCCAGCCCGAAACCCAAGCGCATCTTCGAGATCCGTCCGATCAAGTGGCTGCTGGAAAAAAGCAGCATCGTGATCTGCGCCGGCGGTGGCGGCATCCCCACCATGTACGGCGAGGATGGCAAGCTCAAGGGCATCGAGGCCGTGATCGACAAGGACCTGTGCTCGGCGCTGCTGGCCGAGCAACTGGAAGCCGACCTGCTGGTGATCGCCACCGACGTCAACGCGGCGTTCATCGACTTCGGCAAACCGACCCAGAAGGCCATCGGCCAGGCCCACCCGGACGAAATCGAGAAGCTGGGCTTTGCCGCCGGCTCCATGGGGCCGAAGGTCCTGGCCGCCTGCGAATTTGCCCGGCACACTGGCAAAACCGCAGTGATCGGTTCACTCTCGGACATCGAAGCGATCGTCCAGGGCAAGGCCGGCACCCGCATCAGCACCGCGCAACCTGGCATCAGTTACCTGTAAGACGCTTGCAGTGAAAACTCGGGGCAGGCCCGGCGCCTGCCCTCATTTCAAAGCCCTGGAGGAGAGAAGCCTATGGCCATGTTTGAGCCCGGTCACCTGCATATCGAGCGCCATGCGCTGAACAAGGACGACTTCAGCTACAACCTGTGCATTGACTACGAAGTGGCCCACGACCCCAAGGAGGGCAAGGGCATGCTGTTCACCCTGCACGGCACCATCGAAGACAAGTCCCTGAAGGAGCAGTTTTTCCTGGCCAAGGACCTGGCTTTCGACTTCGCCCGCCACGCCACCCGCCTCGCCCAGCAGCACGGCCTGCCCAAGAGCGCCAGCATTGCCTCGATGCACAAGTACTACGACGAAATGTTCGAGGACGTACGCAAGCAACTGGACGTCAAGCCCGGCGACCCGGTGAAACCCGAGCACCTTGCATAACCCCCGATCCCCTGCTGGGGCCGACGTGCCGGCGAACTGACCACGGCCCTGCATCGCTGCCCGGCCCGCCTTCGCCGGCTAGCCGGCTCTTGCGGCATGCGTGACGATTTCGACTAAGCCCCTGCCCCAAGGCATACTGGCCACCCTCCGCTTTGCAGAACCGTCAGTCACCCCATGCGTATCCACGTCAGCTTCATCGACCGCGTCGGCATCACCCAGGAAGTCCTGGCCCTGTTGGGCGGGCGCAACCTCAACCTGGATGCGGTGGAAATGGTGCCGCCCAACGTCTATATCGATGCCCCGACCTTGAGCCCCCAGGTGCTGGAAGAACTGCGCGATGCGCTGTTCAACGTACGTGGCGTGCAGGCGGTGACGGTGGTGGACATCCTTCCCGGGCAACGCCGGCACCTGCAACTGGACGCCCTGCTGGCGGCCATGACCGATCCGGTGCTGGCCCTGGACAGTGCCGGCAAAGTGCTGCTGGCCAACCCGGCGCTGATCGCCCTGTATGGTCGCGAACCGGCCGGGGAAAGCGTCGCCGAGCTGTTTGCCGACCCCGCACTGCTGGAGGCCCTGCTGGAAAACGGCTTTCGCCTGCCGCTGCGGGAAATCACCGTCAATGGCCAGACCCTGCTGCTGGACGCCACTCCCATTACCGACGCCGGTGCCCTGCTGACCCTGTACCCGCCCAACCGCATCGGTGAACGGCTCTCGGCCCTGCATCACGACCACGCCGAAGGCTTCGATGCCCTGCTCGGCGAATCACCGGCGATCCGCACCCTCAAGGCCCGGGCGCAGCGGGTTGCAGCGCTGGACGCACCACTATTGATCCAGGGTGAAACCGGCACCGGCAAGGAACTGGTGGCCCGTGCCTGCCACGCCATCAGCGCCCGCCACGGCGCGCCGTTCCTGGCCCTGAACTGCGCGGCACTGCCGGAAAACCTGGCCGAGAGCGAACTGTTCGGCTATGCCCCCGGCGCCTTTACCGGCGCCCAGCGCGGCGGCAAGCCGGGGCTGATGGAGTTGGCCAACCAGGGCACGGTGTTCCTCGATGAAATCGGCGAGATGTCGCCCTACCTGCAGGCCAAGCTCCTGCGCTTTCTCAATGACGGCAGCTTTCGCCGGGTCGGTGGCGATCGCGAGATCAAGGTCAACGTGCGCATCCTCAGCGCCACCCATCGTGACCTGGAAAAAATGGTCAACGAAGGCACCTTCCGCGAAGACCTGTTCTATCGCCTCAACGTGCTGAACGTGGAAGTGCCACCGCTGCGCGAACGCGGCCAGGACATCCTGCTGCTGGCCCGCTACTTCATGCAGCAGGCCTGCGCGCAGATCCAGCGGCCGGTGTGCCGGCTGACACCGGGGACCTACCCGGCGCTGCTGGGCAACCGCTGGCCGGGCAACGTGCGGCAATTGCAGAACGTGATCTTCCGTGCGGCGGCGATCTGCGAGAGCAACCTGGTGGACATCGGTGACCTGGACATTGCCGGCACCTCGGTAGCCCGCCAGAACGATGCCGAAGTGGCCAGCCTGGAACAGGCCGTGGAAGCCTTCGAGAAGGAGCTGCTGGAAAACCTCTACGTCAGTTACCCCTCGACCCGGCAACTGGCCAACCGCTTGCAGACCTCCCATACCGCGATTGCCCACCGCCTGCGCAAATACGGCATTCCCAGCAAGGCCTGAGCTTGCGCCTGCCGCTCTGAAAGCGACCTCCATCTGTACTGAAAGCGCTACAGTGGAACGATTTCGCTACAAAGCCTTGCAATCGCAGCCGTGCAAGGCTTTGATCCTCAAAGCCTTTTTTCCGCACCCCGTGCTGTAGCGTTTTCGCTACGGCCGTGAAATTCCATTCTCTACAAAAAACACTCAACCCCTTGATTTACAACGGCCAAATAAATATTGGCCGTGTTCTTGCTATGGACATTGCCATTCGGCTCGGCGCTGTCCGAGCATTCAATCGCGTCCACCAGACGAGTCTGGCCCCTGAGGAGTTTCCATGAGCGAGTTGCGTTTTACTGAAGATCACGAATGGCTGCGTACCGAAGCGGATGGCACTGTCACCGTCGGCATTACGGCTTTCGCCCAGAACGCCCTGGGTGATGTGGTGTTTGTGCAACTGCCGGAGCTGCAGGGCTACGACAAGGGCGCCGAAGCCGCCACCGTGGAATCGGTGAAAGCCGCCAGCGGCGTGTACATGCCCCTGGACGGTGAAGTGGTCGCCACCAACCCGGCCCTGGAAGACAGCCCGGAACTGGTCAACGAAGACCCGCTGGGCGAAGGCTGGTTCTTCCGCTTCATCCCTGCCGATGCCGCTGCCGTTGGCCAATTGCTGGACCAGGACGCCTACGACCGCCTGATCAAAGCCAGCGCCGAAGCCTGAGGAGCCGCCATGACCGTCAACCTGAGCACCGCCAACGAATTCATCGCGCGCCACATCGGCCCGCGCCAGGGCGATGAGCAAGCCATGCTCAATAGCCTCGGCTTCGACTCCCTGGAAGCCCTGAGCGCCAGCGTGATTCCCGAGAGCATCAAGGGCACCAGCGTGCTGGAGCTGGGCCAGGGCCTGAGCGAAGCCCAGGCCCTGGCCTCGATCAAGGCCATCGCCGCCAGGAACCAGCTGTTCAAGACCTATATCGGCCAGGGCTACTACAACTGCCATACGCCGTCGCCGATTCTGCGCAACCTCCTGGAAAACCCCGCCTGGTACACCGCCTACACCCCGTACCAGCCGGAAATCTCCCAGGGTCGCCTGGAAGCCCTGCTGAATTTCCAGACCCTGATCAGCGACCTGAGCGGCCTGCCGATCGCCAACGCCTCGCTGCTGGACGAAGGCACCGCCGCCGCCGAAGCCATGACCTTCTGCAAGCGCCTGAGCAAGAACAAGGGCAGCCACGCCTTCTTCGCCTCGCAGCATTGCCACCCACAGACCCTCGATGTGCTGCGCACCCGTGCCGAGCCCCTGGGGATCAACGTGGTGGTGGGCGATGAGCGCAAGCTGACCGACGTCAGCCCGTTCTTCGGCGCCCTGCTGCAATACCCGGCAAGCAACGGTGACCTGTTCGACTACCGCGAGCTGACCGAGCGTTTCCACGCTGCCAACGCCCTGGTGGCCGTGGCCGCCGACCTGCTGGCCCTGACCCTGCTGACCCCGCCCGGGGAATTCGGCGCCGACGTAGCCATCGGCAGTGCCCAGCGCTTCGGTGTGCCCCTGGGCTTTGGTGGCCCGCATGCGGCCTACTTCGCCACCCGCGATGCCTTCAAGCGCGACATGCCCGGCCGCCTGGTGGGCGTCTCGGTGGACCGTTTCGGCAAGCCGGCCCTGCGCCTGGCCATGCAGACCCGCGAGCAGCATATCCGCCGCGAGAAGGCCACCAGCAACATCTGCACCGCCCAGGTCCTGTTGGCCAACATCGCCAGCATGTATGCCGTGTACCACGGTCCCAAGGGCCTGACCCAGATCGCCCAGCGCATCCACCAGCTGACCGCGATCCTGGCCAAGGGCCTGGTCCAGCTGGGCTTGACCGTGGAGCAGGAAAGCTTCTTCGACACCCTGAGCCTGCGCACTGGTGCCGACACCGCCGCGCTGCACGACAAGGCACGCGCCCAGGGCATCAACCTGCGGGTGATAGACGCCGAGCGCCTGGGCCTGTCCCTGGATGAAACCACCACTCAAGCCGACGTTGAAACCCTGTGGAGCCTGCTGGCCGACGGCAAGCCCGCGCCGGACTTCGCGGCACTCGCGGCGGCGGTCACCAGCGCCATCCCCGCTGCCCTGGCACGCCAGTCGGCGATCCTCAGCCACCCGGTATTCAACCGCTATCACTCGGAAACCGAGCTGATGCGCTACCTGCGCAAGCTGGCGGACAAGGACCTGGCCCTGGATCGCACCATGATCCCGCTGGGCTCCTGCACCATGAAGCTCAACGCCGCCAGCGAGATGATCCCCATCACCTGGGCCGAGTTCGGCGCACTGCACCCCTTCGCTCCCGCCGAGCAAAGCGCCGGCTACCAGCAACTGACCACCGAACTTGAAGCCATGCTGTGCGCTGCCACCGGCTACGACGCGGTGTCGCTGCAGCCCAACGCCGGCTCCCAGGGCGAATACGCCGGCCTGCTGGCCATTCGTGCCTATCACCAGAGCCGTGGCGACGAGCGCCGCGATATCTGCCTGATTCCCTCCTCGGCCCACGGCACCAACCCGGCCACTGCCAACATGGCCGGCATGCGCGTGGTAGTCACCGCCTGCGACGCCCGCGGCAACGTCGACATCGAGGACCTGCGGGCCAAGGCCATCGAGCACCGCGAGCACCTCGCCGCGCTGATGATCACCTACCCGTCGACCCACGGCGTGTTCGAAGAAGGCATCCGCGAAATCTGCGGCATCATTCACGACAACGGCGGCCAGGTGTACATCGACGGCGCCAACATGAACGCCATGGTCGGCCTCTGCGCGCCGGGCAAGTTCGGTGGCGACGTGTCGCACCTGAACCTGCACAAGACCTTCTGCATTCCCCACGGCGGTGGCGGCCCGGGCGTCGGCCCGATCGGCGTCAAGTCGCACCTGGCACCCTTCCTGCCCGGCCATGCCGCGCTGGAAAACAAGAAAGGCGCGGTCTGTGCCGCTCCGTTCGGCAGCGCCAGCATCCTGCCGATCACCTGGATGTATATCAGCATGATGGGCGGCGCCGGCCTCAAGCGCGCCTCGCAGTTGGCGATCCTCAATGCCAACTACATCTCGCGCCGCCTGGAAGAGCACTACCCGGTGCTCTACACCGGTAGCAACGGCCTGGTGGCCCACGAATGCATCCTCGACCTGCGTCCTTTGAAAGACAGCAGCGGCATCAGCGTGGACGACGTGGCCAAGCGCCTGATCGATTTTGGCTTCCACGCGCCGACCATGTCCTTCCCGGTGGCCGGCACCCTGATGATCGAGCCCACCGAAAGCGAATCCAAGGAAGAACTGGACCGCTTCTGCGACGCCATGATCCGCATCCGCGAAGAAATCCGCGCAGTGGAAAACGGCGCCCTGGACAAGGACGACAACCCGCTGAAGAACGCTCCGCACACCGCGGCCGAACTGGTGGGCGAGTGGTCCCATCCATACAGCCGTGAACAGGCGGTGTACCCCGTGGCATCCCTGGTGGAAGGCAAGTACTGGCCGCCGGTTGGCCGGGTCGACAACGTGTTCGGCGACCGCAATCTGGTGTGCGCCTGCCCTTCGATCGAGAGCTACCAGGACGCGTAAGCCGTCCATCACTGGAGAGCCGTGCCCCTGCAGATACCGCGTATACCTGTAGGAGCCGGCTCGCCGGCGATGAGCGAGCCCCATCAATCGGGTCGAACAGCGCGCCTGGATCGCGGGCAAGCCCGCGCCTACAAGTGCCTGCGTGCCGAGCATCACAATAAGAAACCGGAGAACCAACATGTCCCTGAGCGTGTTCGACCTGTTCAAGATTGGCATCGGCCCCTCCAGCTCCCACACCGTCGGCCCGATGCGCGCCGCCGCGCGCTTTGTCGAAGGCCTGCGCCGTGAAGACCTGCTGAAGGCCACCACCTGCGTCAAGGTCGAGCTGTACGGCTCGCTGGGCGCTACCGGTAAAGGCCACGGCAGCGACAAGGCGGTGCTGCTGGGCCTGGAAGGCGAGCACCCGGACACCGTGAATACCGAAAACATCGCCGCGCGCCTGCAGGAAATACGCAGCAGCGCGCGCCTCAACCTGCTCGGCGAACACAGCATTGCGTTCAACGAGAAAGAACACCTGGCCATGATCCGCAAGCCCCTGGCCTATCACCCCAATGGCATGATCTTTCGTGCCTTCGACAGCGCCGGTTTGCAGATCCGCAGCCGCGAGTACTACTCCGTTGGCGGTGGTTTCGTCGTGGATGAAGATGCCGCCGGAGCCGATCGCATCGTTGAAGACACCACCCGCCTGACCTTCCCTTTCCGCAATGCCAAGGAACTGCTGCAACATTGCGCTACCTATGGCCTGTCCATCAGCCAGGTGATGCTGACCAATGAAAGTGCCTGGCGCCCGGAAGCTGAAACCCGCGCCGGCCTGCTGAAGATCTGGCAGGTGATGCAGGACTGCGTGGATGCCGGCTGCCGCAACGAAGGCATCCTGCCCGGCGGGCTCAAGGTCAAGCGCCGTGCCGCGGCCCTGCACCGCCAGTTGTGCAAGCACCCGGAAGCGGCGCTGCGCGATGCCTTGTCGGTGCTGGACTGGGTCAACCTCTATGCCCTGGCGGTGAATGAAGAAAACGCCAACGGCGGACGGGTGGTCACAGCCCCCACCAATGGCGCGGCCGGAATCATTCCGGCGGTGCTGCACTACTACATGCGCTTCATTCCCGGGGCCAACGAAGACGGGGTGGTGCGTTTTCTCCTCACCGCCGCAGCCATCGGCATCCTCTACAAGGAAAACGCCTCGATCTCCGGCGCCGAAGTCGGCTGCCAGGGTGAAGTGGGCGTGGCCTGCTCGATGGCGGCCGGGGCCTTGTGCGAGGTCCTCGGCGGCAGCGTGCAGCAAGTGGAGAACGCCGCGGAAATCGGCATGGAACACAACCTCGGGCTGACCTGTGACCCCATTGGCGGGTTGGTGCAGGTGCCCTGCATCGAGCGCAACGCCATGGGCTCGGTCAAGGCCATCAATGCGGTGCGCATGGCCCTGCGCGGCGACGGGCAGCACTTCGTCTCCCTCGACAAGGTCATCCGCACCATGCGCCAGACCGGAGCCGACATGAAAAGCAAATACAAGGAAACCGCCCGTGGCGGTCTGGCCGTGAACATTATCGAGTGCTGATACGCAGCCTGTATCCGCACGTTTTTTTCAGGAGTTGCCCATGTCCACCGAAACACTGTTGAAAACCCCGCTGCACAGCCTGCACCTGGAACTCGGCGCCCGCATGGTGCCGTTCGCCGGCTACGACATGCCGGTGCAGTACCCGCTGGGAGTGATGAAGGAGCACCAGCACACCCGTGAACAGGCCGGGCTGTTCGATGTGTCCCACATGGGGCAGATCCTGCTGCGCGGCGCCAATGCCGCCCAGGCCCTGGAGACCCTGGTGCCAGTGGATATCATCGACTTGCCGGTGGGCATGCAGCGCTACGCCATGTTCACCAACGAACAGGGCGGCATCCTCGATGACCTGATGGTGGCCAACCTGGGGGACGAACAGCTGTTCCTGGTGGTCAACGCCGCCTGCAAGGACCAGGACCTGGCCCACCTGCGCCGCCACCTGGGCGAGCAATGCGACATTCAACCGCTGTTCGAGGAACGGGCCCTGCTGGCCCTGCAAGGCCCGGCTGCGGTCACGGTGCTGGCGCGCCTGGCGCCGGAGGTGGCGCAGATGACCTTCATGCAGTTCAAGCCGGTGACCCTGCTGGGCGTGGACTGCTTTGTCAGCCGTTCGGGCTACACCGGCGAAGACGGTTTCGAAATCTCGGTGCCGGCGGCCCAGGCGGAAAAACTCGCCCGTGCCCTGCTGGCCGAGCCGGAAGTAGCGGCCATCGGCCTTGGCGCCCGCGACTCCCTGCGCCTGGAAGCCGGCCTGTGCCTCTATGGCCATGACATGAACAGCGACACCACGCCGATCCAGGCCAGCCTGCTGTGGGCCATCTCCAAGGCACGTCGTGCCGATGGCGCCCGCGCCGGCGGCTTCCCCGGTGCCGAGGTGATCTTTGCCCAACAGCAAGGCGGTGTCAGCCGCAAACGCGTCGGCCTGCTGCCCCAGGAACGCACACCGGTACGTGAAGGTGCAGAGATCGTCGACGCCGAAGGCAAGGTTATCGGCAGCGTGTGCAGCGGCGGTTTTGGCCCGACCCTGGGCGGCCCCTTGGCCATGGGCTACCTCGACATAGAGCACTGCGCACTCGATACGCCAGTTGCAGCAATAGTTCGTGGGAAAAAGGTGCCAATGCTTGTAAGCAAAATGCCATTCGTGCCACAACGCTACTACCGCGGCTGAGGGACTGTTTCTATAAGTAACGCGGTTGCGTTAAAAGTGCACTAATCTGTAACGCAACCGCCATAAAACAGTGCATATTTTCGATACTGAACTTCACTTATAACGCCCGAAAACAATTGAACAACTCTATCGAATAAGCCCCGTACGCTAGTTCCGCCAAACCTCGGCAAGCTGAGTAAAACCGGGGCTTCGCGGGGCTTGTTTTTTCTCCCATAGTTGGCGTAGAGTTTCCCCACTGTGTTTGCATGGGTCGCTTGGAATCGTGACCTGGGCAGTAGCTAACAAGTTTGCTACAACCCGTTCGACGTCTCTTACTTTCCTGCAACCCAGCCCAGTACTCTTTCATGAGAAAGAGACTGTCATTAATTTTTTAGCGTCAAAGGAAATAAGAAATGTCCCAACGTCAGAGCGGTACCGTCAAGTGGTTTAACGACGAGAAAGGTTTTGGTTTTATCACTCCAGAAAGCGGTCCGGATCTGTTCGTACACTTCCGCGCCATTCAGGGCAACGGCTTCAAGAGCCTGAAAGAAGGCCAAAAAGTGACCTTCATCGCTGTGCAAGGCCAGAAAGGCATGCAGGCTGACGAAGTACAAGCAGAAGCTTAATCATCTGTAACGAAAAAGCCCCTGATGCTGACATCAGGGGCTTTTTTGTGCGCGCAATTCCGTAAAATGGCTTCTTTTTTCAGTCGAGAGCCTGTCATGTCGAAACATCTGCTAAGCCCCCAAGGCGAGTTCCCCGCCGCCGGCCTGGGTCGTCGCCTGGCAGCGATGTTCTATGATTTCCTGCTGTGCGTTGCCCTGCTGATTGTCACGGGCGGCGTCTACAAGCTGATCCAGATGCAGATCATCGGCGAGGCGCGGATGCGTACCCTGACCGAATCCGGCGCCCTGGACGGTGACCCGTTGTACTCCACGGTGCTGCTGTTCGTACTGTTCGGTTTCTTCGCCAAGTTCTGGACCCACTCCGGCCAGACCCTGGGCATGCAGGTCTGGGGTATCCGGGTGCAGAACGCCGACGGCAGCCGTATCAGCCTGTGGCAGGCGCTGTTGCGCTTCATGGTGTCGATCGCGTCCTGGCTGTGTGCCGGCCTGGGCTTCTTCTGGGTGCTGGTGGACAAGCAGAAACGCAGTTGGCACGACATCTACTCCAACAGCCAGCTGGTGCGCATTCCCAAGCAGAAGAAGTAAGCCCGCCGCCTACAAAAACGCCCCGACAGATCGGGGCGTTTTTTTTAAGCGGGCAGAAGAACCGATCAGGCGTTGCCCGCCAGTTTCATCCGCGCGGCCTGGGTGAAATCCAGCATGCGCTTCAGAGGGCGGAGCGCATTGGGGATCAGCGCCGGGTCGACGCTGATCTCGTTGCTGCCATCCTTCAGGCACTGCAGGGTACGCTCCAGGGTATTCATGGCCATCCACGGGCAATGGGCACAACTGCGGCACGCCGCACCATTGCCGGCCGTCGGCGCCTCGATGAACACCTTGTCCGGGCACAGCTGCTGCATCTTGTAGAAGATGCCGCGGTCGGTGGCGACGATGAAGGTCTTGTTCGGCAGGCGCTGCGCGGCAGCAATCAGCTGACTGGTGGAGCCCACCGCATCGGCCAGTTCGATCACCGAGCTGGGGGACTCCGGGTGCACCAGAATGGCCGCATCCGGATACAGCGCCTTCATGTCTTCCAGCTGCTTGGACTTGAACTCCTCGTGAACGATGCAGGCACCGTCCCAGAGCAGCATGTCGGCACCGGTCTGGCGCTGGATGTAGGTGCCCAGGTGCTTGTCGGGGCCCCAGATGATCTTCTCGCCGTTATCCATCAGGCTTTCGACGATTTCCAGGGCGCAACTGGACGTCACCACCCAGTCGGCACGGGCTTTGACCGCCGCCGACGTGTTGGCATAAACCACCACGGTGCGCTCGGGATGCTGGTCGCAGAAGGCCGAGAACTCCTCCACCGGGCAGCCAAGGTCAAGGGAGCAGGTGGCTTCCAGGGTCGGCATCAACACCCGTTTTTCAGGGTTGAGAATCTTCGCCGTCTCACCCATGAAGCGGACCCCGGCAACCAGCACGGTCTTGGCCGGATGGGCATTGCCGAAGCGGGCCATTTCCAGGGAGTCGGACACGCAGCCACCGGTTTCTTCGGCCAGGGCCTGAATCACCGGATCACAGTAGAAGTGTGCAACCAGCACCGCATCCTGAGCCTTGAGCTCGGCAGCGATGGCGGCACGCAGATGGGCCTCTTGCGCAGCGCTCAAGGGTTTGGGCTGCTTGGCGTCGAGGTGGGCTTGAACCAGAAGGCGTTCAGAAATTTGCGTCATGTTCGCAAGACCTGCAGGCGCTTGAGGCGCGAAAGTCGAGTATACCACCGGCTCCGGACCGCTTAAGGCCCCGCCGGGAGAGTGAGTTCATCAGGTACGGACAACATTGGAGCCGCGCAAGGCTACAGAATATCCAGGGTATTCAAAAGCCTATTCTGCCCAACAGCCGCGCCCTACCCTGCCGGCGGCGCCTACACCCGGGCGAAAGCCACCGTCACACACAACCCGCGTTTGGTCCGTTGGTCGGAGTAATCCAGCCAGACCCGGCCGGCATGCCGATCGGCAATGGCCTTGACGATGGCGAGCCCCAACCCGGAGCCCACTTCATCGCTGCCCAGCCCGCGATGGAAAGGGTCGAACACGCGCTCGCGCTCAGCCACGGCAATACCCGGCCCCGAGTCGCTGACCTGCAGCAGGATCTCGTCCTGCACCTGGGCCACTAACAGGTCTACCCGCCCACCTTGCGGGGTATAGCGGATGGCGTTGTCCACCAGGTTCTTCACCAGGGTCAGCAGGTCCTCCTGGCTGATCAGCACCTGCCTGTCCGGCCCACCTTCCAGGCCGATGTCGATCGCCTTGTCCTCCGCCAGGGGCAGCAGGTCCTCCAGCACCCGGCGGTACACCCCGTGCACCGAGACCGGCTCAACCCGGCCATTGATGGCCGATTGTGCAGACGCCAGCCCGAGCAATTGATCGATCAGCTTCCTGCCGCGCTCGATCCCCCGGCGCAACAGTTGCAGGCGCTCCCGAGCCAGGCTGGGCATCTCCACCGATGCCAGGCGCTCGGCCTGCAGGGACAAGGCCGTCAGCGGCGAGCGCAATTCATGGGCGGCATCCGCCACGAAACGCCGCTGCGTCGTCATGGATTGAGTCACCCGCAGCAACAGGCGATTGATGGCCCGCACGAAAGGCCGCACCTCGGTCGGCAGATGGCGCTCGTCGATCGGGTGCAATTCCTGCTCGTCACGCAGATCGATCTCGGCCGCCAACTGCTCGATGGGACGAAACAGTTTGCGCACCAGATCGGCAATCACCAGCAACAGCACGGGAAACAGGATCAGGAAGGGCAACAGTCCACGCCAGGCGCTTTCCCGCGCATCCCTGTCACGAGCGCCGGTTTCCTGGGCCACGGCAATCCGCAGGCCAGCGCTGGTGGTCTTGACCAGCACCCGAAACGGCTCGCCGCCCACCGTCAGGGTCGACAGACCGTCCACCAGGGTGGTGGGCAGCGGCAGGGGGATTTCGGCATCACTGTCCGCCGCCGCCCTGGCGCCATCGGCCAGGTATTGAACGACCACCCTGGATTCCTCGTTATCGTCGGCGACGACCTGCCCCGGCGGCGGGTAGGCCAGGGTCATGTGCTGGCGCTCGAACAGCGCGGCCACCTGGCGCAGGGTGTTGTCCTGCATCTCCAGGGCCTCGTCGAAGGCCGAGACATAAGCAAAGACTCCGGCCAGCAGCGCAACGATCAGTACCGCCACTGACAGGGCAATGGACAGCCTGAGCTGGACCGACTCGCTCAGACGTCTTTTGAAACCATCCATCCCATCCCCCTGACGTTCTTGATCACCTGGCTTCCCAACTTGCGGCGCAAGGCATGGATCAGGAACTCCACCGCATTGCTTTCCACCTCCTCGCCCCAGCCGTAGATGCGGTCTTCCAGCTCGCTACGGGAAAGAATCGCCCCCGGGCGGATCAACAGCGCCTGCAACAGGGCGAATTCGCGGTTCGACAGCTGCACCGCAGGCTGCTCGAACGAGCTTGCCTGTTTCGATACCGGGTCCAGCGAAACCACACCATTGCCCAGCAGCGGTGCCGCGCTACCGCCTTTGCGACGCATGACCGCACGCATTCGCGCCAGCAGCTCGGCCATGGCGAAGGGCTTGAGCAGGTAGTCGTCCGCGCCGCCGTCCAGGCCTCGCAGCCGGTCATCGAGGCTGTCACGAGCGGTAATGATCAACAGCGGCACCGGGTTGTTACGGCGGCGAATACTGTCGAGCACCTGCAAGCCGTCCTTGCCGGGCAGGCCGAGGTCGAGCAGCACCTGGTCGTAATGCTGGCTGTCCAGGGCAGCCAGGGCGGTCACCCCATCGCTGACCCAGTCGGCGGCGTAGCCTGCATCCTTGAGGGCGCCCTGTATCGCCTCGGCGATCATCCCGTCGTCCTCCACCAGCAAGATCCGCATAGTGCCTCCGTAGTGAAACAGGCCCGGCCTGCGCTTGAGCAAGGCCGGGCCCGGGTCGAGTCCCCCCAAGGGTAATCACTCGCCTGCCGGTCTGCTGGAAAAGATGAGGGTCAGGCCTTGCCTTGCAAGCGACTGAACGTTGCCAGCAGATCGTCCATCGCCGACTTGCACTCGGCCTGTTGCGGGGTGCCGGCGCGCAGGGCGTCAAGTGCGCGGTCGATGCCCTTGTCCAATACATGCCAGTCACCGGCGGCACGGGGCTTCAAGCCGGCTTCGGCGGAGTCCCAGGCAACTTCCAGATCCTTGATCCGGCGCTTCGCCCCCGCCAGGTCCTGCTTGTCCACCAAGCCGGCCACATCACGGGCAATGGCCTGGAACTCGGCCAGGTCGCCCAGCCTGGAGGCCGTGGCCGCGGTAGCCTGGGCTGAAGCGGCAGTGCCGGGCTTGGGCGCATCGGCAGGCTTGGAACACCCCGCGGCCAGCCCCAGCAGGGCAATCATGGAAAGGGTCGTGGTGTAGCGAATGGCAGAGCGGATAAAGGCCATGATGAGTCCTTGAGTGAGGGTCGGATAATCAGTGGGAAAGGCGCTGACGGTTGGTGACGTTGAGCTGCGCGACGGTCACCAGCAAAAGAATCACGCAGAGGAAGATCGCGCTGGTCCAGGTGGCGCCCAGGCCCAGGCCACCGTAGGTCTTGGCTTGTGTCAGCAGGTCGCCGAGGGCGGCGCCAAACGGTCGGGTGAGGATGTAGGCGATCCAGAAGGTCAGCACCGCATTGCCCCCCAGGCGCCAGGCCACCAGGGTCACGGTAATCAGTGCGGCAAAGATCAGCGCTCCCAGGGTAAAGCCGAGCCCCAGCGCCTCGGTGGCCAGGTCCCCGGCGGCGGTTCCCAGGGCGAAGGTGCAGAGCACGGTGGCCCAGTAGAACAGCTCGCGTCGCGGGGTAACGATCTGGCGGATCGACAGATTGCGCTCAACGGCGTACCAGACAGCGAAATTGACCGCCAGCAAACCTGCAAACACTGCGGTGCTGAGGTACAGGCTGATGCCCAGCTGATCGGTGAGCACATCGGTGATCTGGGTCCCGACGATGCTCACCAGGACCACGCTCAGCCAATAGATCCATGGCGTGTAGGCCCGGCTGCGGAACTGCGCGAACAGCGCCAGCCCCAGCAACAGGGCCATGCCGATGCTGGTCACGCCCTGCCCCAGGCCGGCGTCGACGGCCAGGTAGTCGGCGCAGGTTTCGCCCACGGTGGTGGACATGATCTTGATGATCCAGAAGGACAGCGTCACCTCCGGAACCTTGTTCAGCCAATCGGTCTTGCTCAGCGGCTTCATCGGGTGCCTCTCCATAACGGCGCGTGTATTGGCGCGAGGCAGAGGCTACGAGGGAAAACTTAGCTGGAACTGAGGGCACCCCGAACGGGCCGGCTTCGATCACCAAGCAATGCGCTGCAAGGCCCCAGGGTCCAGCAGCCAGGTGAGCACATCGGGGCTATTGATCACCGAGCCATGGTGGTGCTGCTCGTCCCGCCAGTAGCGATTGTCCTGGGCCGGATCGAGCCCCAGGCCCGGGGCCAGCCCCTCGGCACTGCGCCCGGCGGACAACAGCACATCCACCGCGCGCCCCTTCAGCGGCACCGCCTGCCATTGGGACAGCAGCAGGATATTGCCGTGCACGCACTCGCGATTGACCAACTGCGCGTCCACCAGGTCATCGACGTAGGCGTACTGCGGATCGGCCGCCAAACGCCGGGCAATGGCATCCGGGGCCAACCCTCGAAGCTCGGCCAGCAGCGGCGGGTCCACCAACAGCAGCGGCCTGGCGGGCGCCGTGCTGCGGGCCACGCAACAGGCCGCCACATAAGCGCCGAAGGAGTAACCGAGCACCGCGTCCAGGGTCGTCAGCTCATGCTCTTGGGCAATCTGCCGGGCCAGGTCTTCGACACTGGAATAGGGCCAGTAGTCGCTGTAGTTGACCTGCACCAGCGACACCCGCCCCTTGAGTGCCCGGCCCAGGGCGGAAAAACAGATCGGATGGCCGACGAAGTCGGGAAAGCAGATCAGTTTCATTGACGTTGCCCCGCCGCGACAAAGGATTCGAGAAATGCCCTGGCCTGCGGCTCGGGCAGATAGCTGTTGAGCAGCACTTCGCAGCCCAGCGCCGACTTGACCACCGTCAGGTCGAGCAGGGTCTTGGGCCACTCGCTAACCGGGTTGGCAATCCGCGTTTGCAACCACCGGGCGTCACTGGCCGGCAGCTCGACGAAATTGCACAGGAACGCCGGAGCAAAGCCGTACAGGCCCAGGGCCGCGAGTATTTCCTCGTAACCCAAGGCCGCCCGGGCCAGCTTGGCATTCAGGTAATCCATGCAGGCCTGTGGCTCGCAGCCTTCGGCGAAGCGCCCGGGAGCCAGGGGCACGGGCACCGTGTAACTGGAGAATCCGCTGATCACCGAACGCTCAGCCCAGGCGAACAATAGATTGACGATCGGCGCCTCTATCCCCAAGCCCTCGGCGCAGCCCTGGCGAAACGCCTGCAACAAGTGAAACAGACGCTGCGGCGAGGTCAGCTTCATCGGGTCCATGGCCAGTGCCGCCCGCAACTGCAGCGCCTGGGCAGTGGCCGCCGGCGCCGGGACATCGGCCAGCGGCGCGTACTCCTCGGCCTCTTGCTCCCAGGCCTCGGTGCCGGCATCTGCCAGACGCTCATATTCCTCGGCCTGCATCAGGTTATTGCCGACAAAGGAAAAATCCGCCACCGGCGGCGACTGCACGCCCAGCGCCAACTGTTCCACGCTGCGCAGCAGGCTCAACTGGCCGACATGGTTGCCAAGGATGTGGTGCAACCACAGCCCCAGGTGCAAGGTGCCGTCGATGCGCACCTTGAACAGGCTGCACAGGTCCTGCTCGAACAGTGACAGCGGCCGCTCAAGGAAATGCTCCACGCAGGCCTGCTGGCTGGGAAACTCCGCCACAGGCTCCAGCCACAGGCGCGCCGGCGGCTCGGGGGCCAGATCAAGACAGTACTCGCCCTCGACCCGCGCCACCCGACAGCCCGCCAGTGGATAGCGCTGCTTCAAGCCCTGGGCCAACGCCTGCAGGTCCAGCCCGACGGCCGGCAACTGCTCGGGCCGGAACAGGTAGAGCACGTTGTTGGCCCGTAGATCCTTGTTGAACAGTTCGGCATACACCATCGACAACTGGCTCTTGTTCAAGCCGATCCAGCGGCTGTCGCCGGCAACCGGCAACCGCGCGGAACCGCTGTGCAGCGCCTCCCGGGCGTGGCTGGCCGAGGTGGCGCGGACCACGGCAAAACGCCCCAGGTGAGTATTGATCGAAAACCCTGCATGGGCGGCGGGCAAGGACTCCTGCTCCGACTCGATCACGTAGTACTCCTGCGCACCGTTTTCCAGCAGGGACGCCAGGCCGGGTTGGGCCTGTAGCCAGTCCAGCAACTGGCCCAGGGTGGCCATGCGGTAGAACTGCTCCAGGCCCAGGCCTTCCCAGCCCAGGTGACGGTTCACCGTGCCCACCAGCTTGATCGCCGCCAGCGAGTTGCCGCCGCTGTCGAAGAAGCTGCGCTGCAGGTCATGAGCCGACACGCCGAAACGCGCGAGAAAACGCCCTGCCGGCGAGTCGTCCGTTTCAGTGGCCGGCTGCCCGAGACACAGGCGCTGCTTGAGCTCGGCAATATCCAGCTTGCCTGAAGAGCGCAGGGCAAAGCGCTCAATCTCGACAAATCGCGACGGCACCATGAACGGCGGCAGGCTTTGCCGGCCATATTCGGCCAGCACCCGGGGCTCGACCCCAGGCGCCTTGAGGTACACCAGCAGCAACTGCGCTTCGGTTCCCTGGTCATCCAGCAACACCACACAATCGAGCATTCCCGGGTAACGCTTGAAGGCGGCGGCGACCTCGGTCAGCGACAGGCGCTGGCCACGCAGCTTGATCTGGTCATCGCTGCGGCCATGGAAGTGATAGAGCCCCTGGCCATCCCGGGAAACCAGGTCGCCACTGCGGTAGCAACGCAGCGTCCGGCCCTGCCATGGCAGGTCGATGAAGCGCTCCCGGGTCAGCCCGGCATCCCCCAGATACCCCGGGGACAAGCCGCCCCCGGCGATCAGCAGCTCACCGGGTTCATCCTCCTCGCACGGCTGCCCGTCAGGGCGCAGCAGCAACAGGGTGGCGTCGTCCACGGCCTGGCCGATGGGAATGTCCCGGGTGCTGTCGAAGCTGCGGGGAATGGCATAGACACAGGTACCCATGGTGTTTTCCGTGGGGCCATAACCGTTGTAGAGAACCAGACCATCGGCGGCAGCATAGGCCTGGCGGACATGCCCTGCGGACAGGACCTCGCCGCCGACCATCAGCCGCTTGATACCCCGCAGCCAGCCGCGGTCGATATCGACGAAGGTGTTGAACAGGGTCGAGGTCAGCCACAGGCTGTCGACCCCGGCCTCGTGGATATAACGATGCAGGTGTTCCAGGGTCAGGGCGCCGGGAACATGGATATGCAATTCGCCGCCATTGAGCAGCGCGGTCCATATCTCGAACTGCGAGGCGTCGAAGGTCAGGTTCGAGGCGTACAGCATGCGAAAGCCCGGCTGCAGCGGAAAATGTCGCGGCCGGTCGCAGAACCCCAACACCCCGCGATGGGTACAGGGAATGATCTTCGGCGCGCCGGTGGTACCGCTGGAAAAGTTCACGTACACCGGCTCGGCGCCGCATAGCGGCGGCCAGCACGCAGCCTCGTCCGTGGGCGCGAGCAATTCATCCAGCGCCAGATACCCCGGGCCACCGGCAACCTCCGGCGTGACCCGCCAGCGCACACCACTGCGTTCACACACCGACTGGTTCCACTGGGGCGGGTTGTTGCGGTCCAGATAGCAGTACGACAGGCCGGCCCGCACCATGCCCACCAGCAGCACCAGTTGTTCAATCGAGCGCTCCACCTCCAGGCCCAGGGTGCTGCCAGGCGTCAGGCCCAAGCCCAGCAAGCGGGCCGCCACCTGTGCCGAACGCTGTTCCAGCTCCCGGTAGCTGAGCCGTGCGCCGTTACAACTCAGCGCGGTATCCGTGGCATGCCGGGCGAAGACGTCGTCCAGGCACGAAGCAATAGATAGATGAGCCATGCCGTCACACTTCCCTGTGCTTGATCAGGTTGATTCCAGGGGCGAAGAACGCCGCGCCGTTGTAGTGCGCCAACGCCTGCCCCAGGTCCATCTCGACCCGCTGCAGGTGCTCCAGCCAATCCCTGCCGGCCACCAGGTAGTCGAGGCAACGAGCGATGTTGCGCTCCACCGTGGCTTCCCCTGCCGGGCACTGCACGCTCTTGCGCCCGTGATGGTAGGCATCGTCGCGGTAACCGTTACCGCAGCGGGACACGTTGATGATGTCGATGTTGCCCATTTGCGGCGAGAGCTCCAGGGTCAGGCTGACCCGCCCGACATTCACCAGCCGCGAGCGGCCAGCCCCGTTGCCCTGCGGATTGAGCAGGGCCAGCAACCGCGGGAACAAGGCGCTGATATCAGCATCGATGCACAGGAAAATCCGGGTGAACTGCCCGGCCATCGCCCCCGGCTCGGCCAGCAGGTCGAGCACCTGCACCGGCAGGCCCGGGTCGATGGCGGCGGGGTTGAGGTCCGCGACCCAGATCCGCGCACCATGACAGGCCGCCACCAGGCTCAGCATCTTGCCCACCAGGCCCATGCCCACCACCAGGATCTGCTCCCCCGCCTGCAATTGCGCACGGTCCACCGCATGCACCGCAGTGGCACCCAGGGTGGCAAGAATCGCCTGGTCCTGGGTCAGTGGCGGCGGTACCTTGCACACCAGCCGCTGGGGCACCTGGATCCAGTTGGAATGGGTGGCAATCTTCCAGCCCATGGCCACCACCCGGTCCCCCGGCTGCACGCCTTCCACCTCGGGCCCTACGGCGCTAACCACCCCGGCCGCGCAATAGCCCAGCGGCAGTTGCTCGCCAGTCTCGCGTACCTGCTGCAGGTAATGACGCTCGGTGCCCGGGCTGACCATGGAGTAGTCCACCGCCACCTGCACTTCAGTGGCCGCCAGAGCGGCCAGAGGTTCATGCACGGCGATCACGCCGTCGGCGCCACAGGCGGTGAGTGTGTATCGGCTGCTGCTCATCAGGCCTCCCGTCCGGTCAGGCGATCCAGGCACTGGGCAAACCCTGGAAATGAAGTCTGGTAGCAATGCCCTTCGAGGATGGTGGCCTGCAGCCCGTGAGCCAGCAGCAGGACGTGGGCGGTCATCGACAGGCGATGGTCACCGAAAGTCGGGATCGCTCCCTGCACACTGGGCACCTGCCCGCCTTCCACCCGCACGTCGTAGCCGTCGACCTGGTAGTCCAGGCCCAGGGCATTGAGCATGCTGCGGGTGGCGGCGATCCGGTCCGATTCCTTGAAGGTCAGCTCGTAGAGGTCACTGAAGGTCGCGCTGCCGGGCAGCACGCAGCTGATGGCCAGGGCCAGCGGCACTTCGTCGATCATTGCGTGGAACTGGTGCTTGTCGCGCAAGTCGTGAGCCCTGGGTTGGCCACCCCCGCGCAGCAGCAGGCGGCCCACCGGCTCGCCATGACGAATGCTGTCCACCTCCAGGGTCAGGTTGAAACCACAGGCCAGCAGCCAGTTGAAAAAGCCCAGGCGCGTAGGGTTCAGGCACACATTGTCGAAGCTCAGGCGCTGCTGCTCCTGGTGGCGGTTGCACAGCAGGAACAACGCCGCCGGATAGGCAATGGCCGAGGGGTCGCGAGGGATGCTGATCTCCTCGGGAATCGCGCAGTCCCGTGGCTGGTAGTGGATCTGCAACTGCTCGTCCTGCAGCCGGTCGCCAAAACTGTTGATGATGCGCTGGGTGTGATCCCGGGCCACCACCGGGTACCGGATCGACATCGGCTTGCGTGCCGCCACCCCGGCAAACAGCAAGGTGCTGATGGCCTGGGCGCTGCCGATGTGGATCTGCGCCGCGCCGCCGCGGAATGCAGCCTGGTGGATACGGATCGGCAGCGCGCCCGGACGCCCCAGGTACTCCAGGTGGGCGCCCATCTGGTTCAGGGGCTCGACGATCCAGTCGAAGGGGCGGTTGCGCAGGGTTTCGTCGCCATCGACGATGCACGGCACATTGAGCCCCACCAGCATCCCGATCAGTAACCGCGCGGCCGCGCTGGAGGGCCCCAGGTCGACCCGCCGCTCGTGGGTCGCCTGGGCGAACTCACCGCTGATCTCCAGGGTCTGGGGCGTCTGCCCTGGCGTCACCTCAAGGCCCAGTTGCTGCAGGGCATCGAGCAACAGGGTCACCGCCTTGCCGCGGTTCAGGTCCCGCAGGCGCACCGGATGCCGGGCCAGGGCGGCAAACAGGATCATCCGATGGCTGATGGACTTGTCCGATGGCAGGTAGCCGTCGATGTTGGCCCAGACTTGCTGTTGGCGGCCGAGGGTGAAATCGATGGGCCGGTCCGGGTAATCGATCATGGGCTACTCCTGTATTTGGCGGGGTTGATCAGTTCGGCGTCGTCCACCAGCGCTTCGTCCTCGAAGTGGTCGCCCACCCCGGGGCCGGCGGGCAACACCAGCGGCTGGGTTTCATAGAAGCGCCGACGGTTCTTCTTGCGTTCAAGGCCGAGGTTGAAGCCCCCAAGGTCGACTCCCCAGCTTTCCAGCCGGCCATGGGTGATGGCGCTGTCCACCAGGGCCTGGCCCATCTCGGTGCGGATCAGCGCGCGGCCGTGTTTCTGTTCTTCGGAACCGTTGAGGCTGGCTTCGAAAATGTTGGGGTCGCCGTCACACACGCTGACGTCGGCCAGCCCGCTCATCCAGTCACCGCAACTGAGGCAGCGAAAGGTCTTGTTGTCCTTGAGCTTGCCGAGGATCTCCCAGAAATCGATGCCAAAGGTCTGGCTGTCCAGCAAGGTGACTTGCAGCCGGCCGGGGTAATCGCCTTCGCGGTACTTGATATCGCGCACCTGCTGCGGGTCTTGCCCCAGCACGTCGCTGATGATGCTGTGGGTGCCGGCCGGCAGGGTGTTGGAGGAGCAGGCGGTCTCGATCACGCAGATGATCCGGCTGCGGGCCCAGTGGCCGATGGCGGTGTCCCGGCGCTGCAGCTTGCGGATCGCCTGGACGTGGCAGGCCAGCCCCACCACGGCAATGCGCGCGTCCGGCTGCTGTTCGTAGCATTCGCGCAGGGCATTGAGGTAAGGCGCCAGCTGGTAGGTGGACTGGGCATTGTTGATGATCGCCTGTGTGGCGCTGCCCAGTTGCGGCGCGCTGCGCCAACCCTGCCCCGGATGACGGCCCATGGTCAGGGTCAGGTCCACGTCAAAGTGCTCCCGGGCGGTCAGCAGCAAGGTGGTGGCGGTGCCGCCACTGGCCGAGCGCCGGACTATCTGCGGGTCGGTGGAACGCGCACCGATGGCCTGGCGGCTGATCCCCAGCCAGCGCTCTTCGGCGCGGCGGGTACGGCCGAACAGTTCCAGTTCGGAGCGATCGGTATCCGGCTGCAGCCCCGGGCACACCGCCAGGCACTCGGTGCAGCTTTCACAACTGTCGCCGATGCCCTCCAGCAGCGGCACCACCCGGTCCGGGTCGAAAACGATTACCTGCTGTGGGCACACCAGGGCGCAGGCGCCGCACCCGGCGCACAGATTCTGATCGAGCACCGTCAATTTCAATAACATCCCTGTCATCTTGGATAAGCCTCGTGTGCCGTTTTCCGGGTGCAGCCGGCCGCGCCCCCGCGAACCGGGGACGGGCAAGACCTGCTGTGCTGAAGTGGCCGCCGACGGTCAGCTCAAAGCGGGCGTTCCATCTTGATGATCTCGATGGACACCGGGCTGTTGCCGCGGCTGAAGGTGCCCTCGCCGATCTTCTGGAAGCCGTGGTAGGCATAGAAGCCTTCGGCCGTCAGGGTCGCCTCCAGGTAGGCCG
The DNA here is from genome assembly GCF_058796855.1 of Pseudomonas sp. GW823-FHT03E05. Taxonomy (NCBI): domain Bacteria; kingdom Pseudomonadati; phylum Pseudomonadota; class Gammaproteobacteria; order Pseudomonadales; family Pseudomonadaceae; genus Pseudomonas; species Pseudomonas sp. GW823-FHT03E05. Next base: position 261,689 of record NZ_JBXAJB010000004.1, read on the forward strand.
AGCTGGCACCGCTGGCCCGCAGCCGAGCCAGCGCCACCTCCAGCAGACGGCTGCCCAGGCCACGCCTGGCCACATCGCCACGGATGAACAGCTTGCTGACCTCATTGCCGTCGAGTTCGACGAACCCTTCGATCTGCTCGCCCTCGGCCAGCCACAGCGATCCCTTTTCCACGGCTTCGCGGTAGGTTTCCGGGGAGCGCCCATCGAGCCACATGCGGATCTGCTGATCGCTGTATTCAGAGGTGCACAGGCGCTCTACCGAGTTGCGGTGGGCCTCGAAAATACCGATCAGATCGTCCGTGGTGGCCTGGCGTATCCGTACATTGCTCATTCAGCTGAACTCCACTTTCTTGGGGGCGGGGTGGTAGCGAAACTTGAAATTGATCAGGCTGCCCAGCATCACCAGGGCACTGCCGAGCATCAGGTGCAGGCTCAGGGGCGTTTCCCCCAGCCACACCGACAGGTAGCTGGCGCCGATGGGGTACAGCACGCCGACATAGCCGGCGTTCTCGGCGCCCATGCGCTTGATCAGGTCGATGAACAGCACGAACACCAGCGCCGAGCACACCACCCCCAGGTACAGCAGGATGCCGAGATCGGCCAGGGTGCCCGGCAGTTGCAAGCCATGGCCGCCCAACAACAGGCTGACGGCGTATAGAGCGCAGGCCCAGCCGGCCGCCACCTTGTTGATGTGCAAGGTGCCGAGCTGGCAGGTCTTCTGGATGTGCTCCGAAAGCACCGATCCGATGGCCACCGCCAGGAAGGAAGTCAGCCCCAGGGCCACCCCCGCCAGCGACAGCGGCCGCCCCGGATCGCCAAGCATGAACAGCCCCAGCCCGGCGATGCTCACCAGTGCGCCGAGCAGGTTGTGCAGGGCGACCGGCACATGCAGGAACAGGCGCTTGATGCCGATGATGTAGAAAATCACAAAGGCGCTGAGGCAGGCCATCTGCGCACTGCCCAGGTAAGCGGTGGCCAGGTAGGCCAGGCCGATGCCGGCATAGAAGTACACCGCCCCCACCCCGGCCATCAGCAAGTAGGCCTTGCGGGTTACCGGCTGCTGCGGGCCGGCGAACAGCCGTTGCCACAGCCACAGCACCCCGTAGGCAATGAGGAAGCGCAGCATCAGCGAAGAGCCGACGTCGCTGTGTTCCACCTGCAGCGAAATGGCGATCCAGTTGGTGGACCAGATCAGCAGGCAGCCGAGGAAAATCAGCACGGCGACCAGTGAACGGGGTTTCTTGTTGTTATCGGGTAAGGCGTTCATGGAGGTTTCTCTAGCTCAAGGCAGCGGTGATCCCGGTCAGCAGCGACTCCAGGCGTTCTTCGCCGAAGACCTGCGGGTCATAGTCGATTTTCAGCAGCAATTCGCCCGCGGCCAGGTAGCCGGTGAACTCCAGGTGATGGCTGGGGCTGCCCTGCATCAGTTGCAGGCTCAAGGGATGCACGCCGACCCGGGCCCCGGGCGGGTTCTCCACGGCGCCCAGGAAGTTGTAGCTGTAGCCGCAATCGAACAGGCCCTTGAGGCGCTCGGCCTCGGGCGTGGCGAAATAACGGTTGCCGAAGCTGTGGGCAATGCCCTGGCTGGCTTGCTGGCCGGCCTTGATTTCCCTGGCGATCTGCTCCAGGTCCAGGCTGGCAACCTGCAGCACCAGCGGGTAGATCACCGTCAGCCAGCCGAACACGCTGTTGAGCTCGGCGCCGCTCTTGTCCAGGGCCCGCCCATGGTCGAGCAAATGGACTTTCTGGAACGGGTTGTCATCGCTCTGGCTCATGGCGCGCAGGATGGCCGCCAGCAGCAACTGGCTGGTCTCGGCCACACCCCGGGCCCACTGCGGCAGGTCGCGGACCGGCCCCAGGCACAGCTCGGCTCGCCGAAAGGCCTCGCGCCGGGGAAACTCGGGGCGCTGCCCGGTCAACTGCGCGCAGCGGCCCCAGGGCAGTGCTTCCCAGAACGCTTCATGGGTCGCCGCGGCATGCTCGCGCTGGTAGCTCTGCTGCCACTCCTCGAAGGCCGTCGGCCGCGGCCAGCCTTGCATGCACTCCAGGCCCTGCCCCAGGCATTCGTCCAGCTCGGAAACCAGCAGCATCCAGGAGTAGCGATCGACCTGGAACTGGTGCCCGGCAATGATCAGGTGATGGCCAGCGGCGTCCTGTTGCTGGCTGAAGCAGAAGAGTTGCCCCTGGCTCAGGGAGATGGCTGCGCAGGTCCGCTGCACCGCTTGCTGCAGATCCGTTCCGGCAGGCTGCAGCCCCTGATCCTGAACGCCCGCCTCGATAAAGTGATGGCGGAAAATTGCCCGCAGCGCCTGGCTGACTCGCTGTGGCTCCTGGCCGGCGGCTATGTCCAGCACCAGGGCCTGGTTCCAGTGATCCAGGTCGCTGATGCCGCGGCTCAGCAGGAAGCGGCGATTGGGCAGGCCCTCGACCTGCGGCCGGGAAACCCCGGGCCGGGCCTTGGCCGCCGCCGCATGCACCGGCAATTGCCCAAGGGCCTGATCCGACAGCAACTCTTCCAGGTCCAGCACCAGGCCCTTTCTCTTCAGCGTGGCAACCACCTGCAAGGCCCGCAGCGAATCGCCGCCATTGTCGATAAAGCTCTTGGCCCGGTCCGGGCTCTGCCCGCCAAGTACCTGGCCGATGGCTTGCCAGAAAGGCTCCGGTGCGGCCTGTGCCGGCTCCGGCGCCGCCATGGCGCGGGCAGCCAGTTGCGCCAACGCCTGCCGGTCGATCTTGTTGTTGCGGTTCAAGGCAAAACGCTCCACCAGCAGGAAGCGCGCCGGCACCCGGTGCGCCGGCAGTGCGGCCCTGGCGGCCTGACGCAGGAGGTCTTCGCCAAGGCTGGCGTCACGGGCAATGACAAAGGCCACCAGGGCCAGGTTGTCCCCGGCCTGATGGGCGATCACACAGGCTTCCCGTACCTGGGCCAGAGCCTTGAGCTCCGATTCCACTTGGACCAGGCTGACCTTCTGCCCGTTGATCTTGACGATGGAATCCTTGCGCCCCAGCAGGCGTATGGCGCCATCGGGCTGGTGGCACGCCAGATCACCGGTGGCGTAGCACTGGCGCTGCGAGTCCAGGGGGCTGGGCTGGGTCAGCTCGACGATCAGCCCGCTGGCCGGGTCCAGGCGCCGGGCCACCAGGGAAGAATAGAGCAGCAGTTCACCCACCCCTTCGCCGTAGGGCTGCCCCGGTTCCTTGGCAATGTCCAGGGTGACGCCGTCCACCGGCTGGTCCAGGGCCCAGGTCGGGTCCTGCAGCGTCTGCCCCTGGTCGATGCGGGCGTAGAGCGCGGTGGTGCATTCGGTCGGCCCGTAGGCGTTGAACAGCTGCGAGCCTGGGGCAAAGGCGTGGTTGAAGCGCTGGATATCCGAGGGGTGGATGATCTCGCCGCCGATCACCAGTTGCTTGGGCCGGGCATAGATGCCGCTCGCATCGGTGTAGAAGGCACGCAGATAGGGCACCGTCATATGCAACACATCGATGTCATGTTCGACGATCAGCGCCTCGACTGCGGCGAAGTCATGCTCCCGGGGGTTGAGGCTGCACAGGGTGGCGCCAGTCTTCAGGCTGGCGAAGATGTCCATCAGGCCGGCGTCCCACCCCGCGGAAGCCAGTTGCAGCACACGCTGCCCGGGGCCGATTCCAACATAGCCGATGTAGTTGTCGATGTGCCGGCCCAGGGCCTCGATGCGCTGCACTATGGCCTTGGGCTCGCCAGTGGAGCCGCTGGTGAAGATCACGTAGTCCTGGCAACGCAACGGGTATTCCCGGCCAGGGGGCACGGGCCGGGGTTGCAGGTGCTGCAGGTCGAGCACCGGCAAGGAACGGGTCAGTTGTGAACCAGGCCGTGTCGTGCCATTGAGGACCAGGTTCACGCCCAGGTGCTGGAGCACCGGCATCAACTCGTCGAGGTTGCTCGCCGGGTCGATGAACACCACTCGCCGGGCGGCGGACAAGGCCGCGATCAACGCCGCATACATGGCCCGGCCATGGCTGGCATACAGCGCCAGCACCGGCTCCGGCAGCCCTTGCAGCTCGGCGCTGACCCCCTCGCGCAACTGGTCGAGCGCGGCAAAGCCAAGGCTGCCCTGGACATCGATGACACCCGCAACATCGGTACCCGCCATGCGGGTAAAAGCCTGCAACATGATATCCCTGCCTTGTTGTTATTAGAGGGAGCGACAAACGCCCTGCAGTGTCTGCATGAATGCCTGGATTTCCTGCTGGGAGATGCTCAGTGGCGGGGTCAGCTTGACCGTCGCCGGATTGCGCCCGCCGGTGCGCACGATCACCCCGTGCTCCAGCAGCCGGTTGCGCAGCGCCAGTACATCAGCGCCCTGGCCCTCGAAATCGAAGGCGAGCATCATGCCGCGGCCGCGCACATTGACCACTCGCGCGTCCTGGGCCCCCAGGCCTTCCAGGGCCTGGCGCAGGTACGCGCCGTTGCTCGCCGCCCACTGCCAGGGCTGTTCCTGGTGGTAGATATCCAGCACCTTGGAAGCCACGGCACAGGCCAGCGGCATCAGGGTGAAGGTGGAGGAATGCTCGGCATAGCCCAGGCAGTCCACCAGTTCCGGGCGGCCTACCACCGCGGAAATCGGCAAGCCATTGCCCAGGGCCTTGCCCAGCACCAACAGGTCCGGCAGCAGTTGCGGGTTGCTGAAAAACGGCGTCCCGGTGCGGCCAAAACCGGTGTAGATCTCATCGAAGATGGTGATCACGCCGAAGGTCCTGCCCAGTTCGACAATCGCTTCGAGCAGCTCCAGGGGCACCGGATACATGCCCTCCGCTGCCTGGATCGGCTCGATGATCAGCGCCGCGGGCAAGCAATTGGCCTGCTGCGCCTGGCGCAGATCCTCGGCCAGTTGCTCGCGCCACAAGGCGGCCAGGGCCGGGTCCTGGTCGGCGGCGTAATCCAGGGCCAGGGCGGTCAGTTGCAGGCTGTCGCCACCGGCCAGGTGCTTGCGAAAACCGCGGTTGGAGGTCACCGACAGGGCGCCCTGGGTCTTGCCATGGAAGGAATTGTGGAAATACACCACGCCCTGGCGTCCGGTAGCCGCGCGGGCGATTTTCAGCGCCACCTCGATCGCCTCGGCACCGGTGACCGCGCCAAACACCGAAGCCTGCGCATAGGGCACCAGCCCCTCCAGCTTGGCGACCACTTCATGGCGCTGCGGGTTGTCGATGTTCCAACCGGTATGGATCAGCAGTTCGGATTGACGCTTGAGGACTTCGACCAGGTCATCGCGCTGATAACCCAGGTTAGCGGCACCGCTGCCACCGGACATGTCGAGGAAGGATTTGCCCTGCTCATCGTAGAGAAAGCACCCCTTGCCACGAATGACGGAAGGGCTGGAGGGGGCACTGCGCCTAACGGATATTGCAACTGCTTCTGTGAACATCCTGTCACCTTGAGTAAGCCGGGCTTGTGACTCACGCACAGACTCAGGGACAGATTCGTACAGGCAGGGCAAAGCCCTGCTGACTGCGAAGTTACCGACCCTGGTATGTGTTCTCCTTGCCAGGGACGCAACCCCTGTCGGCAATGGCGGCAAGATTTACGCGGGAGGCATTTGTGCTGTCAACGAGCCCCGCACTTATTCTGAATTTAAAGCGATAACCCCTGAAAAAAAGGGGGAATTCAGATAAAGCCCCTGAATTTATCAAGGTTTTTAGAGATGAGTCCGGCTACCGGCAAAAGGCCAGCCTCTGCAGAAGAGTTGATATTCAAGCAGTGAGAAGAAGACAAGCTGAGCAGCTGAGTGGCGGGATCACGGTTTTTTGCAAGGCAAAAAAAAACCCGGAAATCCTCACTTTCGTGGGCCTTCCGGATTTTCTAAACCGCCAAATATGGTGGGTCGTGTGGGATTCGAACCTACGACCAATTGGTTAAAAGCCAACTGCTCTACCAACTGAGCTAACGACCCGCTGTGTGGTGGCGCGTATAATACTGATTTCTAACGGGAATTCAACACCCTATATGAAAAAAATCAAAAATAAGGTGTTGGATCACTGATTCCGGCCGCCTTGAAGCCTTCAGCACGCAAACGGCAGCTGTCACATTTGCCGCACGCGTGGCCGCTATCGTCTGCCTGATAGCAGGAAACCGTCAGCCCGTAATCAACCCCCAGGCGCACCCCGGCCTGGATGATCTCGGCCTTGCTGAGGTTCTGCAGCGGCGCCTGGATACGAAAGCCCTGCCCTTCGACACCGGCCTTGGTCGCCAGGTTGGCCATGCGCTCGAAGGCTTCGACGAACTCGGGACGGCAATCCGGATAACCGGAATAATCCACCGCATTGACACCGATGAAGATATCCCGCGCGTGCAGGACTTCCGCCCAGCCCAGGGCCAGGGACAGGAAGACGGTGTTGCGTGCCGGCACGTAGGTGACAGGAATGCCCTCCCCCGGCGCCTCTGGCACCTCGATGGTGCTATCAGTCAGTGCTGAGCCGCCAATACCGTTGAGGTTCAGGCCGATCACCTTGTGCTCCACCACACCGAGGTCCCGGGCCACGCGCTCGGCGGCGTGCAACTCGGCCCGATGGCGCTGGCCGTAATCGAAGCTCATGGTGTAGCAGCGGTAGCCCTCGGCGCGAGCCATGGCCACCACGGTGGCAGAGTCCAGGCCACCGGACAGCAGGATCACGGCACGCTTTTCACTCGATGCTTGTTCAGTCATGTCAGCGCCCCGGCTCGTCATTCCACAGGTATTTATGCAACTGCAGTTGCAGACGTACTGGCAGGTTGTCGGCGACGATCCAGTCCGCCAGGTCTCGTGCATTCAAGTCATGGTGGCTGGGCGAAAACAGCACTTCGCCGGCGCGTCGCTCAAGACCGTACTGGATCAGCTTGGACACCGCCCAGTCATAGTCCTCGCGGGAGCAGATGACAAACTTGACCTGGTCGTTGGCAGTCAGCAGCTCGATATTCTCGTAGCGGTTGCGGTGCGCTTCCTTGGAGCCGGGAGTCTTGAGATCAAGGATCCGGCTGACGCGCGGGTCCACCGCAGAGATATCCAGGGCACCGCTGGTTTCCAGCGAGACCTCGTAGCCGGCATCGCACAAGTGCTGGAGCAAGGGAATGGCATTGGGCTGGGCCAGAGGCTCGCCACCAGTGACGCAGACGTAGCGAGGGCGGAAACCGGCAACCTGCTCCAGCAGGCTATCGAGGGTTCGCTGGCTACCCCCGCTGAACGCGTAGGCACTGTCGCAGTATTGGCAACGCAACGGGCAACCGGTCAGGCGCACAAAAACCGTGGGCAGCCCGGCAGTCCGAGTTTCCCCCTGCAACGAGTAGAAAACTTCGGTGATTCTCAATGTGTCTTGCATAGTCGCCACGGGCGTAACAGCTAAACAGGCTGTCCGCCTCCGTCAGGCACTTCAAGGAACCCCGCCATCGCGCAGATCCCAGGAAGCGTGTTTCAGAAAAAGGGCATGGATTCTAACGAAAAAACCCGCGACAAGCGCGGGTTTCTTGTAACGGAGGCCAACGCACTTACATGCGCTGCAGGTCCCGTTGGGCCAACTGAGCGGCGGAAGTGCCCGGATACTGGGCCACCACCTGCTGCAGGATGCCCTTGACCCGGTCGGTGTGACCGAGACGACGCTCTACGTCAGCCAGCTTGTACAGCGAATCCGGCACCTTGGCGTGCTTGGGATACAGCTGGGAAACCTTGGCAAATGCCTGGCCCGCGCCTTGCAGGTCGCCTTTGGCCAGGTTCACTTCACCCAACCAGTACTGGGCATTGCCGGCGTACTGGCTGTTGGGGTACTTGCGCAGGAATGCCGAGAAGGCCTGGCTGGCCTTGTCGAAATCCTTGGCCTTGATCAGGTCGAAGGCAGCATCGTAGTAGAGCTTTTCCTTGGCCGGATCACCGGGTTCGCTACTGGCGGCTGGCGCCTGAGCAGCGGCACCGGCAGCGCTGTTATCGCCACCGGCAGAAGAATTCTCAGGAGTTGCGGCAGGTGCGACACCGCTTCCTATGCGTCGATCAAGATCCTGGTAACGCTCCAGGCTTTCTTGCTTCATCCGCGCTACATCATTTTGCAGAACTTCGATCACACCCTGTTGGCGTGCAATCTGTTCCTGCATTTGCTGCAGTTGCTGGAACAGCTCGCCCTGTGCCGAGACAGGGGTCGAAACCCCTCCCCCGGCATAGGCGCCGTTCGTGCCATAACCCGCTGGCGGATAACTGCTCCCGCTATTGTTATAGCCGGAGTTGTTATCGACCACAGGAACCGCAGACCACGCCGCGAGCGGCGTGAGACTGAGAGCCAAAATAGTTACAGCACGACGGCACGTTCGCATGACGAATTACTTACGCAGTTCGACGCGACGGTTTTGAGCCCAGGACTGCTCGTCGTGGCCAGTAGCAACTGGACGCTCTTTACCGTAGGAAACCAGCTCCAGCTGTGCAGGGGAAACGCCCTGCAGAACCAGGTAGCGCTGAACGGCTTTAGCACGACGCTCGCCCAGAGCCATGTTGTACTCACGAGTACCACGTTCGTCGGTGTTGCCTTCCAGAACAACGCGAGCGCCGTTTGCTTTCAGGTCTTTGGCGTGAACGTCCAGAGCGCGCATGGCTTCTGGCTTCAGGTCCGAGCTGTCGTATTCGAAGTAGAAGGTGGTGATTGCGCGCAGAGCAGCTTCTTCGCTCAGGGAGCCATCAACAGCACCGGTGTTAGCGCCGTAACCAGCGTTTGGATCAACAGCGCCTTCACCGGCATTGTCGCCGCCTTTGGAGGAGCAACCTACAGCCACAGCCATGGCCAGAGCCAGCGCAGCAAACTTACCAAACTTCAACATTTCCATCGTGAAACTCCTAATGAACCCCAGTGTGTTAAGTGAAACATTGTAGCGCCGCGTCAGTTCAGGTAAGGGGACCAGGACGGTTCTCTGACTTCGCCTTGAGCGGTAGGAAGCGGGAGCCTCACACGTCCATTAATGGACACGAGCATCAAGACTCCCCGGCCCTGCTGGCGGGTGGCGTAGATTACCATGGTGCCGTTGGGCGCAACAGTAGCTGACTCATCAAGGTTAGTGTCTGTAAGGATTTTTACGCTACCGCGCTGCAAATCCTGAGCCGCTACCCGGAAGTTGGTGAAACCATCCTGGCGGTGAATCATTACCAGGGTCTTTTCGTCAGCAGAAAGTTTCGGGTTGGCGTTGTAGTTACCAATAAAGGTCACACGCTCGGCGCCACCGCCATTGATATTGCTTTTATAGACTTGCGGCTTGCCGCCACGGTCGGAGGTGAAATAGATGGTGGAACCATCCTTGCCCCAGAACGGTTCGGTGTTGATGCCCGGGCCACTGGTGACGCGGCTGATCTGCCGGGACGCCATGTTCATCACATAGATATCCGGGTTGCCGTCCTTGGACAGCACGAACGCCAGGCGGGTGCCATCTGGCGACCAGGCTGGAGCGCCGTTCAGGCCTTCGAAATTGGTGATCTGCTCACGACGCCCGGTATCGATGTGCTGGACGAAGATGCGCGGGCGCTTCTGCTCGAACGACACGTACGCAATGCGCTTGCCATCCGGAGCAAAGCGCGGCGACAGGATCGGCTCGCGAGACTGCAACAGGGTTACCGCCCGAGCACCGTCGTAGTCCGAACGCTGCAGGGTGTAACGGGTGTTGTTCACCGAGAAACGCTCAGCCGTCACATACAGCAGGCGCGTAGAGAACGCCCCCTTGATGCCGGTGAGTTTTTCAAAGGACTGGTCGGAAATGTAGTGCGACATGTCCCGCAACTGATCAACGCTACCCGACACGCTGCCGGTCAGCACTTGCTGCTCGGTCGCGACGTTGAACAGCGCGTACTGCACCTGCAGGCGACCGCCGGCTGGAACAATGCTGCCGACCATCACGTACTGGGCGCCCAGGGCTTTCCAGTCGCGGAAAATGACTTCGCTGGCCTGGGTCGGCAAGCTGATCATGTTCTGCTTTGGAATCGGTGCGTAGTAACCCGAGTTGCGCAGGTCATCACCGATGATCTGTGCCATGTCGTCCGGCAGCACGCTGCCGCCCTGCCAGCCAAACGGCACTACCGCAATCGGTGTCGCCCGATCACTGCCACTGGTGACCAGAATGTTTTTTTCATCCGCTGCCGCTATCCCTGCCATACAGCAAATAACGACAAGCATTCCTCGAAGAAGGTTTCTCACAAGGCTAGATCCTCAGGTGTGAATGTCATCTTGAATGAACGATAGGGTGCGAAATCCTTCGGACTCAAACCCTGCATTTCTGTCAAACGCCCAATGTTCTTGACTGCCGCCACCGCCGAAGCGTCGAACGGACCATCACCACTGGACTTGATCACGCTGACCGTGGTCACCGTGCCATCAGGCAACATGCCGATCCGCAGTTCCACCGTCATGCCCTTGCGCGCCGAAGGAGGACGAGCCCAGCCTTCCGCCGCACGAATGCGAATCAGGTCATCGAAACTGCCTGCGACACTGTCACCCACCTCATCCGACTTGGTGGCTTCACGCTCCGGCTTATCGGACAGCAAGTCCGCCAGGGCCTGGGCCTTTTTCTCTTCGGCAGATTTGCGCGCTGCTTCCTGGGCCTTCTTCTTCGCAGCGTCGGCCGCAGCTTTCTTCTTGGCATCCTCGGCGATCTTTTTCTTCGCCTCGTCTGCTTCAGCTTTTTTCTTCGCGTCTTCCGCGGCTTTCTTCTTCGCGTCTTCGACGATTTTCTTCTTCGCTTCTTCAGCGGCCTTTTTCTTGGCCTCTTCTTCAGCAGCTTTCTTGGCTTCTTCTTCGGATTTCTTCTTGGCTATATCAGCCAATTGTTTCTCTTCAGCCTTTTTCGCTTCTGCGGCTTTCTTGGCGTCATCCGCCTTCTTCGCCTCATCGGCTTTCTTGGCCTCATCGGCCTTTTTCGCTTCCTCGGCTTTTTGAGCAGCCTCTTCTTTCTTTTGTTCCGCGGCCTTGATCTCTTCCTGCTCGACCTTCTTCTGCTCCAACTGTTCGGCTTCGGTCTGGCGCGCGGCGGATTTCTTCGCCTCACCCGCAATCTTGTGATTGGTCTGGGTGGTTGCCGGACTCTTGGATTTGAGCTGGTACAGGGTCGCTTGAACGATCGGCTTGGCCGGGGGCAGTTCCGGGGTCATGGCAAAGCTGACGAACAGCATGCCAAACACCAGCACGTGCAGGGCAATTGCCCAGACACTAGGCCAGAAGTAGCTTTCCGAGGCGGACGGCTCTCGCTGTTGGTGCATCAGGGCGCCTCGGTAATCAGGCCAACGTTACCGACTCCGGCTTTCTGCAGGCCGCCCATGGCACCCATCACGGCGCCGTAGTCGACGGATTTATCACCGCGAATGAACACCTGGGTGTGCTTGCCGCCTTCATTGCCGGCACGGATGATCTTGGTCACCGCGTCGGTCATCTGCGGCAAGGTCATCGCCTTGTCCTGTTGCTTTTCAGTGTCGACTTCGCTGCCAAGGTTCCAGTAGTAGGTCTTGTCAGCCTTGATCGAGATGGTCAGCACCTGGGTGTTGTTGTCCTGGGGCAAGGCTTCGCTGGAAACCTTGGGCAGGTCAACTTTCACGCCCTGGTTGAGCATCGGCGCGGTCACCATGAAGATAACCAGCAGTACCAACATCACGTCGATGTAAGGCACCACGTTCATCTCGGCAACCGGCTTGCGTTTGTGGCGAACTCGGGCCATGGGTTTTACCTGCTCACTCTTCGCTGGTGTGCACTTTACGGTGCAGGATCGCCTGGAACTCGTCGGCGAAGGTGTAGTAACGGCTGATCAGCGTCTCGCCACGAGCGGCGAAGCGGTTGTAGGCGATCACCGCCGGGATGGCCGCGAACAGGCCGATGGCCGTGGCGATCAGTGCTTCGGCGATACCCGGGGCTACGGTAGCCAGGGTCGCTTGCTGGGCCTGAGCCAGGCCGCGGAAGGAGTTCATGATCCCCCAGACGGTACCGAACAGGCCGATGTACGGGCTGACGGAACCGACAGTGGCGAGGAACGGCAGGCTCTGCTCGAGCTTTTCTTCTTCGCGGGAAATCGCTACGCGCATGGCACGGGCCACGCCTTCCATGACCGCTTCAGGATCGACACCCGGTTGCTGGCGCAGGCGGGAGAACTCTTTGAAACCGGCACGGAAGATCTGCTCCACGCCGGAATCCGGATCAGGGTTGCTGCCCGCCTGACGGTACAGCTTGGACAGGTCGATACCGGACCAGAAGCGCTCTTCGAAGCTCTCCAGGGCACGTCGACCGGCACGCAGCAGGTTGCTGCGCTGAAAGATCATGATCCATGAAGTCACCGATGCGGCAACCAGGGTCAGCATTACCAACTGCACTACAACGCTGGCATTGCTGACCAGGCTCCACATGGAGGAATGGTCGACGACGTTAGCTTCCACGCTTTATCTCCTGCTCTGAGTGTGTACCCGCGCTGCTCTCGTCGGCAAAGGCCGTACGCAGAGCGTCTGGAATGGCGCGGGGTTTGAAATTGTCGGCGCGCACACAGGCCACCAGGAACTGCCCTTCACAGAGCAGCGCATTGTCTTTGGCTCGCCTGACCTGCTGAGTGAAGCGCAGGCTGACCCGGTTCAATTCGGTAACTTGGGCACTGACCAGAAGTTCGTCGTCCAGTCGCGCCGGCGCGTGATAACGCGCTTCGCTGGAGTGCACGACAAATAACAGGTTCTCCCCCACCAGCTGCGACTGGGCAAAGCCCAGGTGTCGTAGCCGCTCGGTTCGAGCCCGCTCCATAAACTTAAGGTAATTAACGTAATACACGATGCCGCCGGCATCGGTGTCCTCGTAATAAACGCGACAACGATGTGCGAACGGCTCAAGCCCGTTTTGCGCGCGCATACTCTAGTGCTTACTCCTCAGGTTGCCAATCCGGCCAGGCAACTGTTTTTTCATTCTTGTACGACTTTTCGTGATGTTTTAACCATGCCAGTCCCTAGGACAGCACAAACCCCGAATAAATCGACAAAGAGCGGGTTATTAATCGTCCACGGCATCGAGGAATTCGTCTACCACGGGCATGTCCCCCATTCGTGACGGAATGTTAAGACCGAAGTGCAGGTAGGCATGCCGGGTCACCACACGACCACGGGGAGTGCGCATGATATAGCCCTGCTGGATCAGGTACGGCTCCAGCACATCCTCGATGGTATGGCGCTCTTCACTGATGGCCGCGGCCAGGCTGTCGACCCCCACCGGTCCGCCGTCGAACTTCTCGATCATGGTCAGCAATAGACGTCGGTCCTGGTGGTCGAAGCCACGCTCATCGACGTCCAGCAGGTTCAACGCCAGGTCGGCGATCGGTTTGGTGATATGCCCCTTGGCCCGCACCTCGGCGAAATCCCGCACCCGACGCAGCAGACGGTTGGCGATCCGCGGAGTGCCCCGGGCACGGCGCGCGACCTCGAAGGCGCCTTCCGGATCCAGGGGCAAACCAAGAATGCCCGCGGAACGGCTGACAATGGTTGCCAGGTCCGCAGTGCTGTAGAACTCCAGGCGCTGGACGATGCCGAAGCGGTCCCGCAGCGGGTTGGTCAGCATCCCCGCACGCGTGGTTGCCCCCACCAGGGTGAACGGCGGCAGATCGAGCTTGATCGAGCGCGCCGCAGGGCCTTCGCCGATCATGATGTCGAGCTGGAAATCTTCCATGGCCGGGTACAGCACTTCTTCGACAATCGGCGAAAGCCGGTGAATCTCGTCGATGAACAGTACGTCGTGAGGCTCAAGATTGGTCAGCAAGGCCGCCAGATCGCCTGGGCGCTCCAGCACCGGGCCGGACGTACTCTTGATCGACACCCCCATTTCCTCGGCGATGATGTTGGCCAGGGTGGTCTTGCCCAGGCCCGGGGGACCGAAGATCAGGGTGTGGTCCAGGGATTCGTTGCGCCCACGGGCGGCCTGGATGAACAGTTCCATCTGCTCGCGCACGCTAGGCTGGCCGATGTAGTCGGCCAGGCTGACCGGACGAATCGCCCGGTCCTGGATTTCCTCGCGCTCACGGGGGCCCGTGGCGGCGATCAGACGGTCGGCTTCAATCACTTAAATCATTCCCTTCAGGGCTCGGCGGATCATGTCTTCACTGCTCAAGCCTTTGTCTTTGATCGCGGATACGGCCTTGCTGGCTTCCTGCGGCTTATAGCCCAGGGAGATCAGCGCGCTGACCGCGTCCGACTCGGCGCTGGCCACTGGCGCCGGCGCATCCGGCTGGTTCGGCACCAGGGCGAACATGCTCGGCACGGCTTCCCAGGCCTTGAAACGGTCCTTGAGTTCTACCAGCAGGCGCTCGGCGGTCTTCTTGCCGACTCCGGGCACCTTGGTCAGGGCCGAGGTGTCCTGGGCCTGCACGCAACGCACCAGCTCATCCACCTCAAGGCTGGACATCAACGCCAGGGCCAGTTTCGGGCCCACACCATTGAGACGGATCAACTCGCGGAAAAAGTCTCGCTCGCGCTTGCTGGCAAAACCGTAGAGTAACTGCGCATCCTCGCGGACGACCAAATGGGTGTGCAGGGTCAGGGGCTCGCCGACCGACGGCAGGCGATACAGGGTGGTCATCGGCACTTCGACTTCATATCCCAGCCCGTTTACATCAAGAATCAGGTGCGGCGGCTGTTTCTCAGCCAGGGTGCCGCGCAAGCGTCCAATCACGTTTCAGATCCTTAGGCGATGGCCAGCCCGCAGCTGGCGACTCGTTGGGCGAGCGTCTGCGCCGGCTACCCAGGCGCAAAACGCTCAATCCCTAAAATGACTGCGCTGATGCTATCAGAGACGCAGGCGGCCGCCACGACTGCGTGCTGTCCCCAGACCATGGGGCAGCAGGCTGGAACGGGTATGAGCGTGACAGATGGCAATGGCCAGGGCATCCGAGGCATCGATCTGCGGCTTGGTGGTCAGCTTGAGCAGGTGCATGACCATCATCTGCACCTGTTCCTTGTTGGCCCCGCCAGTGCCGGCCACGGCCTGCTTGACCTGGGTGGCGGTGTACTCGGCAATCTCCAGCCCCTCTTCGGCACCGGCAACGATCGCTGCCCCCCGCGCCTGGCCGAGCTTGAGCGCCGAGTCGGCGTTGCGCGCCATGAACACCTTCTCGATCCCCATGGTCACCGGACCGTAGGTCTGGATCACTTCACGCACCCCGCGATAGACGATCTGCAGCCGGTCGGGCAGCTCGCCAGCCCCGGTACGGATACAGCCAGAGGCCACGTACACACAGCCGCGCCCCGTGTCTCGAACCACGCCATAACCGGTAATGCGCGAACCGGGGTCGATGCCAAGAATAAGAGTCATAACGCCTGCTGCTTGAATAAAGAGGCTTGCCGGCCAGGACCGGAACAGCGAAAAGGCAGAAGCCGGAAGCGCCCTGCCGCGCAATGATCACGGCTTCGCACCTCCGGCCTCAAGGTTAGTGCAGTTGAATCAGCCGAGTTGCTCGGCGACCGACTCGGGAATATCCGCGTTGGAATAGACGTTCTGCACATCATCCAGGTCTTCCAGCATGTCGATCAGCTTGAGGACCTTCTCGGCGCCTTCCAGGTCCAGTTCGGCACTGGTGGTCGGCAGCATGACGATTTCCGCGTCCGCAGCAGTAAAACCCGCCGCTTCCAAGGCATTGCGCACGCCATAGAAACCGGCGAACGAGGTGAACACGTCGATCGAACCGTCTTCGTTGCTGACCACATCGTCGGCATCGGCTTCCATCGCCGCTTCCATCAAGGCGTCTTCATCGACACCGTCGGCGAAGGTGATCTGCCCCTTGCGCTCGAACAGGTAGGCCACCGAACCGTCGGTACCCAGGTTGCCGCCACACTTGCTGAAGGCATGACGAACAGCTGCCGCGGTGCGGTTGCGGTTGTCGGTCATGCACTCGACCATCACCGCCACGCCGTTGGGGCCGTAGCCTTCATAGGTCAGCTCGACCACATCGTCGCTGCCGGCAGCGCCGGTGCCACGGGCGATGGCCCGGTCGATGATGTCGCGGCTCATGTTGGCACCCAGGGCCTTGTCCAGGGCCAGGCGCAGGCGTGGGTTGGAGTTGGGATCGCCGCCGCCCTGACGGGCCGCGACGGTCAGCTCACGAATCCACTTGGTGAAAATCTTGCCTCTCTTGGCATCCTGACGCTCTTTGCGGTGCTTGATGTTCGCCCACTTGGAATGACCTGCCATAACTTGCTCCAAATTCTCTTTGAAACATTGCCCACGCCGCCTGGCGGGTGCGGGCAACAAAACTCGACCCATAGAAAAAGCGCACCCGAAGGTGCGCCTTATCGGGCCGGCTTATTCAGCCTTGGGCTGTTCGCGCAGGCGGATGTGCAGCTCGCGCAGAGCCTTGGCATCCACCAGACCCGGTGCCTGAGTCATGACGCAGGCCGCGCTCTGGGTTTTCGGGAACGCGATCACTTCGCGGATCGACTGGGCGCCGGTCATCAGCATCACCAGGCGGTCCAGGCCGAAGGCCAGGCCACCGTGCGGCGGCGCGCCGTACTTGAGGGCGTCCAGCAGGAAGCCGAACTTCTCTTCCTGTTCCGCTTCGCTGATGCCCAACAGGCGGAATACCGCTTGCTGCATTTCCTTGCGGTGGATACGGATCGAACCGCCACCCAATTCGGTGCCGTTCAAAACCATGTCGTAGGCGCGCGACAGAGCGGTAGCCGGGTTGGCTTCCAGTTCTTCCGGCGAGCACTTCGGCGCGGTGAACGGGTGATGCAGGGCGGTGAAGCTGCCGTCGTCGTTCTCTTCGAACATCGGGAAGTCGACAACCCACATCGGCGCCCATTCGCACGTCAGCAGGTTCAGGTCGTGACCGAGCTTGATACGCAGCGCGCCCAGGGCTTCGCTGACGATCTTGGCCTTGTCGGCCCCGAAGAACACGATGTCGCCGTCGACCGCGCCCACGCGATCGAGGATCACGTTCAGGTTGGCTTCCGGGATGTTCTTGACGATCGGCGATTGCAGGCCTTCAACGCCTTTGGCGCGCTCGTTGACCTTGATGTAGGCCAGGCCCTTGGCGCCGTAGATGCCGACAAACTTGGTGTAGTCGTCGATCTGCTTGCGCGGCATGCTCGCCCCGCCTGGAACGCGCAAGGCGGCGATGCGGCATTTCGGATCGTTGGCCGGGCCGCTGAACACCTTGAACTCCACTTCCTTGAGCTGGTCGGCAACGTCCACCAGTTCCAGCGGGTTGCGCAGGTCCGGCTTGTCGGAACCGTAGCGACGCATGGCTTCTTCAAAGGTCATGTGCGGGAATTCGCCGAATTCCAGACCCAGCACTTCCTTGAACAGGTTGCGGATCATGCCTTCGGTCAGGCCCATGATGTCTTTTTCGTCGAGGAAGCTGGTCTCGATGTCGATCTGAGTGAACTCAGGCTGACGGTCGGCACGCAGGTCTTCGTCGCGGAAGCACTTGGCGATCTGGTAGTAGCGGTCGAAGCCGGCCACCATCAGCAGTTGCTTGAACAGCTGTGGCGATTGCGGCAGGGCGAAGAAGCTGCCGGCGTGGGTGCGGCTCGGCACCAGGTAGTCGCGGGCGCCCTCTGGGGTGGCGCGGGTCAGGATCGGGGTTTCCACGTCGAGGAAACCGTTCTCGTCCAGGTAGCGACGGATGCTGGTGGTCATGCGCGAACGCAGGCGCAGCTTCTCGGCCATTTCCGGACGGCGCAGGTCGATGAAGCGATAGCGCAGACGGGTTTCTTCACCCACGTCCGAGTATTCGTTGAGTGGGAACGGCGGGGTTTCCGCTTCGTTCAGCACTTCCAGCTCGTAGCCCAGGACTTCGATCATGCCCGAAGCCATGTTGGCGTTGCCGGCACCGGCCGGACGCAGGCGTACCTTGCCGGTGATCTTGACCACGTATTCGCTGCGCACGCGGTCGGCGGCGGCGAAGGTTTCAGCGCGGTCCGGGTCGAACACCACCTGGGCCAGACCTTCACGATCACGGATATCGAGGAAGATCACCCCGCCGTGATCACGGCGACGGTGGACCCATCCGCAAAGGGTTACTTCCTGACCTTCCAGGCTTTCGTTCAGTTGGCCGCAATAATGGCTGCGCATCATGGTAGTGGTTTCACTTCTCGTAATTCGAAATTCGATGGAGGCCTTGCGCACCTCAAGGTGCCGGATAGTGCAAGAACTCGCGCGTGTCGTTCAACTTAGTCAGCTTTGTCGCCACCGGCCAGGTTCTTCTTGGAGCCGGTCTTGAAGTCGGTTTCGTACCAGCCGGTGCCGCTCAGGCGGAAACCAGGCATGGACAGCATCTTTTTCAGCTCGGGCGCCTGGCAGGCTGGGCAGTCGACCAGCGGCGCGGCGCTGATCTTTTGAATGGCTTCCAGCTGATGACCACAGGAAGCGCATTGATAGTCGTACATGGGCATGGGGGGCGTCTCGGCAATCCAGATTACTGCTTGAACTACAGCCAGAGCCCACGCCAAAGCCCGGGCTACGTAGCAAAGAGCGGGATTATATCCATTAAATCGGCCCTGTGCAGCCGTATGACCCCATCGCGGGCGTCACCGACCGTCAGGCATCTATCCGGCTGCAACCCCGGAAGGTCAGGAGAACGCAGGTGCTGCCTGCTGGGCGAGGGTGCGAACGGCGTACGGGACGCCATTCGCAGGAGGGGGCTTAACGGTTTTCCAGCAGAGAGCGCAGCATCCACGCGGTTTTTTCATGCACCTGCATGCGCTGGGTCAGCAGATCCGCCGTGGGCTCGTCGCTGACCTTGTCCAGCAACGGAAAGATGCCGCGGGCGGTACGGGTCACTGCTTCCTGGCCGGCGACCAGTTGCTTGATCATTTCCTCGGCGGCAGGCACCCCTTCCTCTTCCTTGATCGAAGACAGCCGGGCATAGATGGAATAGGCCCCCGGAGCCGGGAAGCCCAGGGCGCGAATGCGTTCGGCGATCAGGTCCACTGCCAGGGCCAGTTCGTTGTACTGCTCTTCGAACATCAAGTGCAGGGTACGGAATTGCGGGCCGGTGACGTTCCAATGGAAATTATGGGTTTTCAGGTACAACACGTAGGTATCCGAAAGCAGACGGGAAAGACCGTCGACGATGGATTTACGATCTTCTTCGCTGATACCGATATCAATTGCCATGTTTCTCTCCGTTATCGGGATGGATTCACCCATTCATCTGCCGGACCACTCTAGCAAGAGTACCGCCCCTGCGCCGCCCAGGATCGTCAATCGGCCTGCGGTGGATTGTCCCGTGGCCCGGCCCGGGATAAACCTCACTGAGTTCGAGTCAGGTCAGACAGCAGCAGAAATCCGACGTTCCTTGGAAAAATCACCGCCATCTGTCTAGAACAGGCTTTTGCCCGATTCTCCGAGCTCGGCCTGCAGAAGCGCTCATTTGTACGCCCGGGCCAAGCCCCGCTGCTGATTTGAGAAGGCCTGGGCTTTGCTGTTAAATAGAGCCCGTGTCGCTGTTGCCTATTTCTTCGGCCAGCGCGCATAGGCTGACACCGCGTACGTAACCACCGCCTCACCTATTTGTTCAGAAGCGAACCGTGCGTGATCAGCTCCTCCTTGTGCTTCCTTCTTAACGTGAGTTAATCAAAATGTTGAAAATCGTCCACCTGCTGACAGGCATTGCAGCTTTGCTGCTGTCCTTGATTCCGAGTCTGAGATCTGACGCGGTTCCCTACCTGCAACAACCCGATGCTCTTTACCTGGCCCTTTTCGGCCTGCTCAACCTGATCCTGGCTCCAGTTATTCCCTACTGGAACAAAGGCTCTCGTCATCACCTGCAAAATCTGGTCAGCGCCCTGCTGGTGCTGGTCGTTGTACTGCAAACCCTCACCCTGCTGGCCCCCATGCCAGTCATTGGTGGCCAACCGGCGGTTCTGGTCAGCTTGCTGACTGCACTGATCGCCGTAGTCCTGCACCTGGCCATCAGCTTCTACAAGTCATCACCTTCCGCTTCCGCCACGCCAAGCTACGATATGAGCAATCGTGATACCGGTACCGTGAAGTGGTTCAACACCTCCAAGGGCTTCGGTTTTATCTCCCGGGATTCCGGCGATGATATTTTCGTGCACTTTCGCGCCATTCGCGGAGAAGGCCATCGCGTCCTGGTGGAAGGCCAGCGCGTGGAGTTCTCGGTAATGAACCGTGACAAGGGCCTGCAAGCCGAAGACGTGATTGCCGCGCTGCCGCGCCGCTGATCGGCCGCCCATAAAAAACCGCGCCCAGGCGCGGTTTTTTATGGCCAACGATCCCCTCAATAATGAGGGGGTGGCGCTTCCTCTTCGAACGACTCGAACTGCCCGACCATTTCTTCCTGGCGCTTGAGCAATGCCGCCATCTGCAACTGCAGGCGCTCCACTGCCCTCTGCTGGGCCACCAGCACATCGTTCAAGGCCTGAATGGTGTCATCCTGAAACGCCAGGCGGCTCTCCAGGTCGGTTACACGCTCTTGCAGACTCATGCCTCACCCCTCCAGAAACTGAAAATCATCGGTCAGCACCAACCGCAGGCGTTCACGGATCGCCGCCACTTGCTCGGTGCTGTAAGGCTTGGCCGGATGCTTGCCCCATACCGGTGCCGGCCATGCCGCATCATCACGCCTGCGCACGATCACGTGCATATGCAGTTGGCTCACCACATTGCCCAACGTCGCCACATTCAACTTGTCGGCATCGAACGAGTCCTTGAGCAACTCGGCCAGCGCGGTGGTTTCCTGCCATAGCTGTTGCTGATCGGTGACATCCAGTTGAAACAACTCGCTGATATCCTCGCGACGCGGCACCAGGATGAACCAGGGATAGTTGGCGTCATTGGACAGCAGCAACCGGCAGAGGGGGAAATCCCCGAGGGTCAATGTGTCTTGTTGCAGCCGTGAATCTAAAGTGAACACCGCGTTTACTCCCGCTCAGCTTGTTTCAGCCCGGCGTCCAGTAGACGGACTCCTGCCAGGCGACAGACGCGCAGCATACCTGCGAATGCCCTGCGCTTCATGACCAATGAGCCAGAGACCGGACAGCACACACCCAGGCACGGCAAGGAGCCGATCGCGATGCAAAGGCCACGCCCCACAGCAGGACATTTTCTCGCGCCTCGCACCATTTGCGCCCACAACCCGCAGACCATTCGGAAAATGACCCGAGCCAACCCTTGCGCCCCTTATTTTGCCTGGGCCTGACTGTATGAATCGTGCACAGCGTTGCAAAAGTTTTGCACCAGAATCGCACAGGCGGTCTACGCTAAATTCCTCAAGCATCCGCCGTTTACTCACTTTGCAGTGTGCAGCGGTAACGTTTCGCCGCACTGTGCAACTTAATGCACAGCCCTGCACCAGGAAAACCACAGAGTCAAGCCAAACAAAACGCCCCTTGAAACAGCGGTTTTATGCGGTTTTTACAGGCCCGAACGGCTCTTTGAAGAAAAATGGGTGGCTAGATTCAGTTTGTGCACGCTTGTTGCATTCAACCCCGCATCGTCTGCAACGGTCTAACGGAAGTCAGGCCTTACAGACTCATAATAATAGTGGCAGGGCTGCCCCGCGGTGCTTTTTAGAGTGTGTGCATGGGGACTTGTTTCCTTCATTCTCGGCTTCGAAAAACACTGCTGAAAGTTGTCGGCCTGGATACAGACTGACTGCAGAATTACGACGCCTATCGAGCAAATTGCGACAGGGCTGTAAAGAAGCTGAAAGGATAGATAGGCAAGTATCGCCAACATTGTCAGCGTGATATAAGTTTGCGCCGACACAAAAAGAAAGAGCCGCCCAGATAAAAAAACAGGTGGGACGGCAGTACTCTTCTAAAAACCAAAGGAGCAAATCACGATGCGCGTGATGAAGTGGAGCATGATCGCCCTGGCTGTATCAGCAGGCACCTCGCAGTTTGCAATTGCATCCTCCCAGGACGATGCAAAAGGCTTTATCGAAGATAGCACCCTGACAGCCAAAACCCGTCTCGAGTACATGAACCGTGATTTCAAGAACGGTGCAGGCAACCATGCGCGTGACGACGGTACTTTCAAGAGCGGCTATCGCCAAGATACCGGCCTGAGTGAACTGCTGCAGTACAACTCCGGCTTCACTCAGGGCACCGTAGGCGTCGGTGTCGATGCTTTCGCCATGGGCGTGATCAAACTCGACGGCGGCGCAGGTCGCTCCGGTAACGGCCTGGCCGCCAACAATAGCCTCGGCCAACCCGAAAAAGACTCTTCGGCCGTAGGCGGCGCAGTCAAATTCCGCATCTCCGACACCGTGCTCAAGTACGGCGACCAGATGGTTGCAAGCCCTGTGTTCTCCACCGACGACAGCCGTCTGCTGCCTGAAGTGGCCACCGGTACCTTGATCACCAGCAAAGAGATCAAAGGCCTGGAACTGAACGCTGGTCACTTCACTGCACTGCGCTCGCAAACCGGCCAGTACAACGACAGCATCAACGGTCGCAACGGTGACACCGGCCTGAAAAACCCGGGCCTGACCGCTGCCGACTTCGCGGGCGCTACCTACCAGTTCACCGATAACTTCGTCGGTGGCGTGGCCGCGTCCAAGGTCGATGACTACTTCAAGAAGCAGTACATCAACCTGAACTACACCTTCCCGATCGCCGATAACCAGTCGCTGAACCTCGACTTCAACGGCTATCGCACCGAAGACGACGGCAAGAAGCTGTACGGCAAGCTGGACAACAAACTGTGGAGCCTGGCGGCCGCCTACAGCATCGGCCCGAACAAGTTCACCATCGCCCACCAGCGCTCCACCGGCGACACCAACTACCTGTACGGTGTTGACGGCAACGGTACCGTCTTCGTCGCCAACTCCATCCAGATCTCCGACTTCATCGGTGAAGACGAGCGCTCCTGGCAGGCTCGCTACGACCTGAACATGGCGACCCTGGGTGTTCCAGGCCTGAGCTTCATGGCCCGTTACGTGAAGGGTGACAACATCACCACTTCGTCGAACACCGAAGGCAAGGAAAACGAGTTCAACTTCGAAACCAAGTACGTGATGCAAGAAGGTCCAGCCAAGGACCTGTCGTTCCGCCTGCGTAGCGCTGTGTACCGTGCAAACGGTGCTTACAACAAAGACTACACCGCAGACAACAACGACGTTCGCATCATCGTAGAGTACCCACTGAGCATCTTGTAATATCGATGCCCAGCTGATTGCGCTAACGCGCAGCACTAATAAGAACCGCCGCTCCTAATCAGGGCGGCGGTTTTTTTTGCCCCTGGAAAAGTACCAGATCAAATACACAATTAAATAGCAAGCTAACTAACAGGAGTGCTTGGGATAGTCCATGTTCCGCCTCGAAAGCAGATTCACTAGTTGCTATTGGCTAGTATCGAAAACAAACAAGGGGCTGATAGCCCCTTGTCTTGAACAACATTAGCTGACCGAACGGCCAGGTCATGAAACTGACTTATTGCGCTGCTGCTTCCTGAACCACTCGAATCACCCGTTGTGGAAAAGGAATATCAATGCCCGCTGCCTTCAAGCGATCACGGGACAACTCATTGAACTGGAACAGCACGTCCCAATAGTCCGAAGTCTTGACCCATACCCGCAGCGACAAAGTAATAGCGCTATCGCCCAGGGTAGAAACCACAGCTACCGGGGCCGGATCGGCCAGTACCCGCTCATCCTTGGCCAGTTCCAGCAACACCTCGCGGGCCTTCTGCAGGTCCGCGTCATAGTCCACACCCACGTCGAACACCACCTTGCGGGTCGGCTGACGGTTGTAGTTGGTGATGATGCCGTTGGACAGGTTGCCGTTGGGCACGATCACTGTCTTGTTGTCACCGGTACGCAGCACGGTGTGGAAGATCTGGATGCTGTCGACGGTACCGCTGATGCCCTGGGCTTCGATCCAGTCACCGATACGAAACGGGCGGAACAGCAGGATCAATACCCCACCGGCGAAGTTCGCCAGGCTGCCTTGCAGCGCCAGGCCGATGGCCAGGCCGGCAGCACCGATCGCGGCCACGAAGGAGGTGGTTTCGACACCGATCATCGAAGCCACACTGACGATCAGCAGGACCTTGAGAATGATGTTGGCCAGGCTGCTGATAAAACCTTGCAGCGCCAGGTCGGCATTGCGCAGCGCCAGCAACTTGCCCACTTTGTGAGTCAGTTTGTTGATCAACCACCAGCCGATGGCCAGGGTGATGACAGCCAGCAGCACCCGGCTGCCGTATTCCATGATCATTGGAATCCAGGCCTGGGAGGCCCGGACCAGATTGTCTACTTCAGCGTTCAAATCCATCTATTTCTCCAGATTCCCGGGGTTGCGGCGCACATGACTGACAGGCAGAACGACCAGCCCCGCGGGAGCTCAATCGTTTCTGCCATTCCTCCGGCCTCGGACGCCAATAAGCTCTAGAGGTTCCCGGAGAAGCCGATCAATCGCGGAAGTTGTTGAATTGCAGCGGCATGCCGAACTCTTTGGCACGCAGGGCGGCGATGGCCTCTTGCAGGTCGTCACGCTTTTTGCCGGTCACCCGTACTTGCTCGCCCTGAATGGCGGCTTGCACTTTCAACTTGGCGTCCTTGATATGGGCGACGATTTTCTTCGCCAGTTCTTTATCGATACCTTCCTTGAGGACCGCTTCCTGCTTCATCACCTTGCCCGAGGCATAGGCGTCCTTGACCTCCAGGCACTGCACGTCGATCTTGCGCTTGACCAGGGCCAGCTTGAGGATCTCGATCATCGCTTCAAGCTGGAACTCGGCCTCGGCGGTCAGGTTGACGGTCAGTTCCTTGTCCTTGAACTCGAAGCTGCCCTTGCCCTTGAGGTCGTAGCGGCGATCCAGTTCCTTGACGGCGTTTTCCACCGCGTTGGTGACTTCGTGCTTGTCCAGTTCGGATACCACGTCAAACGACGGCATGTAATCTCTCCAAATAAAAAGGGGCGCTGTTCAAAACATCGAACACGCCCGGCTTGCGGTTAAAATCCGCGCTCATTATAACGGGTCTTTCCCCTCCTTCACCCCGCGCCCTCCCCCGGGCGGCCAAACAGAGCGAAAACCTGATGTCCACCACCTGGCATGTTCTCGGCGCCGGCAGCCTCGGCACCCTGTGGGCCTCCCGCCTGGCCCGCGCCGGCTTGCCGGTACGCCTGATTCTGCGTGACGCCGCCCGCTTGCAGGCCTATCAGGCGGCCGGCGGCCTGACCCTGGTAGAACAGGGCCAGAGCAGCCTGCTGGCAATTCCCGGGGAAACCAGCACCAGCAGCGCCCCCATCCAGCGCCTGTTGCTGGCCTGCAAGGCCTACGACGCCGAGGCGGCAGTGGCAAGCATCGCCCCGCGCCTGGCGCCGGGAGCCGAACTGATCCTGCTGCAGAACGGCCTGGGCAGCCAGGATGCCGTGGCCGCCCGAGTGCCCCAGGCACGCTGCATTGCCGCCTCCAGCACCGAGGGCGCCTTCCGCGATGGCGACTGGCGCGTGGTCTTTGCCGGCCACGGCTACACCTGGCTGGGGGACTCGGGGCACCCCACGCCGCCGATCTGGCTCGACGAATTGGCGGCCAGCGGCATTCCCCATGAATGGAGCACCCAGATCCTCACCCGGCTCTGGCGCAAGCTGGCACTCAACTGCGCGATCAACCCACTGACGGTACTGCACGACTGCCGTAACGGTGGCTTGCAGCAGCATCATTGCGAAGTGGCCACCCTGTGCGCCGAGCTGAGCGAGCTGCTGCAGTGCTGCGGGCAACCCGCCGCAGCGCAAAACCTGCAACAGGAAGTGGAACGGGTGATCCTGGCCACCGCCGCCAACTATTCCTCAATGCACCAGGATGTCAGTAACGGGCGACGCACCGAAATCAGCTACCTGCTGGGTTACGCCTGTGAAGCCGCTGCCCGGCATCGCCTGC
Source organism: Pseudomonas sp. GW823-FHT03E05 (assembly GCF_058796855.1). Classification (NCBI taxonomy): domain Bacteria; kingdom Pseudomonadati; phylum Pseudomonadota; class Gammaproteobacteria; order Pseudomonadales; family Pseudomonadaceae; genus Pseudomonas; species Pseudomonas sp. GW823-FHT03E05. Next base: position 287,519 of record NZ_JBXAJB010000004.1, read on the forward strand.
AACTGCCCCATCTGCAGCAGTTGCAACAGCGCCTGGTGAACCAGTTGCAGCAACGCGGATTGCCCAGCGCCTGAGCAGCGGCTACGCTCCCCACTTGCTCATTTCCAGCGATATAGCCGATGCCATTGCGCCAGCGCCTCGAAAACCTGCCAGTGGGCCAAAAGCTCCTGGCCGCCCTGCTTGTCCTGCTGACCACCGTTCTGCTGGTCGCCAACCTGACCTTTATCAGCGCGGCCTACTGGATCTCCCAGGAAAGCATGGCGCCCCAGGCGCTGCAGACCATTGGCCGCCTGGTGTCCAATCCGACCCTGGCGATCCAGGCGCTGAACTCCCCCGAAGATGCCGAGAAGCTGCTCAACGAACTCGACAGCTATACCCCGCTGCGGGCTGCCGCACTCTATGACGGCAAGGGCCAGCGCCTGGCCCAGTTGCAGCACGGCGAACGCCTCAAGCTGCCCGAACGCTACCGGCACATCGAAGCCTGGCAAATGACCGAGTTTCGCAGCAACCAGGTCATCACCCTGCCCCGCCCGGGCCAGGCCCCCGGCCACCTGCTGCTGGTGGCCACCAGCGAACTGCCGATGGCCTTCTACACCGGCACCCTGACCGCCAGCCTGGGAATCCTGATCTTCAGTGTGCTGCTGTGGCTGGTCATCGCCCGGCAGATCAAGCGCCTGATCACCCAGCCGATCCATCAGCTCGAGGAACTGTCGCGCCAGGTCACCCGCGAGGAGAACTACGCCCTGCGCGCAGCCCGGGGCAACCACGATGAAATCGGCAGCCTGGCAGAAGCCTTCAACACCATGCTGTCGCGCATCGAAGCTCGCGAGCAGCAGCTCAAGCGCGCCCGGGACGACTCCCAGGCCGCCTACGACCAGGCCCAGGGGCTGGCGGAGGAAACCCGCCATACCAACCGCAAGCTGGAACTGGAAGTCCAGGTGCGCAGCAAGATCGAGAAGAAGCTCACCGGCTTTCAGAACTACCTCAACAGCATCATCGACTCCATGCCCTCGGCGCTGATCGCTCTGGATGAACAGCTCTACGTCACCCAGTGGAACCAGGAAGCCAGCGCCCTGTCCGGCACCCGGCTCGACGAAGCCCTGAACCAGCCGATCTTCCTCGCCTTCGAACCGCTCAAGCCGTTCCTGCCGCAACTCAAGGAAACCGTCGAACAGCACACGGTGACCAAGGTCGAGCGGGTCACCTGGTTCAAGGACGAAGAACCCAAGCACTACGCCCTGACCTTCTACCCCCTGATGGGGGGCGCCGGACGCGGGGTGGTGATCCGTATCGACGACATCACCCAGCGCCTGTCCCTGGAGGAGATGATGGTGCAATCGGAGAAAATGCTTTCGGTGGGCGGCCTCGCGGCCGGCATGGCCCATGAGATCAACAACCCGCTGGGAGCGATCCTGCACAACGTACAGAACATTCGCCGACGACTGTCTGCCGACCTGCCAAAGAACCTTGAGCACGCGCAGCAGATCGGTGTTGAACTGCAGACCGTCAATCGCTACCTGGAAAGCCGCGAAGTGCCGCAACTGCTCGATGGCATTCAGCAGGCCGGAGCCCGGGCGGCGAAGATCGTCACCCACATGCTCAGCTTCAGCCGGCGCAGCAACCGCCAGATGGCCCCCTGCGACCTGCCGGCGCTGATCGACCAGGCGGTGGAGATCGCCAGCAACGACTTCGACCTGGCCATTGGCTTCGACTTCAAGGGCCAGGCGATCATTCGCCAGTTCGACCCGAACCTGGGCCCGGTTGCCGGCACTGCCAACGAACTGGAACAGGTGCTGCTCAACCTGCTGAAAAATGCCGCCCAGGCCATCCATCAGCGCGAAGATGACAGCGAACCCGGACGTATCATCCTGCGTACCCGTTTGAATCCGCCCTGGGCAGAGATCCAGGTGGAGGACAACGGAATCGGCATGAGCGAAAACGTGCGCAAGCGTACCTTCGAGCCCTTCTTCACCACCAAGGAAATCGGCCAGGGCACCGGGCTCGGCCTGTCGGTGTCGTACTTCATCATCACCAATAACCACAAGGGGCAGATGGAGGTGCAGTCCACTCGCGGGCAGGGCACTTGCTTCACCTTGCGCCTGCCCCTGGCCAGCAGCCAGCCGCTGGTCCAAGAACCGTTACCACTGGAGAATTGAACATGGGCTTTCGCTTGTCGAAGATCTACACCCGCACTGGCGACAAAGGCGAAACCGGACTGGGGGATGGCCGTCGGGTGCCCAAGGATCACCCTCGGGTCGAAGCCATTGGCGAGGTTGATACCCTGAACAGCCAATTGGGCCTGCTACTGGCAGGCCTCGGTGAGCAGAGCGGTGCCTGCCCCGGGCTCGAGGAAGTGATCACAGTGCTGGCTCCCTGTCAGCATCGGTTGTTCGACCTGGGTGGCGAGCTGGCGATGCCGGTCTATCAGGCCCTCAACGAGGCCGAAGTACAGCGCCTGGAGGCGGCCATCGATCTGTGGAACGAGGAGTTGGGCCCGCTGGAGAACTTCATCCTGCCCGGCGGCTCGGCGCTGATCGCCCAGGCCCATGTCTGCCGCAGCCTGGCCCGCAGCGCCGAGCGTCGCTGTCAGCACCTGAATGCCGTTGAGCCTTTGCAAGGGGTTGGGCTGGCCTACATCAATCGCCTGTCGGACCTGCTGTTTGTCGCCGCCCGACTGATCGCCAAGCGCCAGGGCATTGCCGAAATCCTCTGGCAGGCCGCCGCCAAGCCCTGACCACGCGGCTTGCGGGCGAAAGGGCCTGCAAGCGCCCGACGATGCCTCTCAGGCAAGCCTGCTCCCGCAGACCTGGGCCCAGGCTGCCATTGAGGATGTCTTCAATCCTGCGGCCAGAAGGCGCGGATACCCGCTACACCTTGAGCACCCGCTGCCCAGGCCTGCTGGCATTCGGCGGGCCCCACGCCACCCAGCAGATACACCGGCTTGTTGAAACCGCTGATCAGTTGCTCGGCCTGTTGCCAGCCCAATGGCTGTGCATCCGGATGGGTCTGGGTGGGCTGTACCGGAGACAAGGTCACGAAGTCCACGTCCATCTGCTGGGCCAGGGACAGCTCCTCGGCGTTATGGCAAGAAGCCGCCAACCAGCGATCCTTGCCGAACGGCCGCCCGGCGCTGGCGTACTTGCGCAGTTGCGCCGCTGTTATGTGCCAGCCCGCCGAGGGGAAATCCCCCAGCCATTCGAAGGGCCCCTTGAGCATCAGTTGCGCCTTGCCGGCGCACAGGCCCACCGCATCCACCGCCAGGTCGCGGTATTGCGGGTCGTAGCCGCCGGGAGCCCGCAGTTGAATCAGCTTGCAGCCCTGGGCCACGGCTTTTTGCATGCCTCGCAGCAGGGTCGGGGTTTCCAGGCCTTCCGGGGTGATCAGGTATTGGGCTGGCAGACGCGCGGCAGCGACAATCGGCTGATTGGCCGCGGGGAACTCATAGTCGGCCAGCTCACGCGCAGCGGCCCAGGCCAGAGGTTGCCCTTCGGCGCCGTGAGGCTCACCGCTGAACGCCGAGACTTCCCAGACATCCAGCAGTACCTGCTTGTCCGGATAATCGTGCTGCACCTTGATCAGCGGGCGCGCTGCGGTGACGGCGATGCCCAGTTCTTCCTGTAGCTCGCGGGCCAGTGCGGCTTCGACCGCCTCCCCGGGCTCGACCTTGCCGCCGGGGAACTCCCACAGGCCACCTTGATGTTGAGTATCGGCACGCCGGGCAATCAGGATCTTGCCGCTGGCATCCCGGATAACGGCCGCAGCCACATGTACTCGTTTCACCGCACTACTTCCTCTGCTCAGGCATGTTGGCCAGGCCCTTGCGGGCCGGGCGTTGGATCTGCGCTTCGCCGGCAAGCCGGCTCCTACAGCAGGAGCGGCAACGCCGGCGAGGTTCTTAGGTGCGGTATTCCGCGTTGATCTTCACGTATTCGTGAGACAGGTCGGTGGTCCAGATGGTTTCGCTGCACGCGCCACGGCCCAGTTCGATGCGGATGGTGATTTCTTCCTGCTGCATCACCGCCGCGCCCTGGGCTTCGGTGTAGCTGGCAGCACGGGCGCCACGGCTGGCAATGCAGACTTCACCGAGGAACACGTCGATCTTGCTGACATCCAGGTCCGGCACCCCGGCACGACCTACTGCTGCCAGGATGCGGCCCCAGTTCGGGTCCGAAGCGAACAGCGCGGTCTTGATCAGTGGCGAGTGAGCCACGGTGTAGCCCACGTCCAGGCACTCCTGGCAAGTAGCCCCGCCGTTGACTTCCACAGTGACGAACTTGGTCGCGCCCTCACCGTCGCGGACGATGGCCTGGGCCACTTCCATGCACACCTCGAACACCGCCTGCTTCAGGGCAGCGAACAGCGGGCCCTCGGCCTTGGTGATTTCCGGCAGCTTGGCCTGCCCCGTGGCGATCAGCATGCAGCAGTCGTTGGTCGACGTGTCGCCGTCGATGGTGATGCGGTTGAAGGACTTGTTGGCACCGTCCAGCAACAGGTTCTGCAGCACTTCGCGGGAGACTTTGGCGTCAGTGGCGATGTAGCCGAGCATGGTTGCCATGTTCGGGCGGATCATCCCCGCGCCCTTGCTGATGCCGGTCACGGTGATGGTCACGCCATCATGCTGGAACTGGCGGCTGGCGCCCTTGGGCAGGGTATCGGTGGTCATGATGCCAGTGGCGGCGGCAGCCCAGTTGTCCACGGACAGGTCGTCCAGCGCAGCTTGCAGAGCGCCTTCGATTTTCTCTACCGGCAATGGCTCGCCGATCACCCCGGTGGAGTAAGGCAGCACGGCGCTGGCATCGACGCCGGTCAGCTCCGCCAGCTTGGCGCAGGTGCGGGACGCCGCGGCCAGGCCCGGCTCACCAGTGCCGGCGTTGGCGTTACCGGTGTTGGTCAGCAGATACCGCACCGGGCCTTGTACCCGCTGCTTGGCCAGAATCACCGGTGCGGCGCAGAACGCGTTGAGGGTGAACACCCCCGCCACCGTGGAGCCTTCGGCACAACGCATGACCACCACATCCTTGCGCCCCGGGCGCTTGATGCCGGCCGAAGCGATACCGAGCTCGAAGCCGGCAACCGGGTGCAACGTAGGCAAAGGACCAAGACCAACAGCCATGAATGCGCTCCTCTTATCAGGTGTCTGCACCGTCGTCTCAAAAGACGGTGCCGCAAATGGAAAAACGCCGCGACGGCTGATGCCGTCACGGCGCGGGTGTTTCAGTGTCTGGCGGGGATCTTAGTTGATCTGGCCGTGACAGTGTTTGTACTTCTTGCCCGAACCGCAGTAGCACAGTTCATTGCGGCCAAGCTTCTGCTCGTTGCGCACTGGCGCGGTGGCCAGGGCCACATCGACCTCGACGCCCTCTTCCAGGGCTTCCGGCTGATCCAGCCCCGGTGCCTCGGCGTGTTCGAACTGCATGCGCTGGGCCAGAGCCTCGGCTTCCTGACGCAGGCGAGCCTCTTCCTCGGCCGGGTCTTCGCGACGCACCTGGACGTGGGACAGCACGCGGATCGAGTCGCGCTTGATGGAGTCGAGCAACTCGGAGAACAGGGTGAAGGATTCGCGCTTGTACTCCTGCTTCGGGTTCTTCTGCGCGTAACCACGCAGGTGAATACCGTGACGCAGGTGGTCCATGGTCGACAGGTGGTCTTTCCACAGGTCGTCCAGTACCCGCAGAACAATCTGCTTCTCGAAAGTGCGCAGGGCTTCGGCACCGGCCTGGTCTTCTTTCTCGTTGTACGCGGCGATCAGCTCGTTGAGCAGCTTCTCGCGCAGGGTTTCCTCGTACAGGTGATCGTCTTCGTCGAGCCATTGCTGGATCGGCAGGCTGACACCGAAGCCGCTCTGGATGGCTTCTTCCAGGCCTGCCACGTCCCACTGCTCAGGCAGCGATTGCGGCGGGATGTGGGCGCTGACGGTAGCGTTGAGCACGTCCTGGCGGAAGTCGGCGATGGTTTCGCCAATGTTGTCCGCGGCCAACAAGGTGTTGCGCATGTGATAGATCACTTTACGCTGCTCGTTGTTGACGTCGTCGAACTCCAGCAACTGCTTGCGGATGTCGAAGTTGCGGCCTTCGACCTTGCGCTGGGCCTTCTCGATGGCGTTGGTCACCATGCGGTGCTCGATCGCCTCGCCGGACTGCATGCCCAGGGCCTTCATGAAGTTCTTCACCCGGTCAGAGGCGAAGATACGCATCAGGCTGTCTTCCAGGGACAGGTAGAAGCGGCTGGAACCGGCGTCGCCCTGGCGGCCGGCACGGCCACGCAGCTGGTTGTCGATACGACGGGACTCATGGCGCTCGGAAGCGATCACCTGCAGGCCACCGGACTCCAGCACTTGCTGGTGGCGCTTCTGCCAGTCGGCCTTGATCTGGGCGATCTGCTCCGGAGTCGGGTTCTCCAGGGAAGCCACTTCCACTTCCCAGTTGCCGCCCAACAGGATGTCGGTACCACGACCGGCCATGTTGGTGGCGATGGTCAGGGCGCCCGGGCGACCGGCCTGGGCAATGATTTCCGCTTCCTTTTCGTGGAACTTGGCGTTCAGGACCTTGTGCTCGATGCCTTCCTTGTTGAGCAGGTTGGACATGTGCTCGGACGTTTCGATGGTCGCGGTGCCTACCAGCACCGGACGGCCCTGGGTCATGCATTCCTTGATGTCGTTGATGATCGCGGCGTATTTCTCGTCCGCGGTCAGGAACACCAGGTCGTTGTAGTCCTTACGGGCCAGCGGCTTGTTCGGCGGAATCACCATCACCTGCAGACCGTAGATCTGATGGAACTCGAAGGCTTCGGTGTCGGCGGTGCCGGTCATGCCGGACAGCTTGGTGTACAGACGGAAGTAGTTCTGGAAGGTGGTCGAGGCCAGGGTCTGGCTCTCGGCCTGGATATTGAGGTTTTCCTTGGCTTCGATGGCCTGGTGCAGGCCTTCGGACAAGCGGCGACCGGGCATGGTACGACCGGTGTGTTCGTCCACCAGGACCACCTGCCCATCCTGGACGATGTATTCAACGTTGCGGTTGAACAGCTTGTGCGCACGCAGGCCGGCGTAAACGTGGGTCAACAGGCCCAGGTTGTGCGCCGAGTACAGGCTTTCGCCTTCAGCCAGCAGGCCGACCTGGGTCAGCATTTCTTCGATGAACTGGTGACCGGCTTCGTTGAGCTCGACCTGGCGGGTCTTCTCGTCGACAGTGAAGTGACCGGCCTTGGTGACCTGGCCTTCCACTTCCTCGATGTGCTGTTCCAGGCGCGGGATCAGCTTGTTGATCTCGGTGTACAGGCGGGAGCTGTCCTCAGCCTGGCCGGAAATGATCAACGGAGTACGGGCTTCGTCGATGAGGATCGAGTCGACTTCGTCGATCACGGCAAAATTGAGCTCGCGCTGGAACTTGTCTTCCATGCTGAAAGCCATGTTGTCGCGCAGGTAGTCGAAACCGAATTCGTTGTTGGTGCCGTAGGTGATGTCGGCGGCGTAGGCAGCACGTTTCTCTTCAGGCGGCTGGAACGGCGTGACCACGCCGACGCTCAGGCCGAGGAATTCGTACAGCGGGCGCATCCAGTTGGCGTCGCGGCGAGCCAGGTAGTCGTTCACGGTCACCACGTGCACGCCCTTGCCGGACAGCGCGTTGAGGTACACACCCAGGGTCGCTACCAGGGTCTTGCCCTCACCGGTGCGCATCTCGGCGATCTTGCCTTCATGCAAGGTCATGCCGCCGATCAGCTGCACATCGAAGTGGCGCATTCCCATGATCCGCTTACCGGCTTCACGGGCGACCGCGAAGGCTTCGGGAAGCAGTTTGTCGAGGGTTTCACCCTTGGCGATACGGGCCTTGAACTCGGCAGTCTTGGCACGCAATTGATCGTCCGAAAGGGCCACCATTTGCTCTTCGAAGGCATTGACGATCTGTACCGTCTTGAGCATGCGTTTGACTTCACGCTCGTTCTTGCTTCCAAAAAGTTTCTTTAACAAAGGCGCAAACATATCGGCAGGATCTTCCACACATAGGGTTGGAGGGCGGCCCCGTGAGTCGCCCGAGCAGCCCTCATGGCCGCATGCGAACGAGCATTCTACCCGGAAACGATGGTGAGGAAAGTGGCGTTATTCCACGATGCTGGCACAGCGCTGTGACGGGGCTCACCTAAAATAAGGGCTTTTCGCTGAACTTCAAGCCCATTGACCACAGAAGTTAATGATTACGATCAGCAAAGAACTAGAAATTGATCAAAGTACGAACAAGCGATGGCACCGGCGTGGCGGGCGCTTTCTGCTACCATGGCGCCTCTGTAACTTCAGGTTTCTGATCATGGCATTTCGCCCCCTTACGGCACGCGCTCCCGCCGTTCTTCTTCGCGAAGCCAAGCCTCTGAAAGCCATACTCGGCCACGCCCAGCGCCTGGCACATCTGCAGCGCCTGCTGGAAAGCCAGCTGCAGCCGGCCGCTCGCGAACATTGCCACGTTGCTTCCTGGCGTGAAGGCAGCCTGCTGCTGATCGTCACCGACGGGCACTGGGCAACGCGCCTGCGCTATCAGCAAAAGCGCCTGCAACGTCAATTGCTGGAGTTCAACGAGTTCAGCAACCTGACGCGCATCCTGTTCAAGGTCCAGCCGCCGACGGTCCAGCAAGGGGCCGCGGGACACACCATGGACCTGTCCAACAACGCCGCTGAAACCATCCAGGCCACCGCAGAGGGCATCACCGATCCCAACCTGCGCGCGGCCCTGGAGCGCCTGGCCAGCCACGCCAAACCGCGGGGCTGACTCAAGCCTGTGCTTCAGCGCCGCTTGCTGCCGCCGAGCAGGGAACCCATCAAGCCCCGCACCAGTTGCCGTCCCAATTGATTAGCCGCCTGGCGCATGGCCGACTTCAATGCCTGCCCGGCAGCCGTGCCAAGGAACTCACCCGCCCGGTCGGCCAGGCTGGGCTCTTCAGCCGCTGCTTTGCCAGAAGGCTGCTGATCCTGCGGTGCCAGCTCCTTGCGCCCCAGCAACACTTCATAGGCTGATTCGCGGTCGATCGGTTTGTCATAGCGCCCCAGCAGCGGCGAACTGGCGATCAGGGCCTGGCGCTCGGCCTCGGTCAGCGGCCCGATCCGCGACTGCGGCGGCGCCACCAGTACCCGCTGGACCATTTCTGGCGTGCCCTTGTCCTGCAAGGTGCCCACCAGCGCTTCGCCGATGCCCAGCTCGGTCAGTACCGCCAGCGCATCGAAGGCGGGGTTGGGACGGAAACCATCCGCCACGGCGCGCAGGGACTTCTGTTCCTTGGCAGTAAAGGCCCGCAAGCCATGCTGGATACGCAATCCCAATTGAGCCAGGACATTGTCCGGCAGGTCCCCGGGCGACTGGGTAACGAAATACACCCCCACACCTTTGGAGCGAATCAGCCGCACCACCTGCTCCAGCCGGTCCTGCAAGGCCTTGGGAGTACCGGCGAACAGCAGGTGCGCTTCGTCGAAGAACAGCGCAAGCAGCGGCTTGTCCGCATCGCCCCGCTCCGGCAGTTGCTCGAACAGCTCGGCCAGCAGCCATAAAAGGAAGGTCGCATAGACTTTCGGCGCCTCATGCACCAGGCGGCTGGCATCGAGCAGATGAATCCGCCCACGACCATCGGCGGCCGGCTGCAGAATGTCCTCCAGCTGCAACGCCGGCTCACCGAACAATGCTTCGGCGCCCTGCTGCTCCAGGGTCGCCAGGCGCCGCAACAGCGCCTGGCTGGAGCCGGTAGTCATCAACGCAGCATCGTCCCCGAGCAGCTGCGGGTTGTCCTTGAGGTGGTTGAGCAGCGCCTTGAGGTCCTTCAGGTCGAGCAGCAACAGGCCTTCGCGATCAGCCACCTTGAACGCCGCATAGAGCGCCGACTGCTGGCTGTCGGTGAGTTCCAGCAAACTGCCCAGCAGCAGCGGGCCCATTTCGCTCAGGGTGGTGCGCAGAGGATGACCGCTTTGCCCATGGACATCCCACAGGGTCACCGGATAGGCCTGCGGTTGATGCTTGAGCCAGGGCATGCCGGCGATCCGATCGGCAACCTTGCCCTGGGGGTTGCCCGCAGCACCCAGCCCACAGAGGTCGCCTTTGATGTCTGCGGCAAATACCGCCACCCCGGCATCACTGAAGGCTTCTGCAAGGCGCTGCAGGGTGACGGTCTTGCCGGTGCCCGTGGCGCCCGCCACCAGACCGTGGCGGTTGGCCAGGCGCATGGCCTGGGCGATCGGCAGGCCATCGAGGCCGGCACCGATTACGAGTTGCGATGAGTCAGGCATTTTGTCACCCCTGGTTAATCTTTGGCCTTACACGGTCGATATGAATAAATGATGGATCAGAAGTATCTGAAATAAAGGTCAGGTAATTCCCGTGGGATAGATGGAGATATCAGCTTACTTATAACACCGCCCTTCTGTGCGTTTTCCAACCCGATGCCCTGGACTCAAAGACCTTAGCGGACACCCCAAGCCATGAACAAAAATCTGCGCTTCAGCCACAAGATCCTGCTTGCCGCCTCGCTGATCGTCATAGCTGCATTTGCACTATTCACGCTCTACAACGATTACCTGCAACGCAACGCCATTCGTGATGATCTGGACAACTATCTTCAGGAAATGGGCGACGTCACGGCAAAAAATATTCAGACCTGGCTCGCCGGTCGCGCCCTGCTGATCGAGAACATCTCCCAGTCGGTGGCCCTCAACACGGACCCTGCGAATGTCAGCAACCTGCTGGAACAGAAATCCGTCAGCTCGACCTTCATGGGGGCCTACCTGGGCAACAATGACGGCACCTTCATCATCCGTCCCAACAGCAAGATGCCGGATGGCTACGATCCTCGCGCCCGCCCCTGGTACAAGAGTGCCGAAAGCAGCAGCGGCTCGGCCCTGACCGAACCCTATATCGACCTGGCGTCCGGCCAGTTGGTGATCTCCATCGTCGACAGCGTGATCAAGGCCGGCCAGAGGATCGGTGTGGTCGGCGGCGACCTGAGCCTGCAAGTAATCACCGACAGCATCAATGCCCTGGACTTCGACGGCATGGGCTACGCCTTCCTGATCAGCGCCGACGGCAAGATCCTGGTGCATCCGGACAAGAACCTGGTGATGAAGACCCTCAAGGACGTCTACCCCCAGGACACCCCCAAGATCAGCAGTGAACTCAGCGAGATCACTGTCGATGGCAAGCCGCGCATTGTCACCTTCACCCAGATCAAGGGCCTGTCCTCGGTGAACTGGTACATCGGCCTGTCCGTGGACAAGGACAAGGCTTTCGCCATGCTCAGCGAGTTCCGCACCTCGGCGATCATCGCCACCCTGACGGCCGTGGCCCTGACCATTGCCCTGCTGGGCCTGCTGATCCGCCTGCTGATGCAGCCGCTGCACGTGATGACCCGGGCCATGCAGGACATCGCCGATGGCGAAGGCGACCTGACTCGACGCCTGAACATCCATAACCAGGACGAGTTCGGCATCCTCGGCACCGCCTTCAACCGTTTCGTCGAACGCATCCACGGCTCGATCCGCGAAGTGTCCTCGGCCACCGAGCACGTCAACGAAGTCGCCCTGCGCGTGGTCAGCGCCTCCAACTCGTCGATGCTCAACTCCGACGAGCAGGCCAGCCGCACCAACAGCGTGGCCGCCGCCATCAATCAGCTCGGGGCCGCCGCCCAGGAAATCGCCCGCAATGCCGCCCAGGCTTCGCAACAGGCCAGCGATGCGCGCAACCTCGCCGAAGACGGCCAGCAAGTGGTGGATCGCAGCATTCAGGCGATGAACCAACTGTCGGACATGATCAGCGCCTCCAGCAGCAACATCGAAACCCTCAACAGCAAGACCGTGAACATCGGGCAGATCCTCGAAGTGATCACCAGCATTTCCCAGCAGACCAACCTGCTGGCCCTCAACGCGGCCATCGAAGCGGCCCGGGCCGGCGAGGCAGGACGCGGCTTTGCCGTGGTTGCCGATGAAGTGCGCAACCTGGCGCACCGCACCCAGGAGTCGGCGCAGCAAGTGCAGGGCATGATCGAGGAGCTGCAAGTGGGCGCCCGCGAATCGGTGAGCACCATGAGCAACAGCCAGCGCCACAGCCAGGACAGCGTGGAAATCGCCAACCAGGCCGGGGAACGACTCAACAGCGTGACCCAGCGCATAGGCGAGATTGACGGCATGAACCAGTCGGTGGCCACGGCGACCGAGGAGCAGACCTCGGTGGTGGAGTCCATCAATATGGACATTACCGAGATCAATACGCTGAATCAGGAAGGCGTGGAAAACCTCCAGGCTACCTTGCGGGCCTGCTCCGATCTGGAGCAGCAGGCAGCACGCTTGAAGCAACTGGTGGGCAGTTTCAGGATCTGAAAGCGCCCAACGCCCTGTCGCCGGCTAGCCGGCGGCAGGCTCAAGCAGGCTTGGGCCGGGATGGCGCCTGGGGTTCCTGCTGCAATTGCTCCCACAACTGCGCGGCATCGGGAAAATCGGTGCCGTCGTCAGGGCTCAACTCATCGGGGTCATAACGGCTCAGGCAACCTTCGCCGAGGGTGGCGGGTGCCTTGGACGTGGCTTTATCCAGTGGATCGGTCATCGGGCTGACCTCGTGATGTGCAAAACCAGGAGCGGGGTATTGAACCCCCGCGCCTGGTTTTTTTTCAATCAGAACACCACAGTCTTGTTGCCATGCACCAGCACGCGGTCTTCCAGGTGATAGCGCAGGCCGCGGGCCAGGACCATTTTCTCCACGTCACGACCGAAACGCACCATGTCCTCGATGCTGTCGCTGTGGCTGACCCGCACCACGTCCTGCTCGATGATAGGACCGGCGTCCAGTTCCTCGGTGACGTAGTGGCAGGTTGCGCCGATCAGCTTCACACCGCGCAGCGAGGCCTGATGGTAAGGCTTGGCACCGACAAAGGATGGCAGGAAGCTGTGGTGGATGTTGATCACCTTGTGCGCGTACTCGCTGCACAGCTCCGGCGGCAGGATCTGCATGTAGCGCGCCAGCACCACCACTTCGGCGTCGTGCTGCTTGACCAGGCGCGACACCTCGGCGAAGGCCGGCTCCTTGTCCTGCGGGTTGACCGGCACGTGGTAATAAGGAATGCCGTGCCACTCGACCATGCTGCGCAGATCATCGTGGTTGGAAATCACGCAGGCGATCTGGCAATCCAGCTCATCGCTGTGCCAGCGGTGCAGCAAGTCGGCCAGGCAGTGGGATTCGCGGCTGGCCATCAGTACCACGCGCTTTTTCTCGGCGGTATCGGTAATGCGCCAGTCCATCGAGAACTCTTCGGCGATCGGCGCAAAGGCCTCGCGAAAAGCCTCCAGGCCAAAGGGCAGTGAATCGGCACGAATCTCGTGGCGCATGAAAAACCAGCCACTGAGATTGTCCGAGTGGTGGCTCGCTTCGGTGATCCAACCGTTGTGGGAGGCTAGAAAGTTACTGACTTTGGCAACGATGCCAACGCGGTCAGGGCAAGAAATCACCAACCGAAAGGTGCGCATGGGGGGGAAACTCCAGAACTTCGCAAAGGTCGCCATTCTAGCGATTGCGCGACAAAACTGCAGTATTCATTGCATCCAGCGCCCCGGGTAGATCACCAAGGGCCGCCCCGGCCCGGCTTAGCGGCCGCTACTCCAGGCGCCGTAATGGCACTTGTAAATAGTGCTTAACTAGTTTGTGAATAACCGGCCCGAATGCATCAACCTATTAAATAGCGAAATGTCTTTTACGCCTAAACACACTAAGAGAGACGAATAAAACAGCGGTATTATGTTTACTTGCTCAAACTCCCTGACTATTATTGCGACACTGTCACCCAGCCACTCAGCGCTCAATAAGGTAGTCCTCATGTCCCTGATCAACGAATACCGTGCCACTGAAGAAGCCATCAAAGAACTGCAAGCGCGTTTGAAGAACCTGTCCCAAGACGACAAACTGAAAGCCGAACTGGAGTTCGAAGGCAAACTGCGCAGCCTGATGGGCGAGTACTCCAAATCCCTGCGCGACATCATCGCCCTGCTGGATCCGGACTCGAAAGTTAAAGCACCTCGCGCCGCGGTTAAAACCACCGGCACCAAGCGCGCCCGTAAAGTTAAACAGTACAAGAACCCGCACAACGGCGAAGTCATCGAAACCAAAGGTGGCAACCACAAGACTCTGAAAGAGTGGAAAGCCAAGTGGGGCGGCGACGTGGTAGAAGGCTGGGCCACCCTGCTGGGCTAAGCCTCTCCGTTGAGCGCCCGGGCTTTGCAGCCCTACAGAGAAAACGCCAGCATGCTGGCGTTTTTTTATGCCCTGGCAACCCGCTCAAGGAGCGGGGCCGCTGCTCAAAGAGCCAGGCGCCGAGTCAGGGCCTGCACATAGTCCTGCCATTGATCCAGAACCTGACGCTGCATCGGGTCCGCACTTAACAACGATTGCTCAAGCCCTTGCCGGAAACTTTCCAGGGTATTGGGAGCACCGAGTTGCGGATCTAGCAAACGCTGCTGACAAAAAACCAGCCAACGTTCTTGCTCGGCTTTGTTCAATGTTTCTGGAAAGTTGCGGGCACGGTAGCGAAAGAGTAATTCCGGCAAGCGCTCATCATCGAATGGCCATTGTTGCTGGGCCAAGTGCAACGGGTCAGCCTCACGTACTTGCTCACACAAACGCCGGTCACGGTCACCAATAAAACCGTCGTACAACTGTTGCTCCGGGTCATCGCTTGCGGCAAATTCATCCGGCCCATAAATCACCGAAAGTTTATCCCGCCAAACTTCTTGAGCTTCGCTCAAGGCCACAGCCCGACGCTGATATAGCTCCATGTCCAAGTGCAGCCGCTGTTGATCTTCACTGCGCAGAACACTCAATGGCGCCACGACCGGGCAGCGATTGATATGGATGAGTTTCAACGGCACCGGCAACTCGCCTTCGAGCAGATCTTCCCGGCGCGTGTACAAACGCTGGCGCAGGGTTTCGGCGTCCAACTCCCACAGCCCCTGAGGGTCCAGGTGCAGGTCGCAGACAATCAAGGCATTGCGATTGCGTGGATGCCAGGCCAGGGGCAGGACCACGCCGATGTAGTGGCGCGCCGCAGAAAAGCGCCCGGAGATGTGCACCATGGGTTGCAACAGGCGGACCTGATCCATCACCCGCTGCTTGCTGCGCAACTGGAACAGCCAGTCATAGAGTCTGGGCTGTTTGTCGCGAACCAGTCGCGCCAGAGCGATGGTCGCCCGGACATCGGACAGCGCGTCATGGGCCTGGCCGTGATCGATGCCGTTGGCTGCGGTCAGGCGCTCCAGCTTGAGGCTTACCTGCCCCTGCTCCTCGGGCCAGACGATCCCCTGGGGGCGCAACGCATAAGCCGTGCGCACCACGTCGATCAGGTCCCAACGGCTGTTGCCGCCCTGCCACTCCCGGGCGTAGGGGTCGAAGAAATTGCGGTACAGGCTGTAGCGGGTCATCTCATCGTCGAAACGCAGGGTGTTGTAGCCCACGCCGCAGGTCCCGGGGCGCGCCAGTTGCTCGTGCACCCGGGTCATGAAATCCGCCTCCCCCAGGCCTTGTTCGGCCAGACGGCCAGGGGTGATGCCAGTGATCATGCAAGCCATCGGATGGGGCAGGATATCGTCGCTGGGCTGGCAGTAGAGGTTGACCGGCTCGTCGATCTCGTTGAGTGCCAGGTCGGTGCGGATACCGGCCACTTGCAACGGGCGATCACAACGCGGATTGATGCCGGTGGTTTCGTAGTCGTACCAAAAGAGGGAAGTCACGGCCTGTTCCTGAACTGAAAGACCGCCGCAGTCTAGGCGTTTAGGCGCAGTCAGGGCCAGCCGCACGAACCGGGGCGAAGGCATTGGACTTGGCGAATTCGTAGTTAATGATGTCGTTTGCCCCTCAGACACTGCTAGCATCGGCGCTGGATTTTTTACCAGACCAAGCCGATAAGTTACCCATGCTTGAGACGACAGCAACGCCAAGGAACGCATCGCTGCACCCGCCACTGGATACGCGCTACCAGGTCGAAACCCCCGAGGGCATCGACCTGCCGCTGCGGCCTGCGGGGTTGCTGGTGCGCACCCTGGCCTTCAGTCTCGACCTGGGCATCCGCGGGCTGGTGCTGGGCCTGCTGTTCATCATCCTGGGCTTTTTCGACGAAGTCGGCGTCGGCCTCGGCTCGATCCTGCTGTTCCTCATCAGTTGGTGGTACATGGTGCTGTTCGAGGTGCTGAACCAGGGACGCTCCCCCGGCAAGCAACTGATGGGGCTGCGAGTGGTGCAGGACGACGGCACCCCGATTGGCTGGAGTGCCTCCCTGACCCGCAACCTGCTGCGCTTTGCCGACATGCTGCCTTTCGGCTATTTCCTCGGCGCCATCAGTTGCCTGCAGCACCCGACCTTCAAACGCCTCGGCGATCTGGCCGCCGGCACCCTGGTGATCTACCGCGAGCAGCCGGTCAAACGCCCCGAACTGCCGCCAGCCGTCCCCCGCACTGCGCCCTTCGCCCTGAGCCTGAATGAGCAACGGGCGATCCTCGGCTTTGCCGAGCGCCAGGGCCAGCTGTCGGCCGAGCGTACCCGGGAACTGGCCAGCATCCTCGCGCAACCGCTGCATGTACCCAGTGCCCAGGCCACGGCCGAACTCAATGGCATTGCCCGCGGCTTCCTGGGAACCCCATGAAACAAAGCCTTTTCGAACACCGCCACCAGGCGCAATGGCAGCAGTTCGAGCAGTTGCTCGAGCGTCTGGAACATGGCTGGGCCAAAGCCGGGGAATGCCAGAGCTTCGTCCAGGACTACCGGCGCCTGTGCCAGCATCTGGCCCTGGCCGAAGAACGCGGCTACAGCAGCTACCTGATCGATCCGCTGCAACAGCTGGCCCTGCGTGGCCACCAGCAGCTGTACCGACAGCGCAGCGCCTTCGGGGCCAATCTGTTGAGTTTCGTGCTGGCCGGTTTCCCCCGCCTGGTGCGTCAGGAGTGGCGCCTGGTGCTGCTGGCCAGCCTGCTGTTCTTCGGCAGCCTGCTGGCCATCGGGGTGCTGGTGTACCTGTTTCCCGATCTGATCTACAGCCTGGTGAGCCCGCAGCAAGTCAGCGAGATGCAGGGCATGTACGACCCCACCGCCGGGCGCCTGGGGCGGGCCGCCGAACGGGCCTCGAGCGAAGACTGGGTGATGTTCGGCTACTACATCATGCACAACATCGGGATCGCCTTTCAGACCTTTGCCAGCGGCCTGCTGTTCGGCGTGGGCAGTGTGTTCTTCCTGTTTTTCAACGGCCTGATGATAGGCGCCATTGCCGGCCACCTGACCCAGATCGGCTTCGGCCAGACCTTCTGGCCGTTCGTGATTGGCCACGGCGCCTTTGAACTCAGCGCCATTGCCCTGTCTGGCGCCGCCGGGCTGAAGCTTGGCTGGGCGTTGATCGCGCCGGGCCGCCTGACCCGCGGCGAAGCCCTGCTGCAAGCCGCGCGCGTCAGCGTGCAACTGATCTACGGCGTCATCGGCTTCTTGCTGATCGCCGCCTTTGTCGAAGCCTACTGGTCCTCCATGACCTGGCCGGCCGCCTGGGTCAAATACAGCGTCGGCAGTGCCCTTTGGGGCCTGGTGGCGGCCTACCTGACCCTGGCCGGACGTGAATCCCATGCGCCTGAGTGATGCCAGCGTGGTGATCCGCCCCCGCAGCGCCTGGGAGGCCATGGACCTGGGCGTGCTACTGAGCCAGCGTCATCGGCGCTTGCTGATGAGCAGTTGGGCCATCGTCAGCCTGCCAGTGTTCGCCCTGCTGAGCCTGCTGCTCTGGGAATCGCCGTCGCTGGCGATCCTGCTGTTCTGGTGGCTGAAGCCGGCCTTCGAACGCCTGCCGCTGTTTATTCTGTCTAAAGCCCTGTTCGGCGAAACACCCAGCCTGGGGCAAGCGCTGAAACAATGGCCTCGCCTGCTCAAGCCGCAACTGCTGGCCAGCCTGACCTGGCGTCGCTTGAGCATGAGCCGCAGCTTCACCCTGCCGGTGGTACAACTTGAAGGCCTGAGCGCCGATGCCCGGCAACAACGCCTGGCGGTGCTGCTACAGAAAAATGCCGGTGCCGCGCGCTGGCTGACCCTGATTGGCATGCACCTGGAGGGCGCCCTGTGGATTGGCCTGATGGTGCTGTTCTACCTGCTGCTGCCACAACAGGTCGAAGTGGACTGGAGCTGGCAGAGCCTGATGATCGCCGCCCAACAGGACTGGCTATGGCTGGAACACCTGACCAACGTCTTCTACGCCCTGGTCCTGGTGATCTGGGAGCCGATCTACGTGGCCTGCGGTTTCAGCCTGTACCTGAACCGACGCACCGAGCTGGAGGCCTGGGACATCGAGCTGGTGTTCCGTCGCCTGCGCCAGCGCCTGACCGGCGTCAGCACGCTGCTCTTGCTCGCCGGCCTGCTGTTCCTGGCACCGACCCAAGCGCTCTGGGCCGCCGCCCCCAGCAGTTCCGCGGCCGGCCCCGAGACCCCGCGGCTGCTGCAGCAACCGCTGACCAGCAAGGCCTCCAGGGACAGCATCCAGGCCATCCTGGACAAGCCCCCCTTCAAGAACCAGGAGTCGGTCACTCGCTACCGTTTCGGTGACGAGCAAGCCCAGAAGAAGGACGCCAAGGGCAAGCCTCCAGGCTGGCTCAAGAACCTGCTGGAAAGCCTCGGCAAGGACAGTTTCGGCGGGGTCGCCAAGGGCCTGGAGATTCTGCTCTGGGGGTTGCTGCTGGCGGCTCTGGGCTGGCTGATCTGGCGCTACCGCGATTGGCTGCAGGCCTTCGTCAGCCGTCGTCCGCTGCCGCGCAAGAAACGCCCCGCGGCCATGCCCCAGCAGTTGTTCGGGCTGGAAGTCAGCAGCGAAACCCTGCCCGCCGATGTAGCCGCCCACGCCGCTGAACTCTGGGCCAGCCAGCCCCGGGAAGCCCTGGGCCTGCTGTACCGGGCGCTGCTCAGTCGCTTGCTGGAAGACTTCCACCTGCCCCTCAGCGTGGCCGATACCGAAGGCCAGGTGCTGGAGCGCATCAAGGCGCTGCAGCAGCCACAATTGGAGGCTTTCAGCATCAGCCTGACCCGCCACTGGCAGAACATGGCGTACGGTCATCAGGTACCCGGCGCCGACCTGCAACCACAACTGTGCGGCGCCTGGCGCAGCCTGTTCGGCCCCGGAGCACAGCCATGAAGCGCTACCTGTGGGGCGGCCTGGCCCTGCTCCTGGCTCTGGTGCTCGGGGCCGGCGGCTATTACCTGTATCGCCATGCCACGCCCTATCAGGAACTGGTCGATCACGGCCCCTCCCCCGAGGCCCGGGCCAACCCCTACCTGGCAGCCGAGATGTTCCTGCGCGAACGTGGCCTCAAGGTGCAACACGCCAATGGCCTGGACGTCCTGGCCAGCTTGCCCCCGGCCGGCAACAGCCTGTTGCTGCTGGGGGAGCGCTCGAACATGAGCCCGCCCCAGGTCGACCAGCTCCTGGAGTGGGCCCGCGCCGGCGGCCGCCTGCTCTTCGTCGCCGAGGCCCTGTGGGACGAGGACAGCCAGAAGAGCGGCGACCTGCTGCTGGACCGGGTGCAGATCCACCAGCAGCTCAGCCAGGACCTTGACGAGCCACCGGAGCCGGAAGCCGACGATGCCTATCCGAAGCTGACCAAGGTCTACCTGGAAGACGAACAGGCTCCGGCCTACATCAGTTTCGACACCGACTTCCACCTGGACGACCCGCAAAGCCTGGCGCAGTCCTGGGCCAACAGCGGCGTGGCGACCCACATGATCCAGCTTGAATACGGCAAGGGCGCGGTCATCGTGCTCACCGATGCCGATATCTGGAAAGCCCCCGCCATCGGCCTGTACGACAACGCCTGGCTGCTGTGGTACCTCAATACCGATAGCGCTGTGACGCTGCTGTTCAATACCGATCACCCGGACCTCTGGCGGTTGCTCTGGCGCTATTTCCCCCAGGCGCTGGTAGCCCTGGCCCTGCTGCTCGGCCTGTGGCTCTGGCAGGTCGGCGTGCGCCACGGGCCGTTGCTGGCTCCAGCTCCCAAGGCGCGGCGCCAACTGCGTGAACACCTGCGGGCCAGTGCCGACTTCCTGCTGCGCCATGCTGGCCAGGGTGCGTTGCTGCAGGCCCTGCAACTGGATATCCGGCGCCGTGCACGGCGCCGCCACCCGGGCTTCGAGCAATTGCCGGCCGAGGCCCAGTGGGACGTGCTGGCCCTGCTCAGCCAACAACCTGTCGAGACCATTCGACAGGCCCTGCAACCCTTGTCCGGACAGCGCCTTTCCAGCGTTGATTTCAGCCACCAGGTCGCCCGCCTGCAAACTCTCAGGAATGCCCTATGAGCGAACAACCGATCGAATCCCCCGAGCCTTCCGAGGCCCCACAGCCTCAGGTCCATGCTGCCCAGCAGCGCCAGCGGGCCAGCCAGCTGGCTCAGGCGGTGCGCCAGGAACTGCAGAAGGCGGTGATCGGCCAGGAAGCGGTCATCGATGATGTGCTGACCGCCCTGATCGCTGGCGGCCATGTGCTGCTCGAAGGCGTACCCGGGCTCGGCAAGACCCTGCTGGTACGAGCCCTGGCCCGCTGCTTTGGCGGCGAGTTCGCGCGCATCCAGTTCACCCCCGACCTGATGCCCAGCGACGTCACCGGGCATGCGGTATACGACCTGCAGACCGAGCAGTTCAAGCTGCGCAAGGGCCCGCTGTTCACCAACCTGCTGCTGGCGGACGAGATCAACCGCGCGCCGGCCAAGACCCAGGCCGCCCTGCTGGAAGCCATGCAGGAACGTCAGGTCACCCTCGAAGGCCGAGCGCTGCCCATCGCCCAGCCGTTCATGGTCCTGGCTACCCAGAACCCCATCGAACAGGAAGGCACCTACCCGCTGCCGGAGGCCGAGCTGGATCGCTTCATGCTCAAGCTGCGCATGGACTACCCGGATGCCGAACAAGAACTGACCATGGTCCGCCAGGTGACGCGCTCGACCCGCGCCGACATGCTCGACGTACAGCCTCTGCGCACCGTACTCCAGGCCAAGGACGTACTGGCCCTGCAGCGCATCGCCAGCGAACTGCCCCTGGACGAGCAGGTGCTCGATTATGCCGTGCGCCTGGCCCGGGCCACCCGCAGTTGGCCAGGCCTGACCCTGGGCGCCGGCCCCCGCGCCTCCATTGCCCTGGTACGCGGCGCTCGTGCCCGGGCCCTGCTGCGTGGCGGCGAATTCGTGATTCCCGATGACATCAAGGGCTGCGCCATGGCCGTGCTGCGGCATCGAGTGCGGGTCGCCCCGGAACTGGACATCGAAGGCCTGTCGGTAGAACAGGTGCTCAAGCAGATGCTCGAACAGATTCCGGCACCGCGCCTGTGAGCCGCCCACGCCAATGAAGCCGACCCGTCTGCTGTTGATCTGGCTGGGTACTTTGACCGGCCTGTACACCCTGCTCGGTGCCGCCCGCGCCCTGGGCAGCGAGGCCCTGCCGCGCCTGGACTCGATTGCCTGGGGCCTGCTGCTGGCGTTGTTGCTGCTGGCGTTGCTGGACGCCCTGCGCCTGCTGCGCGTGGCCTCGCCGCAGATCCAGCGCCAGCTACCCGGCAGCCTGCCCCTGGGCCGCTGGAGCGAAGTGCAACTGGAGATCCTGCACGACTACCGGCAACCACTGGATGTGCAGCTGTTCGACCACCCGCCCCAGGGCCTGGGCTTCGAGCACCTGCCGCAGTCCACGCGCCTGGAGCCGGGGCAGGTCAGCCGGATCGGCTATAACGTGCGCCCACTGCAGCGCGGCCACTTCAATTTCGACCAGTGCGAAGTCAGCCTGCCCAGCCCTCTCGGATTATGGAGCGCCAGGCGCCTGCTCAAGGTGCACGACAGCACCCGGGTCTACCCGGACTTCGCCCGGCTCTACGGCGCGCAATTGCTGGCGGTGGACAACTGGCTCAGCCAACTCGGTGTGCGCCAGCGGCAACGCCGCGGCCTGGGCCTGGAGTTCAACCAACTGCGGGAGTTTCGCGAAGGCGACAGCCTGCGGCAGATCGATTGGAAGGCCACGGCCCGCCAACGCGCGCCCATCGTCCGGGAGTACCAGGACGAACGCGACCAGCAGATCATCTTCATGCTCGACTGTGGGCGCCGCATGCGCAGCCAGGATGGTGAGCTGGCGCACTTCGACCACGCCCTCAATGCCTGCCTGCTGCTGAGCTATGTCGCCCTGCGCCAGGGCGATGCGGTGGGCCTGTACAGCTTTGCCGGGGAACGCTCGCGCTACCTTGCACCGGTCAAGGGCTCGGCCCAGTTGAGCGTGCTGCTCAATGGCGTCTACGACCTGGACACCAGCCAGCGCCCCGCCGATTACCAGGCCGCCGCCAGCGAGCTGCTGGCCCGGCAGAAACGCCGGGCACTGGTGGTGCTGATTACCAACCTGCGGGACGAGGATGACCAGGAACTGCTGACGGCGGTCAAGCGCATCGGTCGCCAGCATCGGGTGCTGGTGGCCAGCCTGCGCGAAGAGGTGCTCGACCAGTTGCGCCAGAGCCCGGTGCAAACCCTGCCCGAAGCCCTGGCCTACAGCGCGACGGTGAACTACCTGAACAGCCGCGCCGAGCTGCACGAACGCCTGAGCGCCCACGGCGTCGCCCTGCTCGACGCCCGCCCGGGAGAACTGGGGGCCGAACTGGTCAGCCGCTATCTGAGCTGGAAGAAAGCCGGCAGCCTGTAGCTGCTGCCGAGCGCCTCAGGCCGAGGTCTGCAACGGGTGAAAGCTGAAGTAATGACGCAACGCCTGCTCCAGCTCGACAAACTCCGCACCGGCCCGCAACAGGCTGAAACCGCTGTCGTAGTGGTGCGGCGTCAGGTCCTCATGGCACCAGAGGCAGCAGGCACTGAAGTCGATGAACTGCACCTGGCCGTCACCGCCGGGGACTTTCACCCGCAAGTCGAATTCGGCACCGATCAGCATCGGCAACTGGCTGATCAGCATCAGCCCGTCGGCCGACAGGTTGCCAAGGAAACCCACCGGCTTGTCGGTGAAACGATTGAATACTTTTAAAAAGGACGGCAGTTGGTGCCGCTCGATCCGAGGTTCCATGAACATGCTGGGTATCGCTATGAAAGGTCATTAAGCATGACCGCACTAGTGCTTCGGAACAGGCCCTGATATCGGCCCGCCCTCCCGGATTCGATGCGCGAGGAAGACTGCCAGAAGGATTCCAACGCCACTGCCACCAGCCGGGCCGGGGCAGTTTTCGAACAGCCTGTGCAGATGTTAGCTCAAGCACGAGGGGCAATTACACCGCCCCCTAGTGAATCTCTTTTACAACGCCGTGCGACGAACTTGAGCGGCGCCATTTGCCGGGTAGTGCCCCAACTGTTGCAGGGTATCCAGGCGAGCCCGGGCGCGAAACGCGTACTCGCTGGTGGGGTACTGGGTAATGATGAACTGGTAGGTCTGCGCGGCATCGACGAACAACTTCTGGCGCTCCAGGCATTGCCCGCGCAGCATCGACACTTCCGGCTGGATATAGCGACGGGCACGGCTGTCACGGTCGACCTGGCTCAACTCGAGCATCACGCTCTCGCAGTTGCCGCGGTCATAAGCGCGGTAGGCGTTATTCAAATGATGGTCCATGGACCAGCGGGTACAGCCGACAACACTGACGGCCAGGGCAGCAATGAGTACGAATCGCATGGGGTATCTCCTGTCTTGTGCAGTGTATCGACTCATCGGCAAAAATCTTCAAGGTTGTTGCGGTAAACAAACAAAGCAATAAGTAGTGCAAACGAACAATGACTACAACTTCGGAGCATAGTAGCCTCTCGTTGCGCTTGAACTCAGGAGTCCGTGCATGTCCGTTCGTCGTACCAAAATCGTTGCCACCCTTGGCCCGGCCAGTAACTCGCCGGAAGTTCTCGAACAGCTGATTCTCGCGGGCCTGGATGTTGCCCGTCTGAACTTCTCCCACGGCACTCCGGACGAGCACAAGGCTCGCGCCAAACTGGTCCGCGACCTGGCAGCCAAGCACGGCCGCTTCGTGGCCATCCTCGGCGACCTGCAGGGCCCGAAGATCCGCATCGCCAAATTCGCCAACAAGCGCATCGAGCTGAAGATCGGTGACAAGTTCACCTTCTCCACCAGCCATCCGCTGACCGAAGGCACCCAGGATATCGTCGGCATCGACTACCCGGATCTGGTCAAGGACTGCGGCGTGGGCGACGAGCTGCTGCTGGACGACGGCCGCGTGGTGATGCGTGTGGAAACCGCCACCGCCACCGAGCTGCATTGCGTGGTGACCATCGGCGGCCCGCTGTCCG
Organism: Pseudomonas sp. GW823-FHT03E05; assembly: GCF_058796855.1. Lineage (NCBI taxonomy): Bacteria > Pseudomonadati > Pseudomonadota > Gammaproteobacteria > Pseudomonadales > Pseudomonadaceae > Pseudomonas > Pseudomonas sp. GW823-FHT03E05. Next base: position 311,790 of record NZ_JBXAJB010000004.1, read on the forward strand.
ACCACAAGGGCATCAACCGTCGTGGTGGTGGCCTGACCGCCCCGGCCCTGACCGAGAAAGACAAGGCCGATATCAAGCTCGCGGCCGAGATGGAAGTCGATTACCTGGCCGTGTCCTTCCCACGGGACGCCGCCGACATGGAATACGCGCGCAAGCTGCGTGACGAAGCCGGTGGTACTGCCTGGCTGGTAGCGAAGATCGAACGCGCCGAAGCGGTGGCCGACGACGAAACCCTCGACGGCCTGATCAAGGCCAGCGACGCGGTCATGGTTGCCCGTGGCGACCTGGGCGTGGAAATCGGCGACGCCGAGCTGGTGGGCATCCAGAAGAAAATCATTCTGCACGCCCGTCGCCACAACAAGGCGGTGATCGTTGCGACCCAGATGATGGAGTCGATGATCCAGAACCCGATGCCGACCCGCGCCGAAGTGTCCGACGTGGCCAACGCCGTGCTCGACTACACCGATGCGGTGATGCTCTCGGCGGAAAGCGCCGCCGGTGCCTACCCGCTGGAAGCGGTGCAGGCCATGGCGCGGATCTGCGTCGGTGCGGAAAAGCACCCCACCAGCAAGACCTCCAGCCACCGCATGGGCAAGGTGTTCGAAAGCTGCGACCAGAGCATCGCCCTGGCTGCCATGTACACCGCCAACCACTTCCCGGGCGTGAAGGCGATCATCGCCCTGACCGAAAGTGGCTACACCCCGCTGATCATGTCGCGCATCCGCTCCTCGGTGCCGATCTACGCCTACTCCCCGCACCGCGAAACCCAGGCTCGCGCAGCCATGTTCCGTGGCGTCTACACCATCCCGTTCGACCCGGCTTCCCTGCCGCCCGAGCAGGTCAGCCAGGCAGCGATCGATGAGCTGCTCAAGCGCGGTGTCGTAGAGAAAGGCGACTGGGTGATTCTCACCAAGGGCGACAGCTACCACACCACCGGCGGCACCAACGGCATGAAGATCCTGCACGTGGGCGACCCGATGGTCTGAGTCTTAGCCTTGCTGAACAAAAAGCCCCGGTGCCGAAAACACCGGGGCTTTTTCATGCCCGCGTGAAACCGCTTTCCAGAGGCTCAGCCCTTGCTGAGAAACCCGGACAACGCGGCGATGGCTTCCGGGGACTGCAGGCGCCGGGTAAATTCCACGCCCTCTTGCTCAATGACCTGGCGCAGTTGTTCGCGGTCCGGCGCCTTCATCAGGCGCTTGCTCACCTGCACCGCTTCGGGCGCCAACTGGCTGAAACGCAAGGCCGCCTCCCGGGCCTTGGCCAAGGTGGCCACACCATCCCCCAGGGCGGCGCTGGCAATCCCCCAGGCGGCGGCCTGTTCGCCACTGAAGCCTTCGCCCAGCAACAGCAACTCCGCCGCCTTGGCCTGCCCCAGCAAGCGCGGCAGGATCAGGCTCGAACCAAATTCCGGGCACAGCCCCAGGTTGACGAACGGCATACGCAGCCGTGCATCGCGACTGACATAGACCAGATCGCAATGCAGCAGCATCGTGGTGCCGATACCTACTGCCGCGCCGGCCACTGCGGCCACCACCGGCTTGCGACATTGCACAAGGCTGCGCATGAAGCGAAACACCGGGCTGTCGAGGTCCCGGGGCGGTTGCTGGAGGAAGTCGGCGATGTCATTGCCGGCGGTAAAGCATTCGCTGCTGCCGCAGATCAGCACGGCGTTGATCTCGGGATCGCCATCGGCCTCGCTCAGGGCGTCGGCCAGGCGAGCGTACATGGCGCGGGTCAGGGCGTTTTTCTTGTCGGGACGGTTCAGGCGCAGGGTCAGCAGCCCGCCCTCACGTTGCAACTCGATGGCATCGGTCATGGGGATCTCGCTCTGGAAGAATCAGCGCTCAACCACGGGGCAGGAACACATCGGCCAGCAGTTGATTGCGCGGCAGCCCCGCCAGGTACAGGCGCCGGGCGAAGGCTTCGACACTGTCAGGGTGACCGCAGAGTAAGGCCTGGGTTTGCCGGGAAACAAGCCGCAGTTGCGCCAAAGCGGCTGTCAGCTCGGCCCCGGTCCACAGCTCGACGGACAGCTGGGCCCGGTTCGCCGCCAGGGCCGCCAGGGGTTTGGCCAGGTAATGCTCACTGCTGTCATGGGCCAGGTGAATGATACGGATAGGGCCCTGGTGATCCTGGCGCAAGGCCTCGCGCAGTATGCCGAACAGCGGCGCCAGGCCGGTTCCCGCGGCCAGTAGCCAGAGTGGGCGCTGCTGCCAGTCCGGATCGTAGTGCAAGGCGCCGCCCCGCAACTCCCCCAGGCGCATCGGGTCGCCCAATTGCAACTGGCGCGCCGCATCGCTGAACTGGCCCGGATGCCGGCAATCCAGGTGGAACTCCAGAAAGCGGTCGTCTTCCGGCAGGCTGGCCAGGGAATAAGGCCGGGCGATCTGGCCGGCGGCCCACAGCACCAGATGCTGGCCGGCGCGGTAACGCAAGGGCCGCTGCGGCTGCAGGCGCAGGCGCAGGACCGAGCTCGACAACCAGTCCAGGCCGCTCACCGTCGCAGGCAGGCCATCACGCACAGGGTCGAAGGTCTCGACGTGCAGGTCCTCCACCACCTGGCACTGGCAAGCCAGGCGCCAGCCGAGCCGACGCTGTTCGTCGCTCAACGCATCCGGCCGGCTATCGCTGGGCAAGCCCTGGACACAATGCACCAGGCAGGCATGGCAACTACCGGCGCGGCAACTGTAGGGCACCGTCACGCCAGCCTGATTCAGGGCATCCAGCAGGTTGCTTCCAGGCGCCACCGGCCAGCACCGGCTGCCAACGGTCAATTCAGGCATCGAGGTTTTCCCAGGCCGCAGAGCAACGATTGCGACCGTCGCGCTTGGCCCGATACAGCGCCTGATCGGCGCGTTGCAGGGCATGGTCCAGATCGTCGCCGGCCCGCAGCAGGGTCATCCCCGCCGACAGGCTCAGGTCTCGTACGTTAAGGCCCACCAGTTGCACTTCGGTGAACGCCAGGCGCAAACGCTCGCAGCAGGAGGTCAGGCGCTCGGCGTCACACTCGGGCAGCAGTACCACGAACTCCTCGCCACCGTAACGGGCCAATACGTCGCCATCGCGCAGGCAAGCCGTGGCCACCGCGGCGAAGGCCTGCAGTACCTGGTCGCCGGCAGCATGGCCGTGGAGATCGTTGATGCGCTTGAAATGGTCCAGGTCGATCAGCGCCAGCCCATGCACCTGCTCCTGATCCATGGCTTGCAGCTCGCGGCTGGCAATGCGCAGGAAGTGCCTGCGGTTGAACAGGCCCGTCAGTTCATCGGTGGCTACCAGGTCCTCCAGCTGTCGCATCATGCCTCGCAGCGTGTCCTGATGGGCCTGCAAGGCAAAGCGCCGCTGGCGCATGCGTGAGCGCGAAGCCTGGACATAGGCGGCATACAGGCACATCCACACCAGCATCACCAGCAGCACGCAGACCTGCAGCGCGGCCAGTTGCGGATCACCGAGGAGCAGGCGATACCCGTCCCACAGGTTGACTCCGGCAAAGCAAAAGAAGATCAGCGCCGCGCTGCGCAGATAGGCCCGGCGGGAGAGGTGAAACAGGCCGAACAGCAACGGCAGCAGGTAGAACACCAGGAACACCCCGCGGGCCTGATCCAGATGGGCCATCAGCCAGGTCTGCCAGGCGATGCCCAGCACCACCTGGACTTCGGTCAGGCTGGGGTCGGCGAACTGCAGGTTGCGTCCGCTGACGAACACCCAGCACAGCAGCGCCTGGCTGGCCAGCGCCAGGCCAGTGCCCAGCAGCGCGCTGCCGCTCGAAGCACGGGAATGCCCCGTGACGACGGCCAGCCAGAACAGCAGCAGGATCAGTGCGTAAGTGCCCGCGGCAATGGCGAAGCGCTTGAATAACAGGCTCTGGATGGCTTTATGGGTCAATCGTTGACTCACCGTGAGAAAGGAGGCTTAAAGAGTTTCCTACCCTGCAGGCCACTTGCCACTTTAGTGCTGAGCCCGGCAAATGACTATTCAAATTTAAAACCCCGTCACCAGGTTTCAGCGCCGACTCAGGCAAGAACAGTGCCCATCCGATGGGCGACTTTGGTTGGCCCGGCCGGCGGGTGTACCCAACCCCCAGGCGAGGTATACTGCCGCGCCTTTTTAGCGTCGCGCCAGTTGTCTGTCCGGCGTGCCTTAGAAGGTGCCTGCATCCGACCGATGCACCCAAGTGCAGGCACCTTATTAAATGTTCCCGTCTTTTAGAGGAGCGCGACTCATGACCGTGATCAAGCAAGACGACCTGATTCAGAGCGTTGCCGACGCCCTGCAGTTCATTTCCTACTACCACCCCGTGGACTTCATCCAGGCGATGCACGAGGCCTACCTGCGGGAAGAATCGCCGGCTGCCCGTGATTCCATAGCGCAGATCCTGATCAACTCGCGCATGTGTGCCACCGGCCACCGGCCGATCTGCCAGGACACCGGCATCGTCACGGTATTCGTGCGCGTGGGCATGGACGTGCGCTGGGACGGCGCCACCATGAGCCTGGACGACATGATCAACGAGGGCGTGCGTCGCGCCTACAACCTGCCGGAAAACGTCCTGCGCGCCTCCATCCTGGCCGACCCGGCAGGTAGCAGGAAAAACACCAAGGACAACACCCCCGCGGTGATCCACTACTCCATCGTCCCGGGCAACACCGTGGAAGTGGACGTGGCGGCCAAGGGCGGCGGCTCCGAGAACAAATCGAAGATGGCCATGCTCAACCCGTCCGACTCGATCGTCGACTGGGTACTCAAGACCGTTCCGACCATGGGCGCCGGCTGGTGCCCACCGGGCATGCTGGGCATCGGTATCGGCGGCACCGCCGAGAAAGCGGCAGTGATGGCCAAGGAAGTGTTGATGGAATCCATCGACATCCACGAGCTCAAGGCCCGTGGACCGCAGAACCGCATCGAAGAGATCCGCCTGGAGCTGTTCGAGAAGGTCAACCAGCTGGGCATCGGCGCCCAGGGCCTCGGTGGCCTGACCACCGTGCTCGACGTGAAGATCATGGACTACCCGACCCACGCCGCTTCCCTGCCGGTGTGCATGATCCCCAACTGCGCCGCCACCCGTCACGCGCACTTCGTACTGGATGGCTCCGGCCCGGCGAGCCTGGAAGCGCCACCGCTGGACGCCTACCCGGAAATCGTCTGGGAAGCCGGCCCGTCGGCCCGTCGGGTCAACCTCGACACCCTGACCCCGGAAGAAGTGCAAAGCTGGAAGCCGGGCGAAACCGTACTGCTCAACGGCAAGATGCTCACCGGCCGCGACGCTGCGCACAAACGCATGGTCGAGATGCTGAACAAGGGCGAAACCCTGCCGGTGGACCTCAAGGGTCGCTTCATCTACTACGTCGGTCCGGTCGATCCGGTCGGTGACGAAGTGGTCGGCCCGGCTGGCCCGACCACCGCCACGCGGATGGACAAGTTCACCCGACAGATCCTCGAGCAGACCGGCCTGCTGGGCATGATCGGCAAGTCCGAGCGCGGCCCGACCGCGATCGAAGCGATCAAGGACAACAAGGCCGTGTACCTGATGGCCGTCGGCGGCGCTGCCTACCTGGTAGCCCAGGCGATCAAGAAGTCCAAGGTCCTGGCCTTTGCCGAACTGGGCATGGAAGCGATCTACGAGTTCGAGGTCAAGGACATGCCGGTGACCGTCGCCGTCGACAGCAAGGGCGAGTCGGTGCACATCACAGGTCCCGCCATCTGGCAGAAGAAGATCAGTGACAGCCTGGCGGTAGAAGTGCAGTAAGCCCTTCCTCCGTTCGGCCCAGGCGGCGGTGCTGTTCATTGAATGGCCCGCCGCTTTTTTTATGCACCGCCCTTTCCCGACACTGTCCGCGATCAACGTTAGCCCCGGCGCTCATGCTATCGTTCCCGCCCCCATTGCAGCCTGCCCCGACTCATGGCCCAGATCTCTCGCCCCCTCCGCTTGACGTTCTATATCCTGGTGATTCTTGCTGGCACCGTGCTCAGCGCCGGCCTGGCCATGCGCCATGCAGAACGGCAGACGCTGGTGGAGGAAGCCGCCCGTGCCAATGAGCAGTTGGGGCTGTATGCCAACTCGCTGCATACCCTGATCGAACGCTATCGCGCCCTGCCGGCGGTCCTGGCCCTGGACCCGGAACTGCGCGCGGCGCTGCAGGGGCCGGTGGCCACCGAAACCCAGGACGCATTGAACCGCAAGCTGGAAAAGATCAATGGCGCGGCCCGCTCCTCGACCCTGGAGCTGCTGAACCATGAGGGCCTGGCCGTGGCCGCCAGCAACTGGCGCCTGCCCAGCAGCTACGTGGGCCACAACTACGGCTTTCGCCCCTACTTCAAGCAGACCCGCAGCCAGGGCAGCGGGCGCTTCTACGCGGTGGGCGTGACCAGCGGCATCCCGGGGTATTTCCTGGCCAGCGCAGTCAAGGCCGACAACCAGGACTTCCTCGGGGCCATGGTGGTCAAGCTGGAATTCCCCGAGCTGGAACATGAATGGAGCCAGGGCAACGACACCCTGCTGGTCAGCGATGCCCGGGGCATCGTGTTCATCGCCAACCAGCCAGGCTGGCGCTACCGGCACTTGCAGCCGCTGTCGAGCAACGACCTGGAAGAAATCAAGCTCACCCGCCAGTACGACAAACAGCCCCTGACCCCGCTGCAGCACCAGACGCTGCAACGCTTTGACGACAACAGCAGCCTGGCCCGGGTCGAAGGCCCCGAGGGCCGCGCCAGCTACCTCTGGGAGTCCCTGCCGTTGGCCGCCGAAGGCTGGACCCTGCACCTGCTGCGCAAACCGCCGAATGCCTTCGAGGAAACCCGCAATGCCGGGCTTGCCGCCGCCGGTGCCTGGCTGACCCTGGTGTTCCTGCTGCTGTTCCTCAACCAGCGCTGGCGCCTGGGGAAAGTCCGCCAGCGCAATCGCCAGGAGCTGGAACAACTGGTGGAGGAACGTACCCGCGATCTGCGCACCGCCCAGGAAGGCCTGGTGCAATCGGCCAAGCTCGCGGCCCTGGGGCAGATGTCCGCCGCCCTGGCCCACGAAATCAACCAGCCCCTGACCACCCAGCGCATGCAGCTGGCAACCCTCAGGCTGTTGCTGGATCACGGCCGGGTGGACGAAGCCTACAAAGCCCTGCGCCCACTGGACGACATGCTGACCCGCATGGCCGCCCTCACCAGCCATCTCAAGACCTTCGCCCGCAAGAGCCCCAGTGGCCTGCGAGAACGCCTGGACCTGACCGCTGTGGTGGACCAGTCGCTGCACTTGCTGGAAGCCCGGCTGCGTGCTGAAGACATCGAAGTGGTGCTGCAACTGACCCGCCCGGCCTGGGTCCGGGGCGACGCCATCCGCCTGGAACAGGTGCTGATCAACCTGCTGCGCAATGCCCTGGACGCCATGCAGGACAAACCGCACAAGCGCCTGGAGATCAGTCTCGAAGCCGAAGACCAGCTCTGGCAACTGCGGGTGGCCGACAACGGCGGCGGTATTGCCGAGGAACACTTGCTGAGCGTCTTCGATCCATTCTTCACCACCAAACCGGTGGGTGATGGCCTGGGGCTGGGGCTGGCGGTGTCCTATGCCATAGTCCACGAGCTGGGTGGCCGCCTGAGCGTGGCCAACCAGGAGCAAGGGGCGGTGTTCACCCTGAGCCTGCCCATCGACCTGGAGGCCCATATCCAATGCTGAACTCAGTGATCGTGGTGGACGACGAAGCCAGCATCCGTACCGCCGTCGAGCAGTGGCTGAGCCTGTCGGGCTTCGAGGTCCAGCTGTTCAGCCGGGCCGAGGACTGTCTGGCGCAACTGCCGAAGAACTTTCCCGGGGTGATCCTCAGCGATGTGCGCATGCCCGGCATCAGTGGCCTGGAACTGCTGGCCCAGGTCCAGCGCCTGGACCCGGACCTGCCGATCATCCTGCTCACAGGCCACGGCGATGTGCCCATGGCGGTGGAAGCCATGCGCGACGGGGCCTACGACTTCCTGGAAAAACCCTTCAGCCCCGACACCCTGCTCAGCAGCCTGCGCCGGGCCCTGGACAAGCGCCGCCTGGTCCTGGAAAACCGCCGCCTGCACCAACAGGCCGACAGCCGGGCCAAGCTCGACGCCACCTTGCTGGGGGTCTCCAGGGCCTTGCAGACCCTGCGCCGCCAGGTACTGGAACTGGCAGCCCTGCCGGTCAACGTGCTGATCCGCGGCGAGACCGGCAGCGGCAAAGAACTGATTGCCCGCTGCCTGCACGACTTCGGCCCGCGGGCCGGCAAGCCCTTCGTCGCCCTGAACTGCGCGGCGATCCCCGAGCAGTTGTTCGAGGCCGAGCTGTTCGGCCATGAAAGCGGCGCCTTCACCGGCGCCCAGGGCAAACGCGTCGGCAAACTGGAATACGCCGACGGCGGCACGCTGTTTCTCGACGAGATCGAAAGCATGCCCCTGGCCCAGCAGGTCAAGCTGCTGCGGGTGTTGCAGGAGCAGAAGCTGGAACGCCTGGGTTCCAACCAGAGCATCAAGGTCGACCTGCGGATCATCGCCGCCACCAAGCCCGACCTGCTGGACGAGGCCCGTGCCGGGCGTTTCCGTGAAGACCTGGCCTACCGCCTGACCGTGGCTGAACTGCGCCTGCCACCCTTGCGCGAGCGCCGCGAGGACATCCCCCTGCTCTACGAGCACTTTGCCCAGAATGCCGGGGAACGCCTGGGGCGCAGCGTCGCGCCCTTGAGCGGCGCGCAACTGAGCCGCCTGCTCAGCCACGACTGGCCGGGCAACGTGCGCGAGCTGGCCAACGCCGCCGAGCGCCAGGTGCTGGGCCTGGGCGAGCCGGAACCCGACGCCATCGAACCCGGCCAGTCCCTGGCGGCGCAGCAGGAAGCCTTCGAGGCCCAATGCCTGCGCGCGGCCCTGAGCCGGCACAAGGGTGACATCAAGGCGGTGCTCAACGAGCTGCAACTGCCCCGCCGGACTCTTAACGAAAAGATGCAGCGCCATGGACTGACCAGGGAACAATTCCTCAAGGAGGAGTAACCCCTATAGGACCCGGCTTGCCGGAGAGTCAGCCTCAAGCCCGGCACCGCCCCCATCGAAGCCTTCGCCCACATGCCCAGGGTCACGGCCGCTTTCGGCAATTTCCCGCTTACCCACAAGGTGCCGATAGGCGGATTTCCGCTCATTACTCCCGCCTCCCCCCCTCTAGCCCGGGCTTCTCGCCCTTGGCACAGGTCCTGCTATAGCCCCAGCAGGCTGCGCTCGCGCGCACTCCACAAAAACAATGAATAGAAGGGTCCTTCATGGATATCTCTAATACCCTGCCTGCCGGGTCGGCGGCTGCGCCCGCCACAGAAAAGACCACCGCCAGCCGCCTTAAGTCGATCTTCAGCGGTTCCGTGGGCAACATGGTCGAGTGGTACGACTGGTACGTCTACGCCGCCTTCTCGCTGTACTTCGCCAAAGTCTTCTTCCCCAAGGGCGACACCACCGCCCAACTGCTGAACACCGCCGCGATCTTCGCCGTGGGCTTCCTGATGCGCCCGATCGGTGGCTGGCTGATGGGGCTGTATGCCGACCGCAAAGGGCGTAAGGCCGCCTTGATGGCCTCGGTGCTGCTGATGTGCTTCGGCTCGCTGATCATCGCCCTGACCCCGGGTTACGAAACCATCGGCGTCGGCGCTCCCATCCTGCTGGTGCTGGCGCGCCTGATGCAGGGCCTGTCGGTAGGCGGTGAATACGGTACCTCGGCCACCTACCTCAGCGAGATGGCGACCAAGGAACGTCGTGGCTTCTTCTCCAGCTTCCAGTACGTGACCCTGATCTCCGGCCAGCTCATCGCCCTGGCGGTGCTGATCGTGCTGCAGAACATTCTGACCACCGAGGAGCTGCAGTCCTGGGGCTGGCGGATTCCGTTCGGCATCGGTGCCCTCTGCGCCGTGGTAGCCCTGTACCTGCGTCGCGGCATGGAAGAAACCGAGTCCTTCACCAAGAAGAAGGAAAAGCCCAAGGAAAGCCTGATGCGCACCCTGATGCGTCATCCCAAGGAGTTGATGACCGTGGTCGGCCTGACCATGGGCGGCACCCTGGCCTTCTATACCTACACCACCTACATGCAGAAATACCTGGTGAACACTGTCGGCATGAGCATCTCCGACTCCACCACCATTTCCGCCGCCACGCTGTTCCTGTTCATGTGCCTGCAACCGGTGATCGGTGCTCTCTCGGACAAGGTTGGCCGGCGCCCGATCCTGATTGCCTTCGGTATCCTCGGCACCCTGTTCACCGTGCCAATCCTCACCACCCTGCACACCATCCAGACCTGGTGGGGCGCGTTCTTCCTGATCATGGCGGCGCTGATCATCGTCAGCGGCTACACCTCGATCAACGCGGTGGTCAAGGCCGAGCTGTTCCCTACGGAAATCCGCGCCCTGGGCGTGGGCCTGCCGTACGCACTGACCGTGTCGATCTTCGGCGGTACCGCCGAATACATCGCCCTGTGGTTCAAGAGCATCGGCATGGAAACCGGCTACTACTGGTACGTCACCGCCTGCATCGCCTGTTCGCTGCTGGTCTACGCGACCATGAAAGACACCCGCAAGCATTCGCGGATCGAGACTGACTGAAAACAACAACGCCCGGGTGCAAGGCCCGGGCGCTTTTCGCGATCTGTGGGGAAGCTTTCGCCGGCAAGCCGGCTCCTACAGAGGCTGTACAGGTCAGGAAAGTTCGGCAGCGCCCTGGCGCCCATCGCGGTTCTGGGCCCAGGCCGCCCCCACGATCATCACCAGCAGGATTCCCGCCAATACCGCCGACGAGCCGATGGTGCCGAAATCCAGGCCGCCTTTTTCGTGGGGTTTGGTGAGGAAGTCGCCCAAGGTTGCGCCGAACGGCCGGGTCAATACGAAAGCGACCCAGAACAACAGCACCGACGAGAGCCTGGTGAAGTACTTGAGCAGCACCACCACGGCGATGGTCGAGCCGATCAACAGCGCCCCGCCGGCAAAGCCCAGCCCCGAATCGTCCGCCAGGTAGTCGCCGAGGGCGGTGCCCAGGGTGTTGGAAAACAGGATCGCCATCCAATAGAACATCTCGCCGCGAAAGGTCTGGATCTTGTTGACGTTCAGCGAGTCGCCACTCAGACGCCAGAGCGCGAAGATCGCCAGCAGAATACCGATCAGGATCAACGAGCCACTGGCATAGCCCAGGCCCAGGGTGCGGTCCATGAAATCCGACATGGTGGTGCCGGCGGTACTGGTGGAGAGGATCACGATCCAGTACAGCACCGGGTTGTAGGTCTTGGACCACAGCTGGGTGACCAGGGTCAGCAGGAACACACTGATCAGAATCATCGAGCTGATGGCATAACCCACATTCAGGGTCATCGACAGCAGGTCCCCCGCTGTTTCGCCGAGGGTGGTCGCGCAGATTTTCATGACCCAGAAGGCCAGGGTGATCTGGGGTAGCTTGTTCATTCGCAAAGGTGCTCCAAAGGTCGCATTCAAGGCGGCCTGTCTATGGACTGCAGGCCTGCGCGGAGGCTGAACGTCAAGGGGTGAAAAACAGGTAAGGCGCGGATGAAAAAATCGTTGAAATATTTTCTTACAAGCAATCTGCTCAATTAATGATCAGTTAATGCTGGATGCATAGCCTGCTAATGAATCCAAGTGGGTACTTGGCTCGTCTATGCAGTGAGGCTTGAACGCGGTATTTGGCGGCGAGGGCTGACCTCATAAACATCGATAATGTAGATATTTATAAGCATTAATTTGCGCTTTTATATCAACTTTACCGGAGTAGGATTCATCCCAAGCCCAACGTATTCACCTCAACGAACCCGGAGTCACCATCATGAAAAGCAAACTGATCCTCGCCCTGACCCTCTCGGTACTGGCTGCCAACACCTTCGCCGCTGATGGCTACGATCGCACCGGTTCTGCCACCTTCGCTGCCGATGGCTACGACCGCACCGGTTCCGCCACCTTCGCTGCCGATGGCTACGACCGCACCGGTTCCGCTACCTTCGCTGCCGATGGCTACGACCGCACCGGTTCCGCCACCTTCGCCGCTGATGGCTACGACCGCACCGGTTCCGCCACCTTCGCCGCTGATGGCTACGACCGCACCGGTTCCGCTACCTTCGCTGCCGATGGCTACGACCGCACCGGTTCCGCCAGCATCAGCTGATTGATGCACCTGACACCACAGCCCGGCCTTGGCCGGGCTTAGTCGTTTCTGGCCAGGGGAAAACACCCACAGCGTGGAACGCTCAAGGGCCAGGACGCTGGAATTGGGCGATTGCGCACTGCACTATGACGCCCTTACCCCGCCCCAAGCAGGAACCTTGAGCCATGCCCGACGATATCCACTTTTACCAACCTGCCCTGGGCCACGGCCTGCCCCACGACCCGTTCAATGCCATCGTCGGCCCGCGCCCCATCGGCTGGATCTCTTCCCAGGATCGCGAGGGGCGCCTGAACCTGGCGCCCTACAGCTTCTTCAACGCCTTCAACTACATTCCACCGATCATCGGTTTCTCCAGCGTCGGGCGCAAAGACAGCCTGAACAATATCGAGCAGACCGGCGAGTTCGCCTGGAACCTGGCCACCCGACCTCTGGCCGAGCAGATGAACCAGAGCTGCGCCGCAGTCCCGGCCGAGGTAAACGAGTTCGAACTGGCCGGCCTGACCCCCGTGGCGTCGAAAATCATCAGCGTGCCCCGGGTAGCCGAGAGCCCGGTGTCCTTCGAGTGCAAGGTCACCCAGATCATTCAATTGCAGCGGGCGGACAAGGAACTGGTGCCGAGCTGGCTGATCCTCGGCGAAGTGGTCGCCGTGCATATCGCCAAGTGGCTGCTCAAGGACGGGATCTACGACACCGCCGCGGCAGAGCCGATTCTGCGCGGCGGCGGGCCGGCGGATTACTTCCAACTGGGGCCAGAGGCTCTGTTCAGGATGCACCGCCCGGGGGCAGTCAAATAGCGCTTGGACTCAGTAGCTCTTCCAGCTCAATTCGCCGTCCTGATCGACGTCGGCCAACTGTTCGAGTTGTTGTGCGGCAGCCTGGTCGGCGTCATGCGCCGTCTTGAATTTCTGCTCATCCAGGACTTTATGAAAGCGTGGTGCGCTTGATGCGCCGAGAGCCTTGACGGCGATGGCGGCGCTGTATCCCCCCTCCCCTGGAACCACAGCGGAAACTGCTTCGTAGTGTGCAAACTCTTTGCGTGCCATGTTGCGAGTCCTGGCCAATGAAAAGTCGGCCATTCTAAACCTTCAACTGGCCAGCTTGTGCACCGGAGCCTGCTGTAGTTGCGGATATTCGCCATGGGCTTGCAGCGCCGACACGGTACTGAAGGTATGAAAATCCAGGCTGTTGACCACCAGGTCCTGCACCAGCTCGGCAAAGATCGCCATGGCCGGGGAATTGAAATAGGCCGTCATCGCCTGCTGGCTGCTCCAGAAACCGGACACCAGCCACAGGTCGGCATCGCACTGCGAATGCTGCAGGGCAAAATGCAGGCAACCACAGGCCTGGCGGGACGGTTCGATCAGGCTGCTCAAACGCGCACCCAGCTCCTTGGAACGCCCGGCCCGGGCTCGGACAAAGGCCATGTGACTGACGGGAATATGCGTGGACATGTGCGACCCTCCCAGGGTGTTGTCGAGGCAGCCATGGGACGGGCTGCGACAGGATCAACGATACGGGGCAGGCCCTCGCGCGCGTTAGTCGATTTCTGCCGTTGATTTGCCCAATCCTGCGACAAGCCCTTTGCTCCCTCCCCGACTCCCCGCCATTGGGCAAAAGCATGACAACGGTGTTTCAAGCAAGTGAAGCTCAGGAGCATCGGCTGATCTTGCCTATCGCGCGCGCAAGCAGCAGGATCAGGCAAGTTTTACGCAGGATTCGCCTACCCGCGCTTCTTGCACAAACTTAAGCTGTGCCGACTGCAAATACTCGGAGGCTGCCCCATGCCATCACTGGAAACCCCGCCACCGCCCCTGGCCCCGGAGATGGAACGGCAGCGCGTGGAACTGGCCGCGATCATTGCACGCAACACCGCCGAGGACGGCAGCTACGCCACGGCCATCGACTCGTTGTTCGTCTCGCGCCACAGCAGCTCTCATCAATTCGGTTCGGTGCTGGCACAGCCGGCGCTGTGCATCATGGCCCAGGGCCGCAAGGAAGTACGCCTGGCCGATGAAAGCTACAACTACGACCCCTTGAATTACCTGGTGGTCTCGGTTTCCGTCCCCCTGAGCGGCAAGGTGGCGATCGTTTCACCAGAGGAGCCGATCCTGGCCCTGCGCCTGGACATCGACCCCGGGGAAATCAATGCATTGATTGCCGATGCCGGCCCCATCGGCGTACCCGCCCGGCCTACCGGGCGCGGCCTGTACGTGGAACGCCTGGACCCGGCGATGCTCGACGCGGTGTTGCGCCTGACCCGCCTGCTGGACACCCCGAAAGACATCACCATGCTCGCGCCGCTGGTACGCCGGGAAATTCTCTATCGCCTGCTGCGCAGCCCCCAGGGCCACCGCCTGTATGAGATCGCCACCGCCAACAGCCAGGGCCACCGGGTCAACCAGGCCATCAAGTGGCTCAACGGCAATTTCGTGCACCCGTTGCGCATCGATGATCTGGCCCGGGAGGTGAACCTGAGCGTCTCGACCCTGCACCACCGCTTCAAGGCCATGACCGCCATGAGCCCGCTGCAGTACCAGAAACAGTTGCGCCTGCAAGAAGCCCGGCGGCTGATGCTGGCCGAGGGGCTGGAGGCTTCGGTAGCGGGCTATCGGGTGGGTTATGAAAGCCCGTCGCAGTTCAGCCGCGAGTACAGCCGCTTGTTCGGCGCGCCGCCGTTGCGGGATATGGCGCGCCTACGGGTGAGCAGCTGAGGCCTGCCTAACGAGCGCGGATCACATGCTTGATTTCCTGAAAGGCCTGTAGCCCCCAGGGCCCCAGTTCACGACCGATGCTGCTCTGCTTGTAGCCGCCCCACGCCGTCTGGGGAAAGATCACCTGTGGCGCATTGATCCACACCAGACCGGCCTGCAGGGCATTGGCCACTTGCTCGGCATGCGCTGCATCCGCTCCCACTACGCTGGCCACCAGGCCGAACTCGCTGTCATTGGCCATTTCGATGGCCTGCTGCTCGTTGCTGAAACTGCGTACGCAGAGCACCGGGCCAAAGATCTCCTCACGCCATAGCGCACTGTCCAGCGGCACCTCGGTGAACACCGTGGGCTGAATGAAATACCCCTGCTGCAAGCCGGCCGGGCGGCCACCGCCGCAGACCAGCTTGGCCCCCACATTCAAGCCTTCCTCGATATGGGCCTGCACCCGCCGGTATTGCGCCTGATTGACCAGCGCGCCCATTTCCACCTCGGGGTCGAACGGGTCGGCCACACGAATGGCTTCGGCCCGGGCCTTGAGGCGCAACAGGAACTCATCGGCCAACTCATCGGCCACCAGCACCCGGCTGGTGGCCGAGCACATCTGCCCGGCGTTGAAGAAGCCGCCGCCACAGGCCAGCTCCACCGCCAGATCCAGATCGGCATCCGCCAGCACCAGCAACGACGACTTGCCCCCCAGCTCCAGGCTCACGCCCTTGACGGTTTCCGCCGCGCGCTGCATCACCTGGACCCCCACGGCGTTGCTGCCGGTGAAGGAGATTTTCGCCACTCGCGGGTCGGCTGCCAGGGGCGCGCCCACCGACAGGCCGGTGCCGCAGACCAGGTTGAACACGCCCCGGGGCAAGCCGCTGCCGGCGATGATTGCCGCCAGTTCCAGCTCCGGCAACGGGGTGACTTCGGAAGGCTTGAGCACCACGCTGCAACCGGCGGCCAGGGCCGGAGCGAGCTTCCAGGCGGTGGTGACCATGGGGAAGTTCCACGGCACGATCAGCCCGACGATGCCACAGGGCTCGCGGCGCAGGCGGGCACTGAAGGCCTCGCTGGGCAGTGCCACGTTGGCGTCCTGAGCGGCATCCAGGCCTTCGGCCAGCCCGGCGTAGTACTCGAAGGTGGCAATCACATCGTCCACATCCATGGCGGCCTCGAACTGCGGCTTGCCGTTGTTGCTCGACTGCAGGTGCATCAGTTGCTCCCGGCGTTCGGCCACCCCGGCCGCAATCCGTCGCAGGACCGCGGCACGTTCAGCCCCGCTGCTGTGCGACCAACGCGCAAGGCCGGCGCTGGCAGCGCACAGCGCCTGCTCCACGGCCTCGGGACCGCCACCGGCAACCTGGGCCAGTACGCCCTCGGTGCTGGGGTTGATCACCTGCAGATGCTCGCTGCCCGCCAACCATTGGCCGTCGATGTACAGCCCGTTCAACAGGGGTTGCGCGCTCATGCCTTTACTCCTTGGGTCCAGCGGTTCTGATCGACCTCTATCAGGGTCGGGCCCTGGCGATCCGCCGCCGAGCGCAGCGCCGCGCGCAGTTGCTCGACGCTGTCGATGCGCTCGGCGGCGCAGCCCAGGCCCTTGGCCACGGCAATGAAATCCGGGGTGTAGATGTCGACGCCCACCGGCTCGATGGCGCGGTTGACCATGTATTTCTTGATCTCTTCGTAGCCCTGGTTATTCCACAGCAGGACGATGATCGGGGTGCGAGCCTCCACCGCGCAGGCCAGTTCCGAAAGGGTGAACTGCAAGCCGCCATCGCCGATCAGGCAGGCCACCGGCCGTCGCTGGCTGGCGTGCGAACCGCCGCCGAGCCAGGCGCCCATGGCCGCCGGCAAGGCATAACCCAGGGTGCCGTACCCGGTGGAGGAGTTGAACCAGCGTCGTGGCTGCTCGGGGTTGAAGGTCAGGTTGCCGCTGTACACCGGCTGGGTGGAATCGCCCACCAGGACAATCTCCGGCAGTTCCTGGACCACGGTCTGCAGAAACAGGGTCTGGGCCTGGGTCGGGCCGTCCCAGAGCTGGCTCAGCTCACTGCGCAAGGCGGCGGCGCGGACCTGGCCCCAGTCGCTGCGACGCGCTGCCAATTCCAGCCCGGCAAGTTGCGCCAGCAGCGCTTCGGCAGCGATCCGGGCGTCGGCCACCAGTGCCACTTTCGGCGGATAGTTGCGCACGGTCTGGTCGGCATCGATATCGATACGCAGCAGGGTAGCGGGAATCTCGAAACCACCGGCGAAGGTCACGTCGTAATCGGTTTCCGCCAGCTCGGTGCCAATGGCCAAGACCACATCGGCCTCTGCCACCAGGGTCCGGGTCGCCACCATGGACTGGGTGGAACCGATCAGCAGCGGATGCGCCGAAGGCAGCATGCCCTTGGCATTGATGGTCAGGGCCACCGGCGCTTGCAACAGCTCGGCCAGGCGGGCCAGGGCCGGGGCGGCATCGATGGCGCCCCCGCCCGCGAGAATCAGCGGCCGCTTGGCACTGGCCAGCAGTTGGCTCATCTGCGCGACAGCGGCCGGGGCGGCGCCGGCGCGGGCGATCTGCACCGGCTCGCTGGTCAACAGGTGGTCGGCGTCCTGGACCAGCACATCGAGGGGAATCTCGATATGCACGGGGCGTGGGCGCCCGGCCTGGAACAGGGCAAAGGCCCGGGCCAGCACCGCTGGCAACTCGTCGGCACACATCAGGGTGTGGGAAAACGCCGCCACGCCACTGACCAGCGCACTCTGGTTGGGCAGCTCGTGGAGCTTGCCGCGCCCGCCCCCCAGCTGGCTGCGGGCCTGCACGCTGGAGATCACCAGCATGGGAATCGAATCGGCGTAGGCCTGGCCCATGGCGGTGGTGATGTTGGTCATGCCGGGGCCTGTGATGATGAAACACACACCGGGTTTGCCGCTGGTTCGGGCGTAGCCGTCGGCCATGAAGCCGGCGCCTTGCTCGTGGCGCGGAGTCACATGATGGATGGGCGAACGGGCCAGGCCGCGATACAGCTCCACGGTGTGTACCCCGGGAATGCCGAACACCTGCTCGACGCCATAACCTTCCAGTAGCTTGACCAGTACTTCACCGCACGTCGCCATCTCATCGCCCTTCTTATTGGAGGAAAACCGCACGTCGGCCACAGGCTGGAAAACGCCTGCGGGCGCCGATAGAGGGGCTATTGGAACGGTGGGCCTGTAGCCGCAACAATGGATAAAAAGTCATACTAGCCATGTCCCCACGTCATGCCTCGGCCAGCCATGAAACGCCTTCCTCCCTTACCCGCGCTGCACACTTTTCTGATAACCGCCCAGTGCTGCAACTTCACTCGCGCCGCCGAGCAGTTGCACATCACCCAGGGAGCGGTGAGCCGGCAGATCGCCGGGCTGGAAAGTCACCTGGGCTATCCGTTGTTCCTGCGCCAGGCCCGGGGCCTGAGCCTCACCGCCGAGGGGCTGGAATGGCTGCCACGGGTGCAGCAGGTGTTCGAAATGATCAATGGCGCGGTGGACGAGATCGGCGGCCAGAAGCGCAACCTGCGGCTCAAGGCCCCGACCTGCGTGATGCGCTGGCTGCTGCCGCGGTTGCTGCAGTGGCAGAAGGAGCGCCCCGATGTGCCGGTGCAACTGACCACCACCATTGCCCATGGCGTGGATTTCGGCCGCGAGCCGTTCGACGCCGCGGTCATGTACGGCGCGCCACCGGCACCGACCCTGGGCTCGCGACACCTGTTCAATGAACAGCTGACTCCGGTCTGTTCCCGGCCCCTGCTGGAAGGCCCGGTGCCGCTGACGAGCCCCAGAGACCTGCAACAGCACCTGCTGCTGCACCCCTCCCATGATCAGCGGGACTGGCAAACCTGGCTCAAGGCCGCTGGCACGCCCCTGGACACCCTGGGCAAGGGCCAGCACTTCGAGACCCTGGACCTGGCGATGTCCGTGGCCTCCCAGGGCACAGGCGTGGCGATTGGCGACTGGGCATTGATTGGCGATGACCTGAGTGCCGGGCGGCTGGTCATGCCCTTTGAATTGAAGGTGCCGACAGGGCAGGCGTATTACCTGGTGTACCCGGAGCGCCCGGGGCCTTCGCCGGCCCTGCAGGAACTGCTGGACTGGCTGGTGGAACAGGCCCGGCAGCGCTGAAATACCGGCAGGCAGAGAAAAGCCCCGCGAGGGGCCTTCAACGCTTGCCGGAACACCCCGTTAGCCGCCTGCAACAGGCGGCTAACGGGTCAATCGGCCAGTGATCAGTATCCGACGGTGAAACGCTGACGGCTATGAGCCGGCTTTTCCACCTCGTCGAGCATGGCGATGGCGTAGTCGGCAAAAGTGATCCAGCTGCGGCCCTCTGCGCTGACCAGCAGGTCGTCCTGGCCCAGGCGGAAGTGCCCGGTACGCTCACCCTCGACGAACTCCGCCGATGGCGAAAGGAAGGTCCAGTCCAGGTCCTGCTCCTTGCGCAGGGTCTCCAGGTACACCCCGCCGGCACTGGCTTCGGCCTTGTATTCCTCCGGGAAGCCCGGGCTATCGATGACCTTGCTGCCACCCGGCAGCAACAGCGAACCGGCACCGCCTACCACCAGCAGGCGCTTGACCCCGGCCTTTTTCACCGGGTCGATGATGGCATTGGCAGCGATGCTGGAAAAATGCGCCGCGCTGATCACCACATCGTGACCGGCCACTGCCGCTTGCAGCGCGGCGCTGTCGGCCACATCCACATCGCGGCTGACCACGCCGGCACGCGAACCGATCTTCGCCGTGTTGCGGGCGATGGCGGTCACGCTGTGGCCGCGACGCAGGGCTTCTTCCAGCAGTTGGCTACCGGCACGGCCGGTGGCACCAATGATTGCGATCTTGCTCATGACATGTCTCCAGTTGGCTAAGAGAGTACAGAGGCATCCGCCCCCACAAGGGAGCGGGTCAAACCGTTTTCACCACTTCATTTCGCCCTTGGCGACCTTGGCGCTCAGCTCCAGGGAGCTGTCCTCGCCCAGGTCCGGGTAACGCTTTTTCATGGCCGCGATCAGCTCGGCGGAATCCTTGGCCTTGGCGGCTTCCTCGTCGAAGGCCTTGATGTAGTCCGCGGTGAAGTGCACCGGGGCCAGGGAACGCGCGCTGTCACCGAGGAAGTGCCCGGGGATCACGGTCTTGGGTTGCAGGCTGTCGATGGTCTTGAGGGTAGCCAGCCAGTCCGCATGGGACTGCGGGGTCTGGGTGTCGGCCATCCACACGTGGATGTTTTCCGCGACCACCACGCCACCGACCACCGCCTTGATCGACGGGATCCATACAAAGGTGCGGTCCGGCTGCTTGCCGTCCAGACCAATGACGTCGAGCTTCTGCCCTTCCAGGGTCAGGCTGTGGCCCTTGAGCACGCCCGGCACGATGGTCTTGGCCGGTACGTCAGCACCCATTTTCGGGCCCCAGAACGCCAGCTTGCCGTCCACCGTGGCCTTGATGTGATCCACGGTCGGCTGCGAAGCCACCACCTTGGCGTCGGGGAAGGCGGCGGTCAGGGTGTCGAGGCCGAAGTAGTAGTCCGGGTCACCATGGCTGATGTAGATGGTGGTCAAGTGCTTGCCGCTGGCGCGGATCTTGTCCACCAGTTGCTGGGCCTGGGACTTGCCGAACTGGGCGTCCACCAGGATCGCGTCCTTCTTGCCGCTGACCAGCACCGAGGTCACCGGGAAGATTGCGTTGGCGCGCGGGTTGTAGACATCCAGGCTCAGGGTCGGCTCGGCGGCCGCGGCATGGGCGGCAAAGCCCAGGGTGGCAGTGGCCAGCAGCAAGCGTTTGAGTGAAGTGAATCCGATCATGAGGGCAGCTCCGGCATCTGTTGGCTGGGTTGGGATGGACAGAGCTTAGTTGCCAGACTCGTTACAAAAAATGCGATGCTTGAACATAGTTTGTTTCTGAAAGCGGGCAAATCATGGATCGTCTCCAAGCAATGCGGGTCTTCGTCACCGTCGTCGACCTGGGCAGCCAGTCGGCCGCCGCCGATCACCTGGACCTGTCGCGTCCGGTGGTGTCACGTTATCTGGCGGAATTGGAGGACTGGGTCGGCGCCCGGCTGATGCACCGAACCACGCGCAAGCTCAGCCTGACCGCCGCCGGCGGTGAGATCCTGCCCCGCTGCCGGCAGATGCTGGAGCTGTCCAGCGACATGCAGGCCGCGGTCGGCGAGCCGGACGATGCACCCCGCGGCCTGCTGCGCATCAGCGTCAGTACCTCGTTCGGCCAGTCGCAACTGGCGGATGCCGTGGCCGACTACGTCAAGCGCTACCCGGGGGTCAGCATCGACCTGCAGATGCTCGATCGCACGGTAAACCTGGTGGATGAACGCATTGACCTGGCGATCCGTACCAGCAACGACCTGGACCCGAACCTGATCGCCCGGCGCCTGACGGTCTGCCGCTCGGTGATCTGCGCCTCGCCGGCCTATCTGCGAGAGCACCCCGCGCCCCAGCGGGTGGAGGAACTGAACCGGCACAACTGCCTGACCCACTCCTACTTCGGCAAGAGCCTGTGGCATTTCGAACAGGATGGCGAACAGGTATCGGTGCCGGTGCAGGGCAACATCAGCGCCAACGAGGCCAGCACGCTGCTGCGCACCACCATGGCCGGCGCCGGGATCGCCATGCTGCCCA
Organism: Pseudomonas sp. GW823-FHT03E05; assembly: GCF_058796855.1. Lineage (NCBI taxonomy): Bacteria > Pseudomonadati > Pseudomonadota > Gammaproteobacteria > Pseudomonadales > Pseudomonadaceae > Pseudomonas > Pseudomonas sp. GW823-FHT03E05. Next base: position 333,277 of record NZ_JBXAJB010000004.1, read on the forward strand.
GCTACCAGGCCGGTGAGTACATCAAGCGTGGAGAGCTGGTACGCCTGCTGCCCCACGCCGAACCGCGCACGATGAACATGTACGCGGTCTATGCCTCGCGCAAGCACATGCCGGCGACCTTGCGCAGCATGCTCGACTTCCTGGTCCTCAGGTTTCCCCAGCAACCGCTCTGGGACGAAGGTTTGTAGATAGATGCACCGCGCTGGCCGGGCTGCTCGATCCAACTGCTGAATACCCTGCCAAACAGGCCGGGCAAGCCCCCGCAACTGACCTATGCTGATAACAGTACCCCTTTAAACCAAAGGGGTATGGGTTCAGAGGTCGTTGCCATGAACGTCAAGACAAGAAGGTACCTGGCCATCTTCATGACCTGCACCGTGACCCTGGCGCTATACGGTACTGCCGCTTATCGCGTGGAGCAGGCGCGCATGCAACCGCGCAACTACGCCAGTTGCAACCTGGAGCGCTGCATGCCCCACAACGCCACCTTGAACGCCCTCAGGTGAGCGTCAGCGAATCGGCGTCGCCGGCCTGATCAGCCTTCAGGCGGTCGCGAAATACCTTGGGCGAGATCCCCTCCCGGCGCCGGAACAGCCGGGTGAAGTTGGTGGGGTCGGAAAACCCCAGGTCCGCGGAAATCTCGTAGATGGTCATCCCGGTGTAGGTCAGCAGCCGCTTGGCTTCCAGTAGCTGGCGTTCGTGCATGATCTGCAGCGCCGGCTGCCCTGCCAGTTCACGGCAGGTGCCGTTGAGGTGCGACACGGAAATGCCCAGCTTGTGGGCCAGGTCCTCGACCTTCACATGCTCGCGGTAATGGGCCTCCACCAACTGGATGAAGCCATTGAAATACTCACGGGCCCGCTGGGGACGCCGGCTGGCACTGCTGCGCTGCAACGCCTGGCGCCCGACCCAGACCACAATCATGCTGACCAGCGCATGCATGAGCATTTCCCGAGCCGGCTGCTGCCCCTGGTACTCCTGCTGCAAGGCGGCGAACAAACCGTTCAGGTACGCCTCGTCTGCCCCCGTCGGATACCCCTCGGGCCTGGCCAGGGTATTTTGCCCCTGCCCCAGTTGGGTTTGCAGATGGCTTACCAGCGGCGCTGCCAGCGTCACCACATAACCTTCTATGTCTTCGGAAAACCGGAAGCCATGGACCGACAGCGGCGGCAGGACCTGGACCATCGATTTGTCCAGCAGGGTACGCTGGCCTTCGATCTCCAGTTCCGCCTGCCCACGGTATACAAACAGCAACTGGCAGAGGTCGGCATGCCGATGGGGCTTGATTTCCCAATGGTGCTCGCGGCTGCGCTGGCTGATGGGCTCGCAATGAAGCAGGTCCGGGGTAGGCCAGTCCAGGCTCTCGCCATAGAGCTTGAACACCGGAATCGACGCAAGGGCAGGCTTGTTCATCACTACAGTCCAGGCCTCAGTGTGACGGGCGACGGGGGCGCCAGCGGGCGAACCATCAGACAACCGCCAGGGCTCTTCGATAAACGAATACGCCCGGGCGAAATGCAAGCAACAGCAACATCAATGGACATTGACCGGGCCGGTGTTCAGAGCACCAGCCCAGTGCCGGGCACTATACAGAATGCGTCCCATTACCAGCTAATTACCGCCAAATAATCTGCGTTTTCGTCTGACCGCCCAGGTCTTCACAGAGCATCGTTCCCATCAGTTAAGCCCAGATGAAAAATCCCCGGAGACTTCCTTGTATGGCTATCTAGTAGGCTCCTATCTAGTACACTGAAGCGCACTTCCACCGGCCTTGCTCCGCCGGGTCAATCTCTGCCCGCAGGTTCTTTCGTGACCCACTTCCAACAGCCCGTCTCGCCCAAACCGGCCATTCGCAGCGTGTTGATCGCCCTGATGCTCGCGATCTTTCTCGGCGCCCTGGACCAGACCATTGTCGCCGTCTCCATGCCGGCCATTTCCGCCCAGTTCAAGGACGTCGGCCTGCTGGCCTGGGTGATCTCCGGCTACATGGTGGCGATGACCGTGGCAGTGCCCATCTACGGCAAGCTCGGCGACCTCTACGGCCGCCGCCGCTTGATGCTGTTCGGCATGGGGCTGTTCACCCTGGCCTCGCTGTTCTGCGGCCTGGCACAGAACATGGAGCAACTGGTGCTGGCGCGGATTTTTCAGGGTATCGGCGCCGGCGGCATGATCTCCGTGAGCCAGGCCATTATTGGCGACATAGTCCCGCCTCGGGAGCGCGGTCGCTACCAGGGCTACTTCAGCAGCATGTACGCAGTGGCCAGCGTCGCCGGCCCGGTGCTGGGCGGCTACATGACCGAATTCCTTTCCTGGCGCTGGGTGTTCCTGATCAACCTGCCTCTGGGCCTGGGCGCCTGGTGGGTGGCGCATCGCACTCTGATCGGGCTGCCGGTGCCCCAGCGCAAGCCGATCATCGACTACCTCGGCACCGTGCTGATGATCATCGGCCTGACCGCCCTGTTGCTGGGTATCACCCAGGTAGGCCAGGGCTATTCCTGGCGCAGCGCTGAAGTGCTCGATCTGCTGGCCATCGCGGTCATCGTCCTGGCGCTGTTCGTCTGGCATGAGCGCCGGGCCCGGGAACCCCTGCTGCCGATGCACCTGTTCACCAACCGCAACGCGCTGCTGTGCTGGTGCACGATCTTCTTCACCAGCTTCCAGGCCATTTCCCTGATCGTGCTGATGCCGCTGCGCTTCCAGAGCATCACCGGCGCCGGGGCCGACAGTGCCGCCCTGCACCTGCTGCCGCTGGCCATGGGTCTGCCAATGGGCGCCTATTGTGCCGGGCGCCTGACCTCGGTCACCGGGCGCTACAAGCCGATGATCCTCAGTGGCGCGCTGCTGATGCCGCTGTCGATCCTCGGCATGGCTCTGGTACCGCCGCAGTCGGAGCTGCTCAGCGGCCTGTTCATGCTGCTCTGCGGGATCGCCGGCGGCATGCAGTTCCCCACCTCCCTGGTGGGCACGCAGAACTCGGTGGAGCAACGGGATATCGGCGTGGCCACCAGCACCACCAACCTGTTCCGCGCCCTCGGCGGGGCGGTGGGCGTGGCGCTGATGTCGGCGTTGCTGCTGGCCTTGCTCCAGGATTCCAGCCTGGCCCATCTCGGTGGCGCCGGGCTGATGGTTGAAGGGCACTCCGGCAATGCCCTGCTGGAAGGCCTGAACGCCGCCCCCGGCCCGGCGCGGGACGCCTTGCGAGCCGAGTTGCTGACGACCTTCAAGCATCTGTTGCTGGTCAGTGCCGGGGTATCCCTGCTGGGGCTGGCAGCGGCGATCGCCATGCCCAATCGCCTGCTGCGCGGTCGTGAAGACAAGGCGCGTTAACCCGCCCCGGGCTCCTGTAGCCGCTTTGGTCGAAGCGCTCCAGCCTTTGCTGAAGCAGCCTGCGGCAGCGGCTGCAGGACAGCATGATCAAGGGCTGTAGTAGCCCACCGCAACCAGCAGATTCCCTACCTTGCGCAGGTAGGCGTGCTTGTCCTCCACCTTGCCGGTCACCGGGTTCTTCCAGCGGTATTGGTATTCGCCCTGATCCTCGCGAGCCATGAGCGCCAGCATCGGCTCGCCCACCGGCTTGCCTTCGAGATCCCTGATCTTGGCGAAGTCGGTGTTGAGCAAACGCAGGTTGGTGCCATGGGCCAGGTAGCGCCGGCTGTCCATGTCCACCACGAACACGTACAGATCGTCTTCGAGAAAACCGCCCTGCAACTGGTTGATCGCCTTGAGCGTACCGTTGCGGTCCGTGCTCAAGGCCGTGGCTGCCCTCTCCAGCAATGCCCTGGCCTGCTCGGCCGACGCCCGGGGCTGGTAGTAACCCACCGCCAGGATGCGTTCGCCGACCCGCTGGAAATACACATGCTTGCGCTCGATCTTGCCGTCGGCCCAGTTCTGCCAGCGGTACTCGGCCTGCTGGATGCCATTGCCCTCGGGCGTCTTCAACGCTTGCTTGAACGCCTTGCGCAGGTCCGGCCCCAGGACTTGCGACACATCACGGCCAATCAACGCCGACGAGGGACCGCCACTGGCCAGCATCACGCCTTGGGTATCCACCACGAACACATAGCGGTCGTGGTCGACGAACTCGCCCTGGCGGCTGAAGGCAGCGAATGCCTTGTCGCCCTGATCGTGGTAGTAGCCCAGGGCCTTTTCCAGCAGCGCCCGGGCCGCCGCGCCATCATCCACCGACGGCGCCGCCTGCAGCGGGCCCAAGCACAACAGCAGCAGCCAGCCCACCCAGGTATTTCCAAGCCACAGTCTCATCGCCCGCTCCTCGTTCGTGTTGGCGTTCGAAGAGCGTAGACGGCTGCAGGATATGCGGAAACATTCAGCACACGGAGGGTGAACCGACGCCTTCCCACGCCAAGCGTGGGAAGGCGGCCCCCATCAAGGGCGGGTGTTGATCTGCTGCTGCAGGTTCTGGATCTGGCTTTGCAGCGTGTTGATGTTGCGGGTCACCTGGCCGCGAAAGGCGTCGAACTCGGCAGTGCTGGCACCGTTTTGCGCAGCGGCGGGACGGTTGTCCTGCTGGCTCTTGAGCACGATCAGGTCCTGTTCCAGACGCTCGAGGGCGGCGCTCGGATTGCCCTGTTTCTTCAGCGTGGCCAGGTCGGCGCCCAGGCTCTTGAGCTGGGCATCGACCTTGCCGTTGTCGGTCTGGGCGCTTTTCAGGCTCGCCAGTTCACCGCTCAAGGCTTTCACCTGAGCCTGCAACTGGCTGTTGGCTGCTTGCTGCTCGGCGGTCTGCGCGCTCATCTGCGCCAGGCGCTTGTCCAGATCGGTGGCCTGCCCCGCCACGCCCTGCTGCTGGCGGCTCTGGTCCTGCAGGCGACTCTCCAGTTGCTTGATCTGCAGCTTCAGCGCTTCACTGTCGGTGGTGACATTGGTCTGGCTGGCCACCACCTTGCCGGAGATGTCCTGCAGGCGTCCGGCCGCTTCCTCACTGATCCTGGCGAAGCTTTCCTGGGTCGCCACCAATTGCTGTTCCATCAGCGAAATCTGCTGGAAGCTCCACCAGGCAAGGCCGATGAAGGCAAAGAACAAGGCACCCACCAATGCCCAGAGCGGGCCGGTGCTGGGGCTCTTGACCTTGACGACCGGCGTGCCGCGCGAATGCACGGAAGTACGCTCGCGGGCAGCGCTGGTGGTAGGGAAGACATCGTCGTCGAGAGGATCGGCGCGCAGACTGGGAACGTCGTCGAAGTCATCGTTTGCATCGTTACGCATGGGGCAACCTTTGTGAAACGCGGTGGTGGCTGAGTGCGGCGAGTATAAACCGCTAATCCGCCCGGCCAATGGACCGGGCCGAGCAAACTCGGTTCAGTCTTTGGTTTCAGCTTATGTCCTGGGCTTTCCACCAGGCGCAGAACTCATCCAGGGCCGCCCACAGACTGACCTTGGGCTCATAGCCGAGATAATGCCGGGCACGGCTGATATCCAGGGTGAAATTCTTGTTCATGACCTGCATTCCCAGGCGCGACAGAGTCGGCTCCGGCCGCCCCGGCCAGAGCTTGCAGAAACCTTCGTTGAGCGCCGCCACGCCATAAGCCAGGCCGAAGGAGCGATAACGGGTGACTTGCGGCACCTGCATCTGGCGCATCACATAATTGACCACATCCCACAAAGGCACCGGTGTGCCGTTGCTGATGTTGTAGGCCTTGCCCAAGGCCGAGCCGCTGGCGTGCAGGCTGCTGAACAACGCCTCGTTGAGGTTGTGCACGCTGGTGAAATCGACCTTGTTCAGGCCGTTGCCGACAATGGCCAGGCGGCCCTTGCGCTGCATCTTCAACAGCCGCGGGAAGATGCTCATGTCGCCGGCGCCGGTGACGAAGCGCGGGCGCAGGGCAAGCACTTCAAGGCCGAACTCCTGGGCGCCGAAGACCTTTTGCTCGGCCAGGTACTTGGTGGCCGCATAAGGATGCCGGAAGCGCTTGGGCACTTGTTCCTCGGTCAACCCCAGGTGATCCCGGCCGTCGAAGTAGATCGAGGGCGAAGACAGGTGCACCAGCCGCTGCACCCGCTGCTTGAGGCAGGCTTCGACCACGTTCTCGGTGACCAGCACATTGCCCTGGTGGAAGTCCTGGTAGCGCCCCCACAAGCCCACGGCACCGGCGCAATGCACCACGCTGTCGACGTCGCGGCACAGCTCGCGCACCAGATCGGCATCGCTCAGGTCACCCTGGACGAACTCAGCGCCACGGCGCACCAGATGCTCCACGGCTTCGGCGCGACGGCCATTGACCCGCACCTCCAGGCCCTGCTCAAGGGCAAAGCGGGCGAAGCGCCCGCCGATGAAGCCGCTTGCGCCGGTAACCAGAATCTTCATGAAATATTCCTAAGAAAGCAGTGACGAGCTACGAGCTACAAGCTGCAAGTTAAAAATCAGTGCGCAAGCTGTCTACTTGCAGCTTGTCGCTTGACGCTTACGGCTGCTCCCAGGGCACCAGCCATTGTGCCGACAAACGTGCCAGGTGCTCGGTGAGCAGCCCCAGCAATTGGCCGCCGTTGCGCCAATGATGCCAGTACAGCGGCACATCGATGGGTTTATCCGGCAACAGTTCCAACAGCAGGCCCCGCTCGAGCTGCTCGCGGACCTGCAACTCGGGCACCAGCCCCCAGCCCAGGCCGGCCTCGGTCAGGCGAATGAAGCCCTCGGAAGACGGGCACAGATGATGCTCGAAAGCACCGTCCACGCCCAGGGAAGCCAGGTAGCGATGCTGCAGGAAATCGTCGGGGCCAAACACCAGCGCCGGTGTGCGCGGCAACTGCTCGGCACGCACGCCCTGGGGAAAATGCCGAGCGATGAATTCCGGGCTGGCCATGGCCCGGTAGCGCATGGCCCCCAGCAGCAGGCTGCGGGCCCCGGCCACCGGGCGCTCGCTGGCACAGACGCAGGCCGCCACTTCCCCGGCGCGCATGCGCTTGAGGCCGACGGTCTGGTCTTCCACCACGAGGTCCAGGAGCAGATGGTGCTCGGCGCAAAAATCGCCCACTGCGCCAGCCCACCAGGTGGCCAGGCTGTCGGCGTTGAGGGCGATGCGCAAGCGCTCCGGCAGGCCCTCCTCGTCCAGCGCCGGCACCAGGCTTTGCAGGTCGCGCTCCAGCAGGCGCACCTGCTGCACATGGTTGAGCAGGCGCCGGCCGATTTCCGTCGGCGCCGGCGGCGTCACCCGCACCAGCACTGGCTGGCCGACCCGGGCCTCCAGCAGTTTGATCCGCTGGGAAATCGCCGACTGTGACAAACCCAGCACCTGGGCCGCCCGCTCGAACCCTGCCTGCTCGATCACTGCGGCCAAGGCCGAGAGCAACTTGTAGTCGAACATCAGTTTTCCTAATGAGAGATCAGCAATATTGGTTTTTCTTATACAACCCGGGCCGGGAAAATAGCCAGCGTAAAGCCTCAGCAATGCCTCTTCGTTCAAGGATTCCGTTCATGGCCGGTGAAACCTCCCTCGCAACCCTGCTGCGCAGCATGAGCCCGCAGCTCAATGACGGCGAGTACGTGTTCTGCTCCCTCCCCGACCGCAGCCTGCTGCAGGACTGCGAAGTGCTGGGCAGTTTTCGCGAGCGCGAAGGCCTGACCGTGATTCTCCCGCGCCAGCAGGCCGAGCGCCTGGGCCTGGGCTTTGACTATGTAGCCGCCTGGATCACCCTCAACGTGCATTCGGCGCTCGAAGCCGTGGGCCTGACCGCTGCCTTCGCCGGGGCCCTGGGCAAGGCCGGGATCAGTTGCAACGTGATCGCCGGCTACTACCACGACCACCTGTTTGTCGGCCAGGCGGATGCCGGGCGGGCCATGCAGGTATTGCAGCAACTGGCCGCCGGCGAGGAGCAATAACCATGTGGCAAAGCTATGTGAATGGCCTGTTGGTGGCCTTCGGCCTGATCATGGCCATCGGTACTCAGAACGCTTTCGTCCTGGCCCAGAGCCTGCGCCGCGAGCACCACCTGCCGGTGGCGGCGCTTTGCGTCACCTGTGATGCGTTGCTTGTGGCGGCCGGCGTGTTCGGCCTGGCCACCGTGCTCACCCAGAGCCCGATGCTGCTGGCGGTGGCACGCTGGGGCGGCGCGGCATTCCTGATCTGGTATGGCGCCCAGGCATTGCGCCGTGCCTGCTCGAAACAGAGCCTGCAGCAGGGCGAAGGACAGACCGTGCGTTCGCTGCGGGCGGTGATGCTCAGCGCCCTGGCGGTGACCCTGCTCAACCCCCACGTGTACCTGGACACGGTGCTGCTGATCGGCTCGCTGGGGGCCCAGCAGACCGAACCGGGCGCCTACGTGGTGGGGGCCGCGAGCGCTTCGCTGCTGTGGTTCTTCACCCTGGCGCTGGGCGCCGCCTGGCTGGCTCCGTGGCTGGCGCGCCCGAGCACCTGGAGGATACTCGACCTGCTGGTGGCGGTGATGATGTTCAGCGTCGCCCTGCAGTTGATCAGCGCCGCGTGACTTATTCCAAAAGGCTCTGGAACCTCTATCCCACACAGTTGTTGCGTGGTTAAGCCGCACCCCCGGTGCTATGATCCGAACCCTGCGCCGCAAAGAGTACAAACTCCCCGGCGCTTGTCTGGCCGCCCGTGATCGGCCTTGCGCTCACCGCAACTGACCTGATTAGGAGAATCATCATGGCTTTCGAATTGCCGCCGCTGCCCTATGCACACGACGCTCTGCAGCCGCACATTTCCAAGGAAACCCTGGAATACCACCACGACAAGCACCACAACACCTACGTCGTGAACCTGAACAACCTGGTGCCAGGCACCGAGTTCGAAGGCAAGACTCTGGAAGAGATCGTCAAAACCTCTTCGGGCGGCATCTTCAACAACGCAGCCCAGGTCTGGAACCACACTTTCTACTGGAACTGCCTGGCGCCAAACGCCGGCGGCCAACCTACCGGCGCCCTGGCTGAAGCCATCAACGCTGCGTTCGGTTCGTTCGACAAGTTCAAAGAAGAATTCACCAAGACTTCGGTTGGCACCTTCGGTTCCGGCTGGGGCTGGCTGGTGAAAAAGGCTGACGGTTCCCTGGCCCTGGCCAGCACCATCGGCGCCGGCAACCCGCTGACCAGCGGCGACACCCCGCTGCTGACCTGCGACGTCTGGGAACACGCCTACTACATCGACTACCGCAACGTTCGTCCAAAATACGTCGAAGCGTTCTGGAACCTGGTCAACTGGAAATTCGTGGCTGAGCAGTTCGAAGGCAAGAACTTCGTCGCTTAAGTCCGTTTGCAGTGTAAAAAACCCGGCCTGGCCGGGTTTTTTTTGCCTGTGGCAAAGCCGGGATCTTGTCCCGCCCACCTGAAGCGCTAAGATTCATGGCAGGTAAAAAACAACGCCACCCCTCAAGTTGCAAGGCGTCGCTACCGACACACTATCCACAGCACGAGCAATCCTGATTCTGATCACCCGGGCCTGGCCCGCAGACATCCTGTTCTCGGCACTAATGTCACTTTGACGGCCATCACGGGATTGCCAATACTCATGGCAACTTGACGCTACACGCACGGAACAAGGAATAGCCCTTTGAAGCTGGAACTCAAAAACAGCTTGTCGGTGAAGTTGCTCCGGGTTGTGCTGCTGTCGGCACTCATAGTGGGCGTGGTCCTGAGCTGCGCCCAGATCGTCTTCGATGCCTACAAGACTCGGCAGGCGGTAGCTAGCGATGCCCAGCGCATTCTCGACATGTTTCGCGACCCATCGACACAGGCGGTCTACAGCCTGGACCGGGAAATGGGCATGCAAGTCATTGAAGGCCTGTTCCAGGATGACGCTGTGCGCATGGCCTCCATTGGCCACCCGAACGAGACCATGCTCGCGGAGAAATCCCGCGACCTGCAGAAATCCTCCAGCCGCTGGCTGACCGACCTGATCCTCGGTCAGGAACGCACCTTCACTACGCAATTGGTGGGCCGTGGCCCCTACAGCGAATATTACGGCGACCTGAGCATCACCCTCGACACCGCCACTTATGGCCAGGGCTTCATCGTCAGCTCGGTGATCATCTTCATTTCCGGAGTCCTGCGGGCCCTGGCCATGGGCCTGGTGCTGTACCTGGTCTATCACTGGCTGCTGACCAAGCCGCTATCGCGAATCATCGAGCACCTGACCACCATCAACCCCGACCGCCCCAGCGAACACCAGTTGCCCCTGCTCAAGGGCCACGAGAAGAACGAGCTGGGGATCTGGATCAATACCGCCAACCAGTTGCTGGCCTCCATCGAGCGCAACACCCACTTGCGTCACGAGGCGGAAAACAGCCTGTTGCGCATGGCCCAGTACGACTTCCTCACCGGCTTGCCAAACCGCCAGCAGTTGCAACAGCAACTGGACAAGATCCTGGTGGACGCCGGGCGCCTGCAACGCCGGGTGGCGGTGCTCTGTGTCGGCCTGGATGATTTCAAGGGCATCAACGAACAGTTCAGCTACCAGACCGGCGACCAGCTGTTGCTGGCCCTGGCCGACCGCCTGCGCGGCCACAGCGGCCGGCTTGGCGCCCTGGCGCGCCTGGGGGGCGATCAGTTCGCCCTGGTCCAGGCCGATATCGAACAGCCTTACGAAGCCGCGGAACTGGCCCAGAGCATCCTCGATGACCTGGAGGCCACCTTCGCCCTGGATCACCAGGAAATCCGCCTGCGTGCCACCATCGGTATCACCCTGTTCCCGGAGGACGGCGACAGCACGGAAAAGCTCCTGCAAAAAGCCGAACAGACCATGACCCTGGCCAAGACCCGGTCACGCAATCGGTATCAGTTCTATATCGCCAGCGTCGACAGCGAGATGCGTCGCCGCCGCGAGCTGGAAAAAGACCTGCGCGAGGCCCTGGCCCGGGATCAGTTCTTCCTCGTCTACCAACCGCAGATCAGCTATCGCGACCACCGTGTGGTGGGCGTCGAAGCGCTGATCCGCTGGCAGCACCCCGAGCATGGCCTGGTGCCGCCAGACCTGTTCATCCCCCTGGCGGAACAGAACGGCACCATCATCGCCATCGGCGAATGGGTGCTGGACCAGGCCTGCCGCCAACTGCGGGAATGGCACGACATGGGCTTCAGCGACCTGCGCATGGCGGTCAACCTGTCCACCGTGCAACTGCACCACGCCGAGTTGCCACGGGTGGTCAACAATCTGTTGCAGATCTACCGCCTGCCGCCCCGCAGCCTGGAGCTGGAAGTCACCGAAACCGGCCTGATGGAAGACATCAGCACCGCCGCCCAGCACCTGCTGAGCCTGCGCCGCTCCGGCGCCCTGATTGCCATCGACGACTTCGGCACTGGCTACTCGTCCCTGAGCTACCTCAAGAGCCTGCCCCTGGACAAGATCAAGATCGACAAGAGCTTCGTCCAGGACCTGCTGGATGACGACGACGATGCCACCATCGTGCGCGCGATCATCCAGCTGGGTAAGAGCCTGGGCATGCAGGTGATCGCCGAGGGCGTGGAAACTGCCGAGCAGGAGGCCTACATCATCTCCGAAGGCTGCCACGAAGGTCAGGGCTACCACTACAGCAAACCCCTGCCCGCCCGGGAGCTGGGGGCCTACCTGAAACAGGCCCAGCGCAGCAATGCGGCAATCCTCTGAGCCAGGCACGGCGCTGGCGAACCTGACCCAGCGCAATCCCCTGTTGAATAAGAAATATTTCCAGGCACAACCCTTTACACATAATGCAAATCTTTCGCATTATGTCGCAGCTTTTGCGCGCCCCCGCGCCGTCCACTCCCCTCTCGAAGCAGGATGTTCGCCATGATTCGTATGCCTCTGGCTACCGCCAGTCTGTTGGCCATCGCAATTTCCCTCGCCGGCTGCGGCGAAGGTAAAGACGACAAGGCTGCCGCCCAAGCGCCGACCCCGGCCACCAGCACTGCCACCCCAGCGGCCGATGCAGCCGGCAAGGTCGACGAAGCGGCTGCCAAGGCCGTGGTCGCGCATTACGCCGACATGGTCTTCGCCGTATACAGCGACTCCGAATCCACCGCGAAAACCCTGCAGACCGCCATCGATGCCTTCCTCGCCAAGCCCAACGACGACACCCTGAAAGCCGCCAAGGCTGCCTGGGTCGCCGCTCGCGTGCCTTACCTGCAGAGCGAAGTGTTCCGCTTCGGCAACACCATCATCGATGACTGGGAAGGTCAGGTGAACGCCTGGCCCCTGGACGAAGGCCTGATCGACTACGTCGACAAGAGCTACGAGCACGCACTGGGCAACCCGGGTGCCACTGCCAACATCATCGCCAACACCGAGATCCAGGTCGGCGAAGACAAGGTCGACGTGAAAGACATCACCCCGGAAAAACTCGCCAGCCTGAACGAGCTGGGCGGTGCCGAGGCCAACGTCGCCACCGGCTACCACGCCATCGAATTCCTGCTCTGGGGCCAGGACCTCAACGGCACCGGCCCTGGCGCCGGCGCCCGCCCTGCTTCGGACTACCTGGAAGGTGCCGGCGCCACCGGCGGCCACAACGACCGTCGTCGTGCCTACCTGAAGGCCGTGACCCAACTGCTGGTCAACGACCTGGAAGAAATGGTCGGCAACTGGAAGCCGGACGTGGCCGACAACTACCGAGCCACCCTGGAAGCCGAGCCGGCCGAGACCGGCCTGCGCAAGATGCTGTTCGGCATGGGCAGCCTGTCCCTGGGTGAACTGGCCGGCGAGCGGATGAAGGTTTCCCTGGAAGCCAACTCCCCTGAAGATGAGCAGGACTGCTTCAGCGACAACACCCACAACTCGCACTTCTACGACGCCAAGGGCATCCGCAACGTCTACCTGGGCGAGTACACCCGTACCGATGGCACCAAGATGAGCGGCGCCAGCCTGTCGTCCCTGGTGGCCAAGGCCGACCCGGCCGCCGACGCGGCCCTGAAAGCCGACCTGGCGGCCACCGAAGCCAAGATCCAGGTCATGGTCGACCACGCCAACAAGGGCGAGCACTACGACCAGCTGATTGCGGCGGGCAACGAGTCCGGCAACCAGATCGTGCGTGACGCCATCGCCGCCCTGGTCAAGCAGACCGGCTCGATCGAGCAGGCCGCCGGCAAGCTGGGCATCAGCGACCTGAACCCGGACAACGCCGATCACGAATTCTGATCCGCATTGCGCCAGGCAGAAAGGCGACCCTCGGGTCGCCTTTTTTGTGCCCGCCGCAGCCGTTTGCACAACCTGCAACATCGTTGCCTGCGCCCTGGCCAGCTTGTCCTGGGTCAAACCAAACGATAATTCCTCTTATTCAATCCAGGCCGCCCTGTTAGACTTTGCGCCCTTGTTTTGCTCGTCTTGCAGGATATCCGATGCCCTCGTTGCCGCTTCGCTGGTCCGCTCTGTTCATGGCCCTGAGCCTGAGTGCCTGCGATGACGCGCCGCGCTTTACCCAGGCCGAACCTGGAGAAGCCCGGGCGGGCGGCGCGACCACGGTCAACAAGAGCGATCGCAATGCCTTCTCCCTGCCGTCGGCCAACCTGCCACCCACCCGGCGCCTGGACTTCAGCGTCGGCAACAGTTTCTTCCGCAGCCCCTGGGTCATCGCCCCCTCCACCACCACCGCCCGCGACGGCCTCGGCCCGTTGTTCAACACCAACGCCTGCCAGAACTGCCACGTCAAGGACGGGCGCGGTCATCCCCCGGCGCCGGATGCGCTGAACGCAGTGTCGATGCTGGTGCGCCTGTCGATCCCCGACGATCCGGCCTTTGCCAGGCTCATCGAACAGGCAGGCATCGTTCCGGAGCCGGTGTACGGCGGCCAGTTGCAGGACATGGCCATTCCCGGGGTCGCTCCGGAAGGCCGGGTACGGGTGGACTACGATCCCCTGCCAGTACGCTTCCAGGACGGCACTCAAGTGGAGCTGCGCAAACCCAAGCTACAGATCACCGACCTGGGCTACGGGCCTATGCACCCGGACACGCGTTTTTCCGCCCGGGTGGCGCCACCGATGATCGGCCTGGGGCTGCTGGAAGCCATTCCCGAAGAGGCGATCCTGGCCAATGCCAGGCCGGCGAATAAAAATGCCATCGCCGGCCGGCCCAACTGGGTCTGGGATGACGCCCTGCAAAAGACCGTACTCGGGCGTTTTGGCTGGAAAGCCGGGCAACCCAACCTCAATCAACAAAATGTTCACGCGTTTTCTGGTGATATGGGCCTGACCACCCGCCTGAGACCCTTCGATGACTGCACCGACGCGCAAACCGCCTGCAGGCAGGCCCCCAATGGCAACGGCCCGGATGGCGAGCCGGAGGTCAGCGACAACATCCTGCGCCTGGTGCTGTTCTATACCCGCAACCTGGCGGTGCCGGCACGTCGCGATGTCGACTCGCCCCAGGTCCTGGCCGGCAAGAACCTGTTCTTCCAGGCCGGCTGCCAGTCCTGCCATACCCCAAGTTTCACCACCGCGGCCAACGCCGCCGAACCCGAGCTGGCCAACCAGGTGATACGCCCCTACAGCGACCTGCTGCTGCATGACATGGGCGAAGGCCTGGCGGACCACCGCACGGAGTTCAAGGCCAGTGGCCGCGACTGGCGCACCGCGCCGCTGTGGGGCATCGGCCTTACCGAAACCGTCAGCGGCCACACCCAGTTCCTGCATGACGGCCGCGCCCGCAACCTGATGGAGGCGGTGCTCTGGCACGGCGGCGAAGCCGAAGGCGCGAAACAACAGGTCTTGACCTTCAATGCCCAGCAGCGCGCCGCGTTGCTGGCATTCCTGAATTCTCTGTAACGCTCGACTCACACGTTTTCTCCACAATAAAGGGAGCCCGAACATGTTCCGCCCCAAACTGCTGTTCACCAGCCTTGCCGCACTCGCCCTGGGCGCCTGCTCGCCCCAGGACCCACAAGCCGTGACCTCGGCGGCCATCGCCAAGCAGGTCATCCTGCCGACCTACAGTCGCTGGGTCGACGCCGACCGCCAGTTGGCCATCAGTGCCCTGGCCTTCTGTGAAGGCAAGGAAAGCCTGGACACCGCCCGGGCCGACTTCCTCCATGCGCAAAAAGCCTGGGCCGAGCTCCAGCCGTTGCTGATCGGCCCACTGGCCGAGGGCAACCGCTCCTGGCAGGTCCAGTTCTGGCCGGACAAGAAGAACCTGGTGGGCCGTCAGGTGGAGCAACTGGTCACCGCCAACCCGCAGATCGATGCCGCCGCCCTGGCCAAGTCCAGCGTCGTGGTGCAGGGGCTGTCGGCCTACGAATACATCCTCTTCGACAGCAAGATCGACATGGCCGACAGCGCGCAGAAAGCCCGCTACTGCCCGCTGCTGACTGCCATTGGTGAGCGCCAGAAACAACTGGCCGAAGAAATCCTGTCGAGCTGGAACACCAACGACGGCATGCTCGCGCAGATGAGCAAGTTCCCCAACCAGCGGTACGCCGATTCTCACGAGGCCATCGCCGACCTGCTGCGGGTCCAGGTCACGGCTCTGGATACCCTGAAGAAGAAGCTCGGCACGCCGATGGGCCGTCAGACCAAGGGCATCCCGCAGCCGTTCCAGGCCGATGCCTGGCGCAGCCAGTCGTCCCTGCAGGGCCTGGAAGCCAGCCTCAGCGCTGCCCAGACGGTCTGGGCCGGGGTCGACAACAAGGGCCTGCGCGGCCTATTGCCTGCCGATCAGAAGCCTCTGGCCGACAAGATCGACGCCGCCTACGCCGCCTCGCTGAAACTCTTCGCCAGCACCCAGCGCTCGCTGACCGAAATGCTCAGTGACGACGCTGGCCGCCAGCAACTCAACGACCTGTATGACAGCCTCAACGTGGTCCACCGCCTGCATGAAGGCGAATTGGCCAAGGCGCTGGGGATCCAACTGGGCTTCAACGCCAACGACGGTGACTGATGATGCTGCGACGTCAGGCTTTGGCGCTGGGCAGCCTGCTGCTCAGTGCGGTGACCTTGGGCGGCTGGACGCTGTTCAAGCAAAAGGGCAAGCAGCCCCTGCTGCTTTCGGCCAGGGACGATGGTGACGGCAAGCATTACGCCGTCGGTTATCAACTGGACGGTAAACAGGTATTTGCCACCCAGGTCGGCCAACGTTGCCATGACATCATCAACCACCCGCAACTGCCCATCGCCCTGTTCGTGGCGCGGCGCCCGGGCACCGAAAGCTACCTGATCGACCTGCGCAACGGCGCGCTCCTGCAGACCCTGACCGCGCAACCGGACCGGCATTTCTACGGACATGCGGTGATCCACAAGAGCGGCGAATGGCTGTACGCCACCGAGAACGATACCCGGGACCCGGGCCGGGGCCTGCTGGGTGTCTACCGCTTCGAGGGTGAGCGCCTGGTGCACAGCGGCGAGCTGTCCACCCATGGCATCGGCCCCCACCAGGTGTCATGGATGCCAGACGGGGAAACCCTGGTGGTGGCCAACGGCGGGATCCGTACCGAAGCCGAAAGCCGGGTGGAGATGAACCTTGACGCCATGGAACCGAGCCTGGTCCTGATGCAGCGCGATGGCACGCTGCTGAGCAAGGAAACCCTGGCCCAGCAGATGAACAGCGTGCGCCACATGGGCGTTGCCGGCGACGGCACCATAGTCACCGGCCAGCAGTTCATGGGCGCCGCCCACGAATCCTCGGAACTGTTGGCGATCAAGCGTCCCGGCCAGCCTTTCGCCCCCTTCCCGGTAGCCCAGGAACAATTGCAGGCCATGGGGCACTACACCGCCAGCGTGGCAGTGCACAGCGACCTGCGGCTGGTGGCCCTGACCGCTCCCCGGGGCAACCGCTTCTTTATCTGGGACCTGGACAGCGGTGCCGTGCGGGTCGACGCCCCACTGCCCGATTGCGCCGGTGTCGGAGCGGTAGCCGATGGCTTCGTGGTGACCTCGGGACAAGGTCGCTGCCGCTTCTACGACTGCCGTCAGACGCAGATCGTGGCCAAGCCCCTGGACCTTCCAGCGGGCCTGTGGGACAACCACCTGCATCTGATCTGATCATTTCCGGGCAAACAAAAGGCCTAGCATTGCGAGGCCTTTTTCTAGGGGCTGAACAAGCTTCAACTCTGGGGTTTCAATCCTTGAGCCATGCCGAACATGAACAGCAACAGGTCATGATCGGGCTTGACCGCCACAGAGGCTTTGGCCACCCGCGGCAACGGGCAATGGGCGTCTCCCTGGGCGCTCAGGACCTGCGTGCGCGGCTGCTCCCAGGCAGCTACGGCCAAAGAAGCGACTGCCAAGGCTCCTGCCAGGAACAAACCTCGTGCAATTTCTAGCTTCATCGCTATAAACCTTTGATGGGGCTGCCAAACACCGTCTTGTAAAAGTAGTAGAGCTTTTGCCAGTCCGCGTCATTCCACGACGAATGGCGACGCAGTTGCTTGAGGTCATGGGCTGCGGCCCGGCGGCTGCTCAAGCGCTGGCGGCATTTCTCGAAATCCAGCAATGCGACTCGCACCTGAGCCTGCTCGCCCTCGCCGTCCACCCGTACGAAAACGTGCTTGGCGTACAGGCAACCATGTTGCCAGCGCCCTTTGTGCATGCGCGCCAGGGTCGCAGCCACCGCCTGCAACAAACGATCATGAAAGGCTTCACCGTGGCGCTCGCGCCCACCGGCGGCATACCAGTTGTCGACCTCCATGAAGCCCTCCAGCGCTGCGGTGACCAGCAACGCCTGCCATTGTCGCTCCGGGCCACGTCGGGCCCCGCAGAACACCAGTTCCGGGACCTCTACGTCCAGCAGGCGCAGGCCTTGCAGAGCTTCGCGCTCACGCAGGACCGTCGGTCGCCCGAAAGGGTGCAACCAACTGCGATGAATGTGCCCGATCTGCCGCTTGGCATAGAGCAGGCCGCCGCTACTGCTTTGAATGCGTTGGACGCCGCTCTCGCCGCCTCGACGCTGATTGGGTTCCTCGACCCATTCACCTTGTTTGTTCCAGAAGTATTCGAAGCAATCTGTGGGCGCGGCATCCAGTTCCGAAGCACATTCAACAGCCATCCTTTTACCTCTTGCGTAATACGTAGACCCGCCACATGGCGTAGAGCGGAAAGAAGTCCAGGTGTTCCTGGACACGAAAGCCGGCTTGCCTGAATTCTTCTTCGACCGTGGCCGCCGGTAACACGAAACGATTCTGGTAACCCTCCTGCCCAACTTCAGCCTGGCGCCTGCGCTCCATGCGCTTGCGTTTCCAGGCCTTGAAGTTGCCATCGACCCACAACGAGATGATCACGCTATCACGGCTGACCCGCTGAAACTCCCGTAGCAGCGCCATGCGGTGCTCCGCCTGGCCTATGTGGTGCAATAAACGCATGGAGAAAATGCAGTCCACGGCGTTGTCCGGCAAATCAATGGCAAACGCAGAGGTCTGCAAGGGCCGTACCCGTTTTACCACATCGGCCGGCTGGGCCACCGTGGCGGTACTCAGCATAGCTGCTGAATTGTCAGCGCCAATGATCACTCGATTGGTTTTTTCTGCCAGCAGAGGCCAGAAACGTCCGGCGCCGCAGGGCAGGTCCAGCACCAGCCCGGGTTCTCCCGCCAGAGACAGCGCAGTACGGGCCAATTGTTCGTCACGTTTGTGAGACAACTGCCGCGCCAGGCCATCCTGATGCTTGAGCAGGTATTCCTGGGCATGTTGGGCATCGTATTTGTCGGAAAATTCCAGCTTGATCGGCGTAGCCATCATCAAAGTCTCCTGCAACTGATGGCGCCACCTTAAGCAGCGACGTGTCAGCGACAGGTCATCCCTTTGTGAAAACTTCGTACCGTCCAACGAGGAAATATTTCAGGGTTTTACAGGCTGAGGACAGTGGCCTGGGGCCACTTAAGAGGAAAAAACGACAAGTGACCGGCCCCGTAGAACAGGGCCGGGAAAGAACAATCAGGCCTTGGCCGAGTTCAGCTGAACGAAAAAACGACAGCCATTGGGCGTCATGGTAGTGAGGCTGACAGTCCAGCCCTGGTTCTCACAGATCCGCTGCACCAGGGACAGCCCCAGCCCCAGGCCTTCCCCACGCTTTTCATCGCCCCGCACAAACGGCTGGAACATTGCCTCGCGCTTCTCCTCGGGAATGCCCACGCCGCTGTCCTCCACCACGAAGCCTTCCGGCAGCAGGGTCAGGCGAATGAACCCCTGCTCGGTGTAATGCAGGGCATTGCGCAGCAGGTTGCCCATCACCGCATGCAGGAAGGTCGCGTTGTAACGACTGTCACCCGGAGTTCCCGGCTCGAAGATCAGTTCGATTCCCTTGGCCTCGATGGCTTCTCTCCAGATCCCGATCAAGTCGCTGGCCGCCTGGCTCAGGGTCAACTGCGGCGACATGCTGGCGTCTTCACGCTGGGCCCGCGCCAACATCAGGAAGGTCTGAACCAGTTCGCGCATTTCTTCACAGGCGCGGGCTATGCGTTCGACCTGGGCCCGGCCACGGTGATCCAGGCCAGGATTTTCCAGCAGCAGTTCGCAGGAGGTGGCCAGCACCATCAATGGCGTGCGCAGCTCATGACTGACGTCACTGGTGAACAGCCGCTCGCGGCTCAAGGCCTGGCGCAAGCGCCCCAGGGTTGCGTCAAAGGCGATGGCCAGTTCGCCGACCTCGTCCGCGGCATAATCCGGCGCCAAGGGCGGGGCCAGCCCCAGCAACTGGTCCCGGTGACGCACCTGGCGGGCCAGGCGGACCACCGGCGCCATCACTCGGCGAGCCAGGACCCAGCCGAGAAACACCGCCAGCGCCAGGCTCAGGACAAAACCTACCAGCACCACGGCGAACAGCACCCGCTCGCGCTCTTCGAAATCGCTCTGGTCCTGCAGCAGCACATAGCGCCGACCGTCCACCACCTCGACCATGGCGTGATAGGACAACTCCTCGCGGAACACCTCGTGGAAACCCGGATCCAGATGGCGCAAATCCTTGGGCAGCTCGAAGTCGCCGCGCCCGCCACTGTAGTAGAACAACTGGTCGGGCTCGGGACGGTGACTCCAGTCGCCGACGTTATCCATCAGCAACAGGCGTTGCAGGTCACCGCCCAGGCCTGCGGAGATGAGCTTCTCCTCCACCAGGTGCACCGTCGCCACGATGCCCATGGCGAACGCCCCCGCCACCAGTGCACTCATCAACGCAAAGGCGATGATGATGCGCTGGGCAAGGCTCTGCTTAAACTCCATCTCGGCCCTCGGCCAGGCGGTACCCGACACCGTGCACGGTGTGCAGCAGCGGCTTGGCGAACGGCTTGTCGATCACCTGGCGCAATTGGTGAACGTGGCTGCGCAGGCTGTCGCTGTCCGGGCAATCGTCGCCCCACAGGGCTTCTTCGAGGATCTCCCGACGCAGTACATGGGGGCTTTTCTGCATCAGCACCGCCAGCAGCTTGAGGCCCACGGGGTTGAGCTTGAGCAAGCGGCCTTCGCGGGTGACCTCCAGGGTATCGAGGTCGTAGCTCAGGTCGCCAACCTGCAGCGACCGACGGCCACCACCCTGGGAACGGCGCATCACCGCCTCGATACGCGCCGCCAGTTCCGAGAGAGCGAAGGGTTTGAGCAGGTAGTCATCCGCCCCGGACTTGAAGCCCTGAAGGCGGTCGTCGAGCTGGTCGCGGGCGGTGAGCATGATCACCGGAGTATCACGCCGGGCGTCTTCGCGCAGGCGCTTGCACAGGGTATAGCCATCGATTCCCGGCAGCATGATATCGAGCACGATCAGGTCGTAATGCTCAGTGGCCGCCAGGTGCAACCCGGACAGGCCATCCTGGGCGCAATCCACGGTATAGCCCTTGAGCCCCAGGTAGTCAGCCAGGTTGGCGAGAATATCGCGGTTGTCTTCAACCAGTAGAATTCGCATCGGCACTCTCTCCGTACAGGGTTACGGCCATCTTGGCTCGCGCAGCTTAAGGCCAAGTCCGGCTCGCCGCCAGCCTTGTCGGCCGGTGCCTGGCAGAGTTTTCCCGAGCCTGGGGGCTTAACAATATTTTCACCAGCGGTTCACAAGCTGACTACAGGGACAACCTCAGACTGCGGGCCATTTGCCCCCAAGGAACACCCTCTGATGGATCTTCTCAAGACAGCTCCGGCGCGTTTCGTGCTGCTGCTGACCAGCACCTGGCTGGCGATTTTCCTGCTGACCCGCGGCATTTTGCTGCTCACCCACCTCGACGAAGCCGGTAGCGGCTGGCTGCCGCTATTTGGCGTCGGCCTGCTCTACGACCTGGGTTTCCTGGCCTATGCCGCCCTGCCCCTGGGCCTGTACCTGGTGCTCTGCCCACCCGCCCTGTGGCGTCGGCGCGGCCACCGCTGGCTGTTGCAGGGCCTGTTCAGTCTGAGCCTGTTCGCCATGCTGTTCACGGCCGTGGCGGAGTGGCTGTTCTGGGATGAATTCGGCGTGCGCTTCAACTTCATCGCCGTCGATTACCTGGTGTACTCCGACGAGGTCCTCAACAACATTCTCGAGTCCTACCCGATCGGCCTGTACATGAGCCTGTTGGCCCTGGCGGCAATCGCCCTGAGCCTGGCCCTGCGCAAGCCCCTGAAGGCTGCGCTGGATGCGCCCTTGCCGCCTCTGCGTGGCCGCCTGCTCAGTGCCCTCGGCCTGCTGCTGGTGGTCGGCGCCAGCCTGCAACTGCTCAGCCAGGACAGCCCGCGCAGCCAGGGCGGCAACGCCTATCAGAACGAACTGGCGAGCAACGGCCCCTATCAGTTCTTTGCCGCCTTTCGTAACAACGAGCTGGACTACCAGCAGTTCTATCGCAGCCTGCCCGCCGATGTGGTGGCCCGCCAGATGCGCGCCGAACTGAATGAACCCAATGCCCGCTTCATCGGCAAGGACCCGCTGGATATCCGGCGCGCCATCGACAACCCGGGGGCTCCACGCACCCCCAACATCGTCCTGGTGACCATAGAAAGCTTCAGCGCCAAATACATGGGCAGCAACGGCGACGACCGCAACCTGACCCCGAACCTGGATGCGTTGCGCGCACAGAGCCTGTACTTCAACAACTTCTACGCCACCGGCACCCGCACCGACCGCGGCCTGGAAGCCATCACCCTGGCGATTCCCCCCACCCCGGGGCGCTCCATCGTCAAGCGCATCGGTCGTGAAAGTGGTTTCGCCAGCCTTGGCCAGCAACTGCGGTCCGTGGGTTACGACAGTGTGTTTGTCTATGGCGGCCGGGGTTACTTCGACAACATGAATGCCTTCTTCAGCGGCAACGGCTACCGCGTGGTGGACCAGAGCAGCGTCGAGGAGTCCGAGATCCACTTCAAGAACGCCTGGGGCATGGCCGACGAAGACCTTTACACCCAGACCCTGAAGCTGGCGGATGCCGACTACGCACAGCAGCGGCCCTTCCTGTTGCAACTGATGACCACCTCCAACCATCGCCCCTACACCTATCCCGATGGCCGGATCGACATCAAGTCCGGCAAGGGCCGGGACGGCGCGGTCAAATACACCGACTACGCCATTGGCGAGTTCCTCAAGGCAGCCCGCCAGAAGCCCTGGTTCGACAACACCATTTTCGTGTTTGTCGCCGACCACACCGCAGGCAGCGCGGGCAAGGAAGACCTGCCCATCAGCAACTATCAGATTCCGTTGTTCATCTATGCGCCCAAGCTGATTCCGGCGCGGGAAAATGCACAGCTGGCCAGCCAGATCGACCTGGCGCCAACCCTGCTGGGCCTGTTGAACCTGGACTACGAGTCGACCTTCTTCGGACGCAACCTGCTGCAGGACAACCCCCTGCCTCCCCGGGTGCTGGTGGGCAACTATCAGCACCTGGGCCTGTTCGACGGCCAGGACCTGGCGATTCTCAGCCCGCGCCAGGGGTTGCGCCGGCATGACCAGGCCCTGGGCGCCAGCCAGGAATCCCGGGTAGCGGACAGCGATCCGTTGATCCAGCGCGGCATCAGCTACTACCAGAGCGCCAGTTATGGCTTCAAGCAGCAATTGCTGGGCTGGAAGGCGCCCAAGGCCTCGGCCGCCGAGCTGAGCCAGCGCTGAGGCCTTTCGCGGGCAAGCCCGCTCCTACACCAGTTGCATCGCTGTAGGAGCGGGCTTGCCCGCGAAGGAGCTGTCCCCATATCCCAGGCATAAAAAAGCCCCGCCGGCTTTCACCGGCGGGGCTTTTTCAGTACAGGGGTAAGGCTGGCTTACATCATGCCGCCCATGCCACCCATGCCGCCCATGTCTGGCATGCCGCCAGCTGCAGGCTTGTCTTCCACGATTTCAGCAACAGCGGCTTCGGTGGTCAGGATCAGACCGCCGATGGACGAAGCTGCTTGCAGCGCGGAACGG
This sequence comes from Pseudomonas sp. GW823-FHT03E05, assembly GCF_058796855.1. Classification (NCBI taxonomy): domain Bacteria; kingdom Pseudomonadati; phylum Pseudomonadota; class Gammaproteobacteria; order Pseudomonadales; family Pseudomonadaceae; genus Pseudomonas; species Pseudomonas sp. GW823-FHT03E05. The sequence goes on from NZ_JBXAJB010000004.1 coordinate 356,465, forward strand.
GTTACCTTGGTTGGATCCAGGATGCCCATTTCGATCATGTCGCCGTATTCGCTGGTAGCAGCGTTGTAGCCGAAGTTGCCGGCACCCTGCTTGACCTTGTCCACGACAACGCTTGGCTCGTCACCGGAGTTGGCAACGATCTGGCGCAGTGGAGCTTCGATAGCGCGACGCAGTACAGCGATACCCACGTCCTGGTCGGCGTTGTCGCCTTTCAGGTCGTTGATGCCTTGCAGAGCACGGATCAGGGCTACGCCACCGCCAGGTACCACGCCTTCTTCAACGGCTGCACGGGTAGCGTGCAGGGCGTCTTCAACGCGGGCCTTCTTCTCTTTCATTTCAACTTCGGAGCCAGCGCCAACCTTGATCACTGCAACGCCGCCGGACAGCTTGGCCAGACGCTCTTGCAGTTTTTCACGGTCGTAGTCGGACGAAGTGTCGGCGACTTGCTGACGGATCTGAGTCACACGAGCCTGGATGTCCGCTTCAACGCCAGCACCGTCGATGATGGTGGTGTTTTCTTTGGACAGGATCACTCGCTTGGCGTTACCCAGGTGCTCCAGGGTGGTGCTTTCCAGGCTCAGGCCGATCTCTTCGGAGATGACGGTACCGCCGGTCAGAACGGCGATGTCCTGCAGCATGGCCTTGCGACGGTCGCCGAAGCCAGGTGCCTTGACGGCAGCGACTTTGACGATGCCACGCATGTTGTTCACAACCAGAGTCGCCAGGGCTTCGCCTTCAACGTCTTCAGCCACGATCAGCAGTGGGCGGCCGGCTTTGGCAACGGCTTCCAGCACTGGCAGCATTTCGCGGATGTTGGAGATCTTCTTGTCCACCAGCAGGATCAGCGGGCCGTCGAGTTCGGCGACCATGGTGTCCGGCTTGTTGATGAAGTAAGGGGACAGGTAGCCGCGGTCGAATTGCATGCCTTCTACGACAGACAGTTCGTTTTCCAGGCCCGAGCCTTCTTCAACGGTGATCACGCCTTCTTTACCGACTTTTTCCATGGCTTCGGCAATGATGTCGCCGATGGAGTTGTCGGAGTTGGCGGAGATGGTGCCGACCTGAGCGATGGCTTTGGAGTCAGCGCATGGCTTGGACAGACCCTTCAGTTCTTTGACGATGGCGATGGTCGCCTTGTCGATACCGCGTTTCAGGTCCATCGGGTTCATGCCGGCAGCGACGGCTTTCAGGCCTTCGTTGACGATCGACTGAGCCAGAACGGTAGCGGTGGTGGTGCCGTCGCCAGCGTCATCGTTGGCACGGGAGGCAACGTCTTTGACCAGCTGCGCGCCCATGTTTTCGAAGCGATCTTTCAGCTCGATTTCTTTGGCAACGGAAACGCCGTCCTTGGTGATGGTCGGAGCGCCGAAGCTCTTCTCGATGATCACGTTACGGCCTTTCGGGCCCAGGGTCGCTTTTACTGCGTCAGCCAGAACGTTGACACCAGTGAGCATTTTCTTGCGGGCGGAATCGCCGAATTTAACTTCTTTAGCAGCCATGATCGATATTCCTTAAATACTGTGTAGTAGCGGGAAAATACGCGGGAAATCAGCCTTCGATAACAGCGAGAATCTCGTTCTCGGCCATTACCAGCAGATCTTCGCCATCGACTTTCACGGTGTTGCTGCCGGAGTACGGGCCAAACACCACTTTGTCACCCACTTTCACGGCCAGCGCACGTACTTCACCGTTGTCCAGCACACGGCCGGTACCTACAGCGACGATTTCGCCACGGTTAGGTTTTTCAGCAGCCGAACCAGGCAGAACGATACCGCCGGCAGTTTTCGATTCTTCTTCGCTGCGACGGATGACGACGCGGTCATGCAGAGGACGAAGCTTCATTGTCGATCTCTCCTAATTGTGGTTTTCAACGGCCGGTGTCGATACCGGCGGGTTAGCAAATCCGGCTTTGCCGGGTGCGGCTCGACAAGCGAGCCGCGGAAGTCTGTCTGGTGTCAGCACCAGAAACCTTGCGGTGACCGTTACATAAGGGCGCATAAGGTTATTACAAGGGCTGGCCGATGAAATTTTTTACATCGCTGGCGCCAAAACGAACACGGCACCCGAAGGTGCCGTGAGACGTGAGCTTCTGACTCAGGAGTCGCGGTGCTCGAATTCGCCTTCGATCACGTTGGGCTCGCGGCCCAGCGGCTGCTGGGGCGCAGGGCCGCCACGGGCGGCACGCATGTCGTCGGCAAAGGCGCGCTGGCGCAGGGCCTGCTCCTCGGCACGCTGGCGCATTTTATTGGCCAGCAGGCGACGGCTGATCGGCAACAGCATCAGCAGGCCGAACACATCGCTGATGAAACCCGGCAGGATCAGCAAACCACCACCCAGGGCCAGCATCAGGCCCTCGAGCATTTGCTGGGCCGGCAGCTCACCGCGATTGAGGCTTTCACGGGCACGCAGTGCCGTGGCCAGACCGGCCACGCGCAACACCAGCACACCGAGCATCGAACCGAGAATGATCAGCAGCAGCGCCGGGAAAAACCCGATGGCCGCGCTGACCTTGACGAAGACGAACAGCTCGAGCACCGGGAAAAGTAAAAAGAGCAACAGAAAAGGGCGCATCAAATGGTTTCCTCTGCGGAAGAATGCCTTCCAGTAGACCGTAAATGACGTCGCCAATTCGTGAATTCAAGCACCCAGGGGCGGATTTTTCGGCCATTGATCAGCTCGGGCCAGGAAAACCAGGGCCTCGCGTACTTGTGTCGGCGTATTGCAAGGCGCCTGGAAGGGCAGCCAATACAACGCCTGGCCGATGCGCAGGTGCATGCCTTCGGTATCGATCCCGGCCATCTGCGCCGGCGCGTTGTCCGGCAACCCGGTCAACTGGACATAGTGGGCAATGGCCTTGGCATGGTCGCTGTTCATGTGTTCCACCATGCTCAGCTCGGCCTTTCCGGCGAAGGGGTTGGCCAGGGTCAGTTGGTCGACCCAGTGGATCGCCCCGAAGCCGCCGATGTAGCGGTGGCGTACCGGCTTGAGCACCCAGAAATCGAAGTCATGGGCCTTGTGGTAGTTCTGCGACTCGGGAAAGTAACGGTAGTAACGCTCGGCTGCGGCTTCGATGGCGGCCTCGTCCTCGAGCTTCTCAGCCTCGGCCAGGTAGGTCAGGCGACCGACTGCCTGCACGTCATCGGCATCGCGCTCACCCACCAGCAGCGAGCACTTGGGATCCTTCTGCAGGTTGTGGGTGTGCTGGGCGATACGGCTGATCAGGATCAGCGGCCGGCCCTCGGCGTCCAGGCAATAGGGCACCACGGACCCGAAGGGAAATCCCGGCATGGCCTTGGAGTGAGTGGACAGCACCCCACGATATTCCTTGAGCAGCAGTTCTCGTGCATTCTTGGCAGCTTCAACGCTCACTTTATGACTCCTTATGTAGAATCCGTCGAAAACGGACGGGCGCCTGGAGCATTGTTCCAGCTACGCCAACAGGGCAATTCTCATCTGCAGCCAGGCCAGGTCCGGCCGCCGAGCGAGGGTTCCCGAAAAGGACTCCCCTCAAGACCAGCTAGCGGGACATGCGAATGCAACTCACTGACAAAGTAATCATTATCACCGGCGGTTGCCAAGGTCTGGGCCGCTCCATGGCCGAGTATTTCGCAGCCAGGGGCGCGCGGCTGGCGTTGGTCGATCTGAACCAGGAAAAGCTCGACCAGGCTGTCGCGGCGTGCAAGACCCACGGCGTCGAAGCCCGTGCCTATCTGTGCAACGTCGCCGATGAAGAGCAGGTGAACCACATGGTGGCCCAGGTGGCCGAGGACTTTGGCGCCATCCACGGCCTGATCAACAACGCCGGGATCCTGCGCGACGGCCTGCTGGTCAAGGTCAAGGACGGCCAGATGACCAAGATGAGCCTGGCCCAGTGGCAGGCGGTGATCGACGTCAACCTGACCGGGGTCTTCCTCTGTACCCGGGAAGTGGCGGCGAAGATGATCGAGCTCGGAAACAACGGCGCGATCATCAACATTTCTTCGATCTCCCGCGCCGGCAATATCGGCCAGACCAACTATTCCGCAGCCAAGGCCGGGGTCGCGGCAGCCACGGTCACCTGGGCCAAGGAGCTCGCGCGTTACGGTATCCGCGTGGCGGGCATCGCCCCGGGCTTTATCGAAACCGAAATGACCCTGGGCATGAAGCCCGAGGCCCTGGAAAAGATGACTGCCGGTATTCCCCTCAAGCGCATGGGCAAGCCGGAAGAGATCGCCCACTCGGCGGCCTATATCTTCGAGAACGACTACTACACCGGGCGCATCCTGGAAATGGACGGCGGCCTGCGGGTCTGATCCTGCCGCCGCAACGGTAGGAGCCGGCTTGCCGGCGAAAGCGATCTTGAGGACGCCTTCGCCGGCAAGCCGGCTCCTACATGACTCACCCGCCTGGGGCTTCAGTCGTCGCTGATGGTGATGTTGGGCATCGCCGGGGCGGCCGCTTCTTGCAAGACAATGCGCGCGCCCACATGCCGCGCCAACTCCTGGTAGACCATGGCGATCTGGCTTTCCGGCTCGGCGATCACCGTCGGCTTGCCGCCGTCGGCCTGCTCGCGGATCAGCATCGACAACGGTAGCGAGGCCAGCAGCTCGACGTCGTACTGGCTGGCCAGCTTCTCGCCGCCGCCTTCGCCAAACAGGTGCTCGGCATGGCCGCAGTTGGAGCAGATGTGCACCGCCATGTTCTCCACCACGCCCAGCACCGGGATATTGACCTTGCGGAACATCTCCACGCCCTTGCGCGCATCCAGCAGAGCCAGGTCCTGGGGCGTGGTGACGATCACCGCACCGGCCACCGGAACTTTCTGCGCCAGGGTCAGCTGGATGTCGCCGGTGCCTGGCGGCATGTCGATCACCAGGTAGTCCAGGTTGCCCCAGTCGGTCTGGGTCACCAGTTGCAGCAAAGCCCCGGAGACCATAGGACCGCGCCAGACCATCGGCGTGTTGTCATCGGTGAGGAAGGCCATGGACATGACCTCCACGCCGTGGGACTCGATCGGCACGAACCACTTCTGGTCCTTGATCTTCGGACGGGTGCCTTCGGCGATGCCGAACATGATGCCCTGGCTCGGGCCATAGATGTCGGCGTCGAGAATCCCCACCTTGGCGCCTTCGCGGGCCAGGGCCAGGGCCAGGTTGGCCGCGGTGGTGGACTTGCCCACACCGCCCTTGCCGGAAGCCACCGCCACCACGTTCTTGACGTTGGCCAGGCCCGGGATCTGCGCCTGGGCCTTGTGCGCGGCAATGACGCTGCTGATCTCGACCTTGGCCGAGCTCACGCCGTCCAGGCCCTCGATGGCCAGTTGCAGCATCTGCGCCCAGCCACTCTTGAACAGGCCGGCGGCATAACCCAGTTCCATGCGGACCGTGACCCGGTCGCCCTGGACCTCGATGTCCCGCACGCAGCCGGCGCTGACCGGGTCCTGGTTCAGGTAAGGGTCGGTGTATTGACGAAGGACGGCTTCCACCGCTGCGCGATTGACGGCGCTCATGGGCAACTCCGATAACAAGACAGGAAAATCAGCCGGCTATCCTACGCCGCCGACTCCTTCGTGGCGAGAAAGCTTGCTGCGCACAATGTGCCTGGAAGGGTGAAAATTCCGCTCCGGCGCTTTATAGTGGCCGACCTCCGTTTCATCAAGTAGCCGAGCCCCATGTCCGAGCCACGCAAGATCCTCGTCACCAGCGCCCTGCCCTATGCCAATGGTTCCATCCACCTTGGCCACATGCTTGAGTACATCCAGACCGACATGTGGGTGCGCTTCCAGAAGCTACGCGGCAACCAATGCATCTATGTCTGCGCGGACGACGCACACGGCTCGGCCATCATGTTGCGCGCGGAGAAGGAAGGCATCACCCCGGAGCAGTTGATCGCCAACGTGCAGGCTGAACACTGCGCCGACTTTGCCGAGTTCCTGGTGGATTTCGACAACTTCCACTCCACTCACGCCGAAGAAAACCGTGAGCTGTCGAGCCAGATCTACCTCAAGCTGCGGGACGCCGGGCACATCGCCACGCGCTCCATCACCCAGTATTTCGACCCAGAAAAGAAAATGTTCCTGGCCGACCGCTTCATCAAGGGCACCTGCCCGAAATGCGGCACCGAGGACCAGTACGGCGACAACTGCGAAAAATGCGGTGCCACCTATGCCCCGACCGACCTGAAGGATCCTAAGTCGGCGATCTCCGGCGCCACTCCGGTGCTCAAGGACTCCCAGCACTTCTTCTTCAAGCTGCCGGACTTCCAGCAGATGCTGCAGAGCTGGACCCGCAGCGGCACCCTGCAGGACGCCGTGGCCAACAAGATCGCCGAGTGGCTGGACGCCGGCCTGCAGCAGTGGGACATCTCCCGCGATGCACCGTACTTCGGCTTCGAGATCCCGGATGAGCCGGGCAAGTACTTCTATGTGTGGCTGGACGCGCCGATCGGCTACATGGCCAGCTTCAAGAACCTCTGCAGCCGTCGTCCGGAACTGGATTTCGACGCCTTCTGGGGCAAGGGCTCCACCGCCGAGCTGTATCACTTCATCGGCAAGGACATCGTCAACTTCCACGCCCTGTTCTGGCCCGCCATGCTCGAAGGCGCCGGCTATCGCAAGCCGACCGGCATCAACGTCCACGGCTACCTGACGGTCAATGGCCAGAAGATGTCCAAGTCCCGTGGCACCTTCATCAAGGCCCGCACCTACCTGGAGCACCTGTCACCGGAATACCTGCGCTACTACTACGCGTCCAAGCTGGGCCGTGGTGTCGACGACCTGGACCTGAACCTCGAAGACTTCGTGCAGAAGGTCAACTCCGACCTGGTGGGCAAGGTGGTGAACATCGCCAGCCGTTGCGCCGGCTTCATCCACAAGGGCAATGCCGGGGTGATGGTGGACAGCAATGCCGCCCCCGAGCTGACCGAGGCTTTCCTGGCCGCGGCGCCAAGCATCGCCGACGCCTATGAAGCCCGTGACTTCGCCCGTGCCATGCGCGAGATCATGGGCCTGGCCGACCGCGCCAACGCCTGGATCGCCGACAAGGCTCCATGGTCGCTGAACAAGCAGGAAGGCAAGCAGGATGAAGTCCAGGCCATCTGCGCCACTGGCATCAACCTGTTCCGCCAGTTGGTGATCTTCCTCAAACCGGTGCTGCCACTGCTGGCTGCCGATGCCGAGGCCTTCCTCAACGTGGCCCCGCTGACCTGGAACGACCACCAGCAACTGCTGGCCAACCATCAGCTCAACGAATTCAAGCCGCTGATGACGCGGATCGACCCGGTAAAAGTGCAAGCCATGACCGATGCCTCCAAGGAAGACTTGGCCGCCAGCCAGACCGACACCGGTGGCCCTAAAGGCAACGGTGAACTGGTGAAGGACCCGCTGTCCGCGGAAATCGACTTCGATGCCTTTGCCGCCATCGACCTGCGTGTCGCCCTGATCGTCAAGGCCGAAGCCGTGGAAGGTGCCGACAAGCTGCTGCGCCTGACCCTGGATATCGGCGACGAACAGCGCAACGTGTTCTCCGGCATCAAGAGCGCCTACCCTGATCCGTCCAAGCTCGATGGCCGCCTGACCATGATGATCGCCAACCTCAAGCCACGGAAAATGAAGTTCGGCATCTCCGAAGGCATGGTGATGGCTGCCGGCCCTGGCGGTGAAGAAATCTACCTGCTGAGCCCGGACAGCGGCGCCAAGCCCGGCCAGCGGATCAAGTAAGGCTGCAGGCTGGACCCCATCCCCCCGTTGCGCCCGGCGCAGCGGGGGGATTTGCATATCTGGCGGGCCCTGCGCCGACGCTGGAGTTTGCCTACTCTTGAAGGACAGCCTGCCCGTACCGGCCCCGACCATGACCGACTTCCTCCTCGCCCTTGTCAGCACTGCCCTGATCAACAACTTCGTGTTGCAGTGGCCGCTGGGCGTCGACCCGCTGCTGCAGGCCCCAGCCGATGGCGCTCGGCTTCGGATCCATGCGCTGGGCCTAGCAACAACGGTCTTGATGCTGGTCAGTTGCGTACTCGGCCATGTTCTCTATCGTGGTGTGCTGGTGCCCTCGGGGCTGCAGTCCTTGCAGCTGTTTGCCTGGCTGTCCCTGAGTGTGCTGCTGATCGGGCCGGCGCTACACTGGCTGCCCCGGGCCATGCCCGGCTTGCCATTCGATGGCCTCTGGCCCTTGTTGCTGGCCAATGCCGGGATGCTCGGCCTGCTGTTGATCGCCAGCGGGGAAAACCTCGGGCTGGCGACCCTCGGCGCCATGAGCCTGGGTGCCGGGCTGGGCTTCTGGTTGGTACTGAGCCTGTTCAATGACCTGCGCCAGCGTATTTCCACCAACGATATTCCCCTGCCCTGGCAAGGCCTGCCGATCGACCTGATCAGCGCCGGCCTGCTGGCAGTGGCGTTTTTCGGCTTCAACGGACTGCTCAAGACATGAGTCTGATTCAACGCATCGACGCCCTTCTGCCCCAGACCCAATGCGGCAAGTGCGGCCACGCCGGATGCAAACCCTACGCCCAGGGCATCGCCAGTGGCGAGGCCATCAACAAGTGTCCGCCAGGGGGCCAGGAAACCATCGCCGGCCTGGCACAACTGCTCCAGCTGCCGGTGGTGGAACTGGACCACAGCCGTGGCGAAGCCCCGGCGCAGATCGCCCATATCCGCGAAGCCGAATGCATCGGCTGCACCAAGTGCATCCAGGCCTGCCCGGTGGACGCCATCGTCGGCGCGGCGAAGCTCATGCACAGCGTATTGATCGACGAATGCACCGGCTGCGACCTCTGTGTGGCGCCCTGCCCGGTGGATTGCATCGACATGCTGCCGTTGCCCATGGCCCGAGTGCTGCCCATTGTCGGCGGCCTGGCCAGCAGCCCCGAGCAGTTGCAGGCTCGCGCCGCCAAACGCGATCACGCCCGGCGCCGCTTCGAGCAGCGCAATGATCGCTTGCAGCGCGAAGAGGCCCGGCGCCTGGCCGAACGTCAGGCCAGGGCCCAGCGCGCCACCCAGGCCAGCGACGCCAGCCAAGACCCGGTTCAGTCGGCTATCGAGCGGGTCCGCGCGCAGAAAGCCGCGGCGGCCGATGCCGCCTTGAAAAAGGCCAAGATCGAGCTGGCCATGAGTCGCGCCCAATTGCACAAATCCCTCAAGGCCTTCGGTCATCCGCCGACCTTCGAGCAGCAATCGCAGTTGGTCGTCCTGCAGCGCCAGTTCGAAGTGGCCGAGCAGGCACTGGCCCAACTGGAAACCCAGGCGCCTCCACCGACCGCGCCGGTGGCCCGGGATGCCGACCTCAAGCGAGCCAAGATCCAGTTGGCGATGCGCCGCGCCGAACTGAAAAAGGCCCAGGCCGCAGCAGCCCCCGAAGCCGAACTGCAAACCCTGGCCGCGGCCCTGGCGGTGGCCGAACAGGCGCTGCACGCCGCGGAAGACGCCAGTGGCAAACCGGCACCAGTACTGGAGCGGATCGAGAAACGCCCGATCGCCCCACAACTGCGACAACTGAAGACCGAACTGGCCTACGCCCGAGCCGAACTGAGCAAACTGCAACGCCAGACCGATACCAGCAGCGAACAACTGGCCCAGGCCCAAGCCCGCCTGAGCGAAGCCGAGCGCCAGGTAAACGCCCATGACGTGCCCTGAAACAGTCGACCCGCGCCTGCGCCAGGCCATGCAGCGCGTGCTGCTGGCCACGCTGCCGGGGCTGCTGGTACTGCTGTGGTTGTATGCCTGGGGGCCACTGCTGAATCTACTGCTGGCAGCCAGTGGGGCCCTGGCCATGGAAGCCTTGGTGCTGTTCCTGCGGCGGCGTCCCCTGCAACCTGCCCTCAGCGATGGCAGTGCGCTGGTCAGTGCCACCTTGCTGGCCCTGGCCCTGCCACCCTATTGCCCCTGGTGGCTGCCGCTGAGCGCTGCTGCCAGCGCCGTGCTCTTGGGCAAGCAGGTGTACGGCGGTGTCGGCCAGAACCCCTTTAACCCGGCGATGTTGGGTTATGCACTGGCCCTGCTGTGCTTCCCGCAATCCATGACTCACTGGCCCGCGCCCCATGCCCTGGACCTGCTCGGCGGGCTGCAGCAGGTATTCGGCCTGGGAGGCAACCCGCCCCCGGACGCCTGGGCCCAGGCCACGGCGCTGGACAGCCTGCGGATCAACAAGAGCCTGACCGTCGATGAACTCTTTGCCGGCAACCCCGCCTTCGGTCACTTCGGCGGCCGTGGTGCCGAATGGGTCAACCTCGGATTTCTCGCTGGCGGCCTGTTTCTGCTGCAACAGCGGGTCATCGGCTGGCAGGCGCCCGTGGGCATGCTTGGCAGCCTGCTGCTGATCAGCCTGCTGTGCTGGAACGGCAGCGGCTCCGACTCCCACGGTTCGCCGCTGTTCCACCTGCTCAGCGGCGCCAGCATGCTCGGCGCGTTCTTTATCGTCACCGAGCCGGTATCCGGCCCCAAGGCCGCCAAGGCCCGACTGCTGTTTGGTGTTGGCGTTGGCCTGCTCACTTACCTGATCCGCACCTGGGGTGGCTACCCCGACGGGCTCGCATTCGCCGTGCTGCTGATGAACCTGGCGGTACCGGCCCTGGAGCGCCTGAGCTCCGAAAAACCGGGGGAGCGCCCATCATGAAAGGGGCTCGCAGCCTGTTGCTGCTGATGCTGCTCGGCTCCCTGGGCATCGGTGCCACCCTGTGGCTGCAATATGCCGCCACTCCACGCATAGAAGCCGAACAACGGGCCTTGCAGGCACGCAAGCTGTTGGATGTGCTGCCCGCCGGCAGCTATGACAACCAGCCCCTGGACCAGCCATTGCCCTTGGCCGATGGGCAACTGAGCAACAGTCGCCTGCTCGATGGCTACCTGGCCACCCGCAATGGCCGGCCCAGCGCCGTGCTGCTGCGCAGCCAGGTCACAGGCTACGCCGGCCCCATCGAGTTGCTGATCGCTATCGACAGCCAGGGGCGCCTGCTGGGCAGCAAGACCCTCCGGCAGGATGAGACTCCGGGGCTGGGAGCACATATCGCCAGCTGGCCCAATGCCTGGCTCCAGGGGTTTTCAGGAAAATCCCGCAATGATCCGGGCGACAGCGCCTGGGCCTTGAAAAAGGACAACGGGCAGTTCGATCAGATTGCCGGCGCCACCATCACTTCCCGTGCGGTGATCAGTGCCTTGCATGATGCCTTGCGCTACTTCGACGAACACCGCGGACAACTGCTCCCTGGAACGCCTCATGAATAAGCCGCTGTCATTGCCGGGGCTGCTGATGCTGCCACCCCTGATCGGGGCTACGGACTCCTGGGTCAAGGCAATCGGCCTGGCCCTGGCCTGGGTATTGCTGATCGGCCTCTACGGCGCCGGCATGCGCTTGCTGCGTCCGCCCATCGAGGCCCGCCACCACTGGCTGGCCAGCCTGCTGCTCAGCGCCAGCCTCGGCAGTTGCCTGTGGCTGGCGCTGCAGGCCTGGAGTTATGAGCTGCACCAGCAATTGAGCCTGTACCTGGGCCTGCTGCCCCTGCAATGCGTGGTACTGGAACAGGCGGGCTTCTTCCAGCACCGCAACCGACTGCGCCTGGCCGGCGCTTTCTGTGTGGCCCTGATCGGCCTGGGTGCCCTGCGCGAGCTGCTGGGCGCTGGTACGCTGGGCAGCCATCTGGGCTGGCTTGTCGGCCAGCCGGATGCAGGCAGCGGCTGGGTCGTGCTGCCACATGGGGGGCTACGCCTGCTGACCGTCGCCCCCGGCGGTTTTATCCTGCTGGGTGCGCTGCTGGCCGCAAAACGAGCCTGGGCTGGCTCCTGGACCTTAAACCGACCGCCTTCGAGGAAATGAATCACCCATGAATGCCGCCAAACGCCTGGAAATCTTTCGCCGGCTACACGAAGACAACCCCGAACCGAAAACCGAGCTGGCCTATTCCTCGCCGTTCGAGCTGCTGATCGCGGTGATTCTCTCGGCGCAATCGACCGACGTCGGAGTCAACAAGGCGACTGCCAGGCTCTTCCCCGTAGCCAACACCCCAGCGGCAATCTACGCCCTGGGTGTCGAAGGCCTGTCCGAATACATCAAGACCATCGGCCTGTACAACAGCAAGGCCAAGAACGTCATCGAGACCTGTCGCCTGCTGGTGGAACGCCATAACAGCGAAGTGCCACAGACCCGGGAAGAGCTGGAGGCTCTGCCCGGAGTGGGCCGCAAGACCGCCAACGTGGTCCTCAACACCGCTTTCCGGCAACTGACCATGGCGGTGGACACCCATATCTTCCGGGTCAGCAACCGAACCGGGCTGGCCCCGGGAAAGAACGTGGTCGAGGTCGAAAAGAAACTCATGAAGTTCGTGCCCAAGGAGTTTCTGCTGGACTCCCATCACTGGCTGATCCTCCACGGCCGCTACGTTTGCCTGGCACGCAAGCCACGCTGTGGCAGCTGTCGAATCGAAGACCTGTGCGAATACAAGCAAAAGACTTCCGACGATTGAGCAAGCATTGATTTTGCCGATAGATCGATTGAAAAAATCTTTTTTACCCGCCAGGAGAATATCGATATAAGGAGCGCCAATGGCAGTCCTAGCCTGGAGTCGACCTTATGAGTACTGGCAAAGAACAACTGGACGTAGAAGACGATTTCGTCGCAGCTGAAACAGATGACGCAGAACCGGTGGTCGAAGTGGCGAAAACCAATCTGAGCAAGCGCCGGACCATCGACAATCTCCTCGAGGAACGGCGCCTGCAAAAACAGTTGGCCGATTACGACTTTGACCTCTAGTCACAAAAGAACCTCCCCATGGAGGTTTTTTTGTACCTGTGCCCAGCCGCAAATCTGGCCGGTCAGCCTCCCCGACTGACCGGCTGCGTCGGCACTCAAGCGAGCCCATCCAGCAACACCGTCTCAATGCGCACGTGCTCTAAAGGCTCATATCAACCGATGCCGTTGAGCGAACTCGATCAGATCAACCAGTGAACGAGCATTGAGCTTGGCCAGCAGCCGGCGCTTGTAGGTGCTGATGGTCTTGTTGCTCAAGCACAATCCCTCGGCAATTTCCTTGTTACTCATGCCGTTGGTGAGTTGTTTCAATACGATCAATTCGCGCCCTGAAAGCAGCTCGATCATCTGCTGCTCACTGCTGATGCCCTGGCTTGAGCGAAAGGTGTGCAAGGCCTCGTTGGGGAAGTAGCTGTATCCCGCCAGCACCGCACGCACGGCACTCAACAGCTCGGTGATGTCCTGCTGCTTGCACACATAACCGGCAGCACCGGCCTGCATGCAGCGCATGGAGAAAGGCCCCGGAACTTGCAGGGTCAATACCAGAATCTTGATCGACATACCTCTGGACATCAGCCGGTTTATAACTTCGAGCCCATCAAGTTGCGGAATTCCAATATCCAGAATCAAGATGTCTGGAACATATTCAAGAGCCAACTTCAATGCATCCGTGCCGTTATCTGCTTCCGCTACTACTTCAAGGCCATGGCGCTCCATCAACATGCGCACAGCCAAACGGACAACAGGGTGATCATCCACGATCAATACTCTTTTCATAGGTCCATCTCAGTCCTGAGAGTTTTTTTAGAGCCCGCACAATACCCCAGAGAATTGACTCTGACACCGTGCTACAGAGGGCTACGACCTTACGAGGACGATCCTTACAAACAATACCGAATTGCCTTACAAAACGACCTAGATAAAAGTGGTTCAATATCCAAACCGCCTAGGATCAATCGTCAAATCAGCTACTTTTCGTACTAATAAAACTCCAACCTACAAGCACTCTCAGTAGCGGTACTTGGTACTTCGCCCATCAAGAAGTGGCTCACCTTGCCCAACAGACATTTGCTGATCTGAATTAGGCCCCGACGCTCACTGCAATTATCCAGGGCAAAAAAAAGCCCCGCTTATCGCGGGGCTTTCTTCAACCACTCAAAGCATCAGACCAGGGTCCGACCCTTGTTCGCGGCAATGCGCATGCGCAGGGCGTTGAGCTTGATGAAGCCAGCTGCGTCCGCCTGGTTGTAGGCACCGCCGTCCTCTTCGAAGGTAGCGATGTTGGCGTCGAACAGCGACTCGTCAGACTTGCGACCGGTCACGATCACGTTGCCCTTGTACAGCTTCAGCCGTACCACGCCATTCACGTGGGCCTGGGAGGCGTCGATCATCTGTTGCAGCATCAGACGCTCAGGGCTCCACCAGTAGCCGGTGTAGATCAGGCTGGCGTACTTGGGCATCAGCTCGTCTTTGAGGTGAGCCACTTCGCGGTCCAGGGTGATGGACTCGATGGCGCGGTGAGCACGCAGCATGATGGTGCCGCCAGGTGTCTCGTAGCAGCCGCGGGACTTCATGCCCACGTAACGGTTCTCGACGATGTCCAGACGACCGATACCGTGTTCGCCACCAATGCGGTTCAGGGTCGCCAGCACGGTGGCCGGGGTCATCTCGACGCCGTCCAGTGCCACGATATCGCCGTTGCGGTAGGTCAGTTCCAGGTATTGCGGGGTATCTGGGGCCTTCTCCGGGGAGACAGTCCAGCGCCACATGTCTTCTTCGTGCTCGGTCCAGGTGTCTTCCAGCACGCCACCTTCATAGGAGATGTGCAGCAGGTTGGCATCCATCGAGTACGGGGATTTCTTCTTGCCGTGACGCTCGATCGGGATCCCATGCTTCTCGGCGTAGTCCATCAGCTTCTCGCGGGACAGCAGGTCCCACTCGCGCCAAGGGGCAATCACCTTCACACCCGGCTTGAGGGCGTAGGCGCCCAGTTCGAAACGCACCTGATCGTTGCCCTTGCCGGTGGCGCCATGGGAAATGGCGTCGGCGCCGGTTTCGTTGGCGATTTCGATCAGGCGCTTGGCGATCAACGGACGAGCGATGGAAGTACCCAGCAGGTACTCGCCTTCGTAGACGGTGTTGGCGCGGAACATCGGGAAGACGAAATCACGCACGAACTCTTCGCGCAGATCGTCGATGTAGATCTCTTTGACGCCCATGGCTTGCGCCTTGGCGCGGGCCGGCTCGACCTCTTCGCCTTGGCCCAGGTCAGCAGTGAAAGTCACTACTTCACAGTTGTAAGTATCCTGCAGCCACTTGAGGATCACCGAAGTGTCCAGGCCGCCCGAATACGCCAGAACGACCTTGTTAACGTCCGCCATGCCATCACTCCACGGGGTTGTACGGAAAGCCGCCAAGTCTACCGATCCACGCGGATAATTTACAGAGGCGCGACAGCTTATGACGACCAAGCGACAGATTATGTCGAGCGAGCGACGACGACAGCCGTATCAGGAAGTCGCCGCTGCGCTGGATCCGGAAGCCGCCTGAGGCGCTGGGGCCGGCTTTTCGGCAGGAGCGACCCGCTCCAGATGCACATTGACCCGCCGGTTCTTCGCCCGGTTGGCCGCATTGGTGTTGGGGGCCAGGGGATAGCGCTCGCCATGGAAGCGCACCACGATCTGGTTTTCCGCCAGGCCATTGGCCTTGAAGAACTCCATGACCGCCAGCGCACGACGGCGCGACAGGTCACGGTTGGTCAGGCGGTTGCCACTGTTATCAGAGTGCCCGTCCAATTCGACATGATTGACCGTGGGGTCGGCCTTGATGAAGTCCACCATCACTTGCAGCTTGGCCTTGGCCCGGGCGTCCAGGTCGATGCCACCCCCGGGGAAACCGATCTCGGCCTGCTTGACCTGTTCATAGTTCATCGGCAACAGCTTGGCCATGCAGCTTTGATAGTCGCCGTAGGCCTTGCTGAACTTCACCGGCAACAGGCGTACCTCGGACACTCCGCCTTCGCGGGAGAAGTGCCGGACCACCGGGCTGCGCCCCTCCAGCAAACCGACGATCAGACGTCCGGCCTGCATCTGGTTGCTGTTGAACAGCACCCCATCGGTACCGGCCTTGACCGCCCCGAGGTTGATGTCGCCACGCCCCGGCTGCCAGGGGGCGGCGGCCGCAAGCAGGGTCGCGGAACCACCGGCCTGCATGGGGTTGAAACTCTTGAGGCGGAAAATCGCCTGCTCGCCGGCGCGACGAACGAATTCGCCGGAACCGAAATCGGTAACCGGTTGGATCAGGCGGCACTCGAACTTGTCACCTTCGACCGTCCACTCAATGCTCTCCAGGCGAGTCTGGAAAGTGAGAGCCATCGCAGGCAGGCTGGCAAACACACTGAGCAAGGCTAGATAACGCTGGCGCACGGGAGGCTCCACTGACGTGTACAACAGAAAAATCGACAGGCGTTAATACGCCATACCTTCGGGATATCGGTTGCTCGTCGCAAAACTTGATAGCGAGTGCCTGGAAGAGTCTTTTCCGGTAGCATTCCCCCGAGTTTTACCCGCCTGGAACCTCCAATGTCCGACCGCCTGACCCTGCTGCGTCCCGACGACTGGCATATTCATCTTCGCGATGGGGCCGTGTTGCCCAATACAGTCGCAGATGTCGCGCGCACCTTTGGCCGCGCCATCATCATGCCCAACCTGGTACCTCCGGTGCGCAACGCCGCGGAAGCCGACGCCTATCGCCAGCGCATTCTAGCTGCGCGCCCGGCCGGCAGCCGCTTCGAGCCACTGATGGTGCTCTACCTGACCGACCGTACCCAGCCGGAGGAAATCCGCGCGGCCAAGGCCTGCGGTTTCGTCCACGCCGCCAAGCTGTACCCGGCCGGCGCGACCACCAACTCGGATTCGGGCGTGACCAGCATCGACAAGATTTTCCCGGTGCTTGAAGCCATGGCCGAAGTCGGCCTGCCGCTGTTGATCCACGGCGAGGTAACCCGCGGCGACGTCGACGTCTTCGACCGCGAGAAAATCTTCATCGACGAGCACATGCGGCGTGTGGTTGAACGCTTCCCCAGCCTGAAAGTGGTGTTCGAACACATCACCACCGCTGAAGCCGTGCAGTTCGTCAAGGAGGCTTCGGCTAACGTCGGCGCCACCATCACTGCGCATCACCTGCTGTACAACCGCAACCACATGCTGGTGGGCGGTATTCGTCCGCACTTCTATTGCCTGCCGATCCTCAAGCGCAACACCCACCAGGAAGCCCTGCTGGATGCGGCCACCAGCGGCAACGCGAAGTTTTTCCTCGGCACCGACTCGGCGCCTCACGCCCAGCACGCCAAGGAAGCCGCTTGCGGTTGCGCCGGCTGCTATAGCGCCTACGCCGCCATCGAGCTGTACGCCGAAGCGTTCGAACAACGCAATGCCCTGGATCAGCTGGAAGCTTTCGCCAGCCTCAACGGCCCGCGCTTCTACGGCCTGCCGGCCAACACCGACAGCATCACCCTGGTCCGTGAAGAATGGACCGCTCCTGCCAGCCTGCCGTTTGGCGAGCTGACTGTCATTCCGCTGCGCGCCGGTGAAAAACTGCGCTGGCGCCTGCTGGAGGATCACTCGTGAGTGACGACCATTTCGACGACGAACAAGAAGGTAGCAGCGGCGGTCCTCGCCATCCGATGGCGGCACGCTTTCGCGGTTACCTGCCGGTAGTCGTCGATGTTGAAACCGGTGGCTTCAACTCGGCCACCGACGCCCTGCTGGAAATTGCCGCAACCACCATCGGCATGGACGAAAAAGGCTTCGTGTTCCCCGAACACACCTACTTCTTCCGGGTCGAGCCTTTCGAAGGCGCGAACATCGAAGCTGCAGCCCTGGAATTCACCGGGATCAAGCTTGACCATCCCCTGCGCATGGCTGTGAGCGAAGAAACCGCCCTCACCGATATTTTCCGCGGGGTGCGCAAGGCGCTGAAGGCCAATGGCTGCAAGCGCGCCATCCTGGTAGGCCACAACAGCAGCTTCGACCTGGGCTTCCTGAATGCCGCCGTGGCACGCCTGGACATGAAGCGCAATCCGTTCCACCCGTTCTCCAGCTTCGATACCGCCACTCTGGCTGGCCTGGCATACGGCCAGACCGTGCTGGCCAAGGCCTGTCAGAGCGCAGACATCGACTTCGACGGTCGCGAGGCCCACTCGGCTCGCTACGACACCGAGAAGACCGCCGAGCTGTTCTGCGGCATCGTCAACCGCTGGAAACAGATGGGCGGCTGGCAGGATTTCGACGACTGAATAGTCGCTTTCCTTTGCCCCATAAAAAAACCGGCCCTAAGGCCGGTTTTTTTATGCGTGACGCCAAGCCTTACAGCTTGCCGGCGTTCTCGCTCAGGTAAGCAGCAACGCCTTCTGGCGAAGCGGTCATGCCCTTGTCGCCTTTCTTCCAGTTGGCAGGGCAGACTTCGCCGTGCTCTTCGTGGAACTGCAGAGCGTCGACCAGACGGATCAGCTCTTCCATGTTGCGGCCCAGTGGCAGGTCGTTGACGATCTGCGAGCGGACAACGCCTTTGTCGTCGATCAGGAACGCGCCACGGAAAGCCACGCCGCCTTCGGACTCAACGTCGTAGGCCTTGGCGATTTCGTGCTTCATGTCAGCAGCCATGATGTATTGAACCTGACCGATGCCGCCGGCATTGATCGGGGTGTTACGCCAGGCGTTGTGAGTGAAGTGCGAGTCGATGGACACAGCGATCACTTCAACGTTGCGTGCCTTGAAGTCGGCCATGCGGTGGTCCAGAGCGATCAGCTCGGACGGGCACACGAAGGTGAAGTCCAGCGGGTAGAAGAACACCAGGCCGTATTTGCCTTTGATGGCCGAGGACAGGGTGAAGCTGTCGACGATTTCGCCATTGCCGAGAACGGCCGGAACGGTGAAGTCAGGGGCTTGTTTGCCTACGAGTACGCTCATTGGATATCTCCTGGTGTGGACGTAGTAATGAAGAAGAAGGGTTGGCCCCGAGCCTGCCATGCTGATGCGACAGCCCCGTGACGTGCGCCCTCTTCGCAAGGACCGACCATCATACACGGCGTTTTTAAGCTGTCCTTAGTGGTTTTTCCTCTGGCCGGCCTCCAACGCGAAAAATGCGAATGATCTGTCATTAATGCCAAGAAAAGCCGTTCGTCACTCAAGCAAGAATCAGCAACAAAGGGCGTCGAAACCACTTTGACAATCATTCTCGTTAACATTAAGATCCATCGCAATTGAGCCCTAACCAGCGACGGTTCTCATCTTATGTATGTCTGCCTCTGCACCGGTGTCACCGACGGACAAATTCGCGAAGCGATCTACGAAGGTTGCTGCAGCTACCGCGAAGTACGCCAGGCCACCGGCGTTGCCAGCCAGTGCGGCAAATGTGCCTGCCTGGCCAAGCAAGTGGTTCGCGAAACCCTGACCGAATTGCAGAGCAGCCAAGCGGCAATCCCCTACCCTGTGGAATTTAATGTCGCCTGATTTAATCAATAATTAGCGGCGTTACAAACAACCGGACCTGGCGTCCGGTTTTTTTATGCCTGTAATTCAATCGCTTAGAGACAAAACGCGGAACACAAACATTCTTATTCCGATTAATTTTCATATATTATTCAATAACTTAGGTTTGACAGTAATGTTCATGCAGCTCAGACTCTGCCCATGTTCCACTAAATACAGGGCAGGACCCCATCATGAAAGGCGACATTACAGTCATCCAGCATCTCAATAAAATCCTTGCCAATGAACTGGTCGCGATCAATCAGTACTTCCTGCATGCGCGCATGTATGAAGATTGGGGCCTGAACAAGCTGGGCAAGCACGAGTACCACGAGTCCATCGACGAGATGAAGCATGCGGACAAGCTGATCAAGCGCATCCTCTTCCTCGAAGGCCTGCCCAACGTCCAGGACCTGGGCAAGTTGCATATCGGTGAGCACACCAAGGAAATGCTCGAATGCGACCTGCGTATCGAGCGCACCGGCCATGCCGACCTCAAGGCCGCGATCGCCCATTGCGAATCGGTTGGTGACTTCGGCAGCCGTGAACTGCTGGAAGATATTCTGGAATCCGAAGAAGAGCATATCGACTGGCTGGAAACCCAATTGGGCCTGATCGATAAAGTGGGTATCGAGAACTATCTGCAATCGCAAATGGGTGACGAGTAACTCAACTCGTAATACCCGAAGAATAAAAAAGCCCCGCTTCTCTTATGAGAGCGGGGCTTTTTTTATTACGCGGATATGTTCGCGTAACAAACCGAAGCAGAGTGCTTGCCGCGAGTTTCCGAGAATCACACGAGTAGCATGTCGATTCCCGGAAACCCTCGCGAGCAGGCGCGCTTTTACGCTTCGGTCTTGGCAGCGGCTTTTTCGGCAGCGGCCTTGATCAGGCTCTGCAATTCACCGTTGGCGAACATTTCAGCCATGATGTCGCTGCCGCCGACCAGCTCACCGGCCACCCACAGTTGTGGGAAGGTTGGCCAATTGGCGTACTTGGGCAGGTTGGCGCGAATTTCCGGGTTCTGCAGGATGTCCACGTAAGCGAACTTCTCACCACAGCCCATTACGGCCTGAGCGGCTTTGGCAGAGAAGCCGCACTGCGGGGCATTCGGCGAGCCTTTCATGTAAAGCAGAATGGTGTTGTTGGCAATCTGCTCTTTAATAGTTTCGATGATATCCATGGAACACCTCGGCTGAACTTTCCGACTCTGTTGTCGGCACGGTGGCGCATTGTAACGGAATCCTGAGCACCCTGCTCGGCCTCTCCGACAGACATCTCAGGCCGCCTGCACCCTGACCGGCACCCCGTTCAACGCCGCATTTCCCGACAGCACATCGAGCTGGCGCTCGTCGGTCAGGTCATTGGCGCTGCAACCCGGCTGCTCCGTGGCTATGTTCATCTGCACGCCCGGACGCCCATGCCCCCAGCCATGGGGCAGGCTCACAACCCCCGGCATCATCTCGGCGCTGGCCAGCACTTCGACTTCCACCGCGCCGACCCGTGAACTGATGCGTACCCGTTGACCGTCCTGCAAACCCCGGTGAGCCAGATCCTGCGGATGCATCAGCAGTTGGTGACGAGGCTTGCCCTTCACCAGGCGGTGATAGTTGTGCATCCAGGAGTTGTTACTGCGCACATGCCTGCGGCCGATCAACAACAGTTCCCCCTCCTGCGGCGCTTTCAGGGCAGCAAAGCGCTCCAGGTCGGCAATGATCGCCGGCGGCGCAGCCTGGACCCGCCGGTTTTCGGTTTTCAGGCGCTCGGCCAGATTCGGCTGCAGCGGCCCCAGATCGATGCCATGGGGATGCTCGGCCAGCGTCGCCAATGACAGCTTGAACGGCGAGGCGTCGCCATAAGGCCCGGCACGCAGCCCCATATCAATCATTTGCGCCGGAGCGATAGTCGGCTTGAGCGAGCTTTCGGTGCGCTCGGCAAAGGCCTTGGCCAGGCCGACGAAGATCTCCCAGTCGTGCAGTGCACCTTCGGGCTTGGGCAGGATCGCCCGGTTGAAACGGCTGACATTGCGCACCGCGAACAGATTGAACGTGGTGTCGTAGTGATCATTTTCCAGGGCCGAGGTGGACGGCAGGATCAAGTCGGCATAGCGGGTGGTTTCGTTGATGTACAGGTCGATGCTGAGCATGAACTCCAAGCCATCCAGCGCCTGCTCCAGCTGCCGGCCATTGGGCGTGGACAGCACCGGGTTGCCCGCCACCGTGATCAGCGCCCGTACCTGCCCCTCCCCTTCGGTGAGCATCTCTTCTGCCAGGGCCGACACCGGCAACTCGCCGCCGTATTCCGGAAGCCCGGAAACCCGGCTCTGCCAGGCATTGAAGTGGCCGCCCGAAGTCGCCGCTACCAGATCCACCGCGGGGCTGGTACACAAGGCGCCACCCACGCGGTCGAGGTTACCGGTGACCAGGTTGAGCAATTGCAGCAACCAATGGCACAGCGTGCCGAAGGCCTGGGTCGAGACGCCCATGCGCCCGTAGCAGACCGCTCTGTCGGCCGAGGCGAAATCCCTGGCCAGTTGGCGGATCTGTGGCGCCGCAATGGCGCACAGGGGGCTCATGGCCTCCGCCGTGAACCGGGATATGGCCTGGCGCACCTCGGCCAGCCCATCCACCTGCAAGTGACTGTCGCGGGTCGGCCCCTCTTCGAAGATGCTGTTGAGCAGGCCAAACAGCAGCGCGACATCGCCCCCCGGGCGGACAAACAGATGCTGGTCGGCCATGGCCGCGGTTTCGCTGCGCCGCGGATCGACCACCACTACCTTGCCGCCACGGGCCTGGATCGCTTTCAGGCGCTTTTCCACATCCGGAACGGTCATGATGCTGCCGTTGGACGCCAGGGGATTGCCGCCAAGAATCAACATGAAATCGGTGTGATCGATATCCGGAATCGGCAACAGCAAGCCGTGGCCATACATCAGGTAGCTGGTCAGGTGCTGAGGCAATTGGTCGACCGAGGTAGCCGAGAAGCGATTGCGCGTCTTGAGCTGGCCGAGAAAGTAGTTGCTGTGGGTCATCAGCCCATAGTTGTGCACGCTGGGATTGCCCTGGTAGGTCGCCACCGCGTTGTTGCCATGACGCTGCTGAATACTCGCCAGCCGCTCGGCCACCAGGGCAAAGGCCTCGTCCCATTCGATCGGTTGCCACTCATTGCCAACCCGGCGCACCGGCTGGCGCAGGCGGTCCGGGTCATTCTGGATATCTTGCAAGGCCACGGCCTTGGGGCAGATATGACCGCGGCTGAAACTGTCCTGAAGATCGCCCTTGATCGAGCTGATGCGCGGAGCACTGCCGTCTTCTTCAGTGATTTCCAGGGTCAGGCCACAGATGGCCTCACACAGGTGGCAGGCACGGTGATGGAGAGTCTTGGTCATGGCCAGTCTCTATTGTTTGAGAGCGCAGCGTATTCGCTTGCCGGAAGCAAAAACTATGGGCGCTCCCCTGACAGGACACCAGTGACGTTCGTCCCATGAATTCACGGCCATCAGCCCCGGCCATGATCGGCACCTTCAGTTGGAGGGCAACCGTGGCGGCCCATCCGCTGAGACGTGGGTGGTTGCATCCACGGCCTCCCGCTCTCCATAGCCACCCGAGAGTTGTGCGAGCAATCGCCAATGCTCGTCCAGGCCTGCACTGAGGCTCATCATCCGGTCGATCATCTTGCGCGCGGCCGCTCGGGTCACCGGATCTTCACTGCGCAGCAGCTCGAAGGAAAACGCCGTCACCGAAGCTGTCATGTCGGTGAGTGCCCGGGCCGTGAGCCCCAAGAGCGTCATCAGTTGTTGCTCCCTGGATTCCATCGTTCACCCGTCCCTGCCACTGATTCGCCTTTATAACCTCAGCACTTTGCATTAGGAAATGTTTCAGGCTGCCAGCCCGCGGATTATCCGGGACGCAGCCCCCGCCCTCCAGGTCAGAAAACGACTGCATGGGCGCCACCCGCGCCGCGCTCGATTGCCAAGGCGCGCCGGGGCAGTGTACAAATGCCCGGCTGCTGTCTGGAAACTGGTCTCAAAAGTGCCAGCGCATTCGCGTCCTGGCCTCTCATGCCCATAATCGCCGTAGCACTACTATTGGTAAGACGCGACATTTAATTATAAGATCGCGCCTTCCCCTATTTCGTCGCCCCGTGCGGCTTTCGCCGCAGGTCCAGCCCGTTGTTCGACTAAACAAGGCTTTGAGAATCTGCGGTCCGTTGCAAAAAGGTAGTTAATGATGAGCGCAAGGCACTTTCTCTCCCTGATGGATTGCACGCCCGAAGAGCTGGTCAGTGTGATTCGTCGAGGCATCGAGCTGAAGGACCTGCGTAACCGCGGCGTACTCTTCGAGCCCTTGAAAAATCGTGTGCTTGGCATGATTTTCGAGAAGTCGTCGACCCGAACCCGACTGTCCTTCGAAGCCGGCATGATCCAGCTGGGCGGCCAGGCCATCTTCCTTTCGCCACGGGACACTCAACTGGGGCGCGGCGAGCCCATCGGCGACTGCGCCATCGTCATGTCGCGCATGCTCGATGCCGTGATGATCCGCACCTTTGCCCACAGCACCCTGACCGAGTTTGCGGCCAACTCCCGCGTACCGGTGATCAACGGCCTGTCCGATGACCTGCACCCCTGCCAACTGCTGGCTGACATGCAGACGTTCCTCGAGCATCGCGGCTCGATCCAGGGCAAGACCGTGGCCTGGATCGGCGACGGCAACAACATGTGCAACAGCTATATAGAAGCGGCCATCCAGTTCGACTTCCAACTGCGCATCGCTTGCCCCGAAGGGTACGAGCCCAACGCGGATTTCGTAGCCCAGGCCGGCGACCGCGTGACCATCGTTCGTGATCCTCGCGAAGCCGTGCGTGGTGCCCACCTGGTGAGCACCGATGTCTGGACCTCCATGGGCCAGGAAGAGGAGACCGCCAAGCGCCTGCAACTGTTCGCTCCCTTCCAGGTCAACCGCGCACTGCTGGACCTGGCCGCCGAGGACGTTCTGTTCATGCATTGCCTGCCCGCCCACCGCGGTGAAGAAATCAGCCTCGACCTGCTGGACGACCCGCGTTCGGTGGCCTGGGACCAGGCGGAAAACCGCCTCCACGCACAAAAGGCCCTGCTCGAATTCCTCGTCGAGCCGGCGTACCACCACGCATGAGCCAGCCCTTGCTACTGAACCTGCGCAACCTCGCTTGCGGCTACCAGGACCAACGCGTGGTGCAGAACCTCAACCTGCACCTCAATGCCGGGGATATCGGCTGCCTGCTGGGCTCATCCGGCTGCGGCAAGACCACCACCCTGCGCGCCATCGCCGGGTTCGAGCCGGTGCATGAGGGGGAAATCCAGCTGGCGGGCGAGACCATCTCCAGCGCCGGTTTCACCCTGGCGCCGGAGAAACGCCGGATCGGCATGGTGTTCCAGGACTACGCCCTGTTCCCGCACCTGAGCGTGGCCGACAACATTGCCTTCGGCATTCGCAAACACCCGCAGAAAGAGCGGGTGGTGGCCGAACTGCTGGAGCTGGTGAACCTGAAGAACCTCGGCCAGCGCTTCCCCCACGAACTGTCCGGTGGCCAGCAACAACGGGTGGCCCTGGCTCGTGCCCTGGCTCCCGAACCACAACTGCTGCTGCTCGACGAGCCCTTCTCCAACCTCGACGGCGAACTGCGACGCAAGCTCAGCCACGAGGTGCGTGACATCCTCAAGGCCCGTGGCACCAGTGCGATCCTGGTCACTCACGACCAGGAGGAAGCCTTCGCCGTGAGCGATCAGGTAGGGGTGTTCAAGGAAGGCCGCCTGGAACAGTGGGACACACCGTACAACCTCTACCACGAACCCCAGACGCCCTTCGTCGCCAGCTTCATCGGTCAGGGCTACTTCATTCGCGGCCAGTTGAGCAGCCCGGAATCGGTACAGACCGAACTCGGCTTGCTGCAGGGCAACCGCGCCTACACCTGGCCAACCGGCGGTGCGGTGGATGTGCTGTTGCGTCCGGACGACATCGTCCACGCCCCCGACAGCGCCTTGAAAGCCCGCGTCGTGGGCAAGACGTTCCTCGGCGCCTCGACCCTGTATCGCCTGCAGCTGCCCACCGGCAGCCAGCTGGAATCGATCTTTCCGAGCCACGCCGATCATCAGGTCGGCGCCGATGTGGGTATCCGGGTCGCGGCGGAACACCTGGTGCTGTTCCAGGCCTCGGGCAGTACCGCAGCGCAGATCCCGCAAAGCGACTCAGGGGTGCGCCGCTACAGCAGCGCGCATTGAGCCGTCTTCGCTGGCAAGCCAGCTCCTACGACAGCGCACTGTAGGAGCCGGCTTGCCGGCGAAACACCCAGCACAGTCATTGCAGATGCAACTGCCCACTGGCAATCAGCCGGGCATGCCCACCAATCTTCACCCGCTCACCTTCCAGACGACAAAACAACGCGCCACCTCGGGCAGAGCACTGGTAGGCGCTCAACTGCGGCTTATCCAACCGCTGCGCCCAGTAAGGCGCCAGGCAGCAATGGGTGGATCCGGTCACCGGGTCCTCATCGATACCGATGGCGGGGGCAAAATAGCGCGAGACAAAGTCGTGCTGCTCCCCACGCGCAGTCACGATCACCCCGGGCCAGGGCAGTTTCGCCAGCGCCGTCATATCCGGCCGGCACTCACGCACCGCCTGCTCCGACTCCAGCACGGCCAATAGCTCGTTGGCCCCCAGCAATTCGACGACCTCAACCCCCAGCGCTTGCGCCACCGCCTCCCGCCCTGCCTGGCTGCTCGGGCTGCGCAGCGGGAAATCCAGCCACAACAGGCCCTCTTCACGGGTGACACTCAGGGGCCCGGACTGGCTAAGAAAGTCGATACGCTGCGCGGTCTGGCCATAAACCTCGAACAACACATAGGCAGTGGCCAAGGTTGCATGCCCGCACAACGGCACTTCCGTCACCGGGGTGAACCAGCGAATCCGCCAGCCCTGGGCCTCACGCACCACAAAAGCGGTCTCTGCCAGATTGTGCTCGGCGGCAATTTGCTGCATCAGCCTGTCATCGAGCCAGGACTCAAGCCGGTAAACCATGGCCGGATTACCCGCGAACGGGCGCTCGCTGAACGCATCGACCTGATGAAACTCAAGCTGCATATCCCTTCTCCGTGAATAACTGGCCCCCAGCATGGGCCCTGGCCCCCAACGGGGGACAGACACAGAAGTCGGGATTTTCCTGCATACAGCAGCGGCCCTGGCCGCAGCCGTTGCGACTCAAGGACGACCGATATCGGCGAACCTGGCCTGGGTATGCTCGGCCAGTACCGCCGGCGCCAGCTCGACTTCCAGGCCACGGCGCCCGGCGCTGACAAAGATGCTGGCGAACGGCTGCGCACTGTTATCGATAAAGGTCCGCAGGCGCTTCTTCTGCCCCAGCGGGCTGATGCCTCCCAGCAGGTACCCCGTGGCGCGCTGGGCGGCAGCCGGGTCGGCCATTTCAGCCTTTTTCACGCCCGCTGCGTGGGCCAGGGCCTTCAGGTCAAGACTTCCGACGACCGGCACCACCGCCACCAGCAACTCACCCTTTTCACTGCTGGCAAGCAAGGTCTTGAACACCTGCGCAGGATCAAGATCAAGCTTCTCCGCGGCCTCCAGGCCATAGGAGGCGGCCTTGGGGTCATGTTCGTAACTGTGGATGCGATGTTCGGCGCGAACTTTTTTCAGCAGGTCCAGTGCAGGGGTCATGGCAGCTCCAGGCGAGGAATGAAAAGGCAAAACCAAGCGCGCGAATTTTAGGTCATTCACCAGCAAAAGGCTCTATTCCAAGCCTTGATAACCGGCCCGTGTGCCTACGAAAGCAACCACGCCTGTCGTTCCCGCGACTATGCCCCGGAATCATTCATTTGATTGATATCTATAAAATGACCATCCG
Source organism: Pseudomonas sp. GW823-FHT03E05 (assembly GCF_058796855.1). NCBI lineage: Bacteria > Pseudomonadati > Pseudomonadota > Gammaproteobacteria > Pseudomonadales > Pseudomonadaceae > Pseudomonas > Pseudomonas sp. GW823-FHT03E05. The sequence goes on from NZ_JBXAJB010000004.1 coordinate 383,601, forward strand.
TTCACTTTCGACCTTTGACAGCGGTGTTTCTTGTCTATATTTTTTCGTTTCTGAATATCATGCGGTAGATCCAAGGTTGTACCCAGTAGCAAGGCGAGGTCGGAATGGGGATTCCGCCTTCGTTTGAAGTCGCGCTCCATGCCTTTTGCAGCAGCGCCAGACAACAACAAAAATCGAGGTTCACATGACAACTGCTCTGCAACAACCGTCGCTATCGGGCCAATGCATCGCCGAGTTTCTGGGTACTGCGCTGTTGATCTTCTTCGGCACCGGTTGTGTCGCCGCGCTCAAGGTCGCGGGGGCCAGCTTCGGCCTATGGGAAATCAGCATCATCTGGGGGATCGGCGTGAGCATGGCGATCTACCTGACCGCCGGAGTTTCCGGCGCGCACCTGAACCCGGCCGTGAGCATCGCCCTGTGCCTATTCGCCGATTTTGAGAAGCGCAAACTGCCGTTCTACATCCTCGCCCAGATCGCTGGCGCCTTCTGCGCGGCGCTGTTGGTTTACACGCTGTACAGCAACCTGTTCTTCGATTTCGAACAAACCCACCAGATGGTCCGTGGCTCCCAGGCCAGCCTGGAACTGGCCTCGGTGTTCTCCACCTTCCCCAACCCGGCGCTGTCCACTGCCCAGGCGTTCCTTGTGGAGCTGGTGATCACCGCCATCCTGATGGGAGTGATCATGTCCCTGACCGATGACAACAATGGCCTGCCGCGCGGCCCGATGGCTCCGCTGCTGATCGGCCTGCTGATTGCCGTGATCGGCAGTGCCATGGGCCCGCTGACCGGATTTGCGATGAACCCGGCGCGGGACTTCGGGCCTAAACTGATGACGTTCGTGACCGGCTGGGGTGAAATTTCCTTCACCGGCGGCCGTGATATTCCGTATTTCCTGGTGCCAATCTTCGCTCCGATCCTCGGCGCCTGCCTGGGTGCTGCGGCCTATCGCGGCTTGATTGCCCGCCATTTGCCCAGCGCTGCTGTCGCCCCGGAGGCCGAACAGGTCACCGAAGGCAAAGTCAAAGCTTCCTGAATCCAGTGGCGCGTGATCCTGCCCAAATCGATCGCGCGCCTGTTCTCACTCCCTTATTTCGTCCAAGGCAATCGACATGACCGACATTCAGAATAAGAACTACATCATTGCCCTCGATCAGGGTACGACCAGTTCCCGGGCGATCATTTTCGATCGCGACGCCAACGTGGTCTGCACCGCCCAACGTGAATTCGCCCAGCATTACCCTCAGGCCGGCTGGGTCGAACATGACCCGATGGAAATCTTCGCCACCCAGAGCGCGGTGATGGTCGAGGCCCTGGCACAAGCCGGCCTGCATCACGACCAGGTGGCCGCCATCGGTATCACCAACCAGCGTGAAACCACTGTGGTCTGGGACAAGAACACCGGCCGGCCGATCTACAACGCCATCGTCTGGCAGTGCCGCCGCAGCACCGAGATCTGCCAGCAGCTCAAGCGCGACGGCCTGGAAGACTACATCCGCGAAACCACCGGCCTGGTGACCGACCCCTACTTCTCCGGCACCAAGCTCAAGTGGATCCTCGACAACGTCGAAGGCAGCCGCGAGCGTGCGCGCAACGGCGAGCTGCTGTTCGGCACCATCGATAGCTGGCTGATCTGGAAATTCACCGGCGGCAAGACCCACGTCACCGACTACACCAACGCCTCGCGCACCATGCTCTTCAACATCCACACCCTGGAGTGGGACGCGAAGATGCTGGAGGTGCTGGACATCCCGCGGGAAATGCTTCCGCAGGTGAAGTCCTCGTCGGAAATCTACGGCCGCACCAAGAGCGGCATCGCCATCGGCGGTATCGCCGGCGACCAGCAGGCCGCGCTGTTCGGCCAGATGTGCGTCGAGCCGGGCCAGGCCAAGAACACCTACGGCACCGGCTGCTTCCTGCTGATGAACACCGGCGACAAGGCGGTTAAATCCCAGCACGGCATGCTCACCACTATCGCCTGCGGCCCCCGTGGCGAAGTGGCCTACGCCCTGGAAGGTGCAGTATTCAACGGCGGTTCCACCGTGCAGTGGCTGCGTGATGAACTGAAGATCATCAACGACGCCCACGACACCGAATACTTCGCCGGCAAGGTCAAGGACAGCAACGGCGTGTATCTGGTGCCGGCCTTCACCGGCCTGGGTGCTCCCTACTGGGACCCCTATGCCCGTGGCGCGCTGTTCGGCCTGACCCGTGGCGTGCGCGTGGACCACATCATCCGTGCCGCCCTGGAGTCCATCGCCTACCAGACCCGCGACGTGCTCGACGCCATGCAGCAGGACTCCGGCGAACGCCTCAAAGCCCTGCGGGTGGACGGCGGCGCCGTGGCCAACAACTTCCTCATGCAGTTCCAGGCCGACATCCTCGGCACCCAGGTGGAACGCCCGCAAATGCGTGAAACCACCGCCCTGGGCGCTGCCTACCTGGCGGGCCTGGCCTGCGGTTTCTGGGGCAGCCTGGAAGAACTGCGGGGCAAGGCGGTGATCGAGCGCGAGTTCGAACCACAACTGGCGGAAGCGGAAAAAGAAGGCCTGTACGCAGGCTGGAAGAAGGCCGTCAGCCGCACCCGCGACTGGGAACCCCACGACGAGGCCAAATAAGCCAAGCCGTGGATTGGTAACCGCTTGTAACTGGTAGGGAGGGGATTCCTGCGGCATCATGGGCAAATTTTGCACGGCAGCCCAAAGGAAGCCCCATGAATCTGCCTCCCCGTCAGCAGCAAATCCTCGATCTGGTTCGCGAACGCGGCTACGTCAGCATCGAGGAATTGGCCCAGCTGTTCGTCGTAACCCCGCAAACCATCCGCCGCGATATCAACCAGCTGGCGGAAGCCAATCTGCTGCGCCGCTACCACGGTGGCGCAGCCTATGACTCCAGCGTAGAAAACACCGCCTACGCCATGCGCGCCGACCAGATGCGCGACGAAAAGCAGCGTATCGGCGAAGCCGTTGCCGCGCAGATCCCCGATCACGCCTCGCTGTTCATCAATATCGGCACCACCACCGAATCCATCGCCCGGGCCCTGCTCAATCACAGCCACCTGAAGATCATCACCAACAACCTGCACGTGGCCTCGATGCTCAGTGCCAAGGATGATTTCGACGTGCTGCTCACCGGCGGCAATGTGCGCCGTGACGGCGGCGTGGTGGGCCAGGCCAGTGTCGACTTCATCAACCAGTTCAAGGTCGACTTCGCCCTGGTGGGCATCAGTGGCATCGACGAGGACGGCAGCCTGCTGGACTTCGACTACCAGGAAGTGCGGGTATCCCAGGCGATCATCGCCAATGCCCGGCAGGTGATCCTTGCTGCCGACTCCAGCAAGTTCGGGCGCAACGCCATGATCCGCCTGGGGCCCATCAGCCTGATCGATTGCCTGGTCACCGACCAGCAACCGGTACCGGCCCTGACCCAACTGCTCAACCAGCACAAGATCCGTCTCGAAGTGGTCTGACTGCTCTCCCTCCTGCGGATCCGGCCGCGCTCGAACGACGAGCCTCGACGCTTCATCGCTTTCGAAATCGCCGCGGCCGATCCCGCCATCCAGCCCAAGGCAACAGCAGCGGCTACAGTTACCCGTCGACAATGTTCGAAAACTTTCCTTTAGCGCTGCTTCGATCAGTTTTTTCAATCGAAGCACGCTGGATGCGTGCATCTTTATGCGCTAGTATTTTCGAAAATGAACATTAATGTTCGAATTCAAATATCAAAGTAACACGAGGCCTGTCGATGCCCACTTCTACCTTGCCCGCGCGCCCTCTTTCCGAGGTTTACGATATCGCCGTCATTGGCGGTGGGATCAATGGTGTTGGAATTGCCGCCGATGCGGCAGGTCGCGGCCTGTCCGTGTTCCTTTGCGAAAAGGACGACCTGGCCAGCCATACCTCCTCGGCCAGCAGCAAGCTGATCCACGGCGGCCTGCGCTACCTCGAACATTACGAGTTCCGCCTGGTGCGCGAAGCCCTGGCCGAACGCGAAGTGCTGCTGGCCAAGGCCCCGCATATCGTCAAGCCCATGCGTTTCGTCCTGCCGCACCGGCCACACCTGCGCCCGGCCTGGATGATTCGCGCCGGCCTGTTCCTGTATGACCACCTGGGCAAGCGGGAAAAACTCGCCGGCTCGCGCAGCCTGAAGTTCGGTGCCGACAGCGCCCTGAAAGCCGAAATCACCAAGGGCTTCGAATACTCCGATTGCTGGGTCGACGATGCGCGCCTGGTGGTGCTCAATGCCATGGCCGCCCGCGAACACGGCGCCCATGTTCATACCCAGACCCGCTGCATCAGCGCCCGCCGCAGCAAGGGCCTGTGGCAACTGGAGCTGGAGCGCGCCGATGGCAGCCTGTTCTCCATCAGCGCCAAGGCCCTGGTGAACGCCGCGGGCCCCTGGGTCGCCAAGTTCATCAAGGACGACCTCAAGCTGGAGTCGCCGTACGGTATCCGCCTGATCCAGGGCAGCCACCTGATCGTGCCCAAGCTGTACGAGGGCGAGCACGCGCACATCCTGCAGAACGAGGACCAGCGCATCGTCTTCACCATTCCCTACCTCAACCAGTTCACCCTGATCGGTACCACCGACCGCGAATACACCGGTGACCCGGCCAAGGTGGCGATCACTGAAGGTGAAACCGATTACCTGCTGCAAGTGGTCAATGCGCACTTCAAGAAACAGCTGAGCCGCAGCGATATCCTGCACAGCTATTCCGGCGTTCGCCCGCTGTGCAATGACGAATCCGACAACCCTTCGGCCGTGACCCGCGACTACACCCTGGCCCTTTCCGGCCATGGCGAGGAGGCCCCCCTGCTGTCGGTGTTCGGCGGCAAGCTGACCACCTACCGCAAACTGGCGGAATCGGCGATGGCGCAGCTGGCGCCGTACTTCAAGCAGGCCAAGCCGAGCTGGACAGCCCAGGCCACCCTGCCCGGTGGCGAGAACATGAGCACGCCACAGGCGCTGGCAGAAACCATCCGCAAGAAGTTCGACTGGGTACCCAGCCAGATCGCCCAGCGCTGGGCCACCAGCTACGGCAGCCGTACCTGGCGCCTGCTGGAAGGCGTGCACAGCCTCAGCGACCTGGGCGAACACCTGGGCGGCGGCCTCTATACCCGTGAAGTGGATTACCTGTGCAGCGAGGAATGGGCAGTGAAAGCCCAGGACATTCTCTGGCGCCGGAGCAAGCTCGGGCTGTTCACCACCGAGGCGCAGCAGCAGCAACTGCAGGATTATCTGCAGAAAGTCGAGCACAATCGCGGCAAGATCAAGGCTGCCTGAGCCACATAGGCAAGCAAAGCCCCTGCGCCGGAAGGTCCAGGGGCTTTTTTGTGGGCCCGCAGGATTGAACGTTTCGCCGGCAAGCCGGCTCCTACAATGGCAGGGGCACGTTCGGTTTTCCGAATGGCGAAGCCGCAGGGGTTCGGATAACCGGATACAGCCGCTGAAATCCCCAGGTCACAAATATTCTATAGGCTTGAAAATCAAGGGTTTGACGATGATCAATGGGTCTGGCACGACTCATGCTCTACACTGTGCGACGAATGCCTGTCGTGCCAACACAACAGGAGCCGTCAAGGCATTCGCTGTATAAAAGAGCCGTCGAACTGGCTTCATAAAAAAAACAAATGTCGAGGAAATATTGATGCGCATCGTTCCCCATCTGTTGGGCGCAGCTATCGCTGCCGCTCTGATTAGCACTCCAGTTTTCGCTGCCGAGCTCACCGGCACACTGAAGAAAATCAAAGAGTCCGGCACCATCACCCTCGGACATCGCGACGCTTCCATTCCGTTTTCCTACATCGCTGACGCTTCCGGCGTGCCAGTGGGTTACTCCCACGACATCCAGCTGAAAATCGTCGAAGCGATCAAGAAAGACCTCGACATGCCTGACCTGAAGGTCAAGTACAACCTGGTCACCTCCCAGACCCGCATCCCGCTGGTGCAGAACGGCACCGTGGACGTCGAGTGCGGCTCCACCACCAACAACGTCGAGCGTCAGCAACAAGTCGACTTCTCCGTTGGCATCTTCGAGATCGGCACCCGTCTGCTGTCCAAGAAGGACTCTTCCTACAAGGACTTCGCGGACCTGAAAGGCAAGAACGTGGTAACCACAGCCGGTACCACTTCCGAGCGCATCCTCAAGGCCATGAACGCCGACAAGCAGATGGGCATGAACGTGATCTCCGCCAAGGACCACGGTGAGTCGTTCCAGATGCTGGAATCGGGCCGCGCCGTAGCCTTCATGATGGACGACGCGCTGCTGGCCGGTGAAATGGCCAAGGCCAAGAAACCGACCGACTGGGCCGTGACCGGTACCCCTCAGTCCTACGAAATCTACGGCTGCATGGTGCGCAAGGGCGATGCCCCGTTCAAGAAAGCCGTGGATGACGCCATCGTCGCCACCTACAAATCGGGCGAAATCAACAAGATCTACGACAAGTGGTTCCAGTCGCCGATCCCGCCAAAAGGCCTGAACCTGATGTTCCCGATGAGCGACGAGCTCAAGGCCCTGATCGCCAACCCGACCGACAAAGCGGCTGACGACAAAAAGTCCTGATTCCTGACTAACCTTATCTCCTGAAGGGGCCCTGCCCTTTCAGGAGTCTGTCACTACCTGCTGGCATTTTTTGGAAACACTCGAACCGGTGGTTGTCGAGCCGATCGTGTGTGCCTGATCGTCATGATCAGGCGGGAACGGACGTCCCCAGGCGGGTGCTTGTACATCGAACGATCTGAGGGGTAACCCTAATGAATTACAACTGGGACTGGGGCGTGTTCTTCAAGTCCACCGGCGTGGGCAGCGAGACCTATCTCGACTGGTTCATCTCCGGCCTGGGCTGGACCATCGCCATCGCCGTGGTGGCCTGGATCATCGCGCTGCTGCTGGGCTCGATCCTGGGCGTCATGCGCACCGTGCCGAACCGCCTGGTGTCGGGCATCGCCACCGTGTACGTGGAGATCTTCCGCAACGTGCCGCTGCTGGTGCAGCTGTTCATCTGGTACTTCCTGGTGCCGGACCTGCTGCCGGAGAACCTCCAGGAGTGGTACAAGCAGGACCTCAACCCGACCACCTCGGCCTACCTGAGCGTTGTCGTGTGCCTGGGCCTGTTCACCGCCGCACGGGTTTGCGAACAGGTACGTACCGGTATCCAGGCCCTGCCCCGTGGCCAGGAATCCGCCGCACGCGCCATGGGCTTCTCGCTGCCGCAGATCTACTGGAACGTGCTGCTGCCCCAGGCCTACCGGATCATCATTCCGCCGCTCACCTCGGAATTCCTCAACGTATTCAAGAACTCCTCCGTGGCATCGCTGATCGGCTTGATGGAATTGCTGGCCCAGACCAAGCAGACCGCCGAGTTCTCGGCCAACCTGTTCGAAGCCTTCACCCTGGCTACCCTGATCTACTTCACCCTGAACATGAGCCTGATGCTGCTGATGCGCCTGGTGGAGAAGAAAGTTTCGGTCCCCGGCCTGATCTCCGTGGGAGGTAAATAATGGAATTCGACTTCTCGGGCATCATCCCGGCCATTCCCGGCCTGTGGAACGGCATGCTGATGACCCTCAAGCTGATGGTCATGGGTGTGGTCGGCGGGATCATCCTCGGTACCTTGCTGGCCTTGATGCGCTTGTCTCACAACAAGCTGCTGTCGAACCTGGCGGGCGCCTACGTCAACTACTTCCGCTCGATCCCGCTGCTGCTGGTGATCACCTGGTTCTACCTGGCGGTGCCTTTCGTGCTGCGCTGGATCACCGGCGAAGACACCCCGATCGGCGCATTCACCTCGTGCATCGTGGCCTTCATGATGTTCGAAGCGGCGTACTTCTGCGAAATCGTCCGTGCCGGCGTGCAGTCGATCCCCAAGGGCCAGATGGGCGCAGCCCAGGCACTGGGCATGAGCTATGGCCAGACCATGCGCCTGATCATCCTGCCCCAGGCGTTTCGCAAGATGACCCCGCTGCTGCTGCAGCAGAGCATCATCCTGTTCCAGGACACCTCCCTGGTGTACACCGTGGGCCTGGTGGATTTCCTCAACGCCTCGCGGTCCAGCGGCGACATCATCGGCCGCTCCAATGAATTCCTGATCATCGCTGGTCTGGTCTATTTCACAATCAGCTTTGCCGCCTCGCTGCTGGTCAAGCGTCTGCAAAAAAGGTTCGCCGTATGATCTCTATCAAGAACATCAACAAGTGGTATGGGGACTTCCAGGTGCTGACCGATTGCAGCACCGAGGTCAAGAAAGGTGAAGTGGTGGTGGTCTGCGGGCCGTCCGGCTCCGGCAAGTCGACCCTGATCAAGTGCGTCAACGCCCTGGAACCCTTCCAGAAAGGCGACATCGTGGTGGACGGCACTTCCATCGCCGACCCCAAGACCAACCTGCCGAAACTGCGTTCCCGCGTGGGCATGGTGTTCCAGCATTTCGAGCTGTTCCCGCACCTGACCATCACCGAGAACCTGACCATCGCGCAGATCAAGGTGCTGGGCCGCAGCAAGGAAGAGGCCACCAAGAAAGGCCTGCAACTGCTGGACCGCGTCGGCCTCGCCGCCCATGCCCACAAGCACCCGGGGCAACTCTCCGGTGGCCAGCAACAACGTGTGGCCATCGCCCGCGCCCTGGCCATGGACCCGATCGTCATGCTGTTCGACGAACCGACCTCGGCCCTGGACCCGGAAATGGTCAACGAAGTGCTGGACGTCATGGTGCAACTGGCCCATGAAGGCATGACCATGATGTGCGTGACCCACGAAATGGGCTTTGCCCGCAAAGTGGCGAACCGGGTGATCTTCATGGACAAGGGCCAGATCATCGAGGACTGCCAGAAAGAAGAGTTCTTCGGCGATATCAGCGCCCGTTCCGAACGTGCGCAGCACTTCCTCGAGAAGATCCTGCAGCACTAAAACCCGCGTTCCTGTAGGCGCCGGCTTGCCTGCGACGGGACGGTATCTGACTCCCCTATCGTCAGTGCCGCCCTGGTCGCCAGCAAGCCGGCTCCTACAGACACTGCGCAGTGGTTGACCCAAGGCATCTGTGATGAAATGCGACCCCACTCTCTATCGCGCCGCGCCGCCATCACTCGCCGTGAAACCCCGCCTGATCCGACATCTGTTCCTGCCGCCCCTGGTCATCCTGCTGATGATCGGCCTGGGCTACGTCGGGTTCTGGATCAGCGAGCACAACGGCATCCGCACCCTCAGCGAAAATGGCCAGCGCCAGCTGGAGCTGCATGCCCGCGCCGTAGAAAGTGAGATCAGCAAGTACACCTATCTGCCGAGCCTGCTGGAACTGGAATCCAGTGTTTCCCAGCTGCTGGGCGACCCTTCGCCGGAACACCGGCAAACCGTCAATCAATACCTCGAAGGCCTGAACCGCCGCAGCCGCAGCCGGGCCATCTATGTCATGGACACCACGGGCCGGGTGGTGGCCACCAGCAACTGGCGTGACGTCGACAGCTACCTGGGCGAAGACCTGTCGTTCCGGGCCTATTACCAGAACGCCGTGCGCGGCCAGCCCGGGCGCTTCTACGGCATCGGCAGCACCAACGGCGAACCTGGCTACTACCTGGCCCATGGCCTGGAGGAACAAGGCAAGATCATCGGCGTGGCGGTGGTCAAGGTACGCCTGGAGGCCCTGGAGGAACGCTGGCAGCGTGCCCGCCTGGAAGCCTTCGTCAGCGACGAGAACGGCATCATCATCCTGTCCAGCGATCCGGCGCGCCGCCTCAAGTCGGTCCGCCCGCTCAGCGACGACACCAAGGAACGCCTGGCCCGCAGCCTGCAATATTACTGGTTCCCCCTCAACGAACTGGAACCCCTGGCCCGGGAACGCCTGGCCGAAGGCGTGGAAAAGCTGACCTTTCCGGCCAACACCGAGCTGGTGTCCGACGAGAAAGCCATCAGCTACCTGTCCCAGACCCGGCCCCTGAGCGATACCCCCTGGAACTTCACCCTGCTCACCCCGTTGCAGGACCTGCGCCGCGAAGCCATCAACCAGGGCATCCTGGTGGCGGTGGCCTTTGCCCTGGTGGCCTTTCTGCTGATCGCCTGGAACGAACGGCGCAAGGTCATCGCCACTCGCCTGGCCGCCCGTGAAGCCCTGCAGGAAGCCAACAGCCAGCTGGAACGGCGGATCACCGAACGCACCGCCGACCTGCGGGCCAGCAACGAACGGCTCAAGGGCCAGATCCGCGAACGCCGCCAGGCCGAGGAAACCCTGCGCCGCGCCCAGGACGAACTGGTCCAGGCCGGCAAGCTGGCGGCCATCGGCCAGATGTCCACCAGCATCGCCCACGAGCTGAACCAGCCCCTGGCGGCCTTGCGTACCTTGTCCGGCAACACCGTGCGCTTCCTCGAACGCGGCGCCCTGGACACCGCCAGCGCCAACCTCAAGACCATCAATGAACTGATCGACCGTATGGGCCGCATCACCGCCAGCCTGCGCTCCTTCGCCCGCCGTGGCGACGACCAGGGCCAGGCCAGCCTGGACAAGGCCGTTGACGCAGCCCTGCAAGTGCTCAATGCGCGCCTCGAACCCCTGCCCCTGCAACTGCACCGCGACTTCACCGAGCAGACCCTGCAGATCGACCAGACCCGCCTGGAGCAGATCCTGGTCAACCTGATCGGCAATGCCCTGGATGCCATGCAGGCCCAACCGGAGCCGCAACTGTGGCTGGAGGGCGAATTCAGCGAGGGCAAGTACCGCCTGCGGGTGCGCGACAACGGCCACGGCATCGATCTTGAAGCGCGCAAGCACCTGTTCGAACCCTTCTTCACCACCAAACCCGGCGAGCAGGGCCTGGGCCTCGGCCTGACCCTGTCCGCCAGCCTCGCCGCCGCCACCGGCGGCAGCCTGGGGGTGGAACACCCGGCAAGCGGCGGCACCGCCTTTGTCCTCAGCTTGCCCCTGGCAAGCCCCACTCGAGCCGAGCCGATATGAACAACGAGCTGACCGTGCTGATCGTCGAAGACGACCCCCATGTCCTGCTGGGTTGCCAACAGGCCCTGGCCCTGGAAGACATTCCCTGCATCGGTGTGGGCAGCGCCGAAGAAGCCCTGGCCCAGGTCGGTGAAAACTTTCCCGGCATCGTGGTCAGCGACATTCGCCTGCCGGGCATCGATGGCCTGGAACTGCTGAACCGCCTCAAGGCCCGGGACCGCAGCCTGCCGGTGGTGCTGATCACTGGCCACGGCGATATTTCCATGGCCGTGGGCGCCATGCAGAAAGGCGCCTACGACTTCATGGAAAAACCCTTCTCCCCCGAGCGCCTGGTGGATGTGGCCCGCCGCGCCCTGGAGCAACGGGGCCTGGCCCGGGAAGTGACCTCGCTGCGCCGCCAACTGGCCGAACGCAGTTCCCTGGAAGGGCGGATCATCGGCCGCTCGCCGGCCATGCAGAACCTGCGGGAGCTGATCGCCAACGTTGCCGATACCTCGGCCAACGTGCTGATCGAGGGCGAAACCGGTACCGGCAAGGAACTGGTTGCCCGTTGCCTGCACGACTTCAGCCGGCGCCACCAGCAGCAGTTCGTCGCCCTGAACTGCGGCGGCCTGCCCGAGAACCTCTTCGAAAGCGAGATCTTCGGCCACGAGGCCAACGCCTTCACCGGCGCCGGCAAACGGCGCATCGGCAAGATCGAGCACGCCCACCAGGGCACGCTGTTCCTCGACGAAGTGGAAAGCATGCCGATCAACCTGCAGATCAAGCTCTTGCGCGTGTTGCAGGAGCGTACCCTGGAGCGCCTCGGTTCCAACCAGAGCGTGGCCGTGGATTGCCGGGTGATCGCCGCCACCAAGTCGGACCTGGACGAAATGAGCCGGGCCAAGGAGTTTCGCAGCGACCTGTACTACCGCCTCAACGTGGTGACCCTGGAACTGCCGCCCCTGCGCGAACGCCGCGAAGACATCCTGCAGTTGTTCGAGCACTTCCTGCAGCAGTCGTCCCTGCGCTTTGACCGCGCGGTGCCGGAGCTGGACAACCAGACCCTGTCGACCCTCATGAGCCACGACTGGCCGGGCAACGTGCGCGAGTTGCGCAACGTCGCCGAACGCTTTGCCCTCGGCCTGCCGGCCTTCAAGAAGCCCGGCAGCAGTGTCGCCCAGGGGCTGGGCTTTGCCGAGGCGGTGGAAGCCTTCGAGCGCAACCTGCTCAACGATGCCTTGCAGCGCAGCGGCGGCAACCTGACCCAGGCCAGCCAGGAGCTGGGCATGGCCAAGACCACCCTGTTCGACAAGGTCAAGAAGTACGGCCTGAGCCACTAACCCAAGGCGCGAGTAACCATGGATCTATTGTTGAAGGCCGCCCTGGGCGCGGCGGTGGTGGTGATTCTGGCGGCCCTGGCCAAGACCCGGAACTACTACATCGCCGGCCTGGTGCCGCTGTTCCCGACCTTTGCCCTGATCGCCCACTACATCGTCGGCAAGGGCCGCTCCCTCGATGACCTGAAGACCACCATCCTGTTCGGCATGTGGTCGATCATTCCCTACTTCGTCTACCTGGCGACCCTGTATGTGATGGTCGACCGCCTGCGCCTGGAAGCTTCCCTGGCGGTAGCCGCCGTGGCCTGGCTGATCGCCGCGACGATCCTGGTCAGCGTCTGGGTGCGCCTGCACGCCTGAGCCCTGCCATTCCCGTAGGAGCGAGCTTGCTCGCGAAGCCTGCGCCGCGGTCTTTCGCCGGCAACCCGGCAACGACCCTGGCCCGACCCTTGCATTTACCCGGCAAAGCCCGCCCAGCCTGCGTTTCAGCCTGATCACGCAGTTTTCTGGAGGGCGCTGCCATGGGTAAAGAACACCTTGAATATCTTAGATCTCGACCACAGCCTGACCGCCCAGGAGCCGATCATCCGACGCCTGAACAGCGGCCAGGCTCGGCGTCTCGACCTGCTGGACCTGGGCCCCAAGCTGCGCCTGTGGTCCACCGAGCGCACCTACCGTCACTTCACCGAACGCCTGCGCCAGCGGCCTCGCCACAGCGGCCCGCAGCCGGAAATCTTCTTTGTCGGCTCCGGTGACTATCACCACCTGACCCCGGCCTTTCTCGGCGACCTGCAAGAGCCGGTGAGCCTGATCCACTTCGACAACCACCCGGACTGGGTGCGCCTGGCTCCGCGCCGGCATTGCGGCTCCTGGGTCAACCGGGCGCTGAAACTGCCGCACATCCAGCGCATCGTCACCCTTGGCCCCTGCAGCGAAGACCTGCACAACCCACAACTGCGCGGCGGCAATGTCGCCGCCCTCAAGCACGGCAAGCTGCAGCTGTTCCCCTGGCAGCACGCGCCGTCCAAGGTCTGGGGGCGGGTCGGCGACGGCGCCGGGCACCAGCAGCAGGAAAACCACCTGCATTGGCGCAACCTGGCGGAACTGGACTGGCAGGCCTTTCTCGAACAGATGATCGACAGCCTGCCCACCGAGGCGCTCTGGATCACCATCGACAAGGATGTGCTGGCCAGCGAAGACGCCGCCACCAACTGGGACCAGGGCGGCATGCGCCTGACCCACCTGCTGCAGGCCCTGCGCACCCTGGCCGCGCGCAAGCGGATCCTGGGCATTGACGTCTGCGGCGAGTTCGCCCAGCCGGCCTTCAGCAACGCCTTCAAACGCTGGGAAGCCAAGTCCGACCAGCCTCCGGCCGAGCGCTGGAGCCAGAACGACCTGCTGCGCAATTCGGTGACCAATGAAGCCCTGATCTCGCTGTTCGAGGAGCTGTTCCCGTGACCCTGACCGTTGTTCTGCTGGTGGCCTTTTCCATTGTCCTGGACGTGGTCGGCCAACTCTGTTTCAAGCTCGGCCTGGACCGCCTGCCAGAGCTGGAAGGCGGTTTTCGCCTGAACGCTTTCTGGGGCCAGGTGTTCAACGCGCCCTTGCTGTGGTGCGGCATCGGCGCCTACGCCATCGAGTTCTTCGTCTGGCTCGAAGCCCTGTCCCGGGCGCCCCTGAGCCTGCTGTTCCCCGCGGCGGCCCTGGCCTATTGCGGCGTGGTACTGGCGGGCAAGGTGGTGCTGGGCGAGACCGTCAGCCGCCGTCGCTGGCTCGGCACCCTGGTGATCACCGCCGGGGTGATGCTGGTGTGCGTGGCCAGTACCTGAGCCTTGTTCAACGAATAGAAGGAAGCGTTTGATGAGTTCCAATACCTCCCACGGCTGGCTGCACGAGCGCCTGGGCACCATCGTGCTCTGGGCCCTGCTGATCGGTTTCGAAAGCGCCGGGCAGATCGCCACCAAGGTTGGCGGCGACCAGTTGGGCCAGATGGATTTCAACCTGCAGTGGCTGGCGGCGGTCGCGGTCAACCCCGGGGTGCTGATGGCGATTGCCTGCTATATCGGCGCGTTTTTCGTGTGGATGCTGATCCTGCGGCGCAGCAGCCTGTCCCTGGCCTTCCCCTTGAGCTCCCTGGTATTCGTGGTGGTGCTGCTGGGCTCGTGGCTGGGCCTGGGCGAGCAGATCAGCCTGCTGCACTGGGTCGGCGTCTTCGTGATCATCGGCGGGATTGCCCTCTTGGCGGAGGGTGAAGAGGCCTGAGGGCCTCTTTGCTACAGCGAAGGGATGTTGTGCAGGAGCCGGCTTGCCGGCGAAGGCGATCTTGCCGGCCCCTTCGCTGGCAAGCCAGCTCCTACAGCCACGGGGTTTAGGCCTTGCGGTGGGACACCAGGAAACCCAGGCCGTGGGACACCGGAATCACTTTCACCCCGGCAGCCCGTTGCTGCTCGCGGATCTCGCGGTGGAAAGCCTTGACCTTGGTCCAGTGCATCTTCGGCCGGTAGTGATGCTCGGCGTGGTAGCCGTTGTTCATCCAGATCAGGTTGTACAGCGGGCTGTAGGAGCTCACGCCCCAGGCGATAGGCAGGTCCGGGTTGCCCCCCAGGTGCTCGTAGTAGCCATTGAGCGACGACAGTGACTGTCCCAGGTACCAGAACGGCAGCAGCACCAGCACCGCGTGCCAGTCATACAGCGCCAGAGCCAGGTAGAAGGCGACCGTGACGCCGATTTCCACCTTTACCCAACGGGCATCATCAGGCCGCTTGCGCTGCATTTCCTGGTAGATCTCCTTGGGGTCGTCGCGGAAAAAGCTCAGGAAGGTGTAGGCCCAGGGATTGTCCGGCTGGCCATCCTTGCCATGCAGGTAGATGGAGAGCGGGTCGACGGTCTTGCCATTGGCGTCCGGCAGATCGGAGTTGCCCCGGTGGTGGCGGTTGTGGATGTCGCGGTACAGGGTCTGGGAAAAACCTATGGTCACCGACAGCAGCAGGTCGAAGCCGCGGTTCATCCACCCGGGGGTGAAATAGGCGTTGTGGATCTGGTTATGGGAAATGCTGTTGATGCTCCACGACAGGCTGACTGCGTAGAGCAGCGCCGCCGGCAGGATGACCCACCAGGACAGGGCGTGGAAATCCAGCACCAGCCACAGCACAAAGGCGAAATGCGCCAGGGCCATGGCAATCGGGATCAGGTCCCAGAGGGAATAGGCGAGTAGACGATAGGCAGGTCGAGCCATGAAGAACTTCCTGAGAAATTGAATTCATGGCGACCATTGCAAAGGCCAGACCAGTTTTTGCTGTAGCCGCCCCAGGCCGTGCTCAGGCCAGGGAGGCGCCCCTCAGAACTTGTAGCTGATGGCGGTCTGCACCTGCCCCTGGTTGACCTCGCCCTTGTCGCGGACGATGGTGCTGTCCGCGGCGGAATTGACCAGGCGCGTCCAGCTGGCACTGGCCACCAGCGCCCAGTTGTCCCCCAGGGGGAAGTGGAAATTCTGGCTCAGGGTGAAGTTCTGCATGCCACCGCTGGCGTTGTACTGGCCAATGCCGGAAGCGAGGGACTCCTTGGCGTCGACGCCGAAGAAGGTCTGGCTCTGGCGGCCATCGGCGAAGTGCAGGGTCAGGTTGTTGCTGCCAATGATGCCCAGGCCCAGCGGGTAGCCGATTTCACCCCCGACCTTGCCCAGCACCCCGCCCTGGCCCCCGGCACCGCCCACCGCCTGGCCCACGGCGGCGAACAGCCGCCAGAAGTCCTCGGGGGCGTACTCGATGAAGGCGCCGATATCGGCCATGTCGCGAACATCCCGCAGGCCGCGCAGCGCGCCGTCGGAATTACGCCCCTGCAGGTAATTGATGTAGGGGCCGATGCTCAAGCCATTGCTCTTGAAGGCATCCCAGGTCAGGCCATCGTCACCGCTCAGGCTGACATCTCCCCAATCCAGATCCATGTACGGCAGCGGCACGGTGTCGTAGCTGCTGCCTGTGGGGTCATGGGGTTGATAGCCCAGGCCCAGGCCCAGTTCACCGGTGATGCCGGAGTCGGCCATGGCGCCACTGGCGAGGGTCAGGGAGAGCAGGCCGGCCAGTAAGGCGGGGGATAAAAGCCTGGGCATGAATGAGTTTCCTTGTCTGAACATGCGCGCATCAATCATCAGAGCGGCCCTTGGGCGCAAGCACTGATGTTCTTTGTAGGGACCTACAAAAATTGTAGCCAGAACTCTACAAATCACCCTCTTTCCTCGCCAAGACCCCAGCCCCGCTGGGTTTTCGCCACTTGGCACAGTCCCTGCTCTACCCCTGCCACAAGCGCAAAGAGCGCTCTTATTCAACAGGTAACAGCAGATGATGCACTGGCATATCGTATGTGACTTCGACGGGACCATCTCCCGCGCCGACGTGATCGATAACGTTCTCCAACGCTTCGCCGACCCCAGCTGGGAAGGCATAGAGCAGGAATGGCTGGACGGTCACATCGGCTCCCGAGAATGCCTCAGCCGCCAACTGGCCCTGGTCAAGGCTTCGCCCGCCGAACTGCTGGGCTACTTCGACAGTGTCGAAATTGACCCCGACTTCCCCGACTTCGTCGATCACGTGATCGGCCTGGGCGCTTCCATCGAAGTGGTCAGCGACGGCATCGAGCAGGGCATCGCCCGCATCCTGGCACGCAACTACGTGACCCTGCTGCCGATCCTCGCCAACCGCCTGCGCCAGGTCGACCACAACAGCTGGCGCATCGACTTCCCCTACGCCAGCGACGCCTGCCGCGCCGCTTCCGGCAACTGCAAGTGCAAATCCACCCCGCGGGGCAAGCGCGTGCTGGTGATCGGCGACGGCCAGTCGGACATGTGCGTGGCTTCCACCGCCGACTTCGTGTTCGCCAAGGATCGCCTGGCCGACTACTGCGAACGCAACAAGATTCCCCATGCGCGGTTCGACTCCTTCGCCGAACTGCCAGCGCTGCTGGCCAAGCTGCCGAACAACGCCGCCAACGCGACCAACTTCTCTCTTGAAACCCAGGAACTCTTCCACCATGTCTGATATCCGCATCGCTACCGCAGAAGACCAGATCCTTCTGGAAAAAGAAGCCAAGTACTGCTCCTACGGCGATACCGTTCACTACATCGAACCACCGCGCATCTTCAGCCGCTGCGAAGGCTCCTACGTCTGGGACACCAGCGACCAGGCCTACCTCGACCTGCAGATGTGGTACTCGGCGGTGAACTTCGGCTACGCCAACCCACGCCTGAACAACGCCCTCAAGCAACAGATCGACACCCTGCCGCAGATCGCCAGCCAATACCTGCACAAAGGCAAGATCGAGCTGTCGGAAATGATCGCGGTCGACGCCAAGAAGAAGTTCGGCCTCGACGGCCGCGTGCACTTCAACGTCGGCGGTTCGCAGTCGGTGGAGGACTCGCTGAAAGTGGTGCGTAACGCCACCAACGGCAAGAGCCTGATGTTCGCCTTCGAAGGCGGCTACCACGGCCGTACCCTGGGCGCTTCGTCGATCACCTCCAGCTACCGCTACCGCCGCCGCTACGGCCACTTCGGCGAGCGTGCGCAGTTCATTCCATTCCCGTACCACTTCCGCGGCCCCAAAGGCATGACCAAGGAAGAGTACGGCAGCCACTGCGTGCAGCAGTTCGCCCGCCTGTTCGAAACCGAATACAACGGCGTCTGGGACCCGAAGGTCGGCCAGAGCGAATATGCCGCCTTCTATGTCGAGCCGATCCAGGGCACCGGCGGCTACGTGATCCCGCCGATGAACTTCTACAGCGAGCTCAAGCACGTGCTCGACCAGCACGGCATCCTGATGGTGGTCGACGAGATCCAGATGGGCTTCTACCGCACCGGCAAGCTGTGGTCGATCGAGCACTTCGACGTCAAGCCGGACGTGATCGTGTTCGGCAAGGCTCTGACCAACGGCCTCAACCCGCTGGGCGGCATCTGGGCCCGTGAAGAGCTGATCAACCCTGGCGTGTTCCCGCCAGGTTCGACCCACTCCACCTTCGCCTCCAACCCGCTGGGCACCGCCGTGGGCCTGGAAATGTTCAAGATGACCAGCGAGATCGACTACGGCGCGATGGTCATGGAGAAGGGCAAGTACTTCCTGGCCGGCCTGCAGGACCTGCAGAAGCGCTACCCGATCATCGGCGACGTCGACGGCCTGGGCCTGGCCCTGCGCTGCGAGATCTGCACCACCGACGGCTTCACCCCGGACAAGGCGACCCTGGACTACATGGTCGAGGAAGGCATGAAGGGCGACATCGAAATCAACGGCCAGCGCCTGGGCCTGATCCTCGATGTGGGCGGCTACTACAAGAACGTCATCACCCTGGCCCCGTCGCTGGAAATCAGCTACGCGGAAATCGACCTGGGCATCGCACTGCTGGATCGCCTGCTGGATCGGGCCATGAAGCGATGAGCAAGGCTGAGATCGATCTGGGCGAAGGCAGCGCCGGCTTCGTTCTCGGCACGGGTCCGGTCGGGGTCTTGTTGATCCACGGCCTGACCGGCACCCCGACGGAACTCCGTCGGGTGGCCCAGGGCCTGGCCAAGGACGGTACGTGCACGGTGTACGTACCGACCCTGCCCGGGCACTGCGGGGACAACAGCGACCTGCAGGCCACCGGCTGGCAGGACTGGTACGAGGGCGTGCGCAAGACCTTCGCCGATGTACAGCAGCGCCACGAGCAGGTGTTCGTCGGCGGCCTGTCCATGGGTGCGGTGATGTCCATGTACCTGGCCTCCGAGCATCCGGGACGGATCAGCGGCCTGCTGATGTACTCCACCACCCTGAAGTACGACGGCTGGAGCATCAACAAGCTGGCCTTCCTCACCCCGTTGCTGATGAAGATCCCCTTTGGCGTGCACATCTGCCGCTTCGAGGAAAAGCCACCCTACGGCATCAAGAACGAACGCCTGCGGGCCATCGTCGAGAAGCAGATGAAAGCCGGTGAAAGCAGCAATGCCGGGCTCCTGACCATGGAGGGCGTGACGGTGCGCGAATTGCACCGGATGAACGGCGTGGTCAAGAAACGCATGCCGTCGATCCTGACCCCGGCCCTGGTGCTGCACTCCAGTGAAGACGACATCACCAGTACCTGGAACGCCGACTACGTGGAGCGCAAGCTCGGCGGCCCGGTGACCAAGATCCTCCTCGACAACTGCTATCACATGATCACCGTGGACCTGCAGTACCAGCGGGTGATCGAGCTGAGCGCAGATTTCATCCAGCAGCGAGTGGTGGCACCTGCGGTGCGCGAAGACTACCGACAGCTGGCGTGACTTAAGGAAGAGACGTGATAACCGCCCAAGCCTTTTCAACCATCCAGGCCATCGATCGCAGCGCCTGGAATGACTGTTTCCCAGGGGCCCTGGAGGATTGGGACTATTACCTGGCCGTGGAAAAAGCCGCGATCGCCGATTTTCGCTGGCGCTACCTGGCGCTCTACGAGGGTTCGACCCTGGTGGCAGTGGCGCCGGCCTTCACCACCCAGTACCGGCTTGATACCACGGTCTCCGGGCTGGCCAAGCGCTTCACCGAACGCCTGGCACGCCAGTGGCCCGGGGCCCTGGAGCTGCGCCTGTACGCCATAGGCTCGCCTGTGGCCGAACAGTGCAATGCCGGCACCGCCAGCCATGTGCCTGCGCAACGCCGCCAGGAGCTGCTGGAGCAGTTGCTGCAACTGGCGCGACGCGATGCCGACAGCTTCGGCATCGGCCTGATGGCGGTCAAGGATGCGCCGAGCAACGACCGGCAATGGGCTGCCAGTTGCCTGGCCGCGGGCCTGCAAGCCATGCCGAGCCTGCCCACGGCGCTGCTGCCGGTACCCTTTGCCTCGATCGACGCCTACCTGGGCACCCTGGGCAAATCCACCCGCAAGGACCTGCGCCGCAAACTCCGGACACCGGCGCCACGCATAGAATGGCGACGCCAGATCGACGACGTGCTGCCGGACATCATGCGCCTCTACGAGGCCACCCTGAATCGTAGCGACCTGCAGTTCGAACGCCTGCCGGCAGGCTACTTCACCGGCATCCTCGAGCAGTTGGGGGAACGCGCGGCCTGTGTCCTGTACTGGGTCGACGAGCAACTGGTGGCCTTCAACCTGGTGCTCATCGACCAGCATCGGCTGATCGACAAGTTCTTTGCCCACGACCTCAGTGTCACCCGTGAGCACAATCTGTATTTCCGCAGTTGGCTGGCCAACGTCGACTACTGTATTCAGCAACGCATTCCCCTGTACGAGTGCGGCCAGGCCGGTTATGCCAGCAAGTTGCGCCTGGGTTGCCAGTTCACCGGTAACATGTTGTTTTTCCGGCATCGCAATCCCTTGCTCAATGCCCTGCTCAAACTGATAAAACGCTTTGTCCGCCCGGATCGCTCCGACCCCGCCATGGCTGCTGCAATAAGCGAAAGTACATGACCAGAAAAGATCGTCGCCCTCCTCGCCCCTTCGCCATTTCCCGCTGGAGCCTGCAACGCAAGCTGGTGCTGGCGTTCTGGCTGGTCAGTGTGATTCCCACCATGATCGCCGCGGAACTGGCGGCCACTACCCTGTCGGAAATCTTCGACAGCAACGTGCGGATCTGGCTGCAGGAGTCCACCAAGATCGTCGAGGACGAGATCACCGAAATCCTCCATGACAACGCGCGGATCGCCCAGCTGTTCCTGCGCTATACGCGCCCGCCCACGGACCGCAATGCGGCCAAGCATGACAAGCTCACCGCCGACATCGCCGATTCCATGGGCATCGACGTGGTGGCGCTGATCCGCAAGAACGATCACAAGGTGGTGTTCACCACTGCCGCCGATGACGTGGTGGGGCAGATCAGTACCGCCTCCAATGCCGTGCTGCAGACCATCCAGGTCGGCGGCGTGGCCACCGGGGCGGTGGTCTCGACGTTCCAGACCCAGCTCGACGGGGTCGACTACCAGTTGCTGATCGCCACCTACCTGGACGCCAGCTTCCTCACCAGCGTGGCCGACGTGCATTCCCTGGACCTGCGCCTGTACCTGGCCAAGGCCGATGACTTCTCGGAAATCTTCGCCACCCAGCGCTTCGAGGACCACCCGCCCCAGGTGCCGCACAAGATCGAAGACATCCTGCGCGCCACCCGCCAGCCCACCGAGCAGTTCACCAGCCGCTACAGCGGCCTGTACCGGCCGATCTTCAACGACAGCGGCGACCTGGTGGGGGTGATCTTCAGCGGCCTGCTTCGCCATAGCAGCCTGGTGGGCCTGGTCAACCAGAGCAACCTGTTCATCCTGATCTTCCTGCTCAGCTCGGCAGCCTCGCTGTGCGTCGGCTGGCTGGTTTCCCAGCGCCTGACCCGACCGCTGCGGGGCCTGTCCAAGGGCGTGCAGGCGGTGATCGCCGGCGACTACCGCCAACGGGTGCCGGTGATCGGCGGCGACGAACTGGCTGAGCTGAGCAGCACCTTCAACCACATGACCGAGCGCCTGGGGGAACTGCAGCATCTGGAAGCCCAGTTGCGCCGCCGCGACCGCCTGCACGCCCTGGGCGAAGTGGCCATGGGCCTGGCCCACGAGATCCGCAACCCGCTGGGCATCATCAAGACGGCCACGCAGCTGCTGCACCGCCGGGCCAACCTGCCGGAAAACGACAAGCGCCACCTGGAATACGTGATCAGCGAGGTCAGCCGGATCAACGACCTGATCACCGAATTCCTCGATTTCGCCAAGCCCAGCGCGCCGATACGCGCCACCCAGCTGGCCCGCCCGCTGGTGGAGGAACTGCTGGGCTTCTGCACCCCGGAACTGGCCACCCACAACATCGACGCGCGGATCGACGACCAGGCCCCGGGCGCCACCATCCACGCCGATGCCCGGCAACTCAAGCAGGCCTGCCTCAACCTGATTCTCAACGCCATCGACGCCATGCCCGACGGCGGCCGCCTGACCCTGGGCATTTCCCAGCGCGACGACGAAACCATCATCAGCGTCAGCGACACCGGCCAGGGCATCGAGCCGGACATGCTGGAACGCATCTTCACCCCATTCGTCACCACCAAGGCCTCGGGCACCGGCCTGGGTTTGGCTAAAGTCTTCTCGATCATGGAAAGCCATGACGGCCATATCGAGTGCACCAGCGAAAAAGATGCTGGCGCCACCTTCAGCCTGTACATTCCGGCCAACGGTGAAGAAGACGACGAGGACAGTGATGACGCATAACCTGCTGGTGGTCGATGACGAGCCGAAACTCTGCGACCTGCTGTCGTCGGCCCTGAGCCAGAACGGCATCCAGGTATTTACCGCAGGCAACGGCCTGCACGCGCTCAAGGTGCTGGAGCAGGAAGACATCGACCTGGTGATCAGCGACTGGCGCATGCCCGGCATGGACGGGCCGCAGTTGCTGGGGGAAATCAAGCAGCGCTACCCGCAGTTGCCGGTGATCGTGATGACCGCCTACAGCACGGTGAAGAATGCCGTGCAGTCCATGCGCAACGGCGCCTACGACTACATCGCCAAACCCTTCGACATCGACGAACTGGACATCACCGTCAGCAAGGCCCTGCAGTTTCGAGACATCCTCAAAGACAACCAGCGCATGCGCGCCGAGCTCGCAGAGCATCAGCAGATCGACAGCCTGGTGGGCGACAGCCCGGCCTTCCGTCGGGTGCTGCAAGCCGTGGATTCGGTGCGCGAAAGCAACGCCACCATCCTCCTGACCGGGGAAAGCGGCACCGGCAAGGAAATGGTCGCCCGGGCCATCCACAAGCACGGCAACCGGGCCGACAAGCCCTTTGTCGCGGTCAATTGTGCGGCCATTCCCGAGGGCCTGCTGGAAAGCGAGATGTTCGGCCACCGCAAGGGCGCCTTCACCGGTGCCGTGGCGGACCGGGTCGGGCGTTTCCAGCAAGCCGACAAGGGCACCCTGTTCCTCGACGAAGTCGGCGACATGCCCCTGGCCCTGCAGGCCAAGATCCTGCGTGCCCTGCAGGAGCGGGTGATCGAGCCGGTGGGCGATCCGCGGGAGCGCAAGGTGGATGTGCGGGTGATCGCCGCCACCAACAAGAACCTGCTGGAAGCGGTGGCCAACAAGGAATTTCGCGAAGACCTGTACTACCGCCTGAATGTATTCCCGATCCCCTTGCCGGCACTGCGCGAACGGGTCGAGGACATCGCCCTGCTGGCCCGGCACTTTGCCCACAGCCTGGGTGCCACCGCCGGCAAGCGCATCAGCGGCTTCAGCCCCGAAGCCCTGCAGGCCATGGCCAGCTACGCCTGGCCGGGGAATATCCGCGAACTGCAGAACTGCGTGGAGCGGGCCACCATCGTCGCCAGCGGCCAGGTCATCGAAGAAAAGGACCTGCCAGGGTATCTGTTCGGCCCCCAGGCGCAGGGCACAGAGAGCAGCGCAGCCATCAGTGTCGGCCCGCAAGTGCCCAGCGACCTGGAAGCGGCCCTGGCGGAAGTGGAAAAAGCCTACATTCTCGCCGCCCTGCAGCAGAGCAACGGTGTCCAGGCGGCAGCGGCGCAGTTGATCGGCATTTCCGAGCGCAGCTTCTGGTACCGGCTGAAGAAACTCGGCATCCAGGTGGACAAGATCGTTCGCTGAAACCGCGGCGCTTCATTCGCCGGCAAGCCGGCTCCTGCACCCAACCGCAAGAGCCGGCTTGCCGCGCTGCCCTAGAGGATGTTGCTGCTATCGAGCGGCTCGATCTGCGCCCAGTGGGAAGTGTCTTCCCGGTGGGTTTGCAGGTATGGCAGCACCGCCGCCAGCAGCGGCGCCTTGAAGGCTTCCTGGAACCGGTGGGCCAGCCCCGGAATCAACTTCAACTGGCTGCCCTGGATCTGCGCCGCCAGGTGCACGCCGTGCATCACCGGCAATAACGGGTCGGCGGTGCCATGCACCACCAGGGTCGGCACCCGCAGTTGCTTGAGCAATGCCACCCGGCTCGGCTCGGCAAGAATCGCCATGATCTGGCGCTTGACCCCTTCCGGGTTGAACGCCCGGTCATAGGCCACCGCCGCCTGTTGCAACAGGACCTGGCGGTCATCGCTGACCTTCGGGCTGCCCAGGGCCGCCAGCAGGTCGGCCTGCTGCTCCAGCGCCGCTTCCCGGCTTGGTGCGTTGCGCCGCGAGAGCAGTTGCACCAGCGCCGCGTTCGGCGCCGGCAAACCTTCGGCCCCGGAACTGGTCATGATCAGCGTCAGGCTCTCGACCCGCCGCGGCTCCATGGCTGCCAGATGCTGGGCGATCATCCCGCCCATGCTCGCCCCCAGCACGTGGAATTGCTCGATATGCAGGGCGTCCATCAGGCCCAGGGCGTCATCGGCCATGTCGGTCAGGGTGTAGGGCGCCGCCACCGGCAGGCCCAGCTTGTAGCGCAGCACTTCGAAGGTCAGGTTGGCGCTGGCCGGGGCCTGGCGCCAGGTGGACAGGCCGACATCGCGATTGTCGTAGCGGATCACCCGAAACCCTTGCTGACACAGGGCCACCACCACCTCATCCGGCCAGTGGATCAGTTGCCCGCCCAGGCCCATGACCAGCAGTAACGCCGGGTCGGAGGTGCGCCCAATGCTCTGGTAGGCCAGGCTCACCTGCGGCAGGTCGACCCGTTGGGTCGGGACATTGACATCGCAGCGCGCGGCCGCAAAACACAGCGGGCCGAGCAACAGCCCGGCCAAGAGTAGAACAGTCGAAAGAAATCGTACCCGCATGAAAAACACCGAAACGCAGAACCCCAGTGGAGCGCGAGTCTGATGAACCTGGATGATTCGCGCTGCCACAGTTGCGTGACAATTTGATGAAGATTGCCCCAGCGGTACTTTTTCCTCGGCAAGGGTCGGCGCTTGCCCCCGGCACCCGGTGCACAACACACAGGCGCTGTCGCCCCTATCGGCAAAGATGCCCGCGAATCGATGAACGCGGGATGGTCGACAGGCCCGTCAACATGAGACAAACTCAACCTTTTCGCTTTAACCACAAAATTTACTCATGGAGATCCTGGTGCTCGAAATCCGTCACCTGAAGACCCTGCACGCCTTGCGCGAAGCCGACAGCCTGGTGGAAGCCGCTGAACGCCTGCACCTGACCCAGTCCGCCTTGTCCCATCAGTTCAAGGAGCTGGAAGAGCGCCTGGGCATGCCGCTGTTCGTGCGCAAGACCAAGCCGGTGCGTTTCACCAGCGCCGGCCTGCGCCTGCTGCAACTGGCGGATGCGACCCTGCCCCTGCTGCGCGGCGCCGAACGCGACATTTCGCGGCTGGCCGGCGGCACTGCCGGGCGCCTGCACATGGCCATCGAATGCCACAGCTGCTTCCAGTGGCTGATGCCGACCATCGATCAGTTCCGCGACGCCTGGCCGGAAGTGGAGCTGGACCTGGCCTCCGGCTTCTCGTTCGCTCCGTTGCCAGCCCTGGCCCGGGGCGACCTGGACCTGGTGGTGACCTCCGACCCGCTGGAGCTGGCGGGTATCACCTACGTGCCGCTGTTCACCTACGAAGCCATGCTCGCGGTCGCCAACCAGCACCCGCTGGCAAGCAAGCCATACGTAGTCCCGGAAGACCTGCTGAGCGAAACCCTGATCACCTACCCGGTGGAACGCGACCGCCTGGACATCTTCACCCGCTTCCTGGAACCGGCGGACATCGAACCGGCCCAGGTACGGACTTCGGAGCTGACGGTGATGATGATGCAACTGGTGGCCAGCGGCCGGGGCGTGTGCGGGATGCCCCACTGGGCCCTGCACGAGTACAGCTCACGGGGTTATGTGAAGGCCAAGCGGCTCGGGGAAAAGGGCCTGTTCGCCACCCTGTACGCGGCGATTCGCGCCGACATGCTGGATGCGCCCTACATGCGCGACTTTTTGCTCACGGCCAAGGACACCTCGTTCTCGACCCTGGACGGCGTCAGCGCCGTACGCTGACCCCAAGCAGGCTTGCCCAGGAGCCGGCTTGCCAGCGAACCGGGGGTCAGCCTTCGGCCGGCAATTGGCGCCACATGTGGATCTTGTCGAAATAGTCCTCGCCCACCCGCACTGCCTGGGGTTCCAGGCCGAACTGGACGAAACCGCAGCGCTGGTACAGGGCCAGCGCCGCTTCATTGCCGGCCGTCACGGTCAACTGGATCAGGCGCAGCCCTTCGTATTCAGCCGCTTCGGCCAGCAGCCCCTGGACCAGGCGGTAGCCCAGCCCGCTGTTGCGCTGCGTGCCAGTGACATAGAGGCCGAACAGGGTCGCCTTGTGCCGGGCCTTCTCCCGCAGCTCGAAGGCCAGGCCGACGATCCCCAGCAACCGCCCTTCGGAAAACGCCCCCAGCAACAGGTCGAGCTCGCCGTCCAAGCGTGCGGCCCACCAGGCCAGAGGCAGTTTTTCCCGCTCTTTGACGCTGGAGGTGAAGGCTTGGGGATGGCGCTCATAGGCCTCGAGCATCAAGGCCCGGTATTGCTCCACATCGTCAGGGGTCAGGCGCTGGATCTGCATGCTCAGTCGAGGGTCTTGTGTCCGGTAATGAATGAAGCGCATTTTATCTTGCCGCCCTGCACTTCATAAATGGCCACGGTTTCCAGGGTGCCGCTGCCGTCGGCGAAGGTGCGGCTGATCAGTTCGTGATCGACCACCACGTTGCCCATGACCGTACGCTGGATCAGCCGGGCATGCAGGTTGGGTTCCTGGAAACGCACCACGGCCCGAGCTCGTATTTCCTCGTGCCCCCTGGCCAGCAAGGTGGCCGGATGTTCGTATTGCCGGGCATCTAAGGCATAAGTCGCCAGCCAGGCCTCCAGATCCTTGCGGTTGTAGGCCTGCAGTTGTGCTTCGACCACCGCTTGCGGGCTTGGAAAATCACTCATGCTGGCGCTCCTCGATCAGTTGACGCGACGCTGTTCGAACATCAGGCGCACGGCCAGCCCCGCCAGCACAAAGCCCATGAAATAACGCTGCACCGAGAGCCAGGTGGGGTTGCTGGCAAACCAGGAGGCGATACCGGCGGCAAACAGGGCGATCAGCAGGTTCACCGAGAAACTCACGCTGATCTGGGTCAGGCCCAGGATGATGCTCTGGGAGAACACCGAACCGTGCTCGGGGTGGATGAACTGCGGAAAGATCGACAGGTAGAACACCGCGATCTTGGGGTTCAGGGCGCTGGTCAGAAAGCCCATGGTCACCAGCTTGCGCGGCGAATCCGCCGGCAGCTGCTGGGCTTCGAAGGGCGAGCGCGCGCCAGGCTTGAGCGCCTGCCAGGCCAGCCACAGCAGGTACAGGGCGCCGGCCCACTTGAGCACCTCATAGGCCATGGGCACCGCCATGAACACCGCGGTCAGGCCCAGCGCGGCGGCGAACAGGTGGACAAAGAACCCCGCCACCACCCCCAATAACGACGTCACCCCAGCCTTGCGCCCCTGGCAGATCGAACGGGAAATCAGGTAGATCATGTTCGGCCCCGGGGTAAGCACCATCAGCAGGGAAGCAGCG
Organism: Pseudomonas sp. GW823-FHT03E05; assembly: GCF_058796855.1. Lineage (NCBI taxonomy): Bacteria > Pseudomonadati > Pseudomonadota > Gammaproteobacteria > Pseudomonadales > Pseudomonadaceae > Pseudomonas > Pseudomonas sp. GW823-FHT03E05. The sequence goes on from NZ_JBXAJB010000004.1 coordinate 411,294, forward strand.
GCGAAGATCAGGTAGTCGTGGAGTGGAATCATGGCAATCCTTGGCAATGGGAGGGGGTCAGGCGTGGCCCGCTCAGGCCTTGCGATAAAACGGCAAGATCAGATCGCGTGTCAACGGCGCAAGGAACAAATCTCCATCGCCGGCCGGGTCGATCCAGCGTACTTCCTCGATCTCTGCCGCCGGGGTCACCGGGCCATGGATATGGACCAGGAACACCTCGGCTTCCACCACATGCCCCGGCTCGTTGGCCGCCGGTGCCGAGAACTGTTGCAGGTAACGGGCCTGGGCCGGGTCGATGCGCAATCCCAGTTCTTCTTCCAGCTCACGGGCCAGGGCGTGCACCGGTTGTTCACCGGCTTCGATCTTGCCACCGGGCTGCATGAAGGCCTGGGTGCCGCGCTTGCGCACCAGGAGGGTCTGGCCGTCGGCACCGATCAGCAGGGCAGCGGCGATACGAATGATGGAGGGTGCAGCAACGGACGACAGCGACATGGGAATCCGGGAGCCTTGAGAATGAGGGCGCAAGGATCACATGCGCGGCGGCGGCTCGTCATCCGCCGCCGGCATTTTTCGATGTGACCGCCACCCGGCTTCAGGCCCTTGCCTGCTGTTCCTGGGGCAACTTGACGAACACGCTGTAGCGGGCGCCCTCCATGGTTTCAAAAGCGATCAGCTTGTCCACCAGCGGCAGGTTGAGCACCTTGCCGGCGTTGAGCAGCAGCATGCCGTTATCGGCATTCAGGTTGCGCGCCAGGATCATCCCCGCCGCCAGCTCCCGGGTACTCAGAACCTTCACCGAAGGGTCGCCCAGGGTCACGTCGCTGAGGTAGACCGCACACACCTGGATGAAACCTTCCACCAGGTCCGGGTCGTACAAGCGGCCGGCGTACTTGCGGATGAACACCAGGGCCTCGTCGCTGTTCATGTGCCGTTCCAGGATCAGCCCGCACTGCAACTCGATGAAGTCCACCGCCAGCTTGAGCAGCCGCGAGCCCAGGGGAATCGCGTCGCCCTTGAGGTGGTCGGGAAAACCGCTGCCGTCCCAGTGTTCCTGGTGATGGCGGATCAGCCGCGCGGCGTCCTGCACCGGTTCCAGGGTCATCAGCAACGATTCGCTCTGCGCCGGATAGGCCCGATAACGCTCGCGCTGATGGTGATGCAGCAAATCCGCCGGGCTGGTCATCATGCTGTCGCTCCAGCTCAGCTTGCCGATGTTGTGCAACGCCGCGGCCATGGCCAGGTCACGCTGGGCGCCAGGGTCGATGCCCTGGACTTTGCAGTAGGCCCGCACCAGCTCGATGATCCGCCGGTTGGTCTGCTTGTCCGCGGGCAAGCGCTGGTTGACCAGCAGGGAAAACAGCTCGGCGCCAGTGGCGTAGCTGTGCTTGAGCTCCTCATAGGCCAGGTCGAGCATGTCGGCGGTCTGCTGCAGCTCCGAGGTGCGTGCCGCCACGCGTTTTTCCAGCAGCGTGTTGAGCGCCTTGAGCTCGGCATTCTGCTGCTGGGCCAGATCCTGCAGGCGCAGGCGCTCGCGCTCGGAGTGCTGATGCTCAAGGGCCTGGCGCAGGGCCAGCAGCAATTCCTGGTCATCCCAGGGCTTGCTCAGGTAACGGTAGATCTCCCCTTCGTTGATGGCCTTGGCAATCAATTTCAGGTCCGGGTCGCCGGTCAGCAGGATGCGGGTGGTGCTCGGGTACTGCTGATGGATACGCGCCAGCAGGGTCGGGCCATCCATCTGCGGCAGATGGGCGGCGCTGATCACCAGGTCCACCTCCCGGCTGGCCAGGAGCTGCAGGGCCTGGGTGGCATCGCGGGCGAAATGCAGCGTGTAGGGAAGCGGGCTGAGCAACTGCTGCAGGCGTTGCAGGATCACTTCCTGGCTATCGACCAGCAGAATCTCGGGTCGGCGTGTGACAGTGGCAACGTTTAGCTCACCCATGAGACACCTCGGGTCAACGTCGATGCACGTGTCCTTCATTGTTAGAGCTGGCAACGGTAATCCCTGTTGCCTGATTGAAGACTAGAAGAATTTCCAATCGAGATAGTGGCTTTTTAATACCATCGGTCCGCTGCGGCTGGGCCGCCAACCGCCTTCAGCGAGTGTTGCGCAGTGGCAACACTCGCCGTGCATGCCGTCACTGGGCGGCTTTGGCGCCGGAACCGAAGGAAGCGAAACGCTTGTTGAAGCCGGCGATGCGGCCTTCGGACTGGGTCTTGCGCTGCTGGCCGGTGTACACCGGGTGCGAGGCGCTGGAAACGTCCAGCGCCACATAGGGGTAAGTCTTGCCGTCGCTGTAGGTGTGGCTGCGATCGGTATCGACGGTGGAGCCGATGAGGAAGTACACGTCGGCAGCGGTATCGTGGAAAAGCACGGTGCGGTAGTCAGGATGGATACCGGGTTTCATGAGGCCTCCTGGGCATCTGGGTGAGCTGGATGCGTTATACAATAACATATCCAAATCACCCAAACGAGAACCGATTGCAATAAGGAAACTGCCGACAGTTCTATGCCGCTTCCTGAAAATCCATTTCCGGAGGCTGGCGGGAGAAACCGCGAGTGAGGAAACCCAGGTACACCAGGCCAATAACCAGCCAGCTCGCCCCCAGGTAGATCGCCAGGTGATCGAGGCTGGACATCAGCCACAGATCGGCCGCCAGACCGATGAGGGGGAAGATCAGGAACAGGATAAACTCCCGCAGGCCACGCTGCCGGGCCCCCACCCAGTAATGAAAGATCACCGACAGGTTGACCAGGCTGAAGGCCAGGAAGGCGCCGAAGTTGATGAAGGACGTCGAGGTGGTGACATCCAGCTTCAATGCCAGCAACGCCACCACGGCGCACAGCAGGATGCTGTTGACCGGGGTACCGAAACGCCCGTGCAGGCTGCCGAAAAAGCGCTTGGGCAAGACCCCGTCGCGGCCCATGGCGAACAGCAGTCGCGAGCCGCTGGCCTGGGCCGAAAGCCCCGAGGCGAACTGACCGACAATCAGCCCGATCAGGAAGATCGAGACGAACAGGTCGCCGCCGATATTGCGCGCAATCTCGTAGGCCGCCGAATCCACATCGGCGAACTCGAAGGACGGATGGGCAACCTGGACGAAGTAGGACACCGCGACAAAGATCAGCCCGCCCACCAGGGTAATCAGCATGATCGCCCGGGGAATGGTCCGCCGTGGGTCGCGGGTTTCCTCGGTCAGGGTGCTGACCGCGTCAAAGCCCAGGAACGAATAACAGGCGATTGCCGCCCCGCTCATGATCAGCGGCAGGTGCATCTGCCCGTTGAAGAACGGTGCCAGGGTGAACAGCGGCCGCCCGGCCTCGCCACCTAGGTAGTGGATGCACAGGCCGACAAAGGCGATCAGCACCAGGAATTGCACCAGCATCAGCAGGCCGTTGATGCCGTTGGCCAGTTTCAGGCCAACGATATTGATCGCGCTGGTCACCCCGATGAAAGCCAGCACCCAGACCCACTGCGGTACACCGGGAAACGCCGAATGCAGGTAAGCGGCGCCGATCAGCCAGATGGCCATGGGCAGGAACAGGTAATCCAGCAGCACCGCCCAGCCGGCGATGAAACCCAGCTTGGGGCTGATGGCCTTGCGCACATAGCTGTAGGCCGAGCCGGCCACGGGAAACGCCGCGGCCATGCGCCCGTAGCTCATGGCGGTGAAGAACATCGCCACCAGCGCCGCCAGATAGGCTGCCGGCACCATGCCAGCGGTGGATTGGGCGAGGATGCCAAAGGTGCCGAGGACAATGATCGGCGTCATGTAAGCGATACCGAACAGCACCACCGCGCCCAATGAAAGGGTGCGTTGCAAGCGAGCCATGAGCGAGTACTCCGCAATTATTAGATTTATGGCAGGACTGAAATGAGTGCAGCAGGGGGTCTTTCTTATGGGATTGGCCGACCGCGGACGGCCCTTTCAGCGGATCGGAATCAGCAGTTCACGCACGCCATCGCCGTGTTCGAGCACTTCGCCCGCAAGCTTCAGGCGCTGGTCTTCGAGGTAGCGGTAGTCCTGGCGCGCCACCTGCAGTTGCTTGAGATCCAGCTCGACCTTGAACTGACCTTCCTCGCGCCCGGCTTCGAACAGCAGGCTGCCCAGGGGGTCCACCAGGGCACTGCCGCCGGCGAACAGCAGGCCGCCATCGCCTTCTTCCACTCGGTTGACCATTAGCGCGAACGCCTGGTTTTCCTGGGCCCGGGCCATGATCGCGGTACGGTGGGTGGGCCCGTAGGGGTCCATGTTGCCGTTGGTCACGATCAGCAGTTCGGCGCCCAGTTGCGCCAGGGCCCGGGCGCTTTCGGGGAACTCGATGTCGTAGCAGATCAGCAGGCCGACCCGCACACCGTTCCACAGGCAGGTGGCGTAGCGGTCACCGGGGGTGAACACACCGCGGTCGGACGCCCACAGGTGGGTCTTGCGATAACGCAGGGCGATGCCCTCGGGGGTAATCAGCAAAGTGGTGTTATAGAATCGGCCGTCGTCGTTTTCGGCCATGCCGATCACCACCGCGATATTGCGCGCCCGGGCGGCCTGGATCACGGCCTGCACGGTGGGGCCATCCAGCGGCTCGGCCACGGCGGCCACGGTCTCGGCGCTGGGGAAACCCATCAGGTGGGTTTCTGGAAACACGATCAACCGGGTATCGGCGGCGCAGGCGGCAATGGCCGCCAGGGCCCGTTCCAGGTTGTAAGCTGTGGCGTTATCACGGCCCGCCAACTGGGCCAGTTCAACCTTCATGGGTATTCCTTGTTCTTTGGCTGTGCCGCAGTATGCGCAGCAGCAACCGGCCCGCAAATCACGCAGCCGGGGTAACCCGATAGGGGTAGATGCATGACATTGTCGCTGGATGACATCGCCTGGCACCGCTCGGTGGGGCAGATGATCGAAGCCCTGGACCAGGCCAGTTTCTGGCCCCAGCTGGTGCGCCTGCTGGAGCAGTACGTGAGTTTCGACAGCTGGGTGGCGCTGCTGTTTTGCAGTGAGCGCAAACCCCTGGTGTTCGCCGAATGCCCGGGGGAGGACGGCAGCCCCGACCAGTTGTTCCAGGACTACCTCAACGGCCTGTACCTGCTCGACCCCTTCTACGTTGCCAGCCGCGAACAATCGCGCAGCGGCCTGCTGCGCCTGGCGGAAGTGGCCCCGGAACACTTCCAGCTGACCGAGTACTACCAACGCTACTTTCGTCTGAATGTGGTGGCCGATGAGATCCAGTTCAATTGCCAGCTGGCGGACGGCCGCACCCTGTGCCTGTCCCTGGGTTCGCGACAACGCTTCGCCCCACCCCAGATCGCCCTGCTGTCACTGATCGAGCCCTGGGTGGTGGCCTTGCTGCGCCAGCGCCTGTCCCACGAAAGCATTGAGCAAGACAACCCAGCGCAATTGCATCCAATGCCCGATTGGCGCAGCCAGCTGGACCACTCCATGCAACAACTGCGGGGCGCACAACTCACCGCCCGGGAGCTGGATGTGGGGCGCCTGATGCTCAGCGGTTGCTCCAACAAGGAGATCGCTCGTAAGCTGGAAATCTCCGCCGAAACCGTGAAAGTTCATAAAAAGCACATCTACAGCAAGCTGGGCATCAAATCCCAGTCCGAGCTGTTTTCGATTTTTCTCCAGGCGCAAAGCGCCTGATACCCCTTCAGGGCCGCCCCGGCAGCCCCACACAACAATAAGATCTTGTGCACCCATAAGAATGAGTACTGATAAACGACCTTAATGAGTCCGAACCAAGGAAACCGTATGAGCCTGTCCCTTCTGAGCCGCTACGCCTTCTTTGCCGCCTGTGTGATTTTCACCCTCGCCAGCCTGCCCTTTCTCGAACACGACTGGCTCTGGCCATTCGCCCTGGTCACCGGCCTGCTGAGCCTGCTGGGGATCTTCGACCTGCTGCAAAGCCCGCACGCGGTGCGGCGCAATTACCCGATCCTGGGCAATATCCGCTACCTGGTGGAAGGCATCCGCCCGGAGATCCGCCAGTACCTGCTGGAATCCGACAGCGACGCCCTGCCCTTTTCCCGCGCCCAACGCTCCCTGGTGTACTCCCGGGCCAAGAACGAAAGCGCCGACAAACCCTTCGGCACCCTGATCGATGTCTACCAGTCGGGCTTCGAATTCATCGGCCACTCCATGCGCCCGGCGCCCCTGAGTGATCCCAACAGCTTTCGCGTGACCGTCGGCGGCCCGCAATGCACCCAGCCCTACTCGGCCTCGGTGTTCAACATCTCGGCCATGAGCTTCGGCTCCCTCAGCGCCAACGCCATCCGCGCACTGAACCAGGGTGCCAAGCTCGGCAACTTCGCCCACGACACCGGTGAAGGCAGCATCAGCCCCTACCACCGCGAACACGGCGGCGACCTGACCTGGGAACTGGGCAGCGGCTACTTCGGCTGCCGCACCAGCGACGGCCGTTTCGACCCGGAGCGCTTCGCCGTGCAGGCGCAGAACCCCCAGGTGCGGATGATCGAGATCAAGATGAGCCAGGGCGCCAAGCCTGGCCACGGCGGCATCCTGCCCAAGCACAAGGTGACCCAGGAAATCGCCGACACCCGGGGCGTCCGCATGGGTGAGGACTGCATTTCACCGTCGAGCCACAGCGCCTTTTCCACCCCGATCGAGATGATGCATTTCATCCAGCAACTGCGTGAGCTGTCCGGCGGCAAGCCGGTGGGCTTCAAGTTCTGCCTGGGCCACCCCTGGGAGTTCATGGGCATCGCCAAGGCCATGCTGGAAACCGGCATCCTGCCGGACTTCATTGTGGTGGACGGCAAGGAAGGCGGCACCGGCGCGGCCCCCGTGGAGTTCACCGACCACATCGGCGCACCGATGCGCGAGGGCCTGCTGTTCGTCCACAACACCCTGGTGGGCCTGAACCTGCGGGACAAGATCAAGCTCGGCGCCAGTGGCAAGATCGTCAGCGCCTTCGACATCGCCAGCGTGCTGGCCATCGGTGCCGACTGGGCCAACTCGGCCCGGGGCTTCATGTTCGCCATCGGCTGCATCCAGTCCCAGAGCTGCCATACCAACAAGTGCCCCACCGGTGTCGCCACCCAGGACAACCTGCGCCAGCGCGCCCTGGTGGTGCCGGACAAGGCCCAGCGGGTATTCAGCTTCCACCGCAACACCCTCAAGGCCCTGGCGGAAATGCTCGCTGCCGCCGGCCTGCAACACCCTTCGCAACTGGAAGCCAAGCACCTGGTGCGACGCATGTCGGCCACCGAGATCAAGCTGTTCTCCCAGTTGCACGTGTTCCTCAAGCCCGGCGAGCTGCTCACCGGCGAGGTCAACGGCGAGTTCTACTCGCGCATGTGGCAACTGGCCCGGGCCGACAGCTTCGAACCCAACACCGAAGCCGCCGCTTAAGCCCCATTGCCCAGTGCTCCCCGGTTGCCGGGGAGCGCGGGGCGTCACCCAAGGAAGATTGCAATGCTCAAGGTCATCGCTGAAGATTTCATCCAGCCCGAACACCTGGACACCGTGCGCCCGTGGTACGCCGAACTGGTGGAAAAAACCCGCCAGGAACCGCTGTGCATCGCCTACGATCTGTTCGTCGATCAGAAAGACCCCGGGCACTTCATCTTCGTCGAACAGTGGCCGGACCAAGCGGCCCTCGACACCCACTGCCAGACCGAGCACTTCACCCGCCTGGTGCCGCAGATCAATGCTTTTCAGCGCCGCGAATGCCGCGTGCTGTTGATGAACGAGTTCTAGAAAACCCGACCCAGACCTTGCTTGACCGGACCACCGAAAGCAGACCCGAACCCCACTGACCTTTCGGAGACCCGCCATGCCCTTGCTGTCATTCGAACAACTGTCCCGCCAACTGCCAGCGCCCTGGCAATCCACGCTGGTGGGCCAGGTCGGCCCGGCCCGCATCAAGGTGCTGCGCATGGACGGCCAGCCCTACCCGGAAGAAACCCACGACTTCAACGAAGGCCTGCTGGTGACCCAGGGCTGCCTGCACCTGGGCATTGGCCAGGCCGTGGTGGAAGTGGCGACGGGCCAGATGTACCTGGTGGAGGCCGGCCAGGCCCATAGCGTGCTGCCCGGCAGCCACGGCACCCTGGTGATCATCGACGTCTAACCGGCCCCTCGATCGACTCAATCGCGGTAACCACCTGCCCAAGGTCGGTCCGACCAGAGGGCCCATGCACGGAGAAGCCCATGCCTCGTCGTCTGTTTGCAGTGATCGCTTTACTGATGTCCTTCAACAGCGCCTTTGCCGGCGAAAGCTGGCAGAGCCTGCCGCCCACACCAGCCCCGGTGGCCGGGGCGCAAGCCGGTTATGCCGAAGTCAACGGCATCCGCCTGTATTACAGCAAGCTCGGCCACGGCTCACCGGTGGTGCTGCTGCATGGCGGCCTGGGTAATGCCGACTATTGGGGGCTGCAGGCCAAGGCCCTGGCGGCCAGGCACACGGTGATCAGCGTCGACAGCCGCGGCCACGGGCGCAGCACCCGGGACGCCCGGCCCTACGGCTACGACCTGATGGCCGACGACGTGATCGCCCTGCTGGACCAGCTGAAGATCCCCCGCGCCGATTTCGTCGGCTGGAGCGACGGCGCGATCCTCGGCCTGGACCTGGCCATGCGTTACCCGCAGCGGGTCGGCAAGGTCTTCGCCTACGCCGCCAACACCCAGACCTCAGGGGTCAAGGAAGGCGTGGAGAACAACCCGACCTTCGCCGCCTACGTCGAGCGCGCCGGCCAGGAGTACACCCGCCTGTCACCCACGCCCAAGGAGTACCCGGCCTTTGTCGAGCAGATCGGCCACATGTGGGCCAGCCAGCCGAACTGGAGCGACGCCGACCTGGCGAAGATCAAGACGCCGGTACTGATCGTCGATGGCGACCACGATGAAGCCATCAAGCGCGAGCACACCGAATACATGGCCCAGGCGATTCCCGGCGCCGGGCTGCTGATCCTGCCCAACGTCAGCCACTTCGCCTTCCTCCAGGACCCGGGCCTGTTCAATGCAGCCCTGGAACATTTCCTCGACGAAAAATAGCCCCGGCCATCGCCATGGATGCCCCTCTTTCCAGGGACGTCCACGGCAGATAATATGCATAAACGCATATTTTAATTGCATTGACGCATCAATCCTCTAAGGTTGTTTGCAGACCCGGTCAACGCAGGCCATCGAGGCTGGCCCAGCGCAGCGTCATGTCCCGGGTCCGGCTACGCGCAGTAGCCCGACACGCAACGACGACACCAGCCGGAGGCTGGATTTCATTCATGGAGGATGAACATGTTAAGTAGCAACCTGACCCCAGGCGACGCTCCCCAGGCCCTGCCCCAGTGCCTGGCCGGCAGCCTGCTCGACCCGCAACTGAGCGAAGTCGATCCACACACCGAAGCTGCGCCCCAGGCCGCTGCCCGGCTCAACTTCAGCGTGCAGCAGCAAACCCAGAGCAACTGGTGCTGGGCCGCATTGTCCGCATCGGTGGGCAACTACTACGGCACCGGTTCCTGGACCCAGTGCGGAGTGGCCAACGCCGAACTGGGCCGCAACTCCTGCTGCAGCCAGCCCGGGCCTTGCAACGTCTACGGCTACCTGGATTCGGCCCTGCGCACCACCCGCTGCTACGGCGGCATGCGTGAGGACCGGATGCAGATGCCGGCCATCGACAACCAGCTCGGCATGGGCCGCCCCGTGGGCCTGCGCTGTGCCTGGTACGGCGGCGGTGCGCATTTCCTGACGATCTACGGCAGCGATGGCGGCTACATCCTAGTGGCGGATTCGATCTACGGATACTCGACCCGCGCCCTGAACAGTTTCCCCGGTTCCTACAACGGTGGCGGCAACTGGACCCACACCTACTTCACCCGAAAAAACTAGGAGGCGACATGCAACTGACTTACCCCAAGGCGCCTGTCGATGGCGTCCAGCACCTGCGCTCGGCCCTTCAGGCGGCCCTGCAGACCCAGGGTTTCGGTATCAACCGCGGGTTTGCCAAGGCCAGTGCCCGTAACCTGAATCTGTCCCAGGCCTTTCGCGGCTACGCCCTGAGCCTGGAGGACCTGGCCCAGGGCAAGGGGCTGGCCGAGGCCAAGGCCGGTGACTGGCATTACCTGGTGCTCGATGCCGGAGTGTCGATTGCCGATGCGCAGTTGACCGAGGTGGCCGGCAAGGTCGGCTTCTCTGCGCTGAACCATGGCAGCCTGGCGGCGTCCGCCGTCAACGCCCTGGACCTGGCGGAACAGGCGCCGCAACTGCAGGGAAAAAGCTATGAACTGCGCCTGCTGTTCATCTCGGCGCTGCAGGTCACGGCGATCTGGCTGCATGGGCCCGGCGAAGAGGTGCTGATTCCCATCGAGCCGACACCCAAGACCCTGGCCGCCCATCAGCTCCACAGCGAAACGGCGTTGCTCGCCCTGCTGGCGCCGGCGGCGCTGCAGGCCAAGGCCATCTTCGACGCCGATACCAGCGGCACCCTGGGCGGTTGACCCGGGCAAAAAAAATCCGGCGGCCTTTGCAGGTCGCCGGATTTCTGGTCTCAGCGTTTCAGTCCAGGATGCTCAAGCCAGCCGCATCACCGAAGCGCAGGTCAGGACGCCGACCGCGCCGAACCTTGCTGGACATTGGTCGGTTGCAGCTTGAACAGATAGAACAGCACTGTCAGCAGCACCAGGAACGCCGGGCCGACATACAGCGCCACACGGGTATCCGGGAAGTAGGCCATCAGCCCCACCACCAGTACCAGGAAGGCCAGGGCCAGGTAGGAACTGATCGGGTACAGCCACATGCGGTACTTCAGGCCGGCACGTTCTGCCGGGCTCAGGCCCTTGCGGAACTTGAGCTGGGCCAGAAGGATCATCACCCAGGTCCAGATCGCACCGAAGGTGGCGATGGAGGTCACCCAGACGAACACTTTTTCCGGCACCAGATAGTTCAGCAGCACGCCTAGCAGCAGGGCGAAGATCGACAGCAGCAAGGCGCGACGCGGCACGCCGTTGTTCGAGGTCTTGGCGAAGCCGGCCGGGGCCTGGCCGTTCTGCGCCAGGCTGTAGAGCATGCGCCCGGTGCTGAAGATGCCGCCGTTGCAGGAGGACAGCGCGGCGGTGATCACCACGAAGTTGATGATGCCGGCGGCGGTCTTGATACCCAGGCGCTCGAAGGTCATCACGAAGGGGCTGCCCTGGGTGCCGATCTCGTTCCACGGGTAGATCGACAGGATCACGAACAGCGCGCCCACGTAGAACAGCAGGATGCGCCAGAACACCGAGCCGATGGCGTTGGGAATGGTCTTTTGCGGGTTGCGCGCTTCACCGGCGGTGAGGCCGATCATCTCTACGCCCAGGTAGGCGAACATCACCATCTGCAGGGACATCAGCACGCCGGTCACGCCATTGGGCATGAAGCCGCCGTGGGTCCACAGGTTGGAGATGCCCAGGGCCACGCCGTCATTGCCGAAACCGAAGGCGATGATGCCGATGCCGCCGACCACCATGGCGATGATGGTGACGATCTTGATCAGGGCGAACCAGAACTCGAACTCACCGAAGGCCTTGACCGCGATCAGGTTGATCGAGCCCATGCTCACCAGGGCCGCCAGGGCCCAGATCCAGCGCGGCACATCGGGGAACCAGATCCCCATGTACACCGCCACTGCGGTGATTTCCGCAACACAGGTCACCAGCCACAGGAACCAGTAGTTCCAGCCGGTGAGAAAGCCCGCCAGCGGGCCCAGGTAGTCTTGTGCGTAACGGCTGAAGGAACCTGCGACCGGGTTATGCACCGCCATCTCGCCGAGGGCGCGCATGATCACCAGGATCGCCAGGCCGCCAATGATGTAGGACAGCATGATGGCCGGGCCGGCCATTTCGATGGCCTTGGCCGAGCCGAGGAACAGGCCGACACCGATACAGGCGCCGAGGGCCATCAAGCGAATATGCCGTTCGCCGAGTTCGCGTTTCAGCGGGCCGCCCTGAGCGGTCTCGCCGTGGGGCAGTTGGTTGCCAACTGGCATAGAGATACAACCTCATTTTGTTATTGGATATGAACCACCGAGCCTTCGAAGCGCCAGCGGATAGCCGAAGCTTGCTCGACCGCACCGGCCTTGTGGGACGGAGCGTCTGGTAGGACAAGACCTGCCAGATCAGCGGGGTGCGCAGTATAAAAAGCTCCCGACAGGGCTTTTCACTCTATAAGTTGCAATATTCAGAGAGAAATCTCGGCAAATACCGCTTTCACGGAGAAGCATTACCTGCTTTTTGCCCTGAAACCTCACTCGGAAAGGGCCGGGAGTATTGCACAGGCCTGGTGCATCGTCATGCCCCTACCTAGGGCGTATTTACCTGGGAAAAGGCTCTACCCTGTGGCGAGGGAGCTTGCTCCCTCGCCACAGAAGCGGGGCCGGGTCGTTTTCACATTTTCTTCACCGACGCCCACCACCGACTAAGCTTCAGGCAAGTCCGATCAATCTGCGTGAATGGATCAATCGACTATGGGCGCTCTGTGGCAGACCGATTCGCATAAGAACGCAGTGCCAAGCCACAGCGAGGACGAAACGCCTTTACCGAAACGCCGCAAATCCCGCCGTTATGCCTGGCGCCTGTTCTGGCTGTTGCTGCTGATCGCCCTGATTGCCCTTGGCTTTGCCGCTGCCCGGGAGATGCGCACCTCGAAACTCCAGGCCCGGGAATTCAGCCGGCTGGCCGCTGACCTGAGCTACTCCCTGGAGCCCGGCCCCAGTGATGCCGTGCTCTATCCCGGTGCCGGGCCGTTCGACCGGCGCCTGGGCTACAGCGCCCTGGGGGAGTTCCTGCCACGCTTGCTCAAGCGCGGTTACCTGATCGACGCCCAGACGCGTTTCTCCCCGGCACTGATGGACTACAGCAAAAGCGGATTTTTCGTGCCCTACACCGAAAAGATCCAGGCTGGCCTGTCCATTACCGACTGCCGCGCCGCGCCCCTGTACCAGTTCAATTACCCGCAACAGCTGTATGAGAGCTTTGCCAGCATTCCGCCGCTGGTGGTGCACAGCCTGCTGTTCATCGAGAACCGCGATCTGCTGGCCCCCAAGCCGGCCGAGGCCAACCCGGCGGTGGACTGGCCGCGCTTTGCCAAGGCCGCCTGGTCGCAGATCGCCCGGCTCTTGCACCTGCCGGGGCAGAGCGCCGGGGGTAGCACCCTGGCCACCCAGTTGGAAAAATACCGCCATTCGCCGGATGGCCTGACGGTATCCGGGGGCGAGAAGATCCGGCAGATGGTTTCCGCCAGCGTGCGGGCCTATCAGGACGGCCCACAGACCCTGGAGGCCCGCAAACGCATCGTGCGCGACTACCTCAACAGCGTGCCGCTGTCCGCAGTGCCCGGCCACGGCGAAGTGCACGGCATGGCCGAGGGGCTGCGGGTCTGGTATGGCGCTGACTTCGACAAGGTCAACCAGGTGCTCGGCAGCACCGCCATGGACTCGAAAAGCCTCGCCGCACGAGGGCTGGCCCTGCGCCAGGTGCTGTCGCTGATGATTGCCCAGCGCCGTCCCTCCCATTACCTGGCCAAGGGTCGCGCAGAACTGGCGGAACTGACGGACAGCCATATCCGCCTGCTGGCACAGAACAACGTCATCGACCCGGCGCTGAGCAGCGTCGCCCTGGCCAGCCAGGTGACCTACCGCGACTGGCAGCAGCAGCCGACCATTCAGCCGATCGAGACCAACAAGGGCATCAGCGTCGCCCGCAGCCGCCTCGCCGCCCTGCTCAACCGACCGCTGTATGACCTGGACCGCCTCGACCTCTCGGCCACCAGCACCTTGCAGAGCGACCTGCAGCGCCAGGCCACCGAATACCTCAAGCACCTTGCGGACCCGGCCTTCGCCGCGCAGATTGGTGTGCTAGGCGAACGCCTGCTGACCCCCACCAGCACCACCCAGGTGCGCTACAGCTTCACCCTGTTCGAACTGACCCCCGACGGCTCGCGGGTGCGGGTGCAGACCGACAGCACCGACCAGCCTTTCGACATCAACGAAGGCAGCAAGCTGGAACTGGGCTCCACCGCCAAGCTGCGGGTGCTGACCACCTACCTGCAGATCATTTCCGAGCTGCACGACAAGTACGCCACGCAAACACCCGCGCAGTTGAAAAAGATCCCGGTGAACGAGCAGGACCGCCTGAGCCGCTGGGCCCTCGACTACCTGATGCAGAACAGCGACCGCAGCCTGCCGAAAATGCTCGACGCCGCCCTGGACCGCACCTACTCCGCCAGCCCCGGCGAGGCCTTCTTCACCGGTGGCGGGGTGCATCACTTCCACAACTTTCGCAACGAAGACAACGGCCGCAGCCCGACCCTGCGCGATGCCCTGCGCGAATCCATCAACCTGCCGTTCATCCGCCTGATGCGTGACCTGGTGCGCTACAGCACTTATGGCGGCGACAGCAGCAGCGCCGAATTGCTCAAGGACGACCAGAACCCGCGGCGCCAGGAGTACCTGGCACGCTTTGCCGACCGTGAGGGCACCTCGTTCCTGCTGCGTTTCTGGAAGAAGTACCGCAACAAGGACACCCAGTCGCGCCTGGAAACCTTCCTCGACAGCATGCACCCCACGGCAATCCGCCTCGCCGCCGTGCACCGCTACCTGCTGCCGGACGCCAGCCAGGAGAGCTTCAACCGCTTCGTCCGGGCCCACATGAAGAGCGCCAAGGTCAGCGAGAAGCTCACCGACGAGCGCCTGGACAAGCTCTACGCCAGCTACGGCCCCGGCGCCTATGACCTGCCGGACCAGGGCTACATCGCCAAGGTCCACCCCCTGGACCTCTGGCTGCTGGGCTACCTGATGAACAACCCGGAGGCGAACTTCACCCAGATCGTCAAGGCCAGCGAGTTCGAGCGCCAGGAGGTCTACAGCTGGCTGTTCAAGAGCCGCCATCGCAGTGCCCGCGACAGCCGTATCCGCACCATGCTGGAGATCGAGGCCTTCCTCGATATCCACCAGCGCTGGCAGAGCGTCGGCTATCCGTTCGACCACCTGGTACCGTCCCTGGCCACTGCTATCGGCAGCTCCGGCGACCGCCCCGCGGCGTTGGCGGAACTGGTGGGCACCATCCTCAACGACGGCGTGCGCCTGCCAACCTTGCGCATCGACAGCCTGCACTTCGCCGCCGGCACGCCCTATGAAACCCGCCTGCTCAACGACCCGGACAAGGGCAAGCGGGTGATGCCCTCGGAGGTGGCCACGGCGCTGCGCGGAGCCTTGTCGCAGGTGGTGGATGCCGGCACCGCGAAACGGGTGTCCGGCAGCTTCAAGCTGGCTGATGGCACGCCATTGGCCATGGGCGGCAAGACCGGTACCGGCGACAACCGCATCGAAGCCATTGGCGCCGGCGGGCGGGTGTTGAGCTCCAAATCCATCAACCGCACCGCAACCTTCGTGTTCTACATCGGCGACCACCATTTCGGCACCCTTACCGCCTACGTGCCGGGGGCCTCGGCCCAGGCCTTCAGATTCACCTCGGCCTTGCCGGTGCAGGTGCTCAAGGGCATGGCGCCGATCCTCATGCCCTACCTGCAACCGGGCAGTGGCACCCAATGCCTGGGCAGCGTGGCGCAACGCTGAATCACGACAGGCAGCCCCCTCTCTCTCCGACAAACGGCAGCTTTGCCGCAGGCAGAAGTGCTTGCGTCATTCTTAAGATATATCTTAAGTTATGTCTAAATCGAAACGGAGATAGAGAAAATGAGAGAGCACCACCACCCTCCCCATCGCGAGCACGGGGACAGCCATGAGATCTTCGAACGCCGCCCGGGCCGCGAACGCGGTGGCCGCGGGCCCCGGGTATTCGCCCCCGGCGACCTGAAGCTGCTGCTGTTGGCGCTGATCGCCGAGCAGCCCTGCCACGGCTACGACCTGATCCGCCAGATCGAAAGCATGTTCGACGGCGCCTACAGCCCCAGCCCCGGGGTGATCTACCCGACCCTGACCTTTCTCGAAGAAAGCGAAATGATCCAGGGCGATGCCGAAGGCGGCAAAAAGCGCTACAGCGTGACCGACGCCGGACGTCTTTCCCTGCAGGAGCAGGCCATCGCCCTGGACGGCGTGCGCATGCGCATCGAGGTCAGCAAGCGTTCCCTGCGCGGACATGATCGCCCCGCTGAAATCCACGAGGCGGTGCACAACCTGCGCCACGCCCTGCAAATGCACCATGGCCGCTGGAGTCCGGAAGAAATCCTTCGGGTGCGCGACCTGCTGAACAACACCGCCAAGGCCATTGTCGATGGTCCTGTGAGCCACCCCGCCCCGGAGAAAAGCCAATGACTGCCAGCCCAGAACTGTCCATCCATCGGGTCATGCACGAGATCAAGCGCCGCCGCCTGGAGGTGCTGCGCGTGGTCGACCTGACCCCGCGCATGCGCCGCATCACCCTGCGCGGCCCTGAGCTGGCCGGGTTCATCAGCCTGGGCAGCGACGACCATGTGAAGCTGCTGTTCCCGCAGAACGCCGAACAGCAAGCCGCCCTGGAAACCCTGGTACTGGGCCCGGGCAAGGACAGCGGCCCGATGCCCGCCATGCGCGACTACACCCCGCGCCGCTACGACCTGGAGTTGGGCGAACTGGACATCGACTTCGTGCTCCACGGCGACGGCCCCGCCTCCACCTGGGCCGAACAGGCCGCACCGGGCCAGTTCCTGCACATCGGCGGGCCACGGGGCTCGATGGTGGTGCCGGATATCTTCGACAGCTACCTGCTGATCGGCGATGAAACCGCGCTGCCGGCCATTGCCCGGCGCCTGGAAGAACTGCCGGCCGGGCGCCAGGTGCTGGCGGTGATCGAGGTGCAGAACGCCGCCGAACGCCAGGCTCTGGACAGCGCCGCCCAGGTGCAGGTGATCTGGGTTGAACGGGACGCAGGCGGGCAGGACCTGATCAGCACGGTGCGCCAGGTGCAGGTGCCGCAAGGCAAGCTGTATGCCTGGGTAGCCACCGAGAGCAAGGTGTCGCGCCAGGTGCGTCGAGTGCTGCTGGATGAGCACCAGCTCAACGACGAATTCGTCAAGGCCGCCGGTTACTGGCGCCTGGACAGCAGCGAAGAAGAATAATCGCGCATCAGGGTAGGAACTGGCTTGCCAGCGAAGGCGGTCCCAAGGGCCCCCTCGCCGGCAAGCCGGCTCCTACGGGGCCCGGGACCGGAGTTTACCCAGCCAGCGGTCCAGCCCCAGCAACAGCAGGGATACCAGGACGAACCCCGCCAATATCCCGAGGGCATTGAGCAGCACCCGGGGGTAGCCCAGCCTGTCCACGGAGATGAAGGGATAGGGGTACAGCCCAAGCAAGTGCCCGCGCAGCAACAGGTAGGCGAAATACACAATCGGGTAGAGCGTCCACCACCCGATGTGCCTCATCCGCAGCCCGCCCTTGGGCACGCAACACCACCAATAGACCAGGAATAGTAGCGGCATCACGTCATGCAGCAACTCGTCCGCCAGCCATTGCCAACCCTGGGGATGCCAGAGGTGGCGCAACAGCAGGCTGTAGGCCAGCCCCACCAGCAGAATGCTC
Organism: Pseudomonas sp. GW823-FHT03E05; assembly: GCF_058796855.1. Taxonomy (NCBI): domain Bacteria; kingdom Pseudomonadati; phylum Pseudomonadota; class Gammaproteobacteria; order Pseudomonadales; family Pseudomonadaceae; genus Pseudomonas; species Pseudomonas sp. GW823-FHT03E05. Next base: position 428,797 of record NZ_JBXAJB010000004.1, read on the forward strand.
GCCGCCACGGCGCCGCTGACCCAGGGCTGGAGCATGAACGCCTGCCCCTTGGAAACCCGCAGGTTGAGGGCGCAAGTCAGCACGCTGGCCACCAGGGTATTGCTGAGCACGGTGAAGAAACTGAAGAAGTTCACCAGCCCGCCCAGCAGGCTGGCGCCACTGTCCCAGCGCAACAGCAGGATCAGGTACAGCTGGACGGTCAGCCCGAACCAGCCAAGGATCGCCGCCACGGCAATCAGGCCACGCCGAGTGCACAGCCCCGGCAGCGAGAAGCCAGCCATAGGGCTCCTTAAAGCGGGCGCTTGGTGCGTTGCAACTTCACATAGAGTTTCTCGACCTTCTCCCTCGCCCAGGGCGTCTTGCGCAGGAAGGTCAGGCTCGACTTGATGCTCGGGTCGCTCTTGAAGCAGCGGATATCAATGCGTTCAGCCAGCCCCGACCACTCGTAGTGTTCCACCAGCGCCTTGAGGATCTGTTCCAGGGTCACGCCATGCAGCGGGTCGGTGTGGGTGTCGGTCATGCCAGGCCTTTGCGGGAAGAAAATGAGGAAAGCCGCGCACCTTAGCCGAGGGCTTGGCCCCGCGCCAGCACGCTTGAGTAACTGTAGTCGCAGCCCGTCACCGAGGCGATCGGGCATGAACAGCGAAAAGTTCCTGGCTTTTCGAAATAAAAGAGATGTTATATTGTATCAATCAATAACAACTCACCCGCATTTTGGGCACCCCCGTGTCCCGCCTGCTCACTGACTCAAAGCGCCTAGCGCTCTGTTCGCCAAGGAATGACCGATGTCCCGCTCAACTCACCGCCCTTCTCGCTCCCTGCTCTGGCGCCTGTCGCCACTGTCCGCCGCGCTGCTGATCGCCTCCCAGGCCCATGCCGTGGAATTGCCCCAGCAAGTCATCACCGCCAACCCCCTGGGCAGCACCGAACTGGCCGCCCCAAGCACTGTGCTGGAAGGCGACCAACTGACCCTGGAACAAAAAGGCAGCCTCGGTGAAACCCTGAACAAACAGCCGGGCGTGTCTTCATCCTACTTCGGGCCGGGGGCCAGCCGGCCGATCATTCGCGGCCTGGATGGCGACCGGATTCGCATTCTGCAGAACGGCGTCGGGGCCCTCGACGCCTCGTCGCTGTCCTACGACCATGCGGTGCCCCTGGACCCGGTTAACGTCGAGCGCATCGAGATCGTCCGCGGCCCGGCGGCCCTGCTGTACGGCGGCAACGCCATTGGCGGGGTGGTCAACAGCTTCGACAATCGGATTCCCACCGAGGCCATCGAGGGCATCCACGGGGCGGGCGAGTTGCGCTACGGCGGCGCCGACACCACCCGCAGCAGCGCCGGCAAGCTGGAAGCCGGCGATGGCACCTTTGCCCTGCACCTGGATGCCAACTCGCGGCAGTTCAATGACCTGAAGATTCCCGGCTACGCCCGCAGCCGTCACGCTGCGGCCAGTGAAGACGGGGATGGCAAGAAAGGCCGCCTGGGCAACAGCGACGGTCGCCAGGACGGCGGTGCCATCGGCGGTTCCTACACCTGGGACGACGGCTATGCCGGCCTGTCCTACAGCAACTACGACTCCAACTACGGCTCCCCCGCCGAAGAAGACGTGCGCATCCGCATGAAGCAGGACCACTACGCCTTCGCTTCGGAACTGCGCAACCTGCAGGGCCCGTTCAGCTCGCTCAAGTTCAACGCCGGCTACACCGACTACGAACACCGCGAGATCGAGGGCGGCGAAACCGGCACCACCTTCAAGAACAAGGGCTACGAGGCCCGTGTCGAGGCCCGGCACCAGCCGCTGGGCCCGCTCGAAGGGGTGATCGGTGCACAGGTCAACCGCAACGAATTCTCCGCCCTGGGCGAAGAAGCCTTCGTGCCACAGACCGATACCAACAGCGGCGCGCTGTTCATCCTCGAAGAACTGCAAGCCACCGAACGCCTGCGGCTCAGCCTCGGCGGGCGCCTGGAACACACCACCGTGGACCCGGAAAGCAAGGGCAACGAACGCTTCGCCCAGGCCGACAAGTCCAGCAGCTTCACCGCCGGCAGCCTGTCCTCGGGGGCGGTCTACACCCTGACCCCGGTCTGGTCCCTGGCCGCGACCCTGGGCTACACCGAGCGCGCCCCGACCTTCTACGAGCTGTATGCCAACGGCGCCCACGTCGCCACCGGCACCTATGAAGTGGGCAGCGCCAAGCTATCGAAGGAAAAAGCCGTGTCCAGCGACCTGGCCCTGCGCTTCGACAACGGCATCCACAAAGGCAGCGTCGGCGTGTTCTACAGCCACTTCTCCAACTACATCGGCCTGCTGGGCACGGGGCGCACCCTCAACGATGAAGGCGAAGAAGATGCGACAGGCATCCCGGAATACGCCTACAGCGGAGTGCGGGCACGCTTCAGTGGAATCGAGGCCCAGGATCGCTGGACCCTGGGGGAAAACGCCTACGGCAAGTTCGCCCTGGAACTGTCCGGCGACTACACCCGGGCCAAGAACCTGGATAACGGCCAGGACCTGCCCCGCATCGCTCCATTGCGCCTGAACAGTGGCCTGCTGTGGGAACTGGACCGCTGGCAGGCACGCCTGGATGTACAACATGCCGCCAGCCAGGGCCGGGTGCCGGACAACGAAAGCGGCACCGATGGCTACACCACCTTTGGCGCCAGTGCCGGTTATCGCTTCGATATCGGACATAGCCAGTGGCTGGCCTTCGTCAAGGGCGAGAACCTGACCAACCAGACCGTGCGCTATGCCAGCTCGATCCTGCGGGATATCGCGCCGGCCGCCGGGCGCAGTGTGGAAGTGGGGTTGCGTACTACCTTTTAAGGCCCTGTTCGCCGGCAAGCCGGCTCCTACACGGCCCCGCAGGAGCCGGCTTGCCGGCCAAGGGCTTAGCGGTAACGCCGCGGGTCAGCCTCGATCAGGCTGGCCAGCTGGGTCAGGGCAAAGCGCAACTCGTCCTGGGTGGTGGGCGACATCAATACCACCCGCACACAACGGGAGCTGGCACCGCGTTCCACCTGGAACTGGCTGCCGCTCATCACCAGCACGCCATTGGCTCGGGCCAGGGTGGCGAACTCATCGCCCGTCCAGGGCTCCGGCAAGGTCAGCCACAGGTGATAGCTGTGGGGCTGGGTCCGGATCTCCAGGCCGGCAAACACGTCCCGTGCAATCGCCTGGCGCGCTGCCGCTTCATTGCGCTGGGTCTGTACCAGCTTGCGGTCCAAGCCTTCGACAATCACATTGCTGGCCAATTGCGCGGTCAGCGGCGACGGCATCCACACGCTGCTACGGACCATGGAACTCAGCCGCGACAGCAGCTTTGGCGGGCTGTAGAGGTAACCCACGCGCAACGCCGGCATGATCGCCTTGGACAGGCTGGTGAGGTACACCGAACGCTGCGGCGCATAGCTCGCCAGCGGCTTGATCGACGGATCGGTGGCGAGAAAGCCGTAGATATCGTCGTCGATGATCAGGAAGTCGAACTCGTCGGCGATTGCCGCAATCTGCGCCCGACGCCTTGGCGACATGATCGCCGTAGTGGGGTTCTGACAACTGGCGACACACACCAGCAGCGCCGGTTTTTCCCGCAGGCACTGCTCGCGCAGGGCCTCGGGGAGTATCCCCTCTTCATCCATGGCCACGCCCCGCAGGCGCCGCTCCAGGCCGTGGGCCACGGAGATGATGCCCGGGTAGCAGAGCGACTCGCAAAGCACCAGGTCGCCGGCGTTGCTCAGGGCGCTGATGGCCACCATCAGCCCGTGCTGGGCACCGGAGGTAATGACCACCTGCTGCCAGTTGGCCTCGGGCAAGGAATGCCGCAACCACTGCGCCCCGGCCTCGCGATGAGCCGGGTGGCCTCCATCGGGGGCGTAGTCCAGCGCCCGGCCGAAGTCACTGCTGCGGGCCATGCCCACCAGGGCGCCACGCAACCAGTACTCCAGGGTTTCGCTGTAGGGCTTGATGATCGACAGGTCCAGGGCTTCGGCCTGCCCCAGGGACAGGGACGGAGCGCTGGAACCTTCGGGCAACACCAGCGGCGGCTGCGCCAGCACGTAAGTGCCGCGGCCGACTTCGCCCTGCACCAACCCGCGCCGCTGAGCTTCGCTGTAGGCGCGGCTGATGGTGCCAGGAGTGACATTCAGGGTTACCGCCAGCTCGCGCAGGGTCGGCAAGCGGTCACCATCATTCAACAAACCGCTGCCGATATCCCGCGCCAGGGCGTCGGCGATGGACAGGTAGACCGGTTGATTGAACTCGCTTAACTGGGGAACCCACATGGAGGCTGATGACCATGGCTGCGTTGAGGTGGACCGGAGCATATCACAGCCATGGATCGCCCCTTAACATCGACTCATTTGGAAAATTGATTCGATCTTCAAGCCAAACTGGCGACTCAAAACCGCTAAAAAATTTTTATATGATCTATAAATTCCTATAAATCATTAAGTTATCAACAAACCACAGCCAACTTCGGTAGAGCCATCCCGAGAAACAATTGAATCGATTCAATTCATTGAAATACACTCAGACAGCACCAACCCAATCGACTCAATCCCTCCCACCCATGCCCAGTCGAGATGCCATGCACAGTCTCAGCAAGGACCTGTCCCTCTCCGCCGTGATCGCCGGCCTGATCGCCGTGATCATTTCCTACGCTGGCCCCTTGATCATCGTGTTCCAGGCCGCCCGCGAAGCCCATCTGCCCAGCGACCAGGTGTCATCGTGGATCTGGGCCATCTCCATCGGCAGCGGCCTCACCGGCCTGCTGCTGAGCTGGCGCCTGAAAGTGCCGGTGATCACCGCCTGGTCCACCCCCGGCGCGGCGCTGCTGGTGTCGATGCTGCCCACGGTGTCGCTGCCCCAGGCCGTCGGCGCCTACATCGTGGCCTCATTGCTCATCGCGCTGGTCGGGCTTTCCGGGGCCTTCGACAAGCTCATGAGCCGCCTGCCCAAGGCGATTGCCGCCGCCATGCTGGCGGGCATCCTGTTCCGCTTCGGCGCCGGCCTGTTCACTTCGGTCAGCCTGCAACCGGCCCTGGTGCTGGCGATGATCGCCGCCTATTTGCTGGGCAAGCGCCTGTCACCCCGCTACGCGATCCTCGCGGTGCTGCTGGTGGGCTGCGCGATGGCCGCAGGCCTGGGCGAACTCAATGGCGGTGCCATCACCCTGGCGGTGGCCCAGCCGATCTTCATCGCTCCCGAGTGGAGCTGGCACGCCATCATCAACATCGGCCTGCCCCTGGCCCTGGTCACCCTGACCGGGCAATACGTGCCGGGCATGGCGGTGATGCGCAGCGCCGGCTACAACACCCCGGCCCGCTCGATCATTTCCTGGACAGCCATCACCTCGGCACTGCTGGCGCCGTTCGGCTCCCACGGGATCAACCTGGCGGCCATCACCGCTGCCATCTGCACCGGCCGCGAAGCCCATGAAGACAAGGACAAGCGCTACATCGCCGGGATCGCCTGCGGCCTGTTCTACATCCTCATGGGGATTTTCGGCGCAACCCTGGCCTCGGTGTTCGCCGCCCTGCCCAAGGAGCTGATTGCGGCACTGGCCGGCCTGGCCCTGTTCGGCGCCATCAACGCCGGGTTGAGCGGCGCCATGGCCGACGAAAAACAGCGTGAAGCAGCGCTGATCACCTTCCTGGTCACGGCATCGGGCATGAGCTTCCTGGGCCTGGCCGCCGCGTTCTGGGGGTTGATCTTCGGCCTGGTGGCGCACTTTGCCCTGAGCCACACCCGGCACAAACCCAGCCTCGCCCAGGCCAGCGCCCCACGCTGAGCAGAGCCCGGGCCGGGAACTGTTACCGATTGCGAAACTGTTCATGTCAATAAAAGCGCTTTCTCTCCCGGAGACGGCGCTTTATCCTTAGCCCCCTAATAAAGCTGAACCGTTTCATCTTTCCCTTTGAAATCAGTGGCCTGCCGTTCTCGATCAACCTGCATCGATGCTACGCGCCATGCCCTTGCTTCTGCCTATTCCTAGAAAAAGACCTTATCCGAATGCCTATGCCCACTTTTCAGCGTTTAAAAGACAGCGCTGTCCTGACTTCCGTCGCCCTGCCCAAGAGCCTGAGCCTGCTCGGCGCCCTTGGATTTGCCGCCTGCGCCCAGGCCGCACCGGCCTTCGACAGTGACTCACCGTGGATGCTCGGCGACTGGAATGGCACCCGCACGGAACTGGCCAACAAAGGCTACGACTTCAAGATCGACTACGTCGGCGAGATGGGCGCCAACCTGCACGGTGGCTACGACCACGACCGCACCGCGCGCTACAGCGACCAGTTTGCCTTCGGCAGCCACCTGGACCTGCAGAAGATCCTCGGCTGGGACGACGCCGAATTCCAACTGACGGTGACCAAGCGCGACGGCGACAACATCAGCAACGACCGGATCAACGACCCGCGGGTCGGCGGCTTCACCTCGGCCCAGGAAGTCTGGGGCCGCGGCCAGACCTGGCGCCTGACGCAAATGTGGTACCAGCAGAAATTCTTCGACCAGAAGCTCGACATCAAGGCCGGCCGCTTCGGCCAGGGCGAAGACTTCAACAGCTTTCCCTGCGACTTCCAGAACCTGGCGTTCTGCGGCTCCCAGGTGGGCAACTGGGCCGGCAGCGTCTGGTACAACTGGCCGGTCAGCCAGTGGGCCCTGCGGGTCAAATACCACCTGAACGCCGAGCTCTACGCGCAGATCGGTGCCTATGAGCAGAACCCCTCGAACCTCGATCGCGACAACGGCTTCAAGCTCAGCGGCAGCGGCACCCAGGGCACACTGCTGCCAGTGGAACTGGTGTGGACACCCAAACTCAACGGCCTGGCCGGTGAGTACCGCGCCGGCTACTACTACAGCAGCGCCAAGGCCAGCGACGTCTACAAGGATGGCAATGGCCAGCCTGCAGCCCTGACCGGCGAGGCCTACCGCAGCAGCTCCAGCAAGCACGGCCTGTGGCTGGGCGCGCAACAGCAGGTCACCAGCCAGGCCAGCGACCACTCCCGCGGCCTGAGCCTGTTCGCCAACGTCACCGCCCACGACAAGAAGACCAACGCCATCGACAACTATGTCCAGGCGGGCCTGGTCTACAAGGGGCTGTTCGATGCCCGGGCCAAGGATGACATCGGCTTTGCCCTGGCCCGGGTCCATGTCAACCCGGCGTACCGCAAGAACGCCCAGGCCAGCAACCAGGCCCGGGCGCTCTACGACTACGACAACCCGAGCTACCTGCCGCCCCAGGACACCGAATACAGCGCCGAGCTGTACTACGGCGTGCACCTGGCCAACTGGCTGACCGTGCGCCCCAACCTGCAATACATCCGCCACCCCGGCGGCGTGAGCCGGGTGGACGACGCCCTGATCGGCGGGATCAAGATCCAGAGTTCGTTCTAAGGCCGACAGGCACACAACGACGCCATTCACAGTTTTCAGCTGAACCAAGCCCGCGCCTGATCGTCATCTACAGTGAACATGCGCGGGAACACTCTAAACGTCACGGAGAACCACACTATGAGCACTGAGGGTGCTTCAAGTCCGAGCCGCTTGCTGCCAAGCCTGCTCGGGATCTTGCTGCTGCTAATGGGCCTGGCCTTGCTGGCCGGGGGGATCAAGCTGAGCATGCTCGGCGGCTCGCTGTATTACGTCCTGGCCGGTATCGGCCTGACGTTGACCGGCCTCTTGCTGCTGGCCGGTAAACGCGCAGCACTGGGCCTGTACGCCCTGGTACTGTTCGCCAGTACCGTCTGGTCGCTATGGGAAATCGGCCTGGACTGGTGGCAACTGGTGCCACGCCTGTCGCTGTGGTTCGCCCTCGGCGTGGTCCTGCTGCTGCCCTGGTTCCGTCGCCCGCTGCTGCGCGATGGCCCGGCCCCGCTGGGCACCGCTGCCCTGAGCGTGGCCGTGGTCCTGGCCGGTGGCGCCGCCATTGGCAGCCAGTTCACCAACCCCGGGGAAATCTCCGGTGACCTGGGCCGCGACACCGCGGACATGACCAGCACCGCGCCGGCCATCCCCGACGGTGAATGGCAGGCCTACGGCCGCACCGAGTTCGGCGATCGCTACTCGCCGCTGAAGCAGATCACCCCGGCCAACATCGGCAAGCTGCAGGAAGCCTGGCGCATCCGCACCGGCGACATGCCGACCGACAAGGACCCGGTGGAAATCACCAACCAGAACACCCCGCTGAAGGTCAACGGCAAGCTCTATGCCTGCACCGCCCACAGCAAGGTGCTGGCCCTGGACCCGGATACCGGCAAGGAAATCTGGCGCTTCGACCCGCAGATCCAGGGCCCCAACGGCGACGACTTCCGTGGCTGGGCACACATGACCTGCCGTGGCGTGTCGTACTACGACGAAGCCAACTTCAAGAACGCCGACGCCATCAGCCAGCCGGCCACCCTGTCCCCAGCGGGCCAGGCCATCGCTACCAGCTGCCCGCGTCGCCTGTTCCTGCCTACCGCCGATGCGCGCCTGATCGCCATCAACGCCGACACCGGCAAGGTCTGTGAAGACTTCGGCACCAAGGGCGCCGTGGACCTGAAGGCCGGTATCGGCCCATTCACCCCGGGCGGCTACTACTCCACCTCCCCGGCGGCCATCACCCGTAACCTGGTGATCATTGGCGGCCACGTGACCGACAACGAGTCGACCAACGAGCCGTCCGGCGTGATCCGCGCCTTCGACGTGCACGACGGCCACCTGGTGTGGAACTGGGATTCGGGCAACCCGGACGAGACCACTCCGCTGCCGGAAGGCAAGACCTATACCCGCAACTCGCCGAACATGTGGTCCCTGGCCAGCGTCGACGAGAAACTGGGCATGGTCTACCTGCCACTGGGCAACCAGATGCCTGACCAATGGGGCGGCAACCGCACCGCGGGCGCCGAGAAATTCAGCGCCGGCACCGTGGCCCTGGACATCGACACCGGCAAGCTGCGCTGGAACTACCAGTTCACCCACCACGACCTGTGGGACATGGACGTGGGCAGCCAGCCGACCCTGCTCGACATGAAGACTGCGGACGGCGTCAAGCCGGCGCTGATCCAGCCGACCAAGCAAGGCAGCCTGTACGTGCTGGACCGTCGCGATGGCACCCCGATCGTGCCGATCCGTGAAGTACCGGCCCCCACCGGCGCTGTCGAAGGCGACCACACCGCGCCAACCCAGGCCCGTTCGGACCTGAACCTGCTGCCGCCGCCACTGGACGAGAAAGCCATGTGGGGCGCGACGCCGTTCGACCAGATGCTGTGCCGCATCCAGTTCAAGGAACTACGCTATGAAGGCCAGTACACCCCGCCGTCGGTGCAGGGCAGCCTGATCTACCCGGGCAACGTGGGCGTGTTCAACTGGGGCAGCGTGTCCCTGGACCCGGTTCGCCAACTGCTGTTCACCAGCCCGAACTACATGGCCTTCGTTTCCAAGCTGGTGCCGCGTGCCGAAGTGGCTGCCGGGAGCAAGCGCGAAAGCGAGACCTCGGGCGTGCAACCCAACACCGGCGCGCCTTACGCGGTGATCATGCACCCGTTCATGTCGCCGCTCGGCGTACCTTGCCAGGCTCCGGCCTGGGGCTACGTGGCCGGTATCGACCTGACCACCAACAAAGTGGTGTGGAAGCACAAGAACGGCACCAGCCGTGACAGCTCGCCGATCCCGATCGGGCTGCCGATGGGCGTGCCGAGCATGGGCGGCTCCATGGTTACCGGTGGTGGCGTGGGCTTCCTCAGCGGCACCCTGGACCAGTACATCCGCGCCTATGACGTGAAGAACGGCAAGGAGCTGTGGAAGTCCCGCCTGCCAGCGGGTGGCCAGGCCACGCCGATGAGCTACACCGGCAAGGATGGCAAGCAGTATGTGCTGGTGGTCGTGGGCGGCCACGGCTCCCTGGGCACCAAGATGGGCGACTACATCATTGCCTACAAACTGTCGGAATAAGCTTTACCGGCAGGCATGAAAAAGGCGGCTACCTTCTGGTAGCCGCCTTTTTTTGTGCCGTTCGCCCTCTGCGTAGGAGCTGGCTTGCCAGCGAAGGCGCGGGCCCGGGCGCTGCATGGCTTGCGGGCCTCTTCGCCGGCGAGCCGGCTCCTACAAGGGGCTTGTCATTCCATCTTGCTCGACCGGCAGCCCTTCAAAGGAAGGTCACCGAAAATTCCTACAACTCACGTCCCATCGCATCACCTTGCCCCTCAAGGGCTCTGCCCTTAAGGTCTGGGGGGTCATTGATAACTCAGTGACAGGGGTGTGGAAGCCCCTCATATCGTCAGGCGCGCAAAGCACCAGCAAATGCCTGACCTGTTTGTAGCCTGCACTTTGGACAAAGCCGTGGAGCAATACATGCCCCTCACCAGCAACGACTACAACATCCCCGCCCTGCTGGTGGACACCCAGGCCCCGCTGGACGCTCTCCACGAAGCCGCCGCGCACCGCATCCGCGCGGCCACCCAGTTGCTGGAGAACATCGCCAGCCACGACAACCTGCAGAGCAACCCGGCCCTGCTCCAGGACTTCGCCCAGCTGTGCGTCATCCCCCTGCGCGATGGCTGCGACCTGCTGGACGTACTGGGCCGACGCCTGCAGGAACAACTGCTGACCTGACCCTGACTCCAAGACCGGCGGCGCCTCGCCGGCCCTCTCAAGCGGCCCTGTTCGCCTGCCCAGCAGTCCCGTAATTGCAAAGCGACATTAGCCCATTTGTGCTAATCGACCCTCCCCCAACCCGGGGCTATAGTGCCGGGCAACCATCTGATCTCCCCACCGTTGCCAGCCTGCGGTGTCGGGAGCGGCTGCGCCGTTGAAAACACAACAACACCAAGGAAGATTCATCATGAAACTCCAGTCCAGCCTCCGCCCCGTTGCCCTGCTCAGCCTCCTGGCACTCGCCCTGGGCGGTTGCGCCATCGCCAAACCGAGCAACGACGACCTCAAGAACCGCGCCCAGATCACCCTTGGCAAGCCGGTTTCCACGGTTTCCAACGTGCGCAGCGACGCGTCCCAGACCTACTTCACCGCCAGCACCAGTGCCGGCGAATACAATTGCGTACTGCCCAGCGGCGGCATGGTCGCCTTCGCCACCATGGGTGGAGCAGTAGCGCTGCCGGCCGAGTGCAACAAGCAATAAACCGCTAGCCCCTGGCCAACCAGATTCGCCGCGACGGGCTGCCCCGGTGTAGCAGCGGGACAGCGTCGGGCGAGCACCACTCCCTCCTGAAAAGGTCCTGAGTTGATGAAACCCCGTCTCTTCATGGTGACAGGCCTGGCCCTGCTCGCCTGTACCCTGATTGCCTGCGCGCCGCGCCAAGGGCGAACCCTGGACGAATACCCGCCAGTCAAGATTCCCACCGTGCAGTACCCCGACGAGCCCTTCGACACCCAGGCCGCGCGCGCCGCGCTGCAACCCGGCACCGCAACGCTCACCGGCAAGTTCTGTATCGTCGGCAATGACGGTATCGAAGACAGCCGCAACGTCGAGATCTATCTCTACCCGGCCACCCCGCACTTGCAGGCCTGGCACAAGTTGCGCGCGTCCCAACCCGAAGGCGCACCGGTGAGCATGGTCCCCGAGGCCCTGGCCGTGCACCGGGTGACCCGCACCGACGGCAACGGCATCTTCCAGTTCACGGGGCTGCAACCGGGCCGCTACTTCGTCCAGGGCCACGATATGGTGTACGGCACCAGCCGCTGGAACGAGTACGTGGGCACCGGCCAGAGCAACACCAACTACGGGCCGGTGACCACCCACTACTACACCGAGCGCAGTTCGATCTCTTCGTACTCGGGCATGCTGGATGACTTCGTCGAACTGGCCAGCGGCGAGAACAAGAAGCTGACCATGACCAACTACCCCCTGCTTATCCCGTGCCGGACCTGGTAACTGTCTCTGGCGCCGCAGCCCTGTGGGCAGGCACCAGCGGTGCCTCGCGCAGGGCTCGCAAGGTGCTGCGCAGTTCCACCGGCCGCACCGGCTTGGACAGGATGGCGATGTTGCGGTCGTGCAGGGCGGCGTGGATTTTCTCGATGTCGTGCCCGGTGATGATCAGCGCCGGCACTTCCCAGCCCCGCTGCTGACGGATGCTGTCGATGCATTCGATACCCGAGGCCCGGGTGCCCAGGTCATAGTCGGCGACGATAATGTCGCAATCGGTCAGCAGGTTCTCCCCGCTCGATTCGGCCTGGACCACGCAGCCCCAGCGCTCCAGCAGCGCCGAAGTGGCCAGCAGCACGTTACGGTCATCCTCCACCAGACAGACCCGCAGCCCGGTCAGCAAGCCGCTCTGCAACGCCTCGTCACGACCGTGCAAACGCTGTGGCGCGGCCAGTGACAGGCCGTGCAGGCTGACCGTGGTGCCGTGGTCGACCCGCGAACGAATCGTCACCTGCAGGTCAGTCATCTGCCCCAGGCGCTTGACGATGGACAGGCCCAGGCCGACGCCTTCGACGTCCTTGTCCCGTACCTGGCGAACCCGGTAGAACTCATCGAAGATCTTCGGCAGATGCTCCTCGGCAATCCCCCGGCCCTGGTCATAGATGACAATGGCCAGGCCTTGGCCACGCCGGCGCACGCCAATCAGCACCGGCCGTTCCGCGGCGTACTTGAAGCAATTGGACAGTACGTTCTGCACCATGGTCGCCAGCAGCCCCGGATCGACCCGCACCCAATGGGCGCAGGGCCGCAGCCGCAGTTCGACACCTGCCCAGCGCGCCGCCTCGGAATTCTGGCGCACCAGGTCGCGCAGCAGTTCGCCCAGGTGGACGGTTTCGTACTTGGGCTGCACTCGCCCGTTGTCCAGGGTGTAGAGGTCGAGGATCGAGCGGAACAGCTGCGAGACGTTGAGCAGCGAACGATCGATGTTGTCCACCAGGCGCCGCTCATCCACCCCCAGGCTGGCTTCGCGCAGGCAGGCGGTGAACAGGCCGATGGAGTGGATCGGCTGGCGCAGGTCATGGCTGGCCTGGGCCAGGAAACGGGACTTTTCCAGGTTGGCGGCAATCGCCTCTTCCGAAGCCAGGCGGGTGCGCTTGAGCAGGATGTGGGCGTACACCGGGATCACCGTGCTGGTGATCATCAGCATCAGCACCATGTAGGGCTGGGCCTGCCAATAGGGGGTCAGCAGGTAGACCATGAACAGCGCGAACAGCGCCAGCACGGTGGCGATGGCCAGGTAGCGCGAGCCGAAACGCATGCCATTGCCCAGGTTGACCCAGACCATCACCGCATAGATCGGCAGCGCCCCCTCGCCGCCTACCACCAGGCCGTAACAGGTGCCGGTGTAGTCATAGACCATGCCCAGGATGCGCCGCGCCGGGTAGTGCCCGGGCCAACGGGCAATGGCCATGCGCAGCACGATCGAACCCAGCATGAACAGGGAAATGTAGATCATCACCGGCACGTAGGGATCCACATCCTGCCCCGGCAGGAAGCCGATCACGCCAAACCAGACCAGGGCGCATCCGGCGACGATAATCCGCAGGGTGGCCTGATCGAGTTCACTGTCTTTCTCAACTTTCATGCAATCACCTCCTTGTGCAATATGCGCTGCCGTGGTCTTTTGCCGTTCGGCAAACTGGCCCATCGGACACGACCAGCGGGCAGTTACAACGCCGTGCGCCAAGTTAGCATGCCCACAGGACTGGATGTTTCAAGGAGTTTCAAACATGACATGCCGGATTATCGTCGCCGACGACCACCCGTTGTTTCGCGAAGGCATGCTGCGCACCATCCAGCGCTTGCTGCCCGATGCCGTGCTCGAAGAGGCCGGCGACCTGGCTGCGGTAATGGCCCTGGCCGAGAGCGGCGAGGAGCCGGACTCGCTGATTCTCGACCTGCGCTTTCCCGGCCTGACCTCGGTCAGCATGATTGCCGGCCTGCGCCAGCAATTGCCGCGCACCTCGATCATCGTGGTGTCGATGGTCGACAACCAGGACCTGATCGCCGAAGTCATGGCCGCCGGGGCCGACGGTTTCATCGGCAAGAGCATCAGCCCGGACGAGATCGGCCAGGCGATTCAGGCCATCCGCGAAGGCGACGTGGTGGTCAAGTACGCGCCTTCCGGCCTGCTGCTGCCCCTGGACGCCTGCGCCGAAGTGAGCCAGCTGACCACCCGGCAACAGGAAGTCCTGCGCCTGATCGCCCAGGGCAAGACCAACAAGGAAATCGCCCGAGAGCTGGATATCTCGCCGTTCACCGTGCGCATCCACGTGTCTTCCCTGCTGCATACCCTCAAGGTGCCGTCGCGCGCCGCGGCGGCGGTGAAGTTCGCCGGCACCTGGTAAACCGGGACAATCGGGGCCGCGCTATCGGGCGGCCTGCACCAGAATGCCAAGACACGGTTGGTCAGCGCGCGCCGTTAATGCTGGGAAGCCCTGCGCAAATGAGGCAGCATCGGTTCTGGCACGCCGGTATAAACGCCATGGCATTGGGCGGCACGCCAGGAACAGCGTGCTGGCGCAACCGCCCTCGCAGGAGAAAGACATCATGAGTACGGATAAGCGTGATGAGTTGTTTGAACGGTTACACCACTGGTTCGGTGACTCGGAAGCCGCCAACTGGAACGAATACACCACCGAGCAGGTGGCCAAGGGAGTCCTCCACGCCTTTACCCCGGCGCAATGGCAACGCCTCGGCGAAACCCTGCTGTCGCGCCCCGAGTACTGGCAGCACCGCTGCGCGGTGTCCCTGGGAGAGTTGCGCAGCCCGCCGGCCATCGAGCTGCTGAAACGCCTGCTGGTGGATTCGCCCTACCTGGACGTGAGGGTCATGGCGATCTATGAACTGGACTGGTCGGAAGCGGCCATCGAGCCCCGCTATGCGCCCTGCATCCTGGAAATCATGGACAACCTCAGTGAGGAAGGCATAGAGCCGGAGCTGCAAAGCCTGTTGACCAAGGCCGAGTCCGCCGCCCCCTGAGCGCGCCCCCTGGATGGCCCCTCGGCCATCCAGCTTTCAGCTCGACACCCGGGAGTTCACCAGCCAGCGCTCAAAGGCCTCGGTCGGCAACGGTCGGCTGATCAGATAGCCCTGCACCGTGTCGCAGCCCCAGCTTTCCAGCAATTTCAGGCAATGCTCATATTCCACGCCTTCGGCCACCACCTTGAGCCCCAGCTTGTGGCTCATTTCAATGGTGGAACGCACGATCACCGCATCGCCGCTGGTTTCATCCAGATTGCGGATGAACGACTGGTCGATCTTCAGTTCCTGCACCGGCAGGCGCTGCAACTGCGCCAGGGATGAATAGCCGGTACCGAAATCGTCCACCGACAGGCTGATGCCGCAGCCGCGCAAGCGTTGCAGCACGGCCAGGGCCTGCTCCGGGTCGCGCATGATGGCGCTCTCGGTGATCTCGAACACCAACTGTTCGGCTGCCACCTGATAGCCCTCAAGGTAATCGCTGACCCGTACCTCCAGGCCGTCGTCCTCCAGGTCGCTGGCCGAGATGTTCAGTGACAGGCGTACGGGCAGGGCCCGGCGGTTCCACTCCGCCAGCTGGCGGATACAGGCTTCGATGACCCAGGCGGTGAGGCTGTGCATGCTGCCGGTGCGCTCGGCCAGGGGAATGAATTCCGCCGGCGAGACCACGCCGAACACCGGGTGCTGCCAGCGCAGCAGGGCTTCGGCCTGGTGCAGGTAGTCCCGGCGCAGATCGAGCTTGGGCTGGTACAACAGGAACAGCTCACCTTCGGCGGCCGCCCGGCGCAGGTCGCGGATCAGGCTGATCTGCCGCTGGTGAGCCAGGTCTCGGTCCTGCTGGTAGACCTGCAAGTAACCGGGCTTGAGCGAAGCATCATGGCGGGCGATGGCGGCGCGGCTGATCAGTTCCTCGGCGGACTTGCCGTCGGCGGGGTACACCGCCATCCCCATGCAGATCTGCCGGCGCACCTCATCGCCCTGGATCAGTTGCGGCCGGCTGAGCAGGTCATGCAGCCGGTCAGCCATGGCCATGGCCCCGTCCAGTTCGGTGTTCTCCAGCAGCAGGAGGAATTCACTGGCGGTGATCCGGGCCGCCGTATCGCCCTGGGACAATACTTCCCGCAGGCGCCGGCTGAGCTCGCCCATCATCTGGTCCAGGCCTTCTGTGCCAAAGCCTTCGTTGATCGCCCGATAGTTGTCGATGCCCAGGTAGAGCAGCACCACATTGCGCCGGGCGGCAATGGCCTTGGTCAGGCGTTCGATGGCCAGGGCCCGGTTCGGCAGCCCGGTCAGCGGATCATGCAGAGCATTGTGGGCCAGTTGCCGTTCGCGGGTGGCAATGGCGCTCTGCATGGCGTTGAAGGCATCTGCCAGCACCCCGAACTCGTCGCTGCGCTTGATGGTTACCGGGGCCTGATAGTTACCGGCACCGATGCGTCTTGCCGCCTGGGCCAGGTCTTCCAGGGGCCGCGATACCCGCCGCGCCATCAGCAGGGCGCAGACCAGGGAGACCACCAGCGCCACCATGGCGATCCACATGAACTCCCGGTCCAGCGGGGCAAAGGCCTGCAACGCCTGCTCCAGGGGGCTTTGCAGCAAGGCCATGACCCGCGGATCGCCGGCATCCCCGGTATTGGCCAGTTGCAAGGCCTGGTTGAGGAAACGCTGGCCATGGGTCTCGCTCAACTGCGGCAGGGATTGCCACAGGGAGTCGGCCAGGACATTGATGATGGGCGACCAGAAGAACTCCGGCTGGGTGCTGAACAGCTCGCCGGGATGCTGACCATCGACCGTCAGAAACGACACTTCCAGGTTGCTCATGGAGCGCAGTTCCTGGGCAAACAGCTCATCCATGGGAAAGCCCATCACTACCCGGGCGATGGGTAGCGACTCCAGCACTTCCCCCTGGACCAGCAGATAGGGCCGGCCCTTGATTGCGACGAAGAGCATGTGGGTGTTGTGCCGCATGGCCCGGCGCAGGGCCTGGTCGTAGGGAAAGTGCTGGTCCCGGGCGATCACCGGCAGGGTGCTGGCGATGACCCGGCCCTCGGGGCTGAGCACGAACATCTCGCTGGAACGGATGCCGCCGCTATGCTGGGCCAGGGCGGCAAGGATATCCACCGGCTTCCCGCTGAGCACCGCCCGGCGAAACTCGGAATCCACCACCAGCCAGTCGACACCGTACTGCAGGTTGCGACCGCGCAAGTCCAGCAGCCGTTCGAATACCCGGGTGCCGATCTTCAGTTGCAATTGCGCCTGGCGCTCCACCGCTTGGGTAGTGGCGGTCTTGACCGCGAAATACACCGCGGCAATCAATACCAACAGCAATAGCGCCAGCACCCCGACAATCCTTGCCTGAAAGGTTCGGCGCCACTTCATAAGGCTGCTCTCAGTCGCTCCAAGTCCCAGGCGGGCCTTGAAAAGGCCGACGCGGATAACCCCTGCCGGAAGCTGAAAAATCCCTTCTTCATACCCATCCCTCTGAGAAGCTGAATGCGCGCGTCAAATAAATGCCAGCTTCATTCCGGCATTCCGGGCAATCAGATTAATCCTCAAATTACACAAGATCACGCAATAAAACAGGTGACATCGCAGTCATTTTATTGACAACCCATGTCAAACAGCCCCTTCAAGTGAGCTTGAATCCCTTCGCAAAAACCCCCAGGCATGCAGCAAGAACAGCCTAGACCGCGGCTATGCAACGCTTCTCTGCCAGGGCAAGAGGCGATGCAGCGGCATTTCCCACCGCTTCGGAAAAACGCTGAAACCAGTCCCCCATTGAAACCCGCGGCGACCTGCCCCATCTAAGCTGCATAGTCCATCGCGCAGGAGCCTCCATGAGCGACCAGCAAGAATTTCCCGAAGATCCACGTGACTACGTCGATCCGGAAAACACCGAACACCAGGCTGCCCATGGCACCGGCCTGGCCCTGCCCGGACAGAATCTGCCGGACAAGGTCTACATCATCCCGATTCACAATCGTCCCTTCTTTCCTGCGCAAGTATTGCCGGTCATCGTCAATGAAGAGCCCTGGGCCGAAACCCTGGAACTGGTGAGCAAATCCGAGCATCACTCCCTTGCCCTGTTTTTCATGGACACCCCGCAGGAGGACCCGCGGCACTTCGATACCTCCGCGCTGCCGGAGTACGGCACCCTGGTCAAGGTCCATCACGCCAGCCGTGAAAACGGCAAGCTGCAGTTCGTTGCCCAGGGCCTGACCCGGGTGCGCATCCGCACCTGGCTCAAGCACCATCGTCCGCCCTACCTGGTGGAGGTCGAGTACCCCCATCAGCCCAGCGAGCCCACCGACGAGGTCAAGGCCTACGGCATGGCGCTGATCAATGCGATCAAGGAGTTGCTGCCGCTCAACCCGCTGTACAGCGAAGAGCTGAAGAACTACCTCAACCGCTTCAGCCCCAACGATCCGTCGCCCCTGACCGACTTCGCCGCCGCCCTGACCTCCGCCACCGGCAACGAACTGCAGGAAGTGCTGGACTGCGTACCCATGCTCAAGCGCATGGAAAAAGTCCTGCCGATGCTGCGCAAGGAAGTCGAAGTGGCGCGCCTGCAGAAAGAGATTTCCGCCGAGGTCAACCGCAAGATCGGCGAGCACCAGCGCGAGTTCTTCCTCAAGGAGCAGCTCAAGGTGATCCAGCAGGAGCTGGGGTTGACCAAGGATGACCGCAGCGCCGACCTGGAGCAGTTCGAACAGCGCCTGACTGGCAAAGTGCTGCCGCCCCAGGCGCAGAAACGCATCGACGAGGAAATGAACAAGCTGTCGATCCTGGAGACCGGCTCGCCGGAATATGCGGTTACCCGCAACTACCTGGAATGGGCCACGGCCGTGCCCTGGGGTGTCTTCGGCGACGACAAGCTCGACCTCAAGCACGCGCGCAAGGTGCTGGACAAGCACCACGCCGGGCTCGACGACATCAAGAACCGTATCCTCGAATTCCTCGCGGTGGGCGCCTACAAGGGCGAGATCAGCGGCTCCATCGTGCTGCTGGTAGGCCCACCCGGTGTCGGCAAGACCAGCGTCGGCAAATCCATCGCCGAATCCCTGGGGCGGCCGTTCTACCGCTTCAGCGTCGGCGGCATGCGTGATGAAGCCGAGATCAAGGGCCACCGCCGCACCTACATCGGCGCCCAGCCGGGCAAGCTGGTGCAGGCCCTCAAGGAAGTGGAGGTGATGAACCCGGTGATCATGCTCGACGAGATCGACAAGATGGGCCAGAGCTACCAGGGCGACCCGGCCTCGGCCCTCCTGGAGACCCTGGACCCGGAGCAGAACGTCGACTTCCTCGATCATTACCTGGACCTGCGCATGGACCTGTCCAAGGTCCTGTTCGTGTGCACTGCCAACACCCTGGATTCGATTCCCGGCCCGCTGCTGGACCGTATGGAAGTGATTCGCCTGTCCGGCTACATCACCGAAGAAAAACTGGCCATCGCCAAACGCCACCTGTGGCCCAAGCAGCTGGAAAAGGCCGGTGTCGCCAAGACCAGCCTGAGCATCAGCGACAGCGCCCTGCGCACGGTGATCGATGGCTACGCCCGGGAAGCCGGGGTGCGCCAGCTGGAGAAACAACTGGGCAAGCTGGTACGCAAGGCCGTGGTCAAGCTGCTGGACGAGCCGGACGCCACGATCAAGATCGCGCCCAAGGACCTGGAGGCTTCCCTGGGCATGCCGGTGTTCCGTAACGAGCAGGTCCTGAGCGGCACCGGGGTCATCACCGGCCTGGCCTGGACCAGCATGGGCGGCGCCACCCTGCCTATCGAGGCCACGCGCATTCACACCCACAACCGCGGCTTCAAGCTCACCGGGCAACTGGGGGATGTGATGAAGGAATCGGCGGAGATCGCCTACAGCTACGTCAGCTCGCACCTCAAGCAATTCGGCGGCGACAGCAAGTTCTTCGACGAAGCCTTCGTCCACCTGCACGTTCCCGAAGGCGCCACCCCCAAGGACGGCCCCAGTGCCGGGGTGACCATGGCCAGCGCCCTGCTGTCCCTGGCGCGCAACCAGCCGCCGAAGAAAGGCGTGGCCATGACCGGCGAGCTGACCCTCACCGGCCACGTGCTGCCCATTGGCGGGGTGCGCGAGAAAGTCATCGCCGCGCGGCGCCAGAAGATCCACGAGCTGATCCTGCCGGAGCCCAACCGCGGGCATTTCGAAGAACTGCCGGACTACCTCAAGGAAGGCATCACCGTGCATTTTGCCAAGCGTTTTGCCGACGTGGCCAAAGTACTGTTCTAACCCCTTTCGCCGGCAAGCCGGCTCCTGCAGGGCCCCCCTCGCAGGAGCCGGCTTGCCGGCGAACAGGCCATAACCGCCAACCTTTATTCCCCTCCCCACACCGCCCATCATCTTCAGTTATGCTCGCCGTTCGTCATGAATGATCGGAGCTTCCTGACCCATGCCCACACCCCGCCTTCTTGCCCTGCTCAGCCTCGCCCTGCTGACCGCTTGCGCCAGCCAGCCCAAGCAGAACGTCACCGTTGAAAACCAGAGTGAATGCCCGCTGCAACTGCACAATGGGCAGAACCTGATCCTCACCCTGCCAAGCAACCCCACCACCGGTTATCGCTGGGCGATCCAGGATTCGGCCGGCGGCATCCTGCGCAAGGTCAGCCCCGAGGTCTACAGCAACCCCGAAGACACCGGCCTGGTGGGCAGTGGCGGGCAGTCGACCTGGCGCTTCCAGGCCTTCGCCAGCGGCCAGGGCCGGCTGCTGCTGACCTACCAGCAACCCTGGGCACCGGAAGAGGCCCCGGTGAAGGCCTTCGACTGCTCGATCACGGTGAACTGACATGGGCTGGCTGATACTGGCGCTGATGGGCGCCGCGACCTTCCTCTACGGCGTCAGCGTGCATGCCACCCTGCTCTGCCTGCTGGTCAAGCCACTGCCGGTGCTGGCCCTGCTGGGCTGGCTGCACGATGCACCGCCCGGGGACTACCGGCGCTGGATCATCATCGGCCTGCTGTTCTCGGTGCTGGGGGATGTCCTGCTGGCCTGGCCCACGGACCTGTTCGTGTTCGGTCTCGGAGCCTTCCTGGTGGCACACCTGGCCTACCTCAAGGCTTATCTCAGCGACTGCCGGCGCCCGGCGCTGCTGCCCTTGCTGGTGGCACTGGCCATTGGCGCGGTGCTGTTGAGCATCCTGATCTCCCACGGCCTGGGGCCGTTGCTGGTGCCGGTGATCGTCTACGCCCTGACCATCAGCGCCATGCTCTGGCGCGCCTTGGCACGCCTCGGCTCAGCGGTGCCCACGCGGTCCGCGGTACTGGCAGCGCTGGGCGCCCTGAGCTTTGCCTTCTCCGACAGCCTGATCGGCATCAGCCGCTTCGTGCTGGCCTTCGACGCCGCGCCCTACCTGATCATCATTTTCTACTGGCTGGGCCAGTGGGGCATTGCCGCTTCGGCGTTCAGCCAGAAGCCACGCTGAGCCGCCTGCGCCGACAGGCCGGTCCCTACTCTCCGTAGGAGCCGGCTTGCCGGCGAAAGGACCCCACCTTGCGTCGCCCTTGCGCCCCTGAAGGCCCTGCGGGCCTTATCGCAGCCTGCGGCAGCGGCTACAATGCCGCCCTCTTTTTATCTCCATCGCCGGAACCGCCGTGAGCAAAGAACCCGACCGCCTTTTCGCCCAGCCACTGGCCCAGGTGCCCGACTTCGCCTTCAACGAGGATGTGGTGCGGGTGTTCCCGGACATGATCAAGCGCTCGGTGCCGGGTTACCCGACCATTGTCGAGAACCTCGGGGTGCTGGCGGCGCAGTTCGCCCAGCCCAACAGCGTGCTCTACGACCTGGGCTCTTCCCTGGGGGCAGTGACCCAGGCCCTGCGCCGCCATGTGCGCACGGATGGCTGCCGGGTCATCGCGGTGGACAACTCCGCAGCCATGGTCGAACGGTGCCGGGAATACCTCAACGGCCAGGATTCGATGTTCCAGGAGCTGCTGCCGGTGCAGGTGATCGAGGGCGATATCCTGGCCCTGGAATTCCAGCCGGCCTCGGTGGTGGCCCTGAACTTCACCCTGCAGTTCATCGCCCCCGAGCAGCGTCTGGCCCTGCTCGGGCGCATCCGCCAGTCGCTGCTACCCGGTGGCGCGCTGATCCTCTCGGAGAAGCTGCGCTTCAACGATGACCAGGAACACGCCCTGCTCACCGACCTGCACATCGCCTTCAAGCGCGCCAACGGCTACAGCGAACTGGAAATCGCCCAGAAGCGCAGTGCCATCGAAAACGTCATGAAGCCCGACAGCCTCGAAGAACACCGCGAACGCCTGCTGGCTGCCGGGTTCTCGAAAGTCGTGCCGTGGTTCCAATGCCTTAACTTTGCCTCGTTGATTGCCCTGCCATGATTGATCTGTCCCCCCTCGCTCGCCGTCTGGCGGGTACGCCCCTGGCCACCTGGGCCAATGGGCTGCAAGCCCAGCTCGACGCCAAGATGGAAAAAGGCCATGGCGACCTGGAGCGCTGGCAAAGCGCCCTGGATGCATTGCCGAAGATCCAGCCCAGCGAAATCGACCTGATCAATGGCCTGCGCCTGGACACCGACTGCGACGACGCCACTCGGGCGCAGATGCGCACCGCACTGATGGGCCTGTCGCCGTGGCGCAAGGGCCCGTTCGACCTGTTCGGCGTGCACGTGGACACCGAATGGCGTTCGGACTGGAAGTGGTCGCGGGTCGCCCCGCACCTGAACCTTGAGGGCAAGCGCATCCTCGATGTCGGCTGCGGCAATGGCTACTACATGTGGCGCATGCTTGGCGCCGGCGCCCACAGCGTGATCGGCGTCGACCCCAACTGGCTGTTCTTCTGCCAGTTCCAGGCGGTGCAGCGTTACTTGTCGGAGCCTTCAGTGTGGCACCTACCGTTCCCCTTCGAAGACCTGCCGGCCAATCTGGAAGGCTTCGACACGGTGTTCTCCATGGGGGTGTTCTACCACCGCCGTTCGCCCATCGAGCACCTGCTGGCGCTCAAGGACTGCCTGGTCAAGGGCGGTGAACTGGTGTTGGAAACCCTGGTGGTGGAAGGCGACCAGCATCAGGTGCTGGTACCGGAAGATCGCTACGCGCAGATGCGCAACGTATGGTTCCTGCCGTCCGTACCGGCCCTGGAACTGTGGCTGCGACGGGCCGGTTTCAGCGATGTGCGTTGCGTGGATGTGAGCGTGACCAGCATCGAGGAACAGCGCGGCACCGAGTGGATGAAGTATCAGTCCCTGAGCGACTTCCTGGACCCCAACGACCACAGCAAGACCATCGAAGGCCTGCCGGCGCCGATGCGTGCGGTGATAGTCGCCAAGAAATAACCCCGCCTTCCCCCGCAGGAGCTGGCCGGGCGGCGTTCCGCTTGCCAGCGAAGGCGCCCGCCAGAGCGGCGCAAGGCTCAAGGGCCTCTTCGCCGGCAAGCCGGCTCCTACGGTTTTGTGTAGGCCGCGAACCGGTTTGAGATCAGCGCGCTCTACGCGCCTTGAAGAATTCGCTCAGCACCGTGCCGCACTCCTCGGCCAGCACCCCGCCCTCGTACAGCACCCGATGGTTGAGAAACCCCTGGGTGAAGAACTGCCCCTGGCTCTGCACAATGCCGGCCTTGGGTTCCAGTGCGCCGTACACCACCCGGGCAATGCGCGAATGGACGATCAGCCCGGCGCACATGCTGCAAGGCTCCAGGGTCACGTACAGGGTGCTGCCGGGCAGGCGATAGTTGCTCACCGCCTGGGCCGCTTCGCGGATCGCCACCATCTCGGCGTGGGCGCTGGGATCGCTGCCGCTGATGGGGCAGTTGTAGCCACGGCCGATGACCTGCCCATCCAGCACCAGCACCGCGCCAACCGGCACCTCGCCCAGGGCAGCGCCCTGCGCGGCCAGGGCCAGGGCTTCACGCATGAAGTCCTGGTCGCGGCTGCGGTCGATGATCGGCGCCGGGCGTATCTGGCGCATCACACCACCTCGATGGCGGCCATCAGGCCGGTTTCCATGTGGTCGATCACGTGGCAGTGGAACATCCAGACCCCCGGGTTATCCGCCACCAGGGCGACCCGGGCACGCTCGTTCTTGCCCAGCAGGTAGGTGTCGGTGAAGTAGGGGGTGATTTTCTTGCGGTTCGAGGCGATGACCTTGAAGCTCATGCCGTGCAAGTGGATCGGGTGCTGGTACTGGGTCATGTTCTTCAATTCGAAAATGTAGCTCTTGCCCTTTTTCAGGGTGGCAATCGGGCGGTCGGCACAGGTCTTGTCGGTGATGTCCCAGGCCTGACCGTTGATCTGCCACAGGCTTGGCGGCTTGCCATTGTCCACGTTCACCGAGACCGAGCCAACCCATTCGAAATTGAAGTTGAGCTTCTCGGCGTTGTCGAGATCCGGCTCGGCCACGGGGTTGGCCGGCAAGGCAGCGGGCCACTGGGTGGGCGCGTCGTTGTTGGCCACCGAGCGCAAAGTGCCCAGGCGCACCGGTCCGTTGCGCAGGGACAACTCCACACCGGCCGCCGGCGCCTTGATCGCCAGGCAGATGCGCATGCCCGGGCCCAGCCAGTATTCCTTGCCCAAGGGGCGCGGCTCGATGGGGTTGCCGTCCAGAGCGTAGATCTGCGCTTCGACATCCGGGATGTTGATGCGGTAGGTCAGGGTGTTATCCAGGTTCAGCAGGCGCACCCGGGTGATCTGCCCGGCCGGCAGGTCGATCACTGCCTGGGACACACCGTTGATGGTGGACAGGCGCCCGGCCGTACCACCGCGCGCCGCCTCCCGAGGGATGCTGAAGGGCATGAACGCGCCCTCTTCATCCACGTGCCAGCTTTTCAGGCTCAGGGTGCGCTCGTACTTGAAGCCGGTGGGTTCGCGTTCTTCGATGATCAGCGGGCCCACCAGGCCGCGACCCAGTTCTTCACTGCTGTTCACATGGGGGTGATACCAGTAGCTGCCGGCATCCGGTACGCGGAACTTGTAATCGAAGTATTCGCCGGGCAGCACCGGCAGTTGCGAGACGTAAGGCACGCCGTCCATTTCCAGGGGCAGGCGGATGCCGTGCCAGTGGATGGTGGTGGCCACGGGCAGGTGGTTGATGAAGCGTACCCGCAGCCATTCGCCCTGGCGCACCCGCAGTTCGGTACCCGGCGCTGAAGGGCCGAAGGCCCAGGCCTCGGTCTTGTGCCCAGGCACCAGCTCCACGTCCAGTGGCGCGGCGATCAGCTCGTAATCGTGCCCCGCCTCGGCGTCAGCCATCTTTCCCAGCCAATAACGCGATGCGCCGCCCGCCCCCACGCCCACCACTACCAGACCGGCCAGACCACCGAGTATTTGTCGACGGGTAAAGGACATGGACTCAACTACCTCACGTATCAGCCGCGGGCCCAGGCCCGCAAAAGGCGAATACGATACACCCGCAGTTGAGAAACAGTAAGGCCGGCGCGGCGACGGGACGCAGGCGAGACGGGGAAACGATGGGTGTTTTCGAGAGTCTGCTCGCTGGCAAGCCCGTTGCTCTTGCAGGAGCCGGCTGGCCGGCGAACAGCCCCCTCAGCCCTGCAATCCCAGCAGCAGATGCACCACGCCACCGGCCAGGGGCATCACCGCCGGTACCCCCGCCACGCGCAAGGCGCTGCTGTCCAGCAGTTGCGGATCATGCAGCTCAAGGCGCAGGCGGGTCAGGGCCAGGGGTTGCTGGCTCTTGATGTTGGCGCTGCCACCCAGCGCCGCCAGCATTGCGTCATTCAGAACATTGCCGTTGGCCCTGGGGGCCTTCGGCTGATCAGGGATCAGATCCGGGGTCAGGGCTTTCCAGAACGCGCGTTGCAATTTCTCGAACATTTTCAGTTCTCCAGAACCAGTGAATCGGCTGCGACTTGCTGCTTGTGCAGGTATTCACGTACCTGAACCGCGTCCTCCAGATCGATGATCCGAGCTGCCAGCGCCTGGCATTCGCTCAGATCCAGCTCGCGTACCCGGGCCTTGATGGCCGGAATCAACGGCACGCTCACCGACAGTTCGTCCACCCCCAGGCCCAGCAACAGCGGCACTGCCAGGGTTTCGGACGCCAGTGCACCACAGACTCCGACCCACTTGCCGTGGGCATGGGCGGCCTGCACCGTTCGCGCGATCAGGCGCAGCACCGACGGGTGGAAGCTGTCGGCCTGACTGGCCAGGCGCGGATGATCACGGTCCATGGCCAGGGTGTACTGGGTCAGGTCGTTGGTGCCGATGGAGAAGAAATCCACCTCCGGAGCAAAGCGGTCTGCCATCAGGGCCGCCGAAGGCACCTCGATCATGATGCCCAACTTGGGCCTTTCCGCCAGGCCCAGGGCCCGAACCTCGTCATCCAGTAGCTGCCGCGCCTGACGCAGCTCCGCCAGCTGGCTGACCATGGGCAACATGATGTGCAGGCGTGCCTGCCCGGCGCTGGCGAGAATCGCCCGGAACTGCTCCCGCAGCAGTTCGGGGCGCTCCAGGCACAGGCGGATGCCCCGCAGGCCGAGAAAGGGGTTGGCTTCACTGTCCATGGGCACATAGGCCAGGGGCTTGTCGCCGCCCACGTCCAGGGTGCGCACCACCAGATTGCGCTCAGGGCCCAGGGCCTGGGCGATGGCCCGATAGGTTTCAGCCTGCTCCTCCAGGCTGGGGGCGTGGCTGCGGTCCTGGTAGAGGAACTCCGAACGCAACAGGCCGACGCCTTCGCCTCCCAGGCTCATGGCCTGCTCGGCCTCCGCCAGAGAGGCAATGTTGGCCGTGACCTCCAGATGATGACCATCGCGGGTCACCGCCGGTTGCGCCGCCTGGGCCAGGTCCTGACGCTGGCGCAGGCGTTGCTGCTGACGCAGGGACTCCAGTTGCTGCAAGCGTTGCGGGTCAGGGTCCGTATGCAGTTCTCCGCGATCGGCATCCAGCAGCACCCGGGTGCCGTTGGCCAGGGACAGGACCCGGGGGGACAGCCCACAGATCGCCGGCAGGCCCAGGGCTCGGGCGAGAATCGCCACGTGACTGGTGGCGCCGCCGCCGACGGTGGCAAACCCCAGCACCTTGGCCGTGTCCAGGCTGGCGGTCTGCGAGGGGGTCAGTTGCTCGGCAATCAGAATGGCCTGGTCCGGCAAGCTCACGGCATGCTCTTGCACCCCGAGAATCAGCTTGAGCACCCGTTGGCCGACGTCCGCCAGATCCACCGCGCGTTCAGCCAGCAGCGTGCTGCCCAGGCCCTTGAACAGCTCGGCGGTAACCTCGATGGCACTGTTCCAGGCAAAGGCGGCGCTCTTGCCGGTGACGATCAGGGCTTCGGTTTGCTGCAACAGGCTCGGGTCGTCGAGGAGCTCCTGGTGGGCACGGAAGATTTCCTGCTGTGCTTCACCCGGGGCATTGTCCCGCAGCTGTTGCAGGCCCCGCACCGCCTCTCGCAAGGCCCGCTCAAGGACTTCACGCTCCTGCTGCGGGTTTGCCGCCCACTCGCTTATCTGCAGGCGCTGCTCAGCCACCTGGACCACCTGGCCGACCGCCGAACCCGGTGACGCACAGACACCCCGCAGAACCGTCTCCAACGACTCATCCCGCGCCGCTACTGGCTCAGGACTCGGCGCCGCAGCACTGACTTTCTCGCCACAACCCGAGGCCAGCAGCTCCACCAGAACCTGGATCGCCCGATCGGCATCCGCACCCGCAGCACTGACCTGCAAGACATCGCCCTGCACCGTCTGCAACGCCATGATCGACACCAGGGACTTGGCATTGGCCGAGTCCTGGCGCCGGTGCAGGCAGATATTCGCGGCAAAGCCCTTGGCGGCCTGGGCCAGCAACGCCGCCGGACGTGCGTGCAGCCCCTGGGGGTTGCCCAGGATCAGCGGTTTGGAAAACAGCGCCTCTGCTTCAGCGCCCTCGACCTTGGCCCCTTCCTCTGCGCAGGCGGGCTCGATCTGCAACACCGGCTGTCCCAGCTCCACCAGCAGGCTGCCGGACACCAGCCCCATCACCGCCTCGCCACTGACCACCAGCATCAGGGTCAACAGGCTGCGCGCGTGCCGGGCCAGATAATCAGCATCGAACTCGATCAGCGGCTGGCCTGCCGAGACCTGCTGACCCTCCTCGACCAGACAGGTGAAGCCCTTGCCCGCCAGGTTCACCGTGTCCAGCCCGATGTGCATCAGCACCTGCTGGCCCTGTTCACCAGTGATGCTCACCGCATGGCCGCTGTGCTGCAGGTTGCTGACCACCCCGGACAGAGGTGCGCAGAGGGTCTGGGAAGTCGGGTCGATGCACACGCCGTCGCCGATCACCCGGCTGGAAAACACCGGGTCCGGAACCTGGTCCAGGGGCAGCAGCACCCCGGACAGGGGCGCGAGCAATTGCAAGGGTTGGGTTATGGCCATGACGTCACCTGCTAATGATTCCTTGAAGTGCCGATGGAGCGCGAGCCCCGACAGCATCGCTTATTTCCACCAGTACTCGACCTGCAAACCGACGTTCGCCCCGTGCCGGGCGGTGCCGAAGACACCACTGTCGGACAGCGCGGAGCCGGCCGCCAGTTCGTTGGCCGCGCGTTTGGCGGCCTCGTTCCAACTGGCATAGGTGTAATACAGGCGCACCTCGGGCCGCGCCCAGAACTCCGGCCCCTTGGGTGACCAGGTGGGCGCGAAGGTGAACTTGCTGAGTTTGCGGGTGCCCCCGGGCGCCTCCACCTGATCATGACCAAACTCGGTCACCAGCTTGAACTGCTCGGTGATGGCATAGGCCGGGCGCACACCCAGGGAGATCCAGTTCTGGTCCTGGCCGTCGGGGCGAATGTCCTTCTGATAGACCGCCTCTACCTGGCCGCCGAAGCGCGGGGTGACCTGCCAATCGAAGAACTCCACCAGGCGATAGCTCTTGTTGCCGTCATCCAGGTAGGGATTGCCGGTGTAGCCCAGGCCGGTACCGGGCCCCTCACCGTATTGCAAGGCCAGTTTGTTCTTGCCGCCGAAAAAGTCTTTCTGCACATGCTGGGTGGTGATCGCCCAGCCATTGTGGGCACCACGGCGATCGGGCTTTTCCAGGTAACTCAGGCCCAGTTCCAGCTCGCCGCCGGAGTTGGTCTGGAAACCGGCAACGTTGAAGTCGTGACGGCTCACGGCCTGCTTCTGGTAGAGGTTGTCCTTGCGGGAAAAGGCGTAGCTGTATTTCAGATCGCCGATGCGCACGTCCTCGACCCCGCCGCCGGTGGCGCTCTGGTTCCAGTAGTAGAAGTCGGAAATATGGATGTCGTTACGCTTGTAGTAACGGCGCCCGGCCCACAGCGAGCCGCCATTGAGGCTGGGCAGGTTCGACCACTGGGCGTACATCTGCGGCATGCGCGCCGAGCCGTTTTCGCCCTGGAAGGTCAGGTTGCGGTCGTAGCGGTTGTAGAGCGAAGCCATGCCGTCGACGCTGAGCACCGAGCCGTCCTCCAGGGTGTACAGGTCCTGGCGCAGCTCAAGCTCTGCGTACTGCTCACACTCGTTGCCCAGGCGGTACTTGGAGGGCGCGCCGGGCAACTGGAAGCAAGACTGCGAGCCACTGTTCACCGAGGTGCCGAGACCGCTGCGCAGGTAGCCGGCGAACTCCAGGGCCTGGGCCGGAAAGGGCAATGCCAGGCACAGGCAGGACGCCGCCAGGCCGCGATTTATTGTTGTTTTCATAAGCCACCCCATTATTTTTATTGTGATATTTCGATCCGCAGAAGCCGGCTTGCCGACGAACGAAGCCCTGCGCTGTATCTGCAACAGCGCATTCACGGCAGACGCAAACCGCCCGGCAGCTTCTGCGAGGATTGTCAGCAGTCGGTCAGGTGCAGGACGAAGGACTCATAGGGCCGCAGCCGCAAATGCCGGCTGCGGGCGCCATCCCCCGGGTAGTTGCTGATCAGCAGACGCTGCTGCATGCCCGGCTCGATGACCTCCTGCGGCAATTCAACCTCGCACGGCGAACCATAGAAGTTGTTCACCACCAGCAGTCGCTCGCCCTGCCCTTCCCGCACGTAGGCCCAGACCTGCGGATGCTCGGGCAGCAATTGGCGATAGACGCCGTGCTGGATCAAACCCTGCTCACGGCGCAACGCGATCAATTGGCGATAGTGGTGCAGCACTGATTGCGGGTCGTCGAGCTGTGCCTGGACGTTGATCTGGCCAGCGTTGGCCGCAACCTCGATCCAGGGGGTGCCGCTGCTGAAACCGGCATTGGCCCCGGCATTCCACTGCATTGGCGTACGCCCGTTGTCCCGGGACTTCTGCTGGATCGCCGCCATGATGGCCTGCGGCTCTTCACCGGCCTCGCGCTTGAGGCGGTAGATGTTCAGGGTCTCGACGTCGCGATACTGCTCGATGCGCTGGAAATGCGGATTGGT
This sequence comes from Pseudomonas sp. GW823-FHT03E05, assembly GCF_058796855.1. Lineage (NCBI taxonomy): Bacteria > Pseudomonadati > Pseudomonadota > Gammaproteobacteria > Pseudomonadales > Pseudomonadaceae > Pseudomonas > Pseudomonas sp. GW823-FHT03E05. Next base: position 459,030 of record NZ_JBXAJB010000004.1, read on the forward strand.
CATGCCCAGCTCTTCGCCCTGATAGACAAAGGGCGTGCCCTGCAGCAGGTGCAATGCGGTGGCCAGCATCTTCGCCGACACCACACGGTGTTCGCCGTCGTCGCCAAAGCGCGATACCACCCGGGGCTGGTCGTGGTTACACCAGAACAGCGCATTCCAGCCGCCACCGGCCTGCATGCCGGTTTGCCAGTCGGAGAGGATGCGCTTGAGCTCGAGGAAGTCGAAATCGGCTCGCAGCCACTTCTGCTGATTGGGGTAATCCACCTTCAGGTGATGGAAGTTGAAGGTCATGGACAGCTCCTTCGACTCCGGGTTCGAGTAGCGGATGCAGTGTTCCAGGCGGGTGGACGACATCTCGCCGACATTCACCAGGTCATGGCCGGCGAACACTTCCCGATGCATTTCCTGCAAGTACTCATGAACGTTCGGGCCATCGGTATAGAAGCGCCGGCCATCGCTCTGGTCCTCAGGGAAGTCCGCAGGCTTGGAGATGAGGTTGATCACGTCGAGGCGAAAGCCGCCGACGCCCTTGTCCCGCCAGAAGCGCATCATCTTGAAGACTTCGGCGCGCACCCGTGGGTTGTCCCAGTTGAGGTCGGCCTGGGTGTGGTCGAACAGGTGCAGGTAGTACTGGCCGGTCTGCGCTTCGTATTCCCAGGCCGAGCCGCCGAACTTGGACTCCCAGTTGTTGGGCTCATCGCGCCAGATGTAGAAGTCCCGGTAGGGGTTGTCCAGGCTGCTGCGGGCCTGCTGGAACCAGGCGTGTTCGATGGAGGTGTGGTTGACCACAATGTCCAGCATCAGCTTGATCCCGCGCTTGCCGGCCTCGGCGATCAGCAACTCGCAGTCGGCCATGCTGCCGTAGCTGGGATCGATGGCGTAGTAGTCGCTGATGTCATAGCCGTTGTCGCGTTGCGGCGAACGCAGGAACGGGGTCAACCACAGGCAATCGACCCCCAGCCAGTGCAGGTAGTCGAGCTTGTCCACCACTCCCAGCAGGTCGCCGGTGGCCTGCCCTTGGTGGCTGTGAAAACTTTTCGGGTAGATCTGGTAGATCACCGAACGCTGCCAGTCTTGCATGGGGGAATCCTTTGGAAAGTGCGAGGGCATTCGCCGGCGAGCCGGCTCCTGCAGGGCCGGTCAGGCCACTCGGTAGCCGGGACGGATGATCTTCAGGCTCAGGCCGCAGGTCAGGACGAAAGGCACCACCAGGGCGACGACCATGCCGATCACGAACATCGGGATGTATTGCGGAATGATCGAGATGAACCCCGGCAGCCCACCGACGCCGATAGCCGAGGCCTGGACCTTGTTCAGCGAGAGGAAGATGCTGCCCAGGGCCGAACCGATCAGCGCGGCATAGAACGGAAACTTGTAGCGCAGGTTGACGCCGAACATCGCCGGCTCGGTGATGCCGAAATAGGCCGAGATCGCCGAGGTCGAAGCCATGCTGCGGTCCCGGGCATTGCGGCTCATGGTGAACACCGCCAGGGCCGCGCTGCCCTGGGCCAGGTTGGACATGACGATCATGGGCCAGATAAAGGTGCCGCCCTGGGTGGAGATCAGTTGCAGATCGACCGCCAGGAACATGTGGTGCATGCCGGTGATCACCAGCGGCGCATAGAGCAGGCCAAAGATCGCCCCACCCACCACCGGCGCCAGGTCGAACAGGGTGACCACGCCTTCGGTGATCAGGATCCCCAGATGGCGGGTCACCGGGCCGATGATCGCCAGAGCCAGCACCCCGGTGACCACGATGGTGGTGATGGGCACCACCAGCAGGGTAATGGCGTTGGGCACCCGGGCCCGCAGCCATTTTTCGATCACGCTCATCACATAGGCTGCCAGCAGGATCGGCAGGATCTGCCCCTGGTAGCCGACCTTCTCGATCTGGAACAGGCCGAGGATGTCGAAGTACGGCAGGCTCTGGCCATCCAGCCCGGCCACGGCCTTGCCGTAGTTCCAGGCGTTGAGCAGGTCCGGGTGCACCAGCATCAGGCCCAGGACGATGCCGAGGATCTCGCTGCCGCCGAAGCGCTTGGCCGCCGACCAGCCCACCAGGGCCGGCAGGAACACGAAGGAAGTGTTGGCCATCAGATTGATCAGGCTCCACAGCCCGTCCAGGCCCGGATAGGCCTCGAGCAGGGTCTGGCCCTCGATGAACATGCCCTTGGCACCCAGCAGGTTGTTCACCCCCATCAGCAGGCCGGCGATGATCAGGGCCGGCAGGATAGGCATGAACACATCGGAGAACACCCGCACCAGGCGCTGCATGGCGTGGGTCTTCTGCGCGCCCTTGTCCTTCACATCGGCAATGGTCGAGGCCGCAAGGCCAGTCTGCTCACGCAGCGCCGCATAGACCTTTTCCACTTCGCCGGGGCCGATCACGACCTGGAACAGGCCACCGGTGAAGAACGATCCCTTGACCAGGTCGATCTGGTTGAGCGTGGCGCTGTCGACCCGGCTCGGGTCCTTCAGGGCCAGGCGCAGGCGGGTCACGCAATGGGCAGCCTGCTCGAGGTTGTCGGCGCCACCGAGGCTGTGCAGCAACTCGCTGGCGATCGTTGAATAGTCGTGGCTCATGCTCGTTCTTCCACCTGAGATTTTTGTTATTGGCAGCACGCCGAGGAGGAAACTACTCGTCTGTACGAGTTAAATCAACAACTCGTACAGACGAGTTTGGATTTTTCTTCGAGCCAACGCTCGAAATGTGCTTTTCCGAGCCGACTCCGGCCTGCCAGGTACATGGACAAATACCCCGCGCAGCCCTTAAGGTGCCTGCCTTGAGCACAGCGCGGCACAGAGCCATCCCATGAGCAAATACAACCAGATCTACAGCGATCTGCTTGCCAGCATCACCACCGAACGTCTGGAGCGTGGCGCCCGCCTGCCTTCGGAAAGCGAACTGATGGACAGCTACCAGGCCAGCCGCGGCACCGTGCGCAAGGCCATCGAACTGCTGCAGGAGCGCGGCTTCGCGCAGAAGATCCACGGCAAGGGCACCTTCGTGCTCTCGCCCAATCCCATCGAGTTCCAACTGGGCGGCATCGTCAGCTTCCAGGAAACCTATCCAGGGCTGGGGGATGACGTCAGCACCGAGGTGGTGGAGTTCAGCCAGTTTCCTCTCGAAGGCCCGCTGCGGGCCCATCTGCAAGCCGAAGAAGGCAGCCTGATCACCCGGATCAAGCGGGTCAGGCGCATTGACGGCAAACGGGTGATTCTCGACATCAACCACTTTGTCGCCGATCTGATTCCAGGGCTGGACCGGCAGATCGCCGAGCAGTCGATCTATGCCTACATCGAACAAACCCTGCAATTGAGCATCAGCTACGCCCAACGCACCATCGAGGCCAGCCCGCGGAGCAAGGACGACCAGCAGTTGCTCGACCTGGACGGCCAGAGCCACGTGATCGTGGTGAGCAACCAGACCTTTCTCCAGGACGGGCGCCAGTTCGAGTACACCGAATCACGGCACACCCTGGACAAGTTCTACTTCTCCGACGTGGCGCGGCGCTGATTCAGCAACCATCTCCGAGGACGCATACGTCTATCAGTGGCACTGGTTGCAGGACACCTTATCCATGTCAGTAAATTGCCGGCCTCTGTAGATCACCACATGGGAGCTTGCTGACTCGATTACTTACACATTGCATGGAGCAGCGATGAACCGACCTTTACTGGCTACAAAAATTGCCTCAGGCCTTTCTGGGTGGCACCAACTTCAAACCGCTCAGAATCTCAACAACTTATCCGGCGAAGACTCCGCCCGGTCCGTCACGGCCCAGATCATAAACGCACAAGGTCAATTTCTTCCGGCAACCAGCCAGCTACCACCCGACTGGGGAAACACAAAAAAACGGGTAGATCTGGCCCTTCTGGGACGTTCGCTTAATACAGTTATCTGGTACGGCGCCATTGAACTCAAATGGCCGAGTTCGGCTGTCGATATGCATCAAGTCCGACAGAATATCTTCCAGGATGCTATGCGCCTGGCATTTATCAGCACAAACGGACTGAGAGCCAGATTCCTCATCGTGGGTGGTGAAAGCAGCACTATCAGCACATTGTTCGATACCCAACATCCCAATGCGCCTGATCGAGAAGGCCGCCGGCAAGCCTTTGCCCGCCTGTTCTCCCGCGACTTGAGCAATCCCCGTGGCTTTCTTCCTTCCAACGAATGGGCGGTAAGCTTTCCGCAGGCCGGCGATAGAGTGCCGCAAACGACGTTCAACGGATTCAATGGCAGATTGAAAACCGAACTCATTGCGCATTCACAATCGAAAATAGGCTCCACCACCGTAGGCTCTGTGTTTATCTGGCAGTGCAGCCGCACCCGCGGCACAGCAGCCCCGAATAGCGGACAAGCGGGTTTGACACCATAAGGGTGGTGCTTCACGGAATCCCGTTTCGATACACTGTCTCCTGAAAATCACCGACTCGGCAGTTTGCACCCAATAGATAGCCTTCGTCCGCACACAGATGCGTCGCTTAATCATCTTGCAAGCTGCCAACAAGGACCTTCATGAACCACCACCAAGCCTTCAAGGCGCATCTGGACACTCTTCCCCACGGTGTAGATATTCTGCGGGTATGCAAAAGCTACAAGACCGCTGAGGACGACTATGCCTTTGAGCTCAACGGTCGCTTAAAGGCCGGCCTGCCTCTGGAAAGATTTTTTAGCGACCTACCGCATCTCAAGAAGCTCATAGGCGCTACGCCAACAGACACCATCACCTTGTTTCGAATGACATCAGAGGCGGAGTTTTCCGTTCCATTACTTCAAGCCCTTGAAGGAACCTTCACCTATCAAGCCTTCATGTCGACTACGAGCGATATCAACGAGCTGGGGAAATTCATCCCGCTATCAGGCGCACCGCTGATCCTTGAAATAGAGTGCCCGCCTGGCATGGCATTCGCGCCTATCGATTTCATTTCTGGAATCAAGGAAGGTGAATACCTGCTTGGCTGTGGAACTAAGTTCCGAATGACTTCCGATCCGCAAGCCCTGAGCGTGGAGCAAGCCAAGGAATACGCTTCAGGACGCAGTGACCTGCGGCTTATAAAGCTCAAGGTCGTCGAGAACCCACCCTATATTGAACCTGACAGCCTCCTCCAGATCAGCGTCTGACTTCATGATCGCCAAGGCAACCTGGCACCTAACCACGCGTAGACCGTATCGGAGCTAGGTTGCCAGGCGAATACCCCATCAGCCCAGCAAGGCCACCAGTTCACCGCTGAGGGGGCCGATGCGCTTCGACTCCTTGGCGGTGTTCACCTGCTGCGCCACCCGCGCCACCTCGATCACCGGGTGCTTGAGGGCGTAGCCGCCCTTGCTGTCCAGCCAGCTCAGGACCTCCGCCAAGTGCCACAGCGAAGCGCTGCCTTCATGGATCGCCAGGGGAAAGCTGTCGGCATGGCCGAGCATCAGCTTGCGCATGTTCTGCCGGGACACGCCGACGATCTCGGCGATCTCGCTGAGGCCGACAAAATCCGGGCTGGCCTCCACCAGCCGCGCTTCGGGAATGATCCGCTTGATATCCCCCAGGGCACTGAGCAGCGCCGCCTCGGCGCTCTCGGCCTCGCGACTGAACTCCAGGGCCAGGCGCCCGGCCAGGCCGGTGCCCACCAGGACGTCGGTGCAACCCGCCGCACCGAGGCGCTCCACCAGTTGCAGCGGATCACAGCCCTCCAGCGGCAGCAGGTAGTTGAGGGTGAACAGGTATTCCATGGTGCTTACTCCTAGCGGGCTGCCGGCGACTTGGCTCCACGCAGCTGGTTCAGGGTGCAGTTATCGATCACCCGGCATAACGCCCGGGCGTGCTGGGTCGGGTTCTTCGGCGTGCGCCATACGCTGGTGATGCAAAACTCGCCACAGCGACACACTTCGTTGTTGTACGGACAGTAGATCCGCCCCCAGGCATGACCACCGCCGACCTCGATGCGCCAGCCCTGCCATTCGGCGTAGCGCAGGGCCATTTCAATGTCCTTCTTGGGATGAGTTGCACGAGCCATCCATAGCCTCCAGTATCGCCAGTCACACAAGGTTGTCAACCGACAACCCTGTACCCTCCGATCAAACCCCGCCGCGAACAAGCCGCAGCAAAAACAGGCGGGGGGAGATCCAAGGGTAGAGAGAAGCCCAGGACAAGGGGCCGAGCATGTCTTACGTGATATTGCCGGAAGCCGAAAAAGCGCCGCTTCCAAAGGTCCTGCAACACAAATGCCGATGTGTACCGCAGGCAATCCCCTAGAAACGACAATGGCGATCGACACCCGAAGGTCCCGATCGCCATTGGCTAACGCGAATGGATCAAGCGCCGATCACTCGGCCCCGATCATTCCCACTCAATCGTGGCCGGCGGCTTGCTCGACACGTCGTAGGTGACGCGGGAGATGCCTTCGATCTCGTTGATGATCCGGCCGCTGACGGTTTCCAGCAGTTCGTAAGGCAGGTGCGCCCAACGTGCGGTCATGAAGTCGATGGTTTCCACGGCGCGCAGGGCCACGACCCAGGCGTAACGACGGCCATCACCTACCACGCCCACGGATTTCACCGGCTGGAACACCACGAATGCCTGGCTGACCTTGTGGTACCAGTCGGCCTTGCGCAGCTCTTCGATGAAGATGTGGTCGGCGCGACGCAGCAGGTCGGCGTATTCCTTCTTCACTTCACCAAGGATGCGCACACCCAGGCCCGGGCCCGGGAACGGGTGACGGTAGACCATGTCGTACGGCAGGCCCAGTTCCAGGCCCAGACGGCGGACTTCGTCCTTGAACAGCTCGCGCAGTGGCTCGACCAGCTTGAGGTTCATTTCCTCCGGCAGGCCGCCCACGTTGTGGTGCGACTTGATCACGTGGGCCTTGCCGCTTTTCGCGCCAGCCGACTCGATCACGTCCGGGTAGATGGTGCCCTGGGCCAGGTACTTGATGTTTTCCAGCTTGCAGGATTCGGCATCGAACACGTCGATGAAGGTACGGCCGATGATCTTGCGCTTCTTCTCCGGGTCGGCTTCGCCGGCCAGGTTATTGAGGAACTGCTCCTCGGCGTTGGCGCGGATCACCTTGACGCCCATGTTCTCGGCGAACATGGCCATTACTTGCTCGCCTTCGTGCAGGCGCAGCAGGCCGTTGTCGACGAAGACGCAGGTCAGCTGGTCGCCGATGGCCTTGTGCAGCAGGGCCGCGACCACCGAGGAGTCGACGCCGCCGGACAGGCCCAGCAGCACGTTGTCGGTGCCAACCTGGGCACGGATCTGGGCAATGGCGTCCTCGGCGATCTTCGACGGGGTCCACAGCGCTTCACAGCCGCAGATGTCGAGGATGAAGCGCGACAGGATGCGACCGCCCTGCTTGGTGTGGGTCACTTCCGGGTGGAACTGCACGCCGTAGTAGCGCAGGTCGTCGTTGAACATGCCGGCAATCGGGCAGCTCGGGGTGCTGGCCAGGATGTGGAAGTCTTCCGGCATCTTGGTGACCTTGTCACCATGGCTCATCCAAACGTCTAGGCCGAACAGGCCGTCGGCGTCGACGTGGTCTTCGATGCCGTCCAGCAGGCGGCTCTTGCCGACTACATCAACCCGGGCATAGCCGAACTCACGCAGCTCGGAACCTTCGACCTTGCCGCCCAACTGCTCGGCCATGGTCTGCATGCCGTAGCAGATGCCGAAGACCGGGACGCCCAGGTCAAACACCGCCTGCGGGCAGCGAGGGCTGTTGGCTTCGTGCACGGATTCGGGGCCGCCGGCGAGGATGACGCCTTTGGGAGCGAATTCGCGGATCGCTTCGTCGTCCATGTCGAACGGATGCAGTTCGCAGTAGACCCCGATCTCGCGCACACGGCGGGCGATCAGTTGGGTGTACTGGGAACCGAAGTCGAGGATCAGGATACGGTGAGCGTGAATGTCGAGGGCCATGGTCAGTCTCGTCTAATTTCAGAAACGACACGGGGCTGAAAAACACAGCCCCGGTTACTAAATTCGTCAATCGCCTCCGGGCCTTGGCCTGGAGGCGATCACTATCAACCTACGCGATAGTTTGGCGCTTCCTTGGTGATCTGCACGTCGTGGACGTGGGATTCAGCCATGCCGGCACCGGTGATGCGGACAAACTCCGGCTTGGTGCGCATTTCTTCGATGTTGGCGCTACCGGTGTAGCCCATGGAAGAACGCAGGCCGCCCATCAGCTGATGGATGATCGCGGTCAGGGTGCCCTTGTACGGCACGCGACCTTCGATACCTTCCGGCACCAGCTTCTCGGCACCCGCGGAGGAGTCCTGGAAGTAGCGGTCGGAAGAGCCCTGGGCCTGGGACATGGCGCCCAGGGAACCCATGCCACGGTAAGCCTTGTAGGAGCGGCCCTGGAACAGCTCGATCTCGCCTGGAGCCTCTTCGGTACCGGCGAACATCGAACCCATCATCACGCAGGAAGCACCGGCGACGATGGCCTTGGACAGGTCACCGGAGAACCGGATACCGCCGTCGGCGATCAGCGGCACGCCAGTGCCGACCAGCGCCGCTGCAACATTGGCGATGGCGCTGATTTGCGGCACGCCAACACCGGCAACGATACGGGTGGTGCAGATCGAGCCCGGGCCGATACCGACCTTGACTGCGTCGGCGCCAGCTTCGGCCAGGGCCTTGGCAGCAGCGCCAGTGGCGATGTTGCCGCCGATCACCTGCACTTGCGGGAAGTTCTCCTTGACCCAGCGAACGCGGTCGATCACGCCTTTGGAGTGACCGTGGGCGGTGTCCACCACCACCACGTCGACACCGGCATTGACCAGCGCAGCAACGCGATCGCCAGTGTCCTTGCCAGTACCGACCGCAGCGCCGACGCGCAGGCGACCCTGGTCGTCCTTGCTGGCCAGCGGGTAAGCCTTGGCTTTCTCGATATCGTTGACGGTCATCATGCCCTTGAGAGCGAAGGCGTCGTCGACGATCAGTACACGCTCGATGCGGTGCTTGTGCAGCAGCTCGCGGACGGCGGTCTTGTCGGCGCCTTCCTTGACCGTGACCAGGCGCTCTTTAGGCGTCATCACTTCACGGACGCTGACTTCCAGACGGCTTTCGAAACGCACGTCACGGGAAGTCACGATGCCCACCAGGTCGCCGTTGTGCAGTACCGGCACACCGGAGATGTTATGCATGCTGGTCAGTTCGAGCAGGTCACGCACGGTGGCGTCGGCCTCGATGGTGATCGGGTCCTTGACCACACCGGCTTCGAAACGCTTGACCTTGCGCACTTCGGCAGCCTGCTGCTCGATGGTCATGTTCTTGTGGATGATGCCGATGCCGCCTTCCTGAGCCATGGCGATTGCCAGACGGGCTTCAGTGACGGTGTCCATGGCGGCGGAAACCAGTGGAATATTCAGCTCGATGCCACGGGTCAAACGGGTCTTAAGACTGACTTCATTAGGCAGTACTTCGGAATAACCGGGCACTAGGAGAATGTCGTCGAAGGTGAGGGCTTCTTGGCTGATACGCAGCATCGCGGGGGCTCCCGGGCGGGAAAATGGAAGCGCGCCATTATACTCAGACAGCTACCCGGGCTCAATGTAAAACTCTGGCTAATATCGCTGGAGTGATAGATGGAGATATCCGCGCGCTACAACTCGACCTTGACCCAACTTATCGGCTGATCCAGCCAGTCGGCGAACTCGTCGATAAAGCTCTGTTTAAAACCCGCTTCGGCCCAGTTGTTGAAGATAAAGCCCAAGTTGGAAAAACCGCATTCCTGAAGAAACAGAAAGCCGTTGATGTCATCTTCATGGCCGCATTCGGGGCAGGTGAAGTTGTCGGTACGCCCTGGCATCCAGTCTTCCAGGCTCTCGAACAGCGCTTCGCCGATTTCCTGCCGGCACTCGGCACAGCCCGCTTCCTCGAGAAAGCCCTTGGCCGGGGTATAGATGCAGCGCTTGGTGATGATTTCCAGGCCATTGATCGGCTCGCCGAAGGGCAGCGCCTCTGGCCGCAGCACCACCTCCCGTGCCCCGGCGGCAATGGCGTGCCCCATGCGATTGCCCGTGCGCCCGCAGGTGCTGAGGCTTTCCTCGACGATGTTCTTGCGCACCAGCCAGCGCACGATCGCCCGGGCCCGGGGCTCGTGCACCGGCAGGGTGGAAATTTTCGGGACGAGGATGCTTTGGGAGTTCATGGATAAGCCTGGAACATGCGGGGACGGTACTCACGCTTTCGCCGGCAAGCCGGCTCCTGTCATCAATTGTAGGAGCCGGCCTGCCAGCGAACGAATTCAAAGGCCCGCAGCTTAATCCCTGGCCCCAGCAGGTCAAGTGCTCAGGTAACGGCCGATCAAGGCAACGCCACTGGCCAGCACCAGCCAGGTCACCAGGCGTACAAAAGCCTCCCGGGACAGTTTCATCGTCAACCGGCGGCCAATCCACGACCCCAAGGCCATCGCCGGCAACAGGCATAGCGCCAATAGCAGCAGCGGCAACTCGGCATAGACCCCGGCCAGGGCGAACAGGCTCAAGCGCACCACGGTGCTGCAACTGATCAGCGCGCTCTGGGTCGCCCGCGCCGGGTCCTTGGGCAGGCGGCTGTTCAGGTAGATGGCATATAAAAAGCCGCCACTGCCGAAGAGTGCGCCAAACAGCCCACCGACAATCCCCATCGGCACCGCCCAGCCGGCCGCCAACTGGGTCGGACGCGCCTTCACCCACAGGCTGTAGATGGCGTAGGCACTGATGAACAGCCCCATCAATAGCAGCAACAGATCGGATTTGAGGTTGAGCAGGAAGATCACCCCCAAGGTGCAACCTACTGCCATGCAGGGCAACAGGCGCAGCAACTCCGGCCTGGCCACATCCTTGCGCGAGGGCAGAAGGTTGCCAAAGGCCGCGACAAAATCCAGGAGCACCAGCAGCGGCACGATCTTCGACAGCGGCATGAACAGGATCAGCACCGGCCCTGCCACCAGCGCCGTACCGAACCCGGCAATGCCGAACACTATGTACGCCAGCGCGATGCCCAGGCCGATCACCAACCAACTGCCCGGGCCGAAAGACCACTGGTTCAAACCCTCGATTACCACGCTCATCGCTGCGACTTCCCAGTTGAATACGCAGTGACTTTAGCCAGCAGTGAGCCTTGCGACTAATATCGTCCAAGTCGCCAACTCATCGCAAAAAGGCATGCCTCGTGATTTCGACCCGCCAACTGCGCTATTTCGTGGAAATCGCCGAATGCGGCAGCTTCAGCGCCGCCGCCGAGCGCCTGTTCGTCGCCCAGTCAGCCCTCAGCCGGCAGATCAAGGAGCTGGAAAACCAATTGCAGACCCCACTGTTCGAGCGCACCGCGCGCCTGCCGCGGCTGACGGCGGCCGGTGAAGCGTTTTTCCCCAAGGCACGCAACCTGCTGAGTGAATTGCACAAGGCCAGCGAACTGGCCACTCAGGTAGGCATGGGGCAATTGGGCACCTTGCGCCTGAGCCACTCCAGCACCGTGCCCATGAGCGGCCGGCTACTCCAGGGCATCGGCAGCTACTTGCAGCATTGCCCTGGAGCCTCGATGGACATCGCCAAGCTGTCTTCCGAGGCGCAACTGGAAGAGTTGGCGCAGGGGCACCTGGATATCGGCCTGTTGCGCCTGCCGGTGTTACGTCAACGGGCAGGTGTACAGATCACGCCCCTGTTCGCCGAACCCTTGCTGCTGGCGGTGCCACCTCAGCACCCACTGGCGCTGGACCCTCCGGCCGGGGGCGTCGACCTGGCCCAGCTTCGCGAGGAAGCCTTCATCTCCATCCCCCACCCCCAGCGGGGCGGCTTGAGTTACCTCTCGGCCGAGCTGTGCATGCGCCAGGGCTTCTTTCCCAGGGCGGCGCGGGTGATGTCGCGCAAGACCACCCAATTGCAACTGATCCAGGCCGGCTTCGGCATCGCCCTGCTGCCCGAGTCGATGCAGGACATCGCCCCGGCCAGCATCCGCTTCCTGCCGCTGGCGGATGCCGATTGCCAGAGCACCGTGGCCCTCGCCTACCGACAGGAGCCGACGCCCCTGGTGGCGCAATTCGTCGAACATTTTCGCAATCACTTGTAGTTGATTTGCGTTGTTCCATTCAGAGACAGGCCTTTAAACTGCGCCCCATGATTAAAGATCCCTTCGCACGACTCGGCCTGGACCGCGAGGTCCTCACCGTCACCCAGCTCAACGGCCGCGCCCGGGTGCTGCTCGAGGACGTGTTCAGCAATATCTGGGTGGAGGGCGAGATCTCCAACCTCGCCCGCCCGGCCTCCGGCCATGTGTACTTCACCCTCAAGGACAGCGGCGCCCAGGTGCGCTGCGCACTGTTCCGGCAGAACGCCGCGCGGGTCCGCCAGGCGCTGAAGGACGGCCTGGCGGTCAAGGTGCGGGGCAAGGTCTCGCTGTTCGAAGGGCGCGGTGACTACCAGCTGATTCTCGACACCGTGGAACCGGCCGGTGATGGCGCCCTGCGCCTGGCTTTCGATGCCCTGAAAGACAAGCTGAGCGCCGAAGGGCTGTTCAGCGCCGAACGCAAAGTGCCACTGCCGGCCCATCCACAACGCATCGGCATCATCAGTTCACCCACCGGCGCGGTGATCCGCGACATCATCAGTGTGTTCCGGCGCCGCGCACCGCAGGTTGTGCTGACCCTGATCCCTACCGCCGTGCAGGGCCGCGAGGCTACGGCGCAGATCGTCCGGGCCCTGCAGCTGGCCGACGCCCGGGGCTTCGACGCGCTGATCCTGGCCCGTGGCGGCGGCTCCCTGGAGGACCTCTGGTGCTTCAACGAAGAAGCCGTGGCCCGTGCGGTGGATGCCTGCGTGACACCGATCGTCAGCGCCGTCGGTCATGAAACCGACGTCTCCATCAGTGATTTCGTGGCCGACGTTCGCGCGCCCACGCCTTCCGCAGCAGCCGAACTGCTGGCCCCCGATTCCAGTGACCTGCAACGCCGGGTCGACAACCTGCATCGACGCCTGGTGATGCGCATGCGCGACCGGCTGGTGCGCGACCGGCTGCGCCTGGACGGCCTGGCCCGACGCCTGCGCCATCCCGGCGAACGCCTGCGCCAGCAGGCACAGCGCCTGGACGACCTGGACATGCGCCTGCGCCGCGCCTTCGAGCGCAGCCTCAATACCCGTCGCGAACGCTTGATCCGCCTGGAAACCCGCCTCGGAGCCCAGCATCCAGGGCGGCAACTGGCACTGCTGCGCCAGCGCCTGGACAGCCTGGCCGAACGCCTGCCCCGGGCCATGCGCGAAGGCCTCAAGGGCCGCCGCCTGCAATTGCACAGCCAGATGCAGACCCTGCATGTGGTCAGCCCCCTGGCCACCCTGGGGCGCGGTTACAGCATCCTGCTGGACGATCGCGGGCAGGCCATTCGCAGTGCCGGCCAGACCCGCCCAGGCCAGCGCCTCAGTGCCCGCCTGGGCGAAGGCGAGCTGCAAGTACGCGTCGAAGACAACCACCTGACGCCCGTCACCCTTTCTCTACTGGATTGATCCATGCCGCGTTTTCTCTGCTCCCTGCTGTTGCTGTGCCTGGCCTTCAATGCTCACGCCGACAGCTACATCACCCGCCTGCTGAACAAACCCGTGCCCGGTGGCGTAGCGGTGGTCGACCTGGGCAGCGCCGCCCAGGCGCCCAAGGCCAGCTACCAGGGCAAGCCGGTGCTGGTGGTGAAGGAGCAGAACAACTGGCTGGCGATTGTCGGCATCCCGCTGACGGTCAAGCCCGGCACTCAACAAGTAAGCGCCGGCGGGCGCAGCCTGAACTTCGTGGTCGGCAACAAGAAATACCCGGAGCAGCACATCACCCTGAAGAACCAGCGCCAGGTCAATCCGAACCCGGCGGACCTCAAGCGCATCGACGGCGAGTTGGCGGAACAGATCCGCGCCTACCGCAGCTTCAGCCCCAACACCCCAAGCAACCTGCTGTTGGACAAGCCGGTGAATGGCCCCCTGTCGAGCAAGTTCGGCGTACGCCGTTTCTTCAACGGTGAAGAGCGCAACCCTCACGCGGGCCTGGACTTCGCGGTGCCGGCAGGCACACCGATCAAGACCCCGGCGGCGGGCAAAGTGATCCTGATCGGCAACTACTTCTTCAACGGCAACACCGTGTTCGTCGACCACGGCCAGGGCTTCATCAGCATGTTCTGCCACATGTCGAAAATCGACGTGAAGATCGGCCAGTCCCTGGCCCGTGGCGCCGTGGTGGGCAAGGTGGGGGCGACCGGCCGCGCCACCGGGCCGCATATGCACTGGAACGTCAGCCTGAATGATGCGCGGGTCGATCCGGCCATCTTTATCGGGGCCTTCCAGCCCTGATCGCGCAGCGCCGCTTGCCTGCATCAGGCATTGATTCAGCGGCGAGCCGACGCCCACAGGGATTGCGCAGCCCTACTCGACTGCGCAATCGTTAGTATTCTTTCAAAGAATACCCAGCATAAAATCTCGATATAGCTTTGTTTTCGAGTATTCCTCTCAATTTTTTTCGACTGCTTGCCATCTCTCACCCCAGTGGTTAGGGTTGAGCACATGAAAACCTCTCACACCCTCATTCAGCGTCGTCAACACCGGAGCCTCTGCCTCGTCAGCGCACGACTGCCAGGCTGAATCGCGGTGCCTCATCCCCCTGCGTCAACCTCACTCTTGACTCACCGGCAGGCCGCCTCTTTTCGGCCCGGACAATAAGGATTTCTCCATGACCATGCTCAAAGACCCATCCTCCAAGTACCGCGCGTTCCCGACCATCAACTTGCCGGACCGTACCTGGCCGTCGAAAACCATCACCAGCGCGCCGATCTGGTGCAGTTCGGACCTGCGTGATGGCAACCAGTCGTTGATCGAACCGATGGATGCCGTCAAGAAGCTGCGCTTCTGGAAGACCCTGGTGGCTGTGGGAGTGAAGGAAATCGAAGCTTCTTTCCCGGCCGCTTCGCAAACCGACTTCGACTTCGTGCGCACCCTGATCGAAGGCGGCCACATTCCGGACGACACCACCATCCAGGTATTGACCCAGGCCCGTGAAGACTTGATCGCCCGCACCTTCGAGTCCTTGCGTGGAGCGAAAAAGGCCATCGTCCACCTGTACAACGCCACCAGCCCTTCGTTCCGCCGCATTGTCTTCAACCAGGACAAGGCCGGTGTGAAAGAGATCGCGGTGAATGCGGCCAAGCTGTTCGTCAAATACGCCGCCCAGCAACCGGAAACCCAGTGGCAGTTCGAGTACTCGCCAGAGACCTTCAGCGCCACCGAGCTGGAGTTCGCCAAGGAAGTCTGCGACGCCGTGGTGGAAGTCTGGAACGCCACGCCAAGCAACAAGGTGATCCTCAACCTGCCGGCCACCGTTGAAGTCGCCACACCGAACATCTACGCCGACCAGATCGAGTGGTTCTGCCGCAACATCAACCGTCGTGACAGCGTGCTCATCAGCCTGCACACCCACAACGACCGCGGTACGGGCGTGGCCGCCACCGAGCTGGGCCTGATGGCCGGCGCCGACCGTGTCGAAGGCTGCCTGTTCGGCAACGGCGAGCGTACCGGTAACGTCGACCTGGTCACTGTGGCCTTGAACCTCTATACCCAGGGTGTGAACCCTGAACTGGATTTCTCCGACATCGACGGCGTGCGCAAAGTCGTGGAAGAGTGCAACCAGATTGCCGTGCACCCGCGTCACCCTTATGTCGGCGACCTGGTCCACACCGCGTTCTCCGGCTCGCACCAGGACGCGATCCGCAAGGGCTTCGCCCAGCAGAAAGCCGATGGCTTGTGGGAGGTGCCGTACTTGCCGATCGACCCGGCCGATATCGGTCGCAGCTACGAGGCGGTGATCCGCGTCAACAGCCAGTCGGGCAAGGGTGGTATCGCCTACCTGCTCGAGCAGGAATACGGCATCAGCTTGCCACGCCGCATGCAGATCGAGTTCAGCCAGGTGGTGCAGCGGGAAACCGACCGCCTGGGCCTGGAAATGACCGCCCAGCAGATCCACGCGCTGTTGCACAGCGAGTACTTGCAGGCCAACACTCCTTACGCGCTGGTCAGCCATCGCTTGCAGGAAGAGAACGGCCACAGCGCCGTGGAAGTGGAAGTCTCGAGCAAGGGTCAGGGCGAGACCAACCTCAGTTGGCGCGGCAAGGGCAACGGTGCCCTGGAAGCGCTGGTGGCCGGGCTGCCGGTTCCGGTGGAGATCATGGACTACAACGAGCACGCCATCGGCGCCGGCACCAACGCCAAGGCGGCGGCCTACATCGAACTGCGGGTCAACGGTGAGCGCGCCGTGCACGGCGTCGGTATCGACGAAAACATCACCACCGCCAGCTTCAAGGCGCTGTTCAGTGCGCTGAACCGCTCCTTGAGCGAGCAGCAGGCCAAGGCAGCCTAAAGGCTGCCAAAAGCAAAAGGCCCCGAGGAGCTCGACTCCCCGGGGCCTTTTTTATGCAGGAACAGATAACACCAGCTAAATGTCAGCAACGACTGTTTCAGGCATGCACATCAACACTGAACATGGCTTGCAGCAAAGCCGCCTGCAGCACCTGCAAGGTGCTGTTGGTCACGGCGATCTGCGCCTGGACTTCCATCACCTGCTGGGCTTTCTGTTCGTCGCTGGCCTGGCCCTTCTGCACATTGGCCAATTGGGCCTGCTGTTCGGTCAGGGTTTTCTGGGTCTGCTCGATCTGTTTCTGCAGCGCCTTGACCGGATCACCACCGGCCTTTACCGCATCGATATTGGCATCGCCAGAGTTGACCCGCAGCTCCTTATCCTGACCGTCCTTGCTGTCATCCACCGGCGCCAGCGGGCTGGCGCTGTTGCCTTCGGCTTCAGTCGAAGCAGTTTTGGGTGCCGACAGGGGGTAAGAATTGACGATGGTGGCAGTGATGGTAGTCATGGTTGATTCCTCCTGAACTGATCCTGCTATCGGCCTTCACCCTCGAAGCTTGATATTCGCAACCTGTAAAAAAGTGTGCAGTGCCGAAGCGATCCTAAGTGAACATGAAGGTATCGGCGTCGAGGTTCGCCGGAAAACGCGCACGGTAAGCCGCCAGTTCACCCGCGTTCAGGCACACCTGGAAGACGCCATCGGCCTCTCCGGCGCTGAGCAGGGTTTCGCCCTGATAGTCCAGAACCTGGCTGTCTCCGGTATAGGCAAAGCCCTTGCCGTCGGTGCCCACCCGGTTCACCGCCGCAACGTAGCAGAGGTTTTCAATGGCCCGGGCTGGCAGCAGGCGATTCCAGTGCAGGCGGCGGGCACCCGGCCAATTGGCGGTGTAGAGCAGCAGGTCGGTGTCCTGGGCGTCCCGGCTCCACACCGGGAACCGCAGGTCGTAGCAGATCAGCGGGCGAATACGCCAACCCTTGAGCTCGAACTGTACCTGCCGTTCCCCCGGCGTGTAGTGATTGTGCTCGCCGGCCATGCGAAACAGGTGGCGCTTGTCGTAGTGCCAGACCTCACCGTCAGGGCGCGCCCACAGCAAGCGATTACGATGGCTGCCATCCGCTGCCTGGATTATCACGCTGCCGGTGATCACCGCATTCAGCTTCTTCGCCTGGCCACGTAGCCATTTGCTGGTAGGGCCATTCTCCGCTTCCGCGAGAGTCGCGGATTCCATGGAGAATCCGGTGGTAAACATTTCCGGCAGGATGATCAGATCTGCACCACGGGCCTGCTCCAGCAACTGCTCGAAATGCTCGAAGTTGGCCTGGCGGTCGTGCCAGGCCAGGGTGGTCTGGATCAGGGCCAGATTCAGATCGGGTAATGCACTCAGATCACGCATAGTTTCTCCGCTGCTTGGCGCAACGTCTCCTCGCGCTTGGCAAAACACAGACGCACCAGGCGCTGCCCCTGGGGCGGCTGCTGATAGAACACCGACACCGGAATGGCCGCCACGCCGTGTTCGCGGGTCATCCATGTCGCCATGTCGACATCATTCAAGTCTGGACGAATCTGCGAATAGTCCACCAATTGAAAATAGGTACCCGACACCCGGTTGAAGCTGAAACGCGAGGCGCTCAGCAGATCGCAGAACAGATCACGCTTGGCCTGGTAAAAGGCCGGCAACTCTTCGACATGTTCCGGGTGTTCGGCCATGAAGTCCGCCAGAGCGTACTGCAAAGGCGTGACCCCGCAGAAGCTGACATATTGATGCACCTTGCGCAGCTCGGCGCTCAGGGCCGGTGGTGCAACCACATAACCGGTCTTCCAGCCGGTCACGTGGTAGGTCTTGCCGAACGAGCTGACCACGAAGGCACGCTGATACAGCTCCTCATGGGCCAGCACACTGACATGGGGTACGCCATCGAACACCAGGTGTTCGTAGACCTCGTCACTGACCAGATAAATATCGCGATCACGGATCAGGGCGGCCAACTGGTCCAGCTCGGCGCGGCTGATCAAGGCACCACTGGGGTTGTGCGGCGAATTGAGGATGATCATCCGCGTGCGCGGACTCAGGGCTTCACCGAGTTTCTGCCAATCGAGGGCAAAGCCCTGCCCGGCCAACGGCACATGCACACAACGCCCACCGGCCAGCTCCACCGACGGCTCATAGCTGTCGTAACTGGGGTCGAACACAATGACTTCGTCACCGCGCTGGATCACCGCCTGGATGGCACAGAAGATTGCCTGGGTCGCACCGGGCGTGATGGTCACCTCAGCGTCCGCATCGACCTGGACGCCATAGCTGCGGGCGATTTTCGCGGCGACCTGCTGGCGCAGTGCCGGTAGGCCGGTCATGGGTGCGTACTGGTTATGGCCATTGGCGGCATGCCAGCCAAGCGCATCACGCAGGGCTTGCGGGCCATCGAAATCAGGAAAGCCCTGGGACAGGTTGAGCGCTCCGGTTTCCACCGCGAGCTGGGACATTTGCGTGAAGATGGTGGTGCCGACATTCGGCAACTTACTGATGATCATGAGGATTCCCTGCTGAGCAGTCCGCACTACGGCGGCGCGGAGGTCCCCGAGAATAGCCCAAACGCCAGGCATGAAAAAGGGCGCCCGGGGCGCCCTCTTATCCACACAGATCCCGTAGGAACTGGCTTGCCAGCGAAGCTCTGAAGCAGGTCCGGAGCTTCACCGGCAAACCGGCTCCTAAGCCGGTCAGCGCTTGTCGCGACGCTTCTTGTCGGCCTTCTTGTGGTGCGACATCAAGCGACGCTTCTTGTTGACCTGGCGGTCGGTCAGCGTGTTCTTGTTGCCTTCGTACGGGTTCTCGCCGCCCTTGAACTCGATGCGGATCGGCGTACCTACCAGCTTCAAGACTCGACGGTAGGTGTTTTCCAGATAGCGCACATAAGACTTGGGCACCTTCTCCACCTGGTTGCCGTGGATCACGATCAGCGGCGGGTTGGCACCACCCAAGTGGGCGTAGCGCAGTTTGATCCGGCGATTGTTGACCATGGGCGGCGCGTGCTCGCCAACGGCATCTTCGAGGATCTGCGTCAGGCGGCTGGTGGGCCAGCGGGTTACCGCCGACTTGAAGGAGTTCTGCACCGACTGGTAGAGGTTGCCCACACCGGTACCGTGCAGCGCCGAGATAAAGTGGATATCGGCGAAGTCGACGAAGAACAGCCGGCGTTGCAGCTCGGTCTTCACATAGTCGCGCTCGCTCGGCTGCATGCCGTCCCACTTGTTCAGGGCGATCACCAGGGCCCGACCGGCTTCCAGGGCAAAGCCCAGCAGGTTCAGGTCGTGGTCCACCACACCTTCGCGGGCGTCCATGACAAAGATCACCACGTTGGCGTCCTTGATCGCCTGCAGCGTCTTGACCACCGAGAACTTTTCGACTTCCTCGTGGATCTTGCCGCGCTTGCGCACACCGGCGGTGTCGATCAGGGTGTACTTCTCGTCGTTGCGCTCGAACGGGATGTAGATACTGTCGCGGGTGGTGCCGGGCTGGTCATAGACGATCACCCGATCTTCACCGAGCATGCGGTTGACCAGGGTCGACTTGCCGACGTTGGGACGACCGATGATGGCGATCTTGATCCCGTCCTTCTCGCTCGGGCCCGGAATGCGCTTGGCTTCCTCACCCTCGGCAACGATCTCTTCCTCGCCTTCTTCCGGCTCGTCAGCGTCATCCTTGGGAAATTCGCTCAGGGCGATTTCCAGCATCTGGGTGATACCGCGGCCATGAGCACCGGCGATCGGGATGGCATCGCCCATGCCCAGCGGCGCGAACTCGGCGCGGGCCATGTCCGGGTCGATGTTGTCGACCTTGTTGGCGATCACGTAGGAAGTCTTGTTACGTTTGCGCAGGTGCTCGCCGATCATCTGGTCGGCCGCGGTAAACCCGGCCTTGGCGTCCACCAGGAACAACACCACATCAGCTTCTTCGATGGCCAGCAGCGACTGCTCGGCCATCTTTTCATCCATGCCATGCTCGTCACCGGAGATACCGCCGGTGTCGATCAGAATATAGGTACGCCCTTGCCACTTGGCCTCACCGTATTGGCGATCACGGGTCAGACCGGACAGGTCGCCGACAATGGCGTCGCGAGTCCGAGTCAGGCGGTTGAACAAGGTGGACTTGCCGACGTTAGGTCGGCCCACCAGGGCGATTACGGGAACCATGCGGCTCTCCACTGCGTTAATTCAGAAAATACAAAAGCCGCTGCGAGGCAGCGGCTGGTGCTCGGGGCAGCACTGTAGGAGCGAGCGTGCTCGCGATTAACTCCATGGCGCCGCGCTCGTCCAGCAAGCTGGCGTCACCTGGCATCCATCGCGAGCACGCTCGCTCCTGCAGTTCGCTTGGGGATCACCCCAAGCATAGTCAAACCATTACTTGATGGTCAGGGCTTCCAGTTTGCCGCTGTTGCCATACACATAAATCATGTCGCCCACCACCAGCGGACGAGCACGCAGGCCGTCGCTATCGATGCGCGTACGACCGACGAAGCGACCGTCAACCTGGCTCAGCAGGTGCAGGTAACCTTCCAGGTCGCCCACGGCTACGTAGCTGGAGAAGACTTCCGGTGCCGACAGTTGGCGGCGAGCCAGGGAGTCGTTGCTCCACAGCGCGGTAGTCGAACGCTCGTCCACGCCTTCCACGGTACCCGAGGACAGGCTGACATAAACGCTGCCGAACCCTTGGGCCACACCGGCGTAGCTGGAAGCATCACGCTGCCACAGCGGACGGCCGCTCTCCAGGTCCAGGGCAACCACACGCCCCTGGTAGCTGGCAACGTACAGGGTGCCACCGGACAGCAGCAGGCCACCGTCGATGTCCACGACCCGATCCAGTTCGGAACGGCCTTGTGGAATGGCTACACGCTGTTCCCACACCGGCACGCCGTTGCGAATATCCAGCGCGACCACCTTGCCGGTGGAAAGACCGGCCAGGGCCAGACGGTTGGTCGCCAACGGCGCACTGGTGCCCCGCAGGGTCAACACCGCTGGAGTGCTGTCGTAGAGCCAGATCTGGTGACCGGTGCTGGCTTCAAGGCCAATCACGCGGTCGTCCTGAGTCTGCACCACCACCACGTCACCGTTGGTAGCTGGCGGAGCCAGCACTTCACTGGTCACACGGGCACGCCATTTCTCTTCACCGCTGGAGGCATCCAGGGCAACCACTTCGCCTTTCAGAGTGCCGATCATGACCAACCCATAACCCACGCCCACGGCGCCGGAAACAGGCAGTTCGAGATCTTTCTTCCATTTGACGTCGCCGTTCATGCGATCCATGGAAACCACCACGCCGGTCACGTCAGCGGCATAGATGGTGTCACCATCGATGGCTGGCACCAGCATGTTGTAGGTTTCGCCCTGACCGTCACCGATCGAACGGCTCCACTGCTTCTGCAGGACCACTTCTTCTTTGAAGTCGACCAGTTCCGCCGGTGGCAGTTCTTTCTTGCTGTTGCTGCTGCAACCCGCGGCCAACAAGGCCAGAGCCAGCAATGCTGCATGTTTCCAACGGATCACGTCATGCATCCCCTTTGGCCAGGTCGTCCAGCTTGATTTGTAGGCCACCGACTGCCGCTTCATCCGAGAGCGCCGCCTTGGCTTTTTGGTATGCCGCATGGGCTTCGTCCACACGGCCCAGCTGGACCAGCAGATCGCCCTTGAGTTCTTCACGAGTCGCCAGGAATGCCTTGTCGGCATCGCCGTCGAGCAGCTTCAGAGCCTCGTCGGCCTTGTTCTGCGCCGCCAGTACCTGTGCCAGGCGCTGACGCGCCACTTCACCCAGGGTCGGGTTGGCGGGCTTGTCGGCCACGGCCTTGAGCTGTGCCGCTGCATCGTCCAGCTTGCCGGTGTCTACTGCCACCTTGGCCACGAACAGGTTGCCGTACTGCGCGTAGGCAGTACCGCCGAACTCGCTGTTGAGCTTGCCCGCCAGGTCCGTAACACGAGCCGCATCCGGCTTGCCATCCGGCGTCAGGGTAGTTTCCAGCAGTTGCTGATAGAGCACCGAAGCGCCTTGCGACTGATTGTTCTGATACTTGTGCCAGGCTTGCCAGCCGAACACGATAACCAGGGCCAGCAGGCCGCCAGTCACCAGGGGTTTGCCGTTACGCTGCCACCAGTCTTTCAATTCCGCCAGCTGTTCATCTTCGGTACTCGACACCCCAATACTCCTTATTCGCTAAATCGGCTGTTTGACAGCTTCAACCCTGCACGACGCAGGTGGCCAGGTGCGCAGCGAGTGCATCCCAGGCAATGCTTTGTTGTTCGCCCTGGCCACGCAGGGGTTTGAAACCTACCACTTGCTGGGCCAGTTCGTCGTCACCGAGGATCAGCGCATACAGCGCGCCGCTCTTGTCGGCCTTCTTGAATTGGCTCTTGAAGCTGCCGGCACCGGCATTGATCTGCAGACGCAGGTTCGGCAATTGATCGCGAACACGCTCGCTCAGCGCCAGAGCGGCCAGTTCGGCGGCCTCACCGAAGGCGCAGAGGTAAACGTCGACCTGGCGCGAGATCTCTTCCGGGACCTGCTCCAGGGTTTCCAGCAGCAGCACCAGACGCTCGATCCCCATGGCAAAGCCAACGCCCGAGGTAGGCTTGCCGCCCATCTGCTCCACCAGGCCATCGTAACGGCCACCGGCACAGACAGTACCCTGGGCACCGAGCTTGTCGGTGACCCATTCGAAAACGGTCTTGCTGTAGTAATCCAGCCCGCGCACCAGCTTGGGGTTGATCACATAGGGGATACCCGCAGCATCCAGGCGGGCCTTGAGGCCTTCGAAGTGCACGCGGGACTCTTCGTCCAGGTAGTCGGCCAGCTTGGGCGCATCCACCAGCACGGCTTGAGTGTCCGGGTTCTTGGTATCCAGCACCCGCAGCGGGTTGGTCTTCAGGCGGCGCTGGCTGTCTTCGTCCAGCTTGTCCATGCGCGCCGACAGGAACTCCACCAGCGCGTCGCGATAGCGCGCGCGCGCTTCGGCGGTACCCAGGCTGTTGAGTTCGAGCTTGACCGCATCACGGATGCCCAGCTCGCCCCACAGGCGCCAGGTCAGCACGATCAGTTCAGCATCGATGTCCGGCCCGTCGAGGTTGAATACCTCGCAACCGATCTGGTGGAACTGGCGATAACGGCCTTTCTGCGGGCGCTCGTGACGGAACATCGGGCCGATGTACCACAGCTTCTGCACCTGGCCACCGCCAGTGATGCCGTGCTCCAGCACTGCACGGACACAGGCAGCGGTGCCTTCCGGACGCAGGGTGAGGGAGTCGCCGTTGCGATCTTCGAAGGTGTACATCTCTTTTTCGACGATGTCGGTCACTTCACCGATGGAGCGCTTGAACAGCTCGGTGAACTCGACGATCGGCATGCGGATCTGCTTGTAACCGTAGTTATCCAGCAGGCGCGCCACAGTACCCTCGAAATAACGCCACAGGGGCGTCTGCTCGGGCAGGATGTCATTCATGCCACGAATGGCTTGCAGAGACTTGCTCACAAAAAATCCTTAAATACGTTCGGTTAGCCGCGAGCGATCAGCGCTGCGTCGGCCTCGACCTTTTCGGCCGCCTTCTGCCGGATCAGCTTTTCAAGCTCGTCCACCAGATTGTCATTGGTCAGTTTCTGTGCCGGCTTGCCATCGATGTAGATCAGGTTCGGTGTACCACCGGTCAGGCCGATGTGCGCCTCTTTGGCTTCACCCGGGCCGTTGACCACGCAACCGATCACTGCAACATCCAACGGCACCAACAGGTCTTCAAGTCGTCCTTCCAGTTCGTTCATGGTTTTCACCACATCGAAGTTCTGCCGCGAGCAGCTCGGGCAGGCGATGAAGTTGATGCCACGGGAACGCAGGTGCAGGGACTTGAGAATGTCGTAGCCGACCTTCACTTCCTCGACCGGGTCGGCCGCCAGCGAAATGCGAATGGTATCGCCAATTCCTTCGGCCAGCAGCATACCGAGGCCGACGGCGGATTTCACTGTGCCTGAACGCAAACCACCGGCTTCGGTGATCCCCAGGTGCAGGGGCTGGATGATTTCCTTGGCCAGCAGGCGATAGGCCTCGACGGCCATGAACACGTCCGAGGCTTTCACGCTGACCTTGAAGTCCTTGAAATTCAGGCGTTCCAGGTGCTCTACGTGACGCAGCGCCGACTCCACCAATGCAGCCGGGGTCGGTTCGCCGTATTTTTTCTGCAGGTCTTTTTCCAGGGAACCGGCGTTGACCCCGATACGGATCGGGATCCCGCGATCACGGGCAGCATCCACCACCGCGCGTACCCGGTCTTCACGACCGATATTGCCCGGGTTGATCCGCAGGCAATCGACGCCCAGTTCGGCCACGCGCAGCGCGATCTTGTAGTCGAAGTGGATGTCGGCCACCAGCGGTACCTTGACCTGCTGCTTGATCCGGCCGAACGCCTCGGCGGCGTCCATGTCCGGCACCGAAACCCGCACGATATCGACACCGGCGGCTTCCAGGCGGTTGATCTGGGCGACGGTTGCGGCCACGTCGTTGGTGTCGCTGTTGGTCATGCTCTGCACCGCAATCGGGGCATCGCCTCCGACCGGTACCGAGCCGACCCAGATCTTGCGGGATTCGCGACGCTTGATTGGAGATTCGCCGTGCATGACTTATTGACCTAACTTCAGGCGAGCAGTCTCGCCACTGGTGAACGGGGCGATATCCACCGCCTGACCGTTGTAAGTGATTTGTGCGCCACGGGCATAGCCCAGACGTACGGCAAAAGGCGGCTTGCCGCTGACATCGACATTTTCACCCTTGCGCTTGAGGGCGCTGAGCAGAACCTTGCCGTTGGCATCGATGACCTGGGCCCAGCAGTCGGCGCTGAACTGGATCTGTACCTGGCCCGCGCCTGCAACTGCAGTTGCCGCAGCGCTGCCCGGTGCAACCGCAGCAGCAGGCGCGGTCGGCGTGACAGGCGCTTGCGCCACGGCAGCCGGTGCGACAGGCGCCGGAGCCGGCGCGTTGTGCACGGGAGCTGCGGGGACGGACGCAGTGGCAGCCGGCGCCGGAGCGGTCGAAACGGCTGGGGCGGCAGGAGTCTCGCTCGCTGCCTGGCCTTCGCTTTGAGCGGCGTTGTCCAGCGCTTCGCTCTGCCCCTCGGCAACCGCCTGGTCTTCGGGCTCGTCGATAGGATGAATCTGGGTAGTGCCGTCGGCGCCTTCGACCTCGACATGCTCGGGGCTCAGGGAGACCGGCTCCTTGCCGCGCTGGGAGGACTGATCCTGCCACCAGATGAAACCGCCACCAACCACCGCCACCAGCAGCAGCAAACTGACAATGCGCAAGATAGTGTGGGAAACCCGCACCGGCTCTTCGATGCGCCCCAGGGCATGGACGCTGCTGCCCTGGGAGTCGGTACCGGTGTATTGATCGAACTCCTGGACCAGTACCGCCTGATCCATGCCCAGCAATTTGGCGTAGGCACGAATATAGCCACGGGCGAAAGTGTGCCCCGGCAGCTTGTCGAAGGCGCCAGCTTCCAGGTTGCTCAGGGAGCTCACGGTGAGGTTGAGCTTGTGGGCCACTTCGGCCAGCGACCAACCATTGCTTTCGCGGGCCTGACGCAGGGTCTCACCGGGGTTTACGCGAGTCACTGCTTGAACTTCGGGATGGGCCGCTTTCATCATTGCTCCGACAGGTATTGCTGATATTCCGGCGTACCGGGATAAAGTCGTTTTAGTTGCAGACCGTAACTGGCGGCCTTGTCGCGATCTTCGAACACCGTTGCCAGCCGAACGCCGAGCAATAGACTACGTGCATTTTGCTCGCCGAGCAGGCTAAAACGATCGTAATAGTCGCGCGCGGGCACATAATGCCTGTCTTCGTAAGACAACTCAGCCATTTCCAGCAATGCACGGGGCTGTTGATGATTGAGACGCAAGGCCTTTTCCAGCTGCAGCTGGGCCAGATCACGCTGGCCGAGCCTTGAAGCGGTCATGCCGAGGTTTTCAAACACTCGGGAACGTTCGGGGTACAGAGTATCAGCAGCGGCTTGCTCAAAGCGCTGATAAGCCTCTTTGTAACGTTTTTCCTGGAACAGAAAGCTGCCGTAGTTATTGAGGATCCGGGCACTGTCCGGACGCGCCGCCAGGGCCTGGCGAAAATGCTCGTCGGCCAGGGCCGGTTCCATCTCGGCCTGGAACACCAGTGCCAGGGCAGCATTGGCGTCGGCATCGGCGGGGGCCAGTTCCAGGGCTTTCTTCAGTGGCACCTTGGCCCGCTCGCTCATGCCCTGCTGCAAGTAGCCCAGGCCCAACTGCACATAGGCCTCGCGCGCCTCGTCGCGCCCCTTGCTGGTGTTCATCGGGTTGGAATCACCCGACAGAACACAGCCAGCACACAGGCTGGCAACAAGCAGGAGCAGCGCAAAGCGCAGGGCCATGGAGATCCTCTCTCAGGTACGGGTCGCGGCGCTTTGCGGCATATCGGCGTCGGCGCTCAACTCACGCACGGCGATATAGCGTTCGCTACGACGGGTGCGGTCCAGCACCTGCCCGACCAACTGACCGCAGGCGGCATCGATGTCTTCACCACGCGTGGTGCGCACGGTGACGTTGAAACCGGCGTGATGCAGCTGGTCCTGGAAGCGACGAATGGCATTGTTGCTCGGACGCTCGTACCCGGAATGCGGGAACGGGTTGAACGGGATCAGGTTGATCTTGCACGGTACATCCTTGAGCAGCTCGATCATCTCCACCGCGTGCTCAAGCTTGTCGTTGACGTCTTTGAGCAGGGTGTACTCGATGGTCAGCACACGCTTCTCACCCAGGGCCGACATGTAGCGCTGGCAGGACTCGAGCAGCATCTTCAGCGGGTACTTCTTGTTGATCGGTACCAGCTGGTTGCGCAGCGCATCATTGGGTGCGTGCAGAGACAACGCCAGCGAGACGTCGATGTGCTTGGCCAGCTCATCGATCATCGGCACCACGCCGGAGGTCGACAGGGTCACCCGGCGCTTGGAGATGCCGTAGCCCAGGTCGTCCATCATCAGGTGCATGGCAGCGATGACGTTGTCGAAGTTCAGCAGCGGCTCACCCATGCCCATCATCACCACGTTGGTGATGGCACGGTCGACGGTCGCCGGGACGCTGCCAAAGGATTTGTTGGCAATCCACACCTGGCCGATGACTTCGGCGGCGGTGAGGTTGCTATTGAAGCCTTGCTTGCCGGTGGAGCAGAAACTGCAATCCAGGGCACAGCCCGCCTGGGACGAAACGCACAGAGTGCCACGCTTGCCCTGGGGAATGTAGACGGTCTCGACGCAGCTGCCGGACGCCACGCGCACCACCCATTTACGGGTGCCGTCGCTGGAGATGTCCTCGCTGACCACTTCCGGACCGCGAATCTCGGCAACAGCCTTGAGCTTTTCGCGCAAGGCCTTGCCGACATTCGTCATGGCGTCGAAATCATCGACGCCAAAGTGGTGAATCCATTTCATTACCTGACCGGCACGGAAACGCTTCTCCCCGATTGAGTCGAAGAATTTCTCCATTTCCGGTTGAGTAAGCCCCAACAGGTTAGTTTTGCCGATCGATGCAGTCATGGTTTCACCTCTCACGCGCAAGCCTTACTCAGCGAGCGGTTACTTCAGTAGCTGCGAAGAAGTAAGCGATTTCGCGAGCAGCGGCAGCTTCGGAGTCCGAACCGTGAACGGCGTTGGCGTCGATGGACTCGGCGAAGTCAGCACGGATGGTGCCGGCAGCAGCTTCTTTAGGGTTGGTAGCGCCCATCAGCTCACGGTTGCGAACGATGGCGTTTTCGCCTTCCAGAACCTGAACAACAACCGGGCCGGAAGTCATGAAGGCAACCAGTTCGCCGAAGAAGCCACGCTCGCTGTGCTCAGCGTAGAAGCCTTCAGCTTCAGCCTTGGACAGTTGCTTCATTTTCGAAGCTACAACGCGCAGGCCGGCTTCTTCAAAACGGGAAACGATCTTGCCGATAACGTTTTTTGCAACAGCGTCAGGCTTGATGATGGAGAAAGTACGTTGAACAGCCATGGTGTAACTCCAGAAACGGTGATTAAAGCGAAAAATTAAACCCGCGAATTATACGCGGGTTTATAGGGATTGCCTAACTGCGTAGCCCGCGGATTCAGTCAGCTTCGTCGATCCAGGCGGCCTGAATTGCTTCAAGAACCTTCTCGCCTCCGCGAGCCGGATCGTCGCTGAACTCCGGCAGTGCCAGAACCCATTGGTGCAGATCGACAAAGTTCACATAACGCGGATCCACATCCGGCTTGGACTCAGCCAGTTGGATCGCGATTTCCAGTACATCAACCCACTTGAGGCTCATGCCAGTTCCTTGAAATCAGTGCGGCGCTTCGGCTGCATGGTTGAGCGAGTATTTTGGAATTTCGACGGTCAGGTCTTCATCGCCGACGATGGCCTGGCAGGACAGGCGCGACTGCGCTTCCAGGCCCCAGGCCTTGTCCAGCAGGTCTTCTTCCAGCTCGTCAGCCTCGTTCAGCGAGTCGAAGCCTTCACGAATGATGCAATGGCAGGTGGTGCAGGCACAGACGCCGCCACAGGCACTTTCGATCTCGATGTGGTTGTCATGCGCCACCTCGAGCACCGAGACGCCAGGCTCGACCTCTACAACCAGGCCGTCCGGACAGAACACGGCGTGTGGCAGAAAAATGATCTGCGGCATCAGTTATTCCTCGATTTCATTCAGGTTGCGCCCCGCCAGCGCGGCTTTCACCGTCGAATCCAGGCGTCGGGCAGCAAAGGCATCGGTCACTTGCGACAGACGCTTGGTCTGCTGCTCGATGGCATAACCATCGGTGCCACGCATCAATTCACTCAATTCCTGCATCTGCAGCTCGATGACCATGCGCTCTTCGGCGTCCAGCAGACGCTCGCCATCGGCGTCCAAGGCACCTTGCACCGCCTCGATCAGGCGCTGAGCATCAACCTGCTGCTCGCGCAGTACACGGGCCACCTTGTCGTCGCCGGCGTACTGGAAGGAATCCTTGAGCATCTTGGCGATCTCGCCGTCGGTCAGACCGTAGGATGGCTTGACCTGGATGCTGGCTTCGACGCCCGAACCCAGCTCTCGCGCAGAAACGCTGAGCAGGCCATCGGCGTCGACCTGGAAGGTCACGCGGATCTTCGCCGCACCGGCCACCATCGGTGGGATGCCGCGCAATTCGAAACGCGCCAGGGAGCGGCAGTCGCTGATCAGCTCGCGCTCGCCCTGCAGCACATGAACCATCATGGCCGTCTGGCCATCCTTGTAGGTGGTGAAGTCCTGGGCACGGGCAACCGGAATGGTGGTGTTGCGCGGAATCACCTTCTCCATCAGCCCGCCCATGGTTTCCAACCCCAGGGACAGCGGAATCACGTCCAGCAGCAGCAATTCGCCGCCTTCGCGCTTGTTGCCGGCCAAGGTATCGGCCTGGATCGCGGCCCCAATGGCCACCACTTGATCCGGATCGATCTCGGTCAACGGCTGGCGACCGAACATTTCAGCCACCGCCTCACGCACACGCGGCACACGAGTCGAACCGCCCACCATGACCACCGCCTGCACTTCATCCAATTCGACATTGGAATCGCGTACAGCACGACGACAGGCCTTGAGGCTGCGGGCAACCATCGGCTCGATCAGGGCGTCGAAGGCGTCGCGAGTCAGGGTGGCACGCCAATCGCCATACACCACTTCCACGGACGCGGCGCCGGTCAAGGCTTCCTTGGCCGCACAAGCGGCTTGCAACAGACTGCGCTGGGTACCCGGGTCGAGGTCGGCGGACAGGCCCGCGCCCTCGATGATCCAGCCGGCAATGGCGTGATCGAAGTCATCGCCGCCCAAGGCAGTATCGCCACCGGTAGCCAAGACTTCGAAGACGCCGCCGGTCAGGCGCAGAATGGAAATATCGAAGGTGCCGCCACCCAAGTCATAGATCGCCACCACGCCTTCGGCGTGCTGATCCAGACCATAAGCCACAGCCGCCGCGGTCGGCTCGTTGAGCAGGCGCAGCACATTCAGGCCAGCCAGCTTGGCCGCATCCTTGGTGGCTTGACGCTGGGCGTCGTCGAAATAGGCAGGAACGGTGATGACCGCACCTACCAGCTCGCCACCCAGGGCCGCCTCAGCACGCTGACGCAGCACCTTGAGCACTTCAGCCGATACCTCCACCGGGCTTTTCGGCCCCTGGATGGTCTCGATGAACGGCATGTGCGACTCGCCCTCGACGAAGCGATAGGGCAGTTGCTCACCCAGCTGCTTGACGTCGGACAGGCCGCGCCCCATCAGGCGCTTGACCGAAAGCACGGTATTCAAAGGGTCGGTAGGTGCAGCCAGGCGGGCAGACTCGCCCACCTCGACGCGGTCGGCGTGATAACGCACCGCGGACGGCAGAATCACCTGTCCCTGCGCGTCGGCCAGCGGCTCGGAAAGACCACTGCGCAAGGCAGCGACCAGCGAATTGGTAGTGCCCAAGTCGATCCCCACAGCCAGGCGACGCTGGTGCGGTTGAGGACTTTGGCCGGGTTCGGCGATCTGCAGTAGGGCCATGCTTATCTGGACTTATCTGTATATCAGGCGTGCGACCGGAGCGGCACTGGGTTAATCGTCGAGGCGCTCTTCTAACTGGCGCACTTCGTAGGTGAGCTTGTCGAGGAACTGCATGCGCCGCATCAGGCGCTCGGCCTGCTCGCGTTGCGCCGCATCATCCCAACAGGCTGCGAAGCTTTCATTCAGTTCATCCTGGGCTGTCTTGAGCCGACGCTTGAATGCCGCCACTCCGGCCAGGTCGGCGCTGTCCTGCAAATCCTCGAGCTCTTCGCGCCATTGCATCTGCTGCAGAAGAAACTCCGGATCATGCACCGTGACTTCCAGCGGCAACTCGCCGCCATTCAAAGCCAGCAGATAACGGGCGCGCTTGGGCGGGCTCTTGAGGGTCTGGTAAGCCTCGTTGAGGCTTGCCGACTGCTCCAGGGCCAGGCGCTGCTCGCGCTCGGAAGCATCGGCAAAACGGTCTGGATGAACCCCACGCGCCAACTCGCGGTAGCGCGCGGCCAACTGCTCGAGATCCAGGCGGAAGCTCGGTTGCAGCTCAAATAAAGCGAAATGACAAGGAGTACCCACGACAAGCCTCAGATGTTGAAGCTTTCGCCGCAGCCACACTCACCGCGCACGTTGGGGTTGTTGAACTTGAAGCCTTCGTTCAACCCTTCCTTGACGAAATCAAGTTCGGTGCCGTCCAGATAGGTCAGGCTTTTCGGATCGATGATCACTTTCTCGCCGTGACTCTCGAATACCTGATCGTCCTCGCCAATCTCGTCGACGAACTCCAGCACGTAGGCAAGGCCGGAACAGCCCGTGGTGCGAACACCCAGACGAATCCCATCACCCTTGCCGCGCCCGTTGAGGGAGCGTCGCACGTGTTGAGCAGCCGCTTCTGTCATGCTGATAGCCATCGTGACTCCTTACTTGTCGCCAAATCTGTGAAAGCCGATCGGTCAGATCAGGCCTTTCTTCTGCTTGTAGTCGCGTACGGCGGCCTTGATGGCGTCTTCGGCGAGTACCGAGCAGTGAATCTTCACGGGAGGCAGGGCCAGCTCTTCAGCCAGCTGGGTGTTCTTGATGGTTTCGGCTTCATCCAGGGTCTTGCCCTTCATCCACTCAGTGGCCAGGGAGCTGGAAGCAATGGCGGAACCGCAGCCATAGGTCTTGAACTTGGCGTCTTCGATGATGCCCTGCTCATTGACCTTGATCTGCAGGCGCATCACGTCGCCGCAGGCAGGAGCGCCGACCATGCCGGTGCCGACATCCGGATCTTCCGCGTTCATCTTGCCGACGTTGCGCGGGTTCTCGTAGTGGTCGATGACCTTTTCGCTGTAAGCCATGATTCTTAATCCTCACTCATCAGAGAGTCGCTCTTGGGTTCTGCAAATCGCCGTTATCGGTACGCTCTACAGAACCCTGTGCGGCGACTTATATTCAGTGCGCCGCCCACTCGATCTTCGAGATATCGACGCCATCTTTGTACATGTCCCACAGCGGCGACAGAGCGCGCAGCTTGGTAACGGCTTCGCAGACTTTCTGCGCCGCGTAATCGATTTCTTCTTCAGTGGTGAAGCGGCCGAAGGTGAAGCGGATCGAGCTGTGAGCCAGCTCGTCGTTGCGACCCAGGGCACGCAGCACGTAGGAAGGCTCCAGGGAGGCCGAAGTACAGGCCGAACCGGAAGACACTGCCAGGTCCTTGAGGGCCATGATCAGCGACTCGCCTTCAACGTAGTTGAAGCTCAGATTCAGGTTGTGCGGTACGCGGGCAGTCATGCTGCCGTTGATGTACAGCTCTTCCAGGTGCTCGACCTGCTTGTAGAAGCGGTCGCTCAGGGCCTTGATGCGCAGGTTCTCGGCAGCCATGTCTTCCTTGGCCACGCGGAAGGCTTCGCCCATGCCGACGATCTGGTGAGTAGCCAGGGTACCGGAACGCATGCCGCGTTCGTGACCACCGCCGTGCATGGTGGCTTCCAGGCGCACCCGCGGCTTGCGGCTGACGTACAGCGCGCCGATCCCTTTCGGGCCGTAGGTCTTGTGGGCGGAGAAGGACATCAGGTCGACCTTCAGGGCCTGCAGGTCGATGTCGACCTTGCCGGTGGACTGAGCGCCGTCGACGTGGAACAACACGCCCTTGGAGCGGGTCAGTTCGCCGATGGCAGCGATGTCGTTGATGGTGCCGATCTCGTTGTTCACATGCATGATCGAAACCAGGATGGTGTCGTCACGCAGGGCTGCTTCGACCATGGCCGGAGTGATGAGGCCGTCTTCGCCCGGCTCGATGTAGGTCACTTCGAAGCCTTCACGCTCGAGTTGGCGCATGGTGTCCAGGACAGCCTTGTGCTCGATCTTCGAGGTGATCAGGTGCTTGCCCTTGGTGTGGTAGAAATGCGCGACACCCTTGATTGCCAGGTTGTCGGATTCGGTAGCACCGGAAGTCCAGACGATTTCACGCGGGTCGGCGTTAACCAGGTCGGCCACTTGGCGACGGGCGTTTTCCACCGATTCTTCGGCTTTCCAGCCAAACACGTGGGAGCGGGACGCCGGGTTACCGAAGTTCCCGTCGACCAGCAGGCATTCACTCATTTTCTGCGCGACGCGCGGATCAACCGGGGTGGTCGCTGAGTAATCAAGGTAAATCGGCAATTTCATGGACTCTCTCCTAAATCAGGCTGGCTGGCGTGCCGCTAGCTCTTTGGCTGTCATTCGACGGCGGACGCTTCAATCTTGTCCAGGCGCGGCGCCTTGCCATTACAACGGCGCTGGTCCTGACGCTGGGCTACTTCTTGCACCTCACGGCGAGTGACAAGGTCAGCCAAGCTGATACCGCTTAGAAATTCGTGGATCTGCAGGCTCAGATCGCACCACAAGTGGTGCGTCAGGCAGGTGTCGCCGGCATGGCAATCACCCAGCCCCTGGCATTTGGTTGCATCGACCGATTCGTTCACCGCATCGATCACCTGGGCCACCTGGATCCCCTGCATGTCGCGGGACAGCTGATAGCCGCCACCAGGACCCCGGACGCTGGACACCAGATTGCTACGGCGCAATTTGGCGAAAAGCTGTTCGAGATAGGACAGGGAAATGCCTTGGCGCTCGGAGATATCGGCCAGGGAGACCGGGCCATGTTGCGCGTGCAACGCCAGATCGAGCATGGCGGTCACGGCGTATCGGCCTTTAGTAGTCAGTCGCATGGACAAGTACCACGGAGTTTCGGAATGGAGGCGAGTATGCAATACCCGAGTAATCAGGTCAACTATAAGACCAACTACTTTAGTCGGATTTACCCGCAAAAGAGCGCGCGAATCATAGCAAAGTCTGCGACGTAATGGCACAGCGCGATGGCAACAACTGACCCGCGGGTCGCTTATGGCATCTCGGGGGCTTTTTCGCCGGCAAACCGGCTCCTGCAGGAGAAGCCGGTTTGCGGGGCATCAGCCGACCTGGCTGTCGCCCTTGCCCTTGACTTCAGCGAAGTCTTCTTCACGCAGGGCAGGCAAGTCCTTGGCGCAGTAGTCACTGCCCAGATCCTTCAGCGCGCCACACATCCCCTCCAGACGACCATCGACCGCTTGCAGGTGATCAAGCAACTGACCAATGGCCCGCGCCACGGGGTCAGGCATGTCCTCGCTGACGCCATAGGCATCGAAGCCGAGCTTTTCCGCCATGGCCTTGCGCTTGGCTTCCTGCTCATCATTGGATTTCATAATGATCCGCCCCGGAATCCCCACTACGGTCGCACCGGCCGGCACCGCCTTGGTCACCACGGCATTGGAACCGACCTTGGCCCCGGCCCCGACCGTGAACGGCCCCAGCACCTTGGCGCCAGCCCCCACCACTACACCATCTTCCAGGGTCGGGTGGCGCTTGCCTTTATTCCAACTGGTGCCACCCAGGGTCACCCCCTGGTAAAGCGTGACGTCATCACCGATCTCGGCGGTTTCGCCAATGACGATGCCCATCCCATGGTCAATAAAGAAGCGACGACCGACCTTGGCCCCCGGATGAATCTCGATCCCGGTCAGCCAGCGCCCGAAGTTCGAGACCAGCCGCGCCAGCCACTTCCAGCCCATCCCCCACAAGGCGCCGGACAGGCGATGGATCCAGATCGCATGCATCCCCGGGTAGCAGGTCAGCACCTCAAAGGCGTTGCGCGCAGCCGGGTCACGATGGAAAACACTTTGGATATCTTCACGCAGACGTTCGAACATCACTGATCCTTCCGCTTCTGTAGCTCCCCACGAGCCGCTTTCTGGGTTTCCGTGAGGATGCCTCGCAATATATTCATTTCCGCCCGACTGACCGAGCTGCGACCGTACAACCGACGCAAGCGCGCCATCAAGTGTCGAGGTTTCTCCGGATCGAGGAAGTCGATGGCCACCAGGGTTTGCTGCAGGTGCTCGTAGAACCGCTCCAGCTCATCCATGGTTGCCAGCTCATCACTGCGCGGCGACGCCACCTCATCCTTCTCCACCTTGCTCGGCTGGCCCTGGGCTGCCAACCAGGACATGCGCACTTCATAGGTCAGCACTTGCACCGCCGTGGCCAGGTTCAACGAGCTGAACTCCGGATCCGACGGGATATGCACATGGAAATGACATCGCTGCAGCTCGTCATTGGTCAGGCCGGAATCTTCACGACCGAACACCAGAGCGATCTGCGCCCCCTGCCCGGCCTCCTCCACGACCTTGAGGCCCGACTCGCGAGGATCCAGCAGCGGCCAGGGAATGCGCCGATCACGAGCGCTGGTGCCGAACACCAGGGTGCAACCCGCCAGAGCATCCTCCAGCGTCGCCACCACCTGGGCATTTTCGAGAATATCGGTGGCACCAGAAGCCCGCGCATCCGCCTCATGGGACGGAAATACCCGCGGCTCCACCAGCACCAGCCGCGACAAGCCCATGTTCTTCATGGCACGCGCAGCCCCGCCGATATTGCCCGGATGACTGGTATTGACCAGGACGACACGAATGTTCTGCAGCAAGGGAGGCGCTCTCGGACACGGGAAGGGGGAGCAAATATTACAGAACAGGCTGCACCACCGCCTCAAAAATAACCATCTGCCAATTCCGCTGCCTTATTGAGAGCCCGCGACAGGAGCGGCCAATACCCGCTGACGAAATGCGCCACACAGCGGATCAATGCAATCAAAGCGAACGCCGACCTTCATCTGCAAAAGTTTTCTGCTAGAATGCTCGGCTTTCTTTAACAACCTTAGGTGACCTATCCATGCAGCCAATGCTGAATATCGCGCTGCGCGCCGCCCGCAGCGCCAGTGAATTGATTTTCCGCTCCATCGAGCGCCTGGATACCATCAAGGTCGACGAAAAAGACGCCAAAGACTACGTATCCGAAGTTGATCGCGCTGCCGAGCAGAAGATCATCGACGCGCTGCGCAAAGCCTACCCGACCCACGCCATCCTCGGCGAAGAAACCGGCCTGCACGCCGGCAGCGGCGAAGGCGAAGACTACCTGTGGATCATCGACCCACTGGACGGCACCACCAACTTCCTGCGCGGCATCCCGCACTTTGCCGTGAGCATCGCCTGCAAATACCGTGGCCGCCTGGAACACGCCGTGGTCCTGGACCCGGTTCGCCAGGAAGAATTCACCGCCAGCCGTGGCCGCGGCGCCCAGCTGAACGGTCGTCGCCTGCGGGTCAGCGGCCGCACCAGCCTCGACGGCGCCCTGCTGGGCACCGGCTTCCCCTTCCGTGACGACCAGATGGACAACCTGGACAACTACCTGGGCATGTTCCGCGCCCTGGTTGGCCAGACTGCTGGCATCCGTCGCGCTGGCGCAGCAAGCCTGGACCTGGCCTACGTCGCCGCCGGTCGCTTTGACGCCTTCTGGGAATCGGGCCTGTCCGAATGGGACATGGCAGCAGGCGCCCTGTTGATCCAGGAGGCCGGCGGCCTGGTGAGCGACTTCACCGGCGGTCACGACTTCCTGGAAAAAGGCCACGTCGTGGCCGGCAATACCAAATGCTTCAAGGCAGTCCTGACCGCCATCCAGCCGCACCTGCCGGCTTCGCTGAAGCGCTAAGCACCAGCGACAAAAAAAGCACCCCGAGGGGTGCTTTTTTTATGCCCGCAATTGCCGTAGAAGCCAGCTTGCCGGCGAATGGGACCTTGAAATCGCCTTCGCCGGCAAACAGGCTCCTGCAGTTGAGGGTTACTGGCCGGGCTGATTCTGGTTCTGACCGAGAATCAGGCGCCCTTCTTTATCCACCGGAATCTGGTTGCCCGGATCCCGATCCATACGCACCTGGCCCTGCTTGCCACCCAGGTCGTACTTCACGTCATAACCAACGATCTTGTCACTGATGTCATTGACCGTGTTACAGCGAGTCTGGGTGGTGGTGTAGGTATCACGCTCCTGCATGCCTTCCTGCACCTTGTTCCCCGCATAGCCCCCACCAACAGCACCGGCAACCGTGGCGAGTTTCTTGCCATTGCCATTACCGATCATGCTGCCCAACAGGCCACCGCCCACTGCGCCAGCCACGGTGCCCAGGATCTGATGCTCATCCTTGACCGGGCGCTGCCGGGTCACGGCGACGTCCTTGCAGACTTCCCGCGGGGTCTTGATCTGTTGCTTGACCGGCTGAACGGCCAGCACTTGCGCATACTCAGGGCCGCTTTTAACCAGGCTGTAGGTGGCAACAGCACCCCCGGCGGTGACACCGACAGCACCCAATACCGCACCAACCAGCAACGACTTGTTCACGTGAACCTCCTGACCATACATGCGGGTCAAAAGCCCGCGCTTCTCCCAGCCTTGGAGCAAAAAAAAAGGCGCGAGTTCAACACTCGCGCCTTTTTAACTGACAGCCGGAACAGGTCAGGCCATCAAGGACGGTCGTCCACTTCCTTCTCGGTATTGGCCGGAGGAATCAGGTCTTCACTGTTCAGGTTCAGCCAGATCAGCACCACGTTGGCGATGTAGATCGACGAGTAGGTACCCGCCAACACACCGACGAACAGGGCGATGGAGAAGCCCCACAGGTTGTCGCCACCGAAGAACAGCAGGGCCACGATCGCCAGCAGGGTGGAGATCGAAGTGGCCATGGTGCGCAGCAGGGTCTGGGTGGTCGAGATGTTGATGTTCTCGATCAGGCTGGCCTTGCGCAGCACACGGAAGTTCTCACGCACCCGGTCGAACACCACGATGGTGTCGTTGAGCGAGTAACCGATGATCGCCAGCACCGCCGCCAGCACCGTCAGGTCGAAGGTGATCTGGAAAAACGACAGGATACCCACGGTCACGATCACGTCATGGATCAGCGAGACGATGGCACCGACCGCGAACTTCCACTGGAAGCGGAACGCCAGGTAGATGAGGATGCCGCCCAGCGCCATGAGCATGCCGAGGCCACCCTGGTCGCGCAGCTCTTCACCCACCTGCGGGCCGACGAACTCGACGCGCTTGACCTGCGCCGGGTTGTCACCGCCAACCTTCTGCAGCGCTTCAGCCACCTGGTGGCCCAGTTGCGGGTCTTCGCCCGGCATCCGCACCAGCAGGTCGGTGGTCGCACCGAAGCTCTGCACGATGGCTTCGTGATAACCGGCGTCGTTCAGTTGCGAACGCACCTTCATCACGTCTGCCGGACGCTCGTAGGTCAGCTCGATGAGCGTACCGCCGGTGAAGTCCAGACCGTAGTTCAAGCCTTTGTGGAACCAGCTGAACAACGCCAGGATGGTGAGCAGCACAGTGACGCCGAACGCAACGTTGCGCACGCCCATGAAGTTAATAGTACGTAACATGGCAGCCCCTTAAATCCACAACTTCTTGAAGTCACGACCACCGAAGATCAGGTTGACCATCGCGCGGGTCAGCCAGATGGCCGTGAACATCGAGGTAAAGATCCCGAGGGACATGGTCACCGCAAAGCCCTTGACCGGGCCGGTGCCCATGGCAAAGAGGATGCCACCCACCAGCAGTGTGGTCAGGTTGGAGTCCAGAATCGCGGTGAATGCCCGGCCGAAGCCTTCGTTGATTGCTCGCTGCACGGTCATGCCGGCGGCGATCTCTTCACGTATCCGCGAGAAGATCAGCACGTTGGCGTCCACCGCCATGCCCATGGTCAGCACGATACCGGCGATACCCGGCAAGGTCAGCGTAGCCCCCAGCAGGGACATCAGGGCCAGCAGCAACACCATGTTCAAGGCCAGCGCCACAGTGGCGATCACCCCGAAGAAGCGGTAGATGGCGATGATGAACAGCGACACGAACAGCATGCCCCACAGCGACGCATCGATACCCTTGGTGATGTTGTCAGCACCCAGGCTCGGACCGATTGTGCGCTCTTCAGCGAAGTACATCGGCGCCGCCAGACCACCGGCACGCAACAGCAGCGCCAGCTCGGAGGATTCGCCCTGGCCATTGAGGCCAGTGATACGGAACTGGCTACCCAGTGGCGACTGAATGGTCGCCAGGCTGATGATCTTCTTCTCTTCCTTGAACGCCTGGACCGGCACGTCCTTCTCGACGCCGTCGACCACCTGCTTGGTATAGGTGGTGATCGGCTTCTGCTCGATGAAGATCACCGCCATGCTGCGGCCGACGTTGCTGCGGGTCGAACGGTTC
Organism: Pseudomonas sp. GW823-FHT03E05; assembly: GCF_058796855.1. Lineage (NCBI taxonomy): Bacteria > Pseudomonadati > Pseudomonadota > Gammaproteobacteria > Pseudomonadales > Pseudomonadaceae > Pseudomonas > Pseudomonas sp. GW823-FHT03E05. The sequence goes on from NZ_JBXAJB010000004.1 coordinate 498,524, forward strand.
ATCAGCTCGCCACCGTGGCCATCAAGCTTGATGTTCACCTGTGGGCGGCCATGCTCGTCGTAACCGGCCTGGGCATCGGTCACCTGGTCACCGGTGATGATCAGGCCACGCTCGATCTGCGCTGGAGGACGATTGCCCTCACGGAATTCGAAGGACTCGGAAGTCGCCTTGGAAGCACCCGGCTCGGCGGCCAGACGGAACTCCAGGTTGGCGGTCTTGCCCAGGATCCGCTTGGCTTCAGCGGTGTCCTGCACGCCCGGCAGCTCAACCACGATACGGTTGGCACCCTGGCGCTGAACCAGAGGCTCGGCCACACCCAGCTCGTTGACCCGGTTACGCACGGTGGTCAAGTTCTGCTTGATGGAGTATTCGCGGATTTCCGCCAGCTTGGCTGGGGTCATCGCCAGACGCAGCACCGGTTGGCCATTGAGGTCGGCCGGTACGATATCGAAATCATTGAAGTTCTTGCGGATCAGCGAACGGGCCTGCTCACGGCTGTCTTCATCGCTGAAGCCCAGCTGGATGGCGCCATTGAGCTGCGGCAGGCTGCGATAGCGCAGGCGCTCTTTGCGCAGCAGGCTCTTGACGTCGCCTTCGTAGACTTTCAGGCGGGCGTCGAGGGCTTTGTCCATGTCCACTTCCAGCAGGAAGTGCACACCACCGGACAAGTCCAGACCCAGTTTCATCGGGTGCGCACCGAGGTTGCGCAGCCATTGCGGAGTGGTTTGCGCCAGGTTCAACGCCACCACATAGTCATCGCCCAGCGCCTTGCGCACTACATCCTTGGCCGGAAGCTGGTCTTCCTTGTTGGTCAAGCGCAGCAGGCCACCCTTGCCGTTGGCGGCAATGGAAGAAGCCTTGACGTTGATGCCGGCGTCGGTGAGCGCTTTGCTCGCACGATCCAGATCCGCCTGAGTGACCTGCAACGCGGTACTCGCGCCGCTGACCTGAATGGCCGGATCATCAGGGTATAGATTGGGAGCGGAATAAATAAAACCGATCGCCAGCACCGCCAGGATCAGTAGGTACTTCCACAGAGGATATTTGTTCAGCATCACGCCGCCCGTTTATGACGCGGGGCGCCTTGCGCGCCCCGTCGATTGGTAAAAGATGAAACTTAGATCGCTTTCAGCGTGCCTTTTGGCAGCGTGGCAGCGATCGCGCCCTTCTGGAACTTCAGTTCAACGGAGTCCGACACTTCCAGAACCACGAAGTCGTCGGTCACTTTGTTGATCTTGCCGGCAATACCGCCGGTGGTCACAACTTCGTCGCCTTTCTGCAGGCTACCCAGCAGGTTCTTCTGCTCTTTGGCGCGCTTGGCCTGTGGGCGCCAGATCATCAGATAGAAGATGACCAGGAAGCCGACCAGGAAAATCCACTCGAAACCAGTGCCAGCAGGACCGGCAGCGGCAGGTGCAGCGGCGTCCGCATACGCGGCAGGGATCAAAAAGCTCATTTAACACTCCGATAATTTCAGAATTAGTGTCTTAACGTCTTTAGAACTTATTCTAAAGGCGGCACGGGTAACCCGCGTTTGGCATAGAAGGAATCGACAAAGGCGGCCAATGTACCTTGTTGAATAGCCTCGCGCAAACCAGCCATAAGACGCTGGTAATGGCGCAAATTATGGATGGTATTGAGCATACTCCCGAGCATTTCCCCACACTTGTCCAAGTGGTGCAGATAAGCACGGGAGAAGTTCTGGCAGGTGTAGCAATCACAAGTTGGGTCCAGCGGCGAATCATCATGGCGATGGAACGCGTTACGGATCTTCAGCACGCCTGTATCGATGAACAGATGCCCATTGCGGGCATTGCGGGTTGGCATCACGCAATCGAACATGTCCACACCGCGGCGCACACCCTCAACCAGATCTTCCGGCTTGCCAACTCCCATAAGGTAACGAGGTTTGTCGGCTGGCATCTGGCCTGGCAGGTAGTCCAGGACCTTGATCATTTCATGCTTGGGCTCGCCCACCGACAGGCCACCAATGGCCAGGCCGTCGAAGCCGATCTTGTCCAGGCCTTCCAGGGAGCGCATGCGCAGGTCCTGGTGCATGCCGCCCTGGACGATACCGAACAGCGCCGCGGTGTTGTCGCCGTGGGCATTCTTCGAGCGCTGGGCCCAGCGCAGGGACAGCTCCATGGAGATTCGCGCCACGTCTTCATCAGCCGGGTACGGCGTGCATTCATCGAAGATCATCACGATGTCCGAACCCAGGTCGCGCTGCACTTGCATCGACTCTTCCGGACCCATGAACACCTTGGCGCCGTCCACCGGCGAGGCGAAGGTCACGCCCTCTTCCTTGATCTTGCGCATGGCACCCAGGCTGAACACCTGGAAGCCACCGGAGTCGGTCAGAATCGGGCCTTTCCACTGCATGAAATCATGCAGGTCACCGTGGGCCTTGATCACTTCCGTACCCGGGCGCAGCCACAGGTGGAAGGTGTTGCCGAGGATGATTTCGGCGCCGGTAGCGACGATATCCCGCGGCAGCATGCCCTTGACCGTGCCATAGGTGCCCACCGGCATGAAGGCCGGGGTTTCCACCGTGCCGCGGGGGAAGGTCAGGCGACCGCGACGAGCCTTGCCATCAGTGGCCAGGAGCTCGAAGGACATACGACAAGTGCGACTCATACAGTTTCCTCGGGGGCCAGATCCTTGGGAGCGGTCGGCGCGGGATTACGGGTGATGAACATCGCATCACCGTAGCTGAAAAAGCGGTATCCATTTTCCACCGCGGCGCGATAGGCGGTCATGGTTTCGGGATAGCCGGCGAACGCCGAAACCAGCATCAACAGCGTGGATTCCGGCAGATGGAAGTTGGTCACCAGGGCATCGACCACATGGAACGGCCGGCCCGGGTAGATAAAGATGTCGGTGTCGCCACTGAACGGCTTGAGCACGCCATCGCGCGCGGCGCTTTCCAGGGAGCGCACGCTGGTGGTGCCCACTGCCACCACCCGGCCACCGCGAGCCCGGCACGCAGCAACTGCATCCACCACGTCCTGGCCGACTTCCAGCCACTCGTGGTGCATATGGTGATCTTGGATGCGCTCGACCCGCACCGGCTGGAAGGTACCAGCCCCCACGTGCAGGGTGACGAACGCGGTCTCCACGCCCTTGGCGGCAATGGCCTCCAGCAGCGGCTGGTCGAAATGCAGCCCGGCGGTCGGTGCCGCCACCGCGCCCAGGCGCTGGGCGTACACGGTCTGGTAACGCTCGCGATCGGCGCCTTCATCCGGACGGTCTATATAAGGAGGCAACGGCATGTGCCCGACCCGGTCCAGCAGCGGCAGCACTTCTTCGGCAAAGCCCAGCTCGAAGAGCGTGTCATGGCGCGCCAGCATCTCGGCTTCGCCACCGCCGTCGATGAGGATCTTCGACCCAGGCTTGGGCGACTTGCTGGAGCGCACATGGGCCAGCACACGGTGGCTGTCCAGCACCCGCTCGACGAGGATTTCCAGCTTGCCGCCGGAAGCCTTCTGACCGAACAGACGGGCCGGAATCACCCGGGTATTGTTGAACACCATCAGATCGCCCGGGCGCAAATGCTCAAGCAAATCAGTGAATTGACGGTGGGCCAAGGCGCCGGTTGGCCCATCCAGGGTCAACAGACGGCTGCCGCGACGCTCGGCCAGTGGATGGCGGGCGATCAGCGAATCAGGAAGCTCGAAGGTAAAGTCAGCAACGCGCATGATGGGGTTCGTCTAGCAGGGCCGGAAAGTTTAGCGGATTAAGCAAAAATTGACCATGAAAGCCGATTGACCAACGGTAAGCGCCTCTCTATACTTCGCCGCCATTGAGCCCTGATGGCGGAATTGGTAGACGCGGCGGATTCAAAATCCGTTTTCGCAAGAAGTGGGAGTTCGAGTCTCCCTCGGGGCACCAAACATGAAAAAGACCTTGAAATCCAAGGTCTTTTTTTTCGCCTGCAGAAAAGTGCCAGCACGGCGCACACCTCCCGTTGCGGGCCTCTTTCCCGCCCTGCTCAGTCGTACAAGTCCTCCACGTAGTACTCGTAGTTGTCGGCATTCTCCACCGCGTCGCTCGGGCGGTTGGCTCCCAGGTTCTGCGATCCCGCCACGCCGTAGGCGCCGGGGATATCGGTGGTGTGGCCAATGGAATGGGTCAGTTCATGCACCACGGTACCGGCCTGGGTATCGAAACCCACGCGCGGCGGCAGGGCAAAGAATGCCGTGCAGAACCAGGCCTGCACGTCCCCGCGGGCGTTGACGTAGGTGGCGGCGATATCCCCGGGCGCGTCGCAAGGGTCATTCGGGTTGACCCGGCAATAGGCCGTCAGGGTGTTGCCACTGTTGAGCTTGAAACGCACCCCGTCGAGCACTGCACGCACCCGCTGGTAGCGATCCTGGCTGAAGGTACCGAACCAGGTCCGGTAGGCCAGGTCCTGATTGCGGCGAAAGGTCGCTTCATTGTTGTTGACCTGGTTGTAGGCATTGGTCGACCAGGTAGTAGCGACAGCCACGGCATTGCTCACCGCGGTACGGTCAGCCTGGGTGGCACAGGAGCCGTCAAACGCCACGTTGATGGCGAGCGCCGATTGCGCCAGCGCACCCAGGCCCAGTAACAGCAACAGACTTTGCCAGCGACGCGCCAGACGACGGCGGCTTGAATGAACAACGGTATCAGTATCCATATTCAGCATCCTTCCATGCAGGTTCCGAGGAATGTCGCTCCCCCTGCCAGGGGCGACACTCGCATTGGATTCCCGAGGCTCGCGGTGCATCAGCAGGAATTGCTTCCGTAGCCGGCGCCAGGGCCCCGCGCGCCTGATACAAGCATCTCTCGGGCACATCCTTGATGGAGGTCAAAGAGCCGACGTTTGAGGGCCATACACTTGTAAGTGAACATTTGAACGAGACGCACAGGCCCTCCTTATATGAGTGAAGAATCCACCCTCCGCACCCAGCCCAAAGCCTTGCCGGAAGCCAGCTCCGCCAGCCCTGCCAAGAGCACCCCGCGCAAACCCGCAACGCCGCGCCCGCGTCGCCCACGCACAGCGAGCAAGGCTGCACCGGTGAAAGCCGCCGAGGCCGAGATCAGCGCCATCAGCCAGAAGCCCATGGCCCTGCAGGTGGCCAGCGCGCCACGCGGCTCCAACGAAGACAGCGTGTCCGCTGCGCTGCCGGGCAATTATCCGTACCGCAACCGCATGCGCCGCGCCGAGTACGAAAAGGCCAAGAACGAACTGCAGATCGAACTGCTCAAGGTGCAAAGCTGGGTCAAGGAAACCGGGCAGCGCATCGTGGTGCTGTTCGAAGGCCGTGACGCTGCTGGCAAGGGCGGCACCATCAAGCGCTTCATGGAACACCTCAACCCCCGCGGCGCGCGGATCGTGGCCCTGGAAAAGCCCTCGGAACAGGAAAAGGGCCAGTGGTACTTCCAGCGCTATATCCAGCACCTGCCCACCGCCGGGGAAATGGTCTTCTTCGACCGCTCCTGGTACAACCGCGCCGGGGTGGAACGAGTGATGGAGTTCTGCTCGCCCCTGCAATACCTGGAGTTCATGCGCCAGACCCCGGAGCTGGAGCGCATGCTGTGCAACAGCGGCATCCTGATGTTCAAGTTCTGGTTCTCGGTGAACCGCGAAGAACAGCTGCGCCGCTTCATCTCCCGTCGGGACGACCCGCTCAAGCACTGGAAGCTCTCGCCCATCGACATCAAGTCCCTGGACAAGTGGGACGAGTACACCGCCGCCAAACAGGCGATGTTCTTCCACACCGACACCGCCGATGCCCCTTGGACGGTGATCAAGTCCGATGACAAGAAGCGCGCGCGAATCAACTGTATCCGCCACTTCCTGCACGAGCTGGACTACCCGGGCAAGGACCTGAAAGTCGCCCATGCCCCGGACCCATTGCTGGTGGGCCGCGCCTCGCGGGTACTGGAAGAGGACGAAGGCACCCAGGCCCAGGCTGCGACAGATCCGCGAGCCACGCGCCTGGCCTTGTCAGCCTGAATTCCGGGCAAAAAAAACTGCGCGCAGACAGGCGGGTCTGTGCGCAGCAAAAGTCGAGCGGATCTATGAATCAGAGCACTGGATCAGCTCGAGACCTCAGGCAGCCTCGGTCACCGGCGTCACCTTCTCCGGTGGTTTGATAGAGCCGATGTACACCGCAAAGATGGTCAGCAGCGCACCCGCGATCTGCAGCGCCGAGCTGGCCTTGCCGAGAAACGCCACATCGACGAAGTAGGTGATCACCGGTTCCAGCAGCAGGATCAGCCCCGCCAGGCCCAGGCTGATGGCACCGATGGAGCGGTTGACCAGCAACCAGCCCACGAATTGCACCATCACCCCATAGATGATCAACATCACCAGGGTCTGCCCATCGACGATGGCCAGGCTTTCCCCCATGGCCAGGGCATACACCAGCAGCACCAGCGCGGCCCACAGGCTCAGGTTGAGCATCTGTGCGATCTTGTCGCCCCCACCGTCAGGCAACTGCGTGTTGACCTTGAGGAAATACACGCAAATGGCGTAGGCCAGGCCCGAAAGCACGCCATAGACCACACCCTTGATGCCCACTGCACTGGTCATTTCCGGCAGCAGCAACAGGTACAGGCCGATAAACGCCAGGGTGATGGAGATCAGGAAGTAGATCGACGGCTTCTCCTTGAGCAGGTACAGACCCAGCAGGGTCATGAAGAACACCTGGCAATTGGTCAGGATCGAACCGATGCCCGGGCCGACGATGTAGATGCTCTGGTGCCAGAGCACCAGGTCGATGGCCAGGAACACCCCGGCCAGGGCCGTGTACAGCTGCGCCTTGGCGCTCTTGAGCAGCACCGGGATGCGCCGCACCTTGAGCAGCAGGAAGAACAGGATCGAGGCGAACAGCATGCGGTAGAACCCGGCCCCACCGGCGCCGATGTGGGCAAAGGCCACGGCCAGCGCCGACAGGCTGAGCATCAAGCCACCAATGGTCAGCTCGATGATGGCGCGGTTGGTATTAGTCGACATGCGCGACTCCATTAATGAAGACCAGAGGATCGACGTCCTGGTCCGGGTCACTTAACTTGCCCTGCTCCAGCACCTGTTGCATGGCGTCGAAAATGCTCGCCAGGCCGGCCTGCAGCGTTTCGCTGCTGATGGTCAGCGCCGGCATCAGCTTGAGTACCTGGTCCACCGGACCGCAGCGCTCGATGATCAGGCGGCGGGCGAAGCAGGCACGCATCACCGCGGCGGCCTGGGCCGGGTCGTGGAACTCGATGCCGTAGAACAGCCCGCGTCCGCGCACATCCTTGATATGCCCGGCGAAGCGTTCGGTCACCTCAGCCAGCCACTCCTTGAGCTGTGCTTCGTTGGCCTGGATGTGCTTGACCAGGCGGTCGTCGCTCCAGAACTCCTGCACGGTCTTGGTGGCGGCGACAAAGGCCAGGGTGTTGCCGCGGAAAGTGCCGTTGTCCTCGCCAGGGGACCATTGGTCCAGTTCCGGGCGATGCAGCAGCAGGGCGAACGGCAAGCCGTAGCCGCTGAGGGACTTGGACAGGCAGACCATGTCCGGGGTGATGCCCGAGGGCTCGAAGCTGAAGAAGGTCCCGGTGCGGCCGCAGCCGGCCTGGATGTCGTCGACGATCAGCAGGATGCCGTGCTCGGCGGTCAGCTGGCGCAGGCGCTGCAGGAACTCTGCTGAAGCCACGTTGATCCCGCCTTCGCCCTGGATGGTTTCCAGGATCACCGCTGCCGGCAGGTCCATGCCGGAACTGTTGTCCTTGACCAGGCGCTCGAAGTAGGCGATGGAATCCAGGCCTTCCAGGTAACCGTCGAACGGCATGCGGAACACATAGGGATCGACCCCTGGCTGGCGGTTGTCACGGTTGCCGGTCAGCCCCAGGGAGGTGTTGGACATGCCGTGGAAGCCGTTGGTGAAGGCCACGATGTGCCGGCGCCCGGTGACCTTGCGCGCCAGTTTGACCGCCGACTCCACCACACTGGTGCCGGTGGGCGAGGTGAATTGCATTTTGTAGGGCAGGGCCCGGGGCGCCAGGATGATCTTGCGGAAGTTGTAGATGAACTCCTGCTTGGCCCGGCTGTGCATGTCCAGGGCGGCCTGGATGCCGTCCCGTTGCAGGTAGTCGATCACCGCGGCCTTCACCGCCTTGGGGTTGTGGCCATAGTTCACGGACCCGGCGCAGCTCAGGAAGTCGATATAGGCCTGGCCTTTCAGGTCATACAGATGACTGCCCTGGGCCTGGTCGAAGACCACCGGAAAGCTGCGGCAGTAACTGCGCGCCGAAGACTCCACATCCGCAAATACGCCCAACTCATCCATTTCTGAAATATCCATTGCTGCCTGCTCACATAAAGGGGTCGAGGTTCAGGATTCGATGCAGCGGCTCAAGCGATCTTTTCTGCAGCCTGGGCCAGGCCCAGTTGCTGGTTCAGCGAGTTGAAAATGTCCCGCGAGCGCAGCGACAGCAGGCTGAAGGAGCCGGCATCGCCATAGCCGTGGGAGGATTCGCACAGACCATTGAGGTACAACGCGGGCAGATGGCTGCCCTTGGCTGCGGCCAGGCTGTAGTCGCGCCCGATGCGGATCACGCCCTGAGCGTCGCTCTCCAGGTGTTCGGCCAGGTCCTTGAGGATCGCCGGGTAGCGTTCTTCCTGGGGGCCGGTGCCGAGGTTGCGAAAACCCGTGGCCAGGACGATCGCGTCCAGCCCGCCCAGTTCCTCGGTGGCGTGGGTGCTGCTGTTGCGCAGCGACAGGCTGTAGCCCTCGCCGTCCGGCGTGCAGCCCTGGATCTCGCTGAGCCCCTTGATGATCACGCGCTCGCGGCCCTGCAGCTTGTCCTCATACATGCCCACGTAGAGTTCCTTGATTACGTCGGCATCGGCAGCGGAATAGTTGGTGTAGTGCAGGTGGCGGTTGATGTTCTTCTTCGCCTCGGCGGAGCTGTTGTAGTACTGGTCGACGAAGGACGGGAAGTACACGTGCTCGCTGAACTGGCTGGTGTCCTTGAGGCGGAAGCCGTAGCCGCGCTGCACGCTGACGATTTCCAGGTTCGGGTAGGTGTGGCGCAGGTGCAGGATGATTTCGATGGCGCTCTGGCTGCCGCCGACCACCGCCACGCGCTTGAGCTCACCCTTCTGCGCCAGGCTGGCCAGGCGCCCCAGGTACTGGGTCAGGTGGAACACCCGGTCCGCCGCGGCGTTGGCGAACACCTGCGGAATCACCGGGGTGCGGCCCGGGGCCAGGACCACGGAGCGCGCCTGATACTGCACGCCGGCCTGGGTGGTGATGGTGTAGAGGTTGCTGGCCGGGTCGACCTGGATCTGGCTCACGCTCTGGTTGTAGGCCACGTCCCGGGCGAAAAAGCCGGCAACCCAGCGTACGTACTCGGCGAACTCGCTGCGCAGGGGGAACTCCAGGCCCAGGTTCAGGTGTTCGAACAGGCGGTCGTTCTCGAACAGGAAGTTGGTGAAGGTGTAGCGGCTGCGCGGGTTGCGCGGCGTTACCAGGTCACGGCTCGGGTGGTTCTGGATATCGCTGCCGGAGAGCATCATCTCCGGCTGCCATTGAGTGCTCGCGTGACGCTCGAGAAACAGCCGGGTGCCGGCAAATTCCATCTCTTCCATGGCGATGGCCAGGGCGATGTTCGCCGGGCCAAAACCGATGCCGATCACGTCGTAAACTTGCCCTTCACGGCCAACATCCTTGGCAGTCACTTTATGAACACTCATAAATTCCCCTTCCTGCAACAAAAGTCAGACTCGAAAAAGCAGAAAAAACACCAGGGTCTTTTCTGCCTTCCGTCAAATAGCCATTAATTTTTAGTTAGCGTTATTCGTTATAACTAGTTCGGCTTTTTCAAACTTCTTCCGCAGCCAACTTCAGCCACTTTTGTACTGGCGGGTAGGCCAGAACTTGTTCGACATAAGCCTGAAGTTGTGCCGGCACCGCCACGCCATAACGACGGAAGCGGAACACCACCGGTACGAACATGGCATCGACGATGCCGAAGTCGCCGCACAGGAACTGCTTGGAGCCGCTGGCGTGGCGCAGGTTGGTCCAGATGTCGAAGATCCGCTGGATCTCTTCCTGGGTGTCGGCGGTCAGCGGCTCGGGGGTATCGCCGGTGTTCAGGCCGAAGGACATCTGGGTACGCAGGTTGACGAACCCGGAGTGCATTTCCGCCGCGGCAGCGCGGGCCTGGGCCTTGACCAGCGGGTCCTGGGGCCACAGGTTGGCCGCCGGATAGGCACCGGCAACGTACTCGCAGATGGCCAGGCTGTCGTTGATCACCACCTTGTCCAGCAGCAGTGCCGGCACCTTGCCCGAGGGCGAATAGCGCAGGATCTGCTGGCGGGTGTCATCCTGTTCCAGCTTGACCTGAAGGGTCTCGAAGGAGACGTCTGCCGTTACAAGAACCAGCCATGCACGAAATGACCATGAAGACTTTTTGTAATCCCCAATAACTAGTTTTGTAGGCATCACTTCCCCTAGCTCGCGTTGTGAAATGGGTGCTAAATTTAGCGGCCCTCTTTTCCAACGTATTGCACAAAACTGGACAAACTCATGGATGAGCACCAACCCGGCAAAGTCTTTAGGCCAGACAAGGATTTCGTGCAGTTTTGGCGAATACCAGAAGGCGACTGTGAGTTGTTATCGGCGCGTTATAGCACTCAGTCTTTTGGCAGGCATTCACATGATCGGTATGCAGTAGGCGTTATAAGCAGCGGGGTGGAAAAACTCTTCTATAGAGGCAGCTACTACCTGGGCAGCGCCGGCAGCGTGGTCACCATCACCCCGGGGGAAATTCATGACGGCCTCCCCGGGCATGACCAGGGCTGGATGTACCGCATGCTTTACCTCGACCCGGGCTGGGTCAACCGGGTGATTTTCCAGGGTCGCTTCGGCGCCGAGCACATCCATCTGTTCCAGAATGCCCTGAACCTGGACCCCAGCTTTGCCCTGACCTTCCTCCAGCAACACCAGATCATCGAAAATTCCCCACCCAGCCTGGAGCGCGAATCCATCCTCCTGGACCTGGTGACCCAACTCTTCGAACGCAGCGGCGCCCCCATTGCCGCCATCGCCAGCGCCGAGCGCAGCGCCGTCAAGTTCATCAAGAAGAAGCTCGAAGACGAATACGCCCGGCACATTCCCCTGGAAGAACTGGCGCAACTGGTGGACATGGACCCGCTTTACCTGATCCGCGTGTTCAAGAAGACCGTCGGCGTCTCGCCCCACAGCTACCAGATCCAGAAGCGCGTGGCCCAGGTGCAGAACCTGCTGCGCACCGGCGCCAGCCTGGCGGAAGCCTCGTTCAGCTGCGGCTTCTTCGATCAGAGCCACATGACCCGCGCCTTCAAGAAGGTGGTGGGCATTACCCCCGGCAGTTTCCGTAACAGCCGCGCCTGAGGCGCGGCCTTCTTTCCCTGTTGTCCCCGTTTGAGCAAGGACCCGCTGTATGCCCACGATCCAGACCCCGGAATGCACACAACTGCCGGCCGGCGCCGTCGCCTACCCCGATGCCCAGGAGGTGTTCGTCGCCGACCAGCAGGAACTGGCCGAGCACCTGCTGCCGCTGCTGTCCATCGACGCCAACCTGATCAACCCCGGCTGGTCCGGGCGCCTGCACCTGCTGAGCCCCATCGAACCCGATGAGGGGCTGGTAGGCGAATTGACGGCAGACTGCGGCTTTGGCAGCGAACTGCTGAAGACCAACTGGATCGGCTTCAAGATCGAGAACGGCCGCTACCGCCTGTGCGGCGACCCGCGCTACTTCTTCCTGCACCCGGGCAATGCCGATCTGCCCGAGCCCCGGCGCAACGTGCGGGCCAGCCTGCAACGCCATTACGCCCAAGAGCACGCCACCTACCAGGCTTCGCGCCAGCGCTACCAGGAACTCGGCCGCCTGACCTGGCCGGAGGACAGCGACTACCACATGACCTTCATCGACCAGATGGCCGGCATCGCCGAGGGCTATGGTAACTGGGTGGAAACCGTGGAATTTCCCATGGATATCGTCGAAGCCACGGATGACAGCGGCGACATCGACGTCTGGCCCTTGAGCCCCGCTGGCCGGCGCTTCGAGCACGCGCTCAGCGTACCGGCCAGCCACTACGGAATCAGCGGCGCCGACCTGATCGTGATGTTCTACGAACCGGTGGAAGGGCTGGTGCTGTTCTGCTTCGACTGGTCCTGAGTCCCACCCCGCCCCTTCAGAACAGCGCCAGCGGATACTGCACGCGAATCCGCAACTGGTCGATGGAACCATCGGCCTGGGCGCTGTTGCCTCGGTGCCAGATCTGCGTGGCCCGCAGGTGCAGGCCCTTCAGCGAACCGCTGCTGAAGGTGTAGCTCAGATCCAGGTCGGTTTCGTGATGACGGCCATCTTCGCCATACAGGCCACGGTAGATGCTGTTGGCCGGGGCATGACTGCCATCCACTCCCCAGCCCCGCTGATAACGCAGCCCCAAGTTCAGGTCCGGCAGCCCAAGCCAGGCCAGGCGCTGGTCGTAACGCAATTGCCAGGAGCGTTCCCGTGGCCCGTTGAAATCCGAGTAGGGCGCGGAGTTGGCCAGGACGATGGATTGCCCGGTCTGGCCGTCTCCGAAACCTATGTAGTCGAACGGGGTATCCGAAAACGAGCGCTGGTAGGCCAGGGTCAAGCGATGGGCATCGAAACGGTACGCCAGGGCGTGGGAGGCGATCAGGTTGTCGATGGGGCCAAACAACGAGGCGCCGCTATCCCGGGTGCGATACAGGTTGAAGGTGTTGCTCAGGCTGCGCTCGCCAGCCAGTTCCAGGGTGTGGCCCAGGTTGAGGTAATGCTGGGTCCAGACGTCCTCCAGTTGCCCCAGGTAATAAGCCCCGCGCCATTGCTCGCCCCTGTAGTTCAGCCCCAGGTACTGGGCGCTGTCGATATTGATCCGCGCCCCGGACAAACGTCCGTATACCGTGGAAATCCCGCCTCGGGCCTTGCTTTCGGTGGGGCCGGACAAGGCACTCAGCCGCGCCGCTTCCAGGCTCAGCCCGTCCCAGTCGCGCTGTAACTGCCAGCCGTAGGCCATCCCGGGAATGATCCGGCTGTTGTTGGCCGCCAGCACCGGCGCCTGGGTGGTGAAATTGCCATAACGCAGCTGTGCCTCGGCCACCTTGAGCTTGAGGGCACCGCCAACCTTGCCATGGCTGTCCCGCGGATGCCCCTTGCCGTCCAGCGCCAGGGTGCCGGTGCCGGTGCGCCCACCGCCACTGTCGAGCTTGAAGGCCTGCATGGCAAAGGCATCGAACCCCAGGCCCAGAAGCCCGGGGGTAAAACCGGAACGGTAATACAGCTGCACCGACTGGCCCCACTCCTGGCGATAACCATTGCGCTCACTACGCGGTTTGTAGCGGTTACGGCCACTGTTGTTGGGCCCGTTGCGGTAATCCCGGGCGAAGTACTGGTTATCGAAAAACATCCGGGCCTCGCCCTCGGTGAACAGCTCCTCCCAGGCCTCAACTCCCGCCTGGCTGATACCGCCCGGGCCCAGCCACAACCCCAGCAGCACAATGCTTGTGCGATACACGGACATGGCACTGTTCCTTGTCAGTGAAGGAGCGCCGCCCGTAGCCGGCGCTCAGGGATAGGAGGTCAATCCAGGGCCAGGGTGGCGCGCAGTTCGCGCCGGGCCCGGTTGAAGTCGTCAAGGGCCTCAGGGTTGTGCAGCAGCTCGACGGCCAGGGCCACCGCCGAGATCCGCCCCCCTTCAAGGTCCGTGGGGTAATGCACCCCGGCCACCACTCGGCTTTGCCCCGCGGCAGCGGCCCGTGCAAACAGCTCGTCACGCTTTTCCGGGACCATTCGCGCCAGGAGAATGGCGCTCAGGTAGGCATCCATGGTGTGCCCGCTGGGGTAGGACTCGCCCATCGGCGGCGCCAGCACCGGCTTTACCTCGGCGCTCAGCTCATAAGGCCGGGGGCGGGCGAAATGGGCCTTGGCAGGCATCAGGGTCTGCACCAGGTCCTTGAGGGTGCGGCGGAAGAACTGCGCAGTCAGCGGGTGCCGGTCGAGAGTGAACTGCGGCCCGAAAATCTCCCCGGCAAAGGGAAATACCGCGTCGCTCAGATGATCGTCGCGTTTGGCCTGCGCCACCTGCTGCGGCGTGCGTTGGCCCTGGACCAGCAGTACGGTCTCCAGGTCCTGGCGGTCCTCGGAGCTGCCGGCAAGTGGTGGTGGAGGCAGGAAGGCCGCCAGATCCAGCGCCTGAGGCGCCAGGTAGGGCTGCACCGGCGGCTGCGCCGCATGAGTGCCAAGACTGACGATCAGCAAAATAGCGCTCAGCATGGCTAAAGGTTTACCAGTCATGAAGCAGATCCTTTCTTTGGGACGAGCAATAGCGGCCCGCGACAGAGGCCACAGACAGAGAAGTGCGATTGCAGGAAGGACAAACTCAGGGCGGCGCTTGAGGCCGTGATGTCTGGCGCATGCCAGTGGACGAACAGCGGAAGACGTGATGTTCAGAACCTTGGCCCGGGGCCAGGTACTGCACAGGCGGATCGATCAATGTCCAGGCGGCAGGCGCGTTCCGGACGACCAGGGTTGCGTTCATAGTGCCCACCGTTCTTGTTGTTATCGGTTTCGGCGAGGGTGCGCCCAGGGGCGCGGTAATGCCTGATCGAGTATCCCGGCGCACCAGGGCAGAAACCATCCTGCAAATGCAGGATGGCGCAAGTCACGCTACGGGCAGCTTGAAAAAAAGCCTAGCGGGCCAGGGCCGGAGGCAATGGAGCTCTGACGCAAGCCCTCAACTGCGGCAGCGGCTACAGCGGCAACTCCACCCGCGCCTCCAGCCCACCGCCTTCACGATTGAACAGCCGCAACTCGCCGCCGTGTTCGCGGACAATGGCCCGTGCTGCCGACAGCCCCAGGCCCACGCCGCCGGTGCTCTTGTTGCGCGAGCTCTCCAGCCGGAAGAATGGTGCAAACACCTGTTCCAGAGCCTCGGGTGGAATCCCCGGGCCACGATCGAGCACGCGTACCCGCACCTGATCCGCTCCCTGTTCCAGCACGATGGCTGGCTGCGCACCGTACTTGAGCGCGTTGTCCAGCAGGTTGGTCATCACCCGCTTGAGCCCCAGGGGCCGGCCGCAATACACCAGACGCGGCGGCCCGGTGAAGAGGATTTCCATGGACTGGTCGCGGTAGTCGTCCACCAGGGTCTGCAACAGTTCGGCCAGGTCGAAATGGGTGGCCTGCTCCAGCCGCGCATCGTCGCGGAAGAACTCCAGGGCCGAATTGATCATCGCCTGCATCTCGTCCACATCGCGGAACAGGCGCTGCTGCTGGTCGGCATCCTCGATGAACTCACCGCGCAGGCGCATGCGGGTCAGCGGTGTGCGCAGGTCATGGGAGATGGCCGCGAGCATCTGGGTGCGGTCCTTGATGAAGTGCTGCAATTGCGCCTGCATGGCGTTGAAGGCAAGAATCGCCTGACGGATCTCGTGGGGCCCCACCGGATCGATGGGCGGCGCGCGAAAGTCCACGGCAAAGCGCCGGGCGCCCTGGGCGAACTGCTGCAGCGGCTTGGCCAGCCGGCGAGTGGCGATCAAGGCCACCAGGCCGGTGGAAATCAGCACCAGGGCAATTACGATCAGGTTGCGCGTGCCCTCCTCCAGCCCCCAACTGCGTGACGCCGAAGAAAACATCAGCCAGCTTTGGTCGCTCAACTGCACCAGCAGCGCGTAGCGACCTTGGTCGCTTCGCCAGTCGCTGGGCTGATAGGCCTCGATATGCCGCTGCGGTGGGCCGAGCAAGGCGCGAAACGCCTCGGAGCCGTCGCGGTATTCGGAGTCTTCCAGCAGCGGCAGATCCAGGCCCTGCCGTGTCGCCTGCCAGACAATGCTCAGCTGATCGGTGCTGACCGAAGCTGCCAATCGCGAGCGCTGGCCCGGCTCCGAGGCCTCGACCATGCGCACGATGGCCGCGGACTTCTCCAGCAACCCGGTTTCCGCCAGTGGCGGATAAGCCCAGACCCCGGCCAACTGCACGAACAGCGCATTGAACGCCAGGGCCGTGAGCATGGCCATGATGATGGTCAGGGCGATCCAGCGCGCCACGGTGTCGCGCAGGCGATAACGCCACAAGGGCTTGATCAGCTTCACTGGCGGGTCACGCTGGGGGTGAACAGATAGCCGCCGTTGCGTACCGTGCGAATCATCGCCGGGCGCTTGGTGTCGAACTCCAGCTTGCGCCGCAGGCGGCTGACCTGGACATCGATGCTGCGATCGAAGGCGTCATGGGCCTGGCCCCGGGCCAGGTCCAGCAGCTGCTCGCGGGTGAGGATGCGCTGCGGATGCTCGACAAACACCAGCAGCAGGTCGAACTCCCCCGCCGACAGCGGAATCATCACCTGGTCCGGCGAGCGCAGCTCACGGCGGGTCAGGTCCAGCTGCCAGTCGGCGAACTTGATCAGGGGCCGCGGCACGTCCGCGCTCATCGGCCGGTTCTCCCCGGCCCGGCGCAGCACCGCCCGCACACGGGCCAGCAGTTCGCGGGCATCGAAGGGCTTGCTCAGGTAATCGTCGGCGCCCATCTCCAGGCCCACCACCCGGTCGCTCAACTCGCCCATGGCGGTGAGCATGATCACCGGCGTGGCGTGCTGCTGGCGCAAGCGCTGGCACAGGGTCAGGCCGTTGTCGCCGGGGAGCATCAGGTCGAGGATGATCAGGTCCGGAACCTCCCGCTCCAGAGCCGCCCACAGCGACGCGCCATCGGTGGCCACCACCACCTGATAGCCCTGTTGGACAAAAAATTTCTTCAGCAGAGCGAGGACTTCAATGTCGTCGTCCACGATCAAAAGACGGCTCACCAGCAGGCATCACTCAAGGTCGGAAAGAGCCGTTATCTAAAACCATTCGGCGCGGCCCGTCATATATTTCAACGTGGTAACAAACCTTCAGCCACGCAATAAAG
Source organism: Pseudomonas sp. GW823-FHT03E05 (assembly GCF_058796855.1). Lineage (NCBI taxonomy): Bacteria > Pseudomonadati > Pseudomonadota > Gammaproteobacteria > Pseudomonadales > Pseudomonadaceae > Pseudomonas > Pseudomonas sp. GW823-FHT03E05. Next base: position 515,450 of record NZ_JBXAJB010000004.1, read on the forward strand.
CAGACATCTTTGCGCAAGGTTCACCTGCCAGCATCGGCTTCCCCTTGCTGGAGAACCCTGACCATGCGCCTGCTCAAACCCGCCTCGGCCCCAGCCCCTCTTGCCGCAAAGGAGCTGCCCATGCCCACCTGCGAACAACACGCCCTGATGCTGCTGCAACGCGTGACCAAGCTCGACAACGCCAGCCTGCATTGCCGCGAAGTCAGCCTGCGCATGTCTGAAGACCAGAATCACCTGGTGCTGACCCGCTACAGCGAGCACTACAGCCCCGAGGGCATGGAGTGGGTGGAGCGCAAGCATCGGGTGTCGGTGACCGACCTGCTGCGCTGGGTGATCGAGCAGGGCCAGCCGCAGAGCATTGAACGCGGAGAAGAACACAAGGCCTCGGCCTGAGGCCTGTAGGGGCGAGCTTGCTCGTGACGATCGCGCGCAAGCTCGCTCCTACAGAACTCCGCTAACTGATCTGACTGGCCGTGGTCACAGAGGCGCCCCTAAGCCTCTTCGGCAGACGCCTGGCTGCCCTCCTCCCCACGGACACCAACCTCTCGACACGCCAACGCACTCACCGCCAGACACCCCGCCGCCAGCGAATACACCCACACCGTGGACGCCACCGGCAGCAGCAAGCCGGCGATCAAGGGCCCGACCCCGGCGCCGATATCCCGCCACACCGCATTGGCCGCCAGGGCCCGCACCCTGCCCATCCCCGGATGCCGCTGTGCAACCACCGTGACCACCAGCGGCAATTGCAGGGCCCGCAACACCAGCACCAGGGCGCCGCCGACAATCAGCCAATGGCAACCAAAGCCCACCAGGGCCACAGAGGTCAGCAGGGAGAAGACGATCAACATCCGCGTCGCGCCCCAGCGTTGTGCAGCGAGGCCGCCCAGGGGGCTCAGGAGCATTTCCGAAACGTAGCGCAGGGCCAGAAGCCCGCCCGCCACCAGCACCGCATTGCCCGCCATCAGTTGCTCGGCCTGCAGCGACAGGCCAATGATGAACAGACCATCCAGCACCAGCCCTTCAATAAAGGACCACAGCGCCACGCTGTCGGGGCGCTGAAAACGGCGGCTGGAACTGGCCAGTGGATGGGGTTTGCTCGGCAGGCCGAAGGCCAGGAGCAGGGCGACCAGCGACGTCAGGGCCATAAGAAGGAAGATCACTCGCGGGCCATATTCGACGCTGACCAGCGCGCCCAGGGGCAAGGCCAGCATCGGCCCGGTGGCGATCAGCGCCCGGGAGCGGCCGGTGCGGCGGGCGGCGCCCGTGGGCTCGGCGGTGGCCATCACCTGGGTTGAAAGGTTGAGGGCCGCGTAGGTCAGGCCCCAGCCCAGGCGCAACAGCAGCAGCCACCAAAAGCCGGACAAGGTGGCGTAGCCCAGGGCACAGAGGGCGGCGGTGGCGGCGGCCAATACGCAAACCGGGCGATCACCGCGCCGGGCGTAGAAGCGCATCACATGGCTGTAGCCGAAGATCCGCACCAGGCGGTTGGCTGCCAGCAGCAGGCCGGCTTCGGCCAGGGTCACGCCGAAGGCCTCGTGCTGCATGGGCAGCAGCAGGTAGAGCAAGGTGTCGCCGGGCAGGCACAGGCCGAGGATCGAGGCGGCGCGGGCGGAAGCCTTATCGGTGGTGCGGGCGTGGGTATCGGGCATGGCAGGCAAACCGGCAGGTCATGAACGGCGTTCAGCGTGACCTTCTGTTGCGGCACTGACAAACGCTTTAATTGCGCCATACATGTGACTAAATTAGACACATGATCACTGACCTGCCGCCCCTGAACGCCGTCCGCGCCTTTGCCGCCGCTGCTCGCCACTTGAGTTTCAGCCGCGCCGCCGAAGAACTGCATGTGAGCCACAGCGCGGTGAGCCGCCATATCAAGTTGCTGGAAGAGCACCTGGGGGTGCTGCTGTTCGAGCGGCGCATCCGCCAGTCGGTGCTCACCCCTGCCGGGCAAGCCTTCCATGAGCAGGTCAGCGTGGCCCTGGCCCAGATCGCCAATGCCGCCGCCTCCCTGCGCCGCGGCGCGGCCCTGCGCAAGGTCACCATCAATGTGCGACCGTCCTTCGCGGTGCGCTGGCTGATTCCCCGCTTGCCGCAGTTCATGGCGCTGTACCCGCAGATCCAGCCGGAGGTGGTGACCAGCACCCAGCTCCCCGACCCCGCCAAGGAAACCTTCGACCTGGTGATTCGCCGTGGCCGCTCCGGCTGGGCAACCACGCTGCAACCCCAACGCCTTCTGGAAGACGAAATCCTGGTGGTGGCAGCGCCGTCGCTGTTGCACAGCACAGCACTGAACAGCCCCGATGATCTGCCGCGACATACCTTGCTGGTCAGCCGCACCCGCGCCAGCGACTGGCAGAAGTGGCTGGAGCACTGCGGCCTGAAACCGCTGCGTACCTCGCCAACCTTGCATTTCGACCATATGCACTTCGTGCTCCAGGCCTGCGTCGACGGGCTGGGCCTGGCGCTGTGCCCGGCCTCGTTGCTGGCCAAGGACCTGGCCAGCGGCCGCCTGATCTGCCCCTTGCCGGAACTGCGTCAGCCCCTGACCCGCTATTACTACGCGCTGGCCAGCGATGCGGCCCCCGAAGCCCAGGTGTTTATCGACTGGATGCTGGCGCAGATTCGCCAGGACGCCATGGATCATCAGGTACAACAGCTTGCGGGCAATGCGGGCCAACGCCCATAAATAATCGGATACAAAAGCCTTGCTCCAGCCCGCGCAACCGACGTTTCTTCGACATCGGCTGCGCTACCATTTCGCCCCCTTTGCAACCGCCAGAGATCCCGCAGCAGATGCTCCCGACCACGCCCCCCACTGCCCTGCCTCCTGTTCTCGCCGGCCCGTTGCTGCGCCGCCTGGAGCCGACGCGGCTGGTGCTGTGGCTGGTGGGCTCCAGGGCATTGGCGCTGACCCTGCGCCTGCAGCCCGCTGGCAGCGCGACCCTGGATCTGGCCCTCGACCCGCAGCAATGCCAGGTCATTCCCGTCGGTCGCCATGCCTTCATCCATCTGATCGATGTGGCACTGGACGACGCCCTGCCCCTGGACCTGACGATCGCCTATGACCTGCTGATCAACGATGCCGAGGACAGCGCCCGGGCCATTGCCGATTGGGCGCCGCACCTGCTGTATGGCGATGCCAGGACCCCTGAGTTCGTGCTCCACAGCCGCATCGACAACTTGCTCCACGGCTCCTGCCGCAAGCCCCATCACCCGTCCGCTGACGGCTTGCTCTGCGTCGACCGCCTGCTGGCGCAACAGCCCGAGCCTGCACAACGCCCGGCCTTGTTGATGATGAGCGGCGACCAGGTGTACGCCGACGATGTGGCCGGGCCCATGCTGCGGGCCGTCCACGCACTGATCGAGCGCCTCGGGCTTTTCGATGAAGAGTTGGACGGTGCCGTAGTGGCCGACAGTCAGGCGTTGTACCGCCATGGCGCCAGCTACTACCAGCGGGCCGAATTGCTCCCGGCGCTGAAGAGCAATGAAACCCTGCGCGAGCGGTTTTTCGGCGGAGTGAAAAAGCCGATCTTCACCAGCAGCAACGCTGACAACCACCTGGTGACGTTCGCCGAGGTGCTGGCCATGTACCTGCTGGTCTGGTCGCCGCTGCCCTGGACCCTGATCACGCCGCAGCCGCCACGACTGACGCCGGAACAACAGACGCGCTACACCCGGGAACAGCAGCGCATCGACGATTTTGTCCAGGGCCTGAAGGGTGCCGCGCGGGTCTTTGCCCACCTGTCGTGCCTGATGATCTTCGACGACCACGACATCACCGACGACTGGAACCTCAGCGCCCAATGGGAAGAAACCGCCTACGGCCATCCCTTCTCCAAGCGCATCATCGGCAACGCGCTGCTGGCTTACATGCTGTGCCAGGGCTGGGGCAACAACCCGGATGCCTTCGCCCAACTGCTGGAACACACCCGGGCCTTGAGCGCCACGGCACAAACTCCGGAACGCATGCTGGAATGCCAGGCCCAAAACGACCTGATCGACCAGTTGCTGGGTTTCCAGCAGTGGCAATACGTATTGCCCAGCACCCCGGCCCTGGTGGTGCTGGACACCCGCACCCGGCGCTGGCGCAGCGAGTCCAACCTGGGCCAGCCTTCCGGCCTGCTGGACTGGGAAGCCCTGAGCGAACTGCAACATGAACTGCTGGATCACCCCTCGGCGATCATCGTTTCACCGGCGCCGATCTTCGGCGTCAAGCTGATCGAAACGGTGCAGAAGGTCTTCAGTTGGTGCGGCTACCCGCTGCTGGTGGACGCGGAGAACTGGATGGCCCATCGCGGTTCCGCCCAGGTGATCCTGAACATCTTCCGCCACTCGCGAACCCCGGGCAGCTACGTGATTCTCTCGGGGGATGTGCATTACTCCTTCGTCTACGAAGTGCTGATCCGCCACCGCCAGGGCGGCCCGCGGATCTGGCAGATCACCAGCAGCGGCATCAAGAACGAATTCCCCGCCGCCCTGCTGGAATGGTTCGACCGCCTCAACCGCTGGCTCTACTCGCCGCGCTCGCCGTTGAACTGGTTCACCAAGCGCCGGCGGATGAAGGTGATGCCCCATGTGCCCGAGCATGCCGAGGCCGGGGAGCGGCTGTGGAACTCGTCGGGGATCGGCCAGGTGTTTTTCAATGAGCAGGGGCAGCCCGTGGCGATCTATCAACACAATGCCAATGGCACGGCGCCGACACGGATGATTGCGCCGAGATAGAATCCGCTGTCGCCGGCCACCAGGAAGGACCCGCCCCAACATGCCTTCAAGCCCGATCACCCCGGTACAGCGAGACACCATCCGCTACCTGCTCTCGGACGCCTTTGTCGACAACGAGGTGGACTACGCCTACATCGCACGGGAAACCCAGGCCTACGACCGGGCCGAGGTGGAGCGCATTCTCTACGAAGAGGTGGCGCCGGTGTGCTACATCAACCTGATGTCGGTGATCCCGGAGATCTGGATCGGCTTCGAGCGGGAGTCCTTGCTGGAGGAAATCGAGGATAGCCTGGCACTGCGGCGCAGCAGCCGCTGGCAGGCCTTTCGCGACCGCTTGTTCATCCGCTGGATCCGCTTTCGCGGCGCCTATATCTGGGAGGAAATCTGCAAGCACTATGGCCCGTAGGTTCTTGCCCTAGCGCGCATCGGCGCTGCAGTAATCGGTAGGCCGCAGCGCCACCCGCTCCGGCAGCATCTCGCCCTTGTCGTCGATCTTGCGCAGCATGGCGGTGCACATCTGATCCTGGAGAAACACCATCTGATAGGTGGCGCCGGCCTCGGGCACGAAGGTCACGCTTTGCTCACAAACGGCGCGGTAGTCCTTATCCATCCCCGGTTCAGTGTTGTAGAACATGAAGGCGAACGGGCGATTGGCCGGGATCTTCAGTTCGTTGGCGCCAAAGCCCTCCTGGCGGCGCATGCGGTCGGTAGCGGCCGTCATGGGAATGCCCAGGTTGCGGAAATTGGGATTGGCAATGCCGCGATGGGGGCGAACCATCAGCCCGGAGCTCGGTTTGCGCCAGTCGATGCAATCGCTGTAGGGCACGCCACGCACCAGCCCCTGGGCAACGATGCGGATCAGCGCGGTTTCACCGGCATCGGCCGGCACCCGGTAGCTGACGGTGGTCGCTTTGAGCGCGGAAACAAAGGCACAACCGCTGAGCCCAAGGGACAGGCTCAGCAACAGGATCGAGCGAAACCGCATGATTCATCCTTGAAGGACCGACAGCGAAGGCTGACGCAAAGGATGGCAATCTTACCTCGGCGCCAGGGCGCGTCGGCAGATTTTTCTGCGGGGCCTGTAGCCGCGGCCAAAGGCGGCGACTACAGGGTCAAGCCCTCAGTAACGGGCGTCCGCCGGGCGGCCACCGTTGGGCCAGTCCTTGACCTTGTCCGGGAAGTCCGGGCGCGGCTGGTGGGAGAAGTATTCGGCCACGTCCAGGGCTTCCTGGTCCGAGAGGCCGCCCTGGCCCAGGGGGAACTTCTCGTGGAAACCGATCGGCATGTTGCGTTTGACGAAGGCCGCCGCAGTGTAGGTCCGGGCCATGCCGGCACCGATGTTGAAGGATTGATCGCCCCACAGCGGCGGAAAGATCAGGCTGCCGTCGGCGCGTTTCAGGCCTTCGCCATCGGCTCCGTGGCACACCTCGCATTGCTTGGCGTACACCTGCTTGCCATTGTCGGCATTGGGCTTGAGGGCCGGATCGATCTTGCCCACACCGCGGCCGGCCACCTTGTCTTCTGGGCGGGTGTTCATTTTCATCCACTCGAAGTAAGCCACCATGGCTTGCATGTCGGCGCCGTTCACCGGCAGCGGCTTGCCGTGCATGGAGCGGCGGAAGCAGCCGTTGATGCGCTCTTCCAGGGTGATGGTCTTGCCCGCTCGCGGCGCGTAGCCGGGGAAGAACGCCGAGACGCCGACAAAGGGTGAACCGTCGGCCACGGTGCCGGCGTTGAGGTGGCAACTGGTGCAGTTCAGCGAGTTGCCGACGTTGTCCGGCAGCAGGGCCTTGGTTTCCAGGTGCAGGCGCATGCCACGCACCACTTGCTCGGCATTCGGCGCCGCCAGCAGGTTGGCCAGGCGCGGGGTTTCGAACAGGGTGCTTTCCACTTGCGGGCTCAGTTGCGCCCGCATCTTCTTCACTTGCTCGGCGCTGATGGCGGAGCCGTTGTTGCCCCAGCTGCTGCGGACAAAACTGAGGATCTCGGCGATCTCGCCATCGGCCAGCTGGGCAAAGCCGGGCATGGTGTAGACCCGTGGATGGGCCGCGGTCTGGGCGGTCTTCCAGCCGGTCAGGGTGATGTGCAGCAAGGAAGTCGGGTTGGCCGAGGCGACGCTGGGGTTGCCGGCCAGGGACGGGAACATCTGCGGCACGCCGGCGCCATCCTGGCGGTGGCAGTCGGAACAGAATTGCGCGTAGCCCAGGCCGCCACGGGAGGTGAACAGGTTGTTCGGCGGGGCCGCCGGGGTCAGGGCCACCGATGGCATGGGCAAGTCGTCCTTGCCGGCCGGCAGGGACTTGAGGTACGCGGCGATGGCCGTCAGGTCGGCGTCGGTGAAGTGCTGGGTGCTGTGGTGGATCACGTCGGCCATGTTGCCGGATACCGTGGCAAAGCGGTTCTGCCCGGTCTTGAGCAACTGCACCGTGTCCTCCACGGTCCACAGGTTGCGCAGGCTCAGGGCCCGCCACTCCTCCACCGTCTCGCCGGCCAGGTAGTGCTGGCCGCCGGATTCGCTGTCGCTCATGGCCTTCTCCTGGAAGGCGATGCCCCGCGGGGTATGGCAGGAACCGCAGTGGCCCAGGCCCTGGACCAGGTAGGCGCCGCGATTGAGCTGTTCGTCCTTGGCCGGGTCAGGCTTGAAGGGCTGCTTGTCGACGAACACCAGGTTCCAGAACCACAGGCCCCAGCGCTGGTTGAAGGGGAACCCCATGTCGGCTTCCAGGTTGCCCTGGGCTACGGGTTCCACCCCGTGCATCAGGTAGGCGTAGAGGGCGCGCATGTCCTCTTCGGTCATCTTGGCGTAGGACGGATAGGGCATGGCCGGGTACAAATGACTGCCGTCAGGGGTTACGCCTTCGCGCATGGCGCGGTCGAATGCTTCGAAGCTGTAGCTGCCGATACCGGTGTCTTTATCCGGGGTGATGTTGCTGGAGTAGATGGTGCCCATGGGCGTCTTCAGCTCCAGGCCTCCGGCCATGGTGGCCCCGCCCTTGGCGGTGTGGCAGGCAATGCAGTCGCCGAGCTGGGCCACGTACTGGCCACGCTGGATCAACTCGGAATCTGGGGAGGAAGCGGCGGCTGCCGGGGTCGGCTCGCTGCCTTGAACGGAGTGTACGCAGAGCAACGCAGCGCCCAGAAGGCACAGGCGTGACAGAGAAAAAGCCATCAGGTTATTCCTTTAAAATCCGCCTGGGGTGGTCCCCTCGGCCGATATCCACAAAGGTTTTTATTGGTTATCCCGGCCTTCACGGTACAGGCCCGGGGCTCGATACCTTGTGGGTCCGAGCCTGATGCCCTTGTAGCGGATTTTTCTGAAAACCCTGTTGATATGGATCATGGCCCTATAGGCAATGTCCTGTATGGCCGACTCTGCGACACTTTTACCGGGTGGTTTCCACCCCTAGGCCGGCGGCCTGCCAATCGACAAAACCGTCGTCCAGGCGCCGCACCCTGAAACCCTTGGCGCGAAGCAAGGCCGCGGCATTGTGTGACAGCACGCAGTAGGGCCCGCGGCAGTAAGCCACCAACTCCTGGCCCGCGGGCAACTCGGCCAGACGCTGCTCCAACTCTTCCACCGGGATATTGATTGCCCCCGGCAAATGCCCAAGGGCGAACTCCTGCGGCGAGCGCACGTCCAGCAGGGTCATGCCGCCCTCCTGCAGGCGTTGGCGCAGCTCTTCCCGGGAGATGCCTTCCAGGCGCCCCGGCTGCTGCTCGCTGTCGGCCAGCAGCTCACGGATCTGCCCGTGGTTGTAATCGACGTATTGGCGCAAGCCCCCCAGAAGTGCGGCCAACGGCCCCTGGCTGAGGCTGTAGAGCACTCGCTTGCCGTCGCGCCGGGTCTGCACGAAACCGCCCCGGCGCAGCTGTTGCAAATGTTGCGAGGTGTTGGCCACCGAGAGTCCGGAGGCTTCCACCAGGCGCTCCACCGGCTGCTCGCCACGAGCAATGTGCTCCAGCAGGATCAGGCGGTGGTGATGGCCGAGAATACGTGCCAGCTCGGCCATGTCCGCCAGAGGCTGTTGAGGGGAAATCGAATCGGTCATTGACAGCTCCTGCTGCTTTATTGATCATTCAATCACTTAATTGAATGAAACATTATCACACCCATAGCCGAGGCTGAAGTGCAGCCATCCATACCCAGGAGTCTTTATGCATGAGTTCATGGCGTTGATTTTACCGGCACTGCTGATCGGTGTCGGCGCTACCTTGGTCCTTGATTTGTGGACGCTGTTTCTGGCGCGAGTGTTGAACATTCCTGGCCCCAACTGGGCCATGGTCGGACGCTGGATCGGGCATTTTCCTCGGGGCCAGTTCCTGCACCAGAGCATTGCCCAAGCCGGCACGGTTCCGGGGGAACGGGCCCTGGGCTGGCTGGCCCACTACCTGATCGGCGTCCTGTTTGCCGCCCTGTTGCTGCTGGCCTGCGGCCTGCAATGGGCACAACAGCCAACCCTGGCACCGGCCTTGCTCATTGGCGTGCTGACGGTGGCTGCACCGTTCTTGCTGATGCAACCGGGCATGGGCGCGGGAGTGGCGGCGAGCAAGATGCCCAAACCGAATGTGGCCCGGCTGCGCAGCCTGATCGCGCATTCGGTGTTCGGGCTGGGGTTGTATGGCGCGGGGATGTTCTGGGCGTGGGTGTTGGGGCAGACTGCGTGATCGGCGCCTCAAGCAGTGCCCACTAGACCCGATTCTCGACTCGCAAGCCGGGAACCCGTTCAAACTCCCGCAGATGCGCAGCCTGGACGTTACACCGCAGCGCAAGAAAAAAGGCACTCAAAGCCAGGATGACGACTCGAAGTCAGGGCGGACTTCAAATACGGAACTGGATAACCATGCTCGAACACCTCGACCTTAACGCGCTGATCGCCGCCTACGGCTATTGGGTGATCTTCATCGGCTGCCTGCTGGAAGGCGAAACCGTGTTGATTCTCGGCGGCATGGCGGCGCATCAGGGTAGCCTGCAATGGCCGCAAGTGATTGGCTGGGCCACCCTGGGGGGCATCCTCGGCGATCAGTTGCTGTTCTGGACCGGGCGATATGGCGGGGCGCGCCTGCTGCCCAAGCTCAAGCGCCATCAGGCGGCCATCGAACGGGTCCAGGGCCTGATCCAGCGTTACCCCTCGACTTCGGTGTTCGCCGTGCGTTTTCTCTACGGCATGCGCCTGGTGGGCCCGATGGTGATCGGCGCCAGTGGCCTGGCACCCTGGCGTTTCGCCCTGCTCAATGTGCTGGGCGCGGCGGTCTGGGCCATCTTGTTCGTCAGCGCCGGTTACTGGGCCGGCGAAGCCTTGCAGCATTTTCTTGGCGACCTGAAACCCTATCGCCTGCCGATCTTCCTCGGGGTGATAGCGCTGGTGGTCCTTGCGGCACTGGTGCGGCATTTGCGTAATAGGCACAAGGCCCAGCAGCACTGAGACAAGGGCTTTGGCACATCGGGAATTTTCATACTGACCCGGCGACTTTATTTCGTTTGTCCAGGGCCCCCGGCCCCGGCTTAGATAACGGCTTGTTTCCGGCACCCAGAGCCCGCATCCATGAGCCACGAGAACATCAGCCGTTCGATCTCCACCGTCCACCCGATCCGCCTCAGCCACGGACGCAACGCCGAGGTCTGGGACATCGATGGCAAGCGCTACATCGACTTTGTCGGCGGTATCGGCGTGCTCAACCTCGGGCACTGCCACCCACGCATAGTCTCAGCCATCCAGCAGCAGGCCACCCGGCTCACCCACTACGCCTTCAATGCCGCGCCTCACGGGCCCTACATCGAGTTCATGCAGCGCCTGGCAAACTTCATCCCGGTGAGTTACCCGGTCAGCGGCATGCTCACCAACAGCGGCGCCGAGGCCGCGGAAAACGCCCTGAAGATCGTGCGAGGAGCTACCGGGCGCAGCGCGGTGATCGCCTTTGACGGAGGCTTCCATGGGCGCACCCTGGCCACCCTCAACCTCAACGGCAAGGTGGCGCCCTACAAGCAGAAGGTCGGTGTACTACCCGGGCCTGTGTACCACCTGCCCTACCCCAGCGCCGACAACGACGTCAGTTGCGAAGAAGCGCTGAAAGCATTGCGTCGGCTGTTCAGCGTGGAGATCGATGTACAGGAAGTGGCCTGCTTCATCCTTGAGCCGGTGCAGGGCGAAGGCGGCTTCCTGGCCCTGGACGCCCCGTTCGCGCGGGCCTTGCGCAGCTTCTGCGATGAACATGGCATTTTGCTGATCGCCGACGAGATCCAGTCCGGCTTCGGCCGCACCGGGCAGCGTTTTGCCTTCTCCCGCCTGGGCATCGAGCCGGACCTGATCCTGCTGGGCAAGAGCATTGGCGGCGGGGTTCCACTGGGCGCCGTGGTGGGTCGCAAAGCATTGCTGGACGTGCTGCCCAAGGGCGGCCTGGGGGGCACCTACTCGGGCAACCCGATTGCCTGCGCGGCGGCGCTCACGACCCTGGATGAAATGACCGACGAGCACCTGCAAGCCTGGGGCGAGCGCCAGGAGCGGGCGATCGTGCAACGCTATGAGCATTGGAAAAGCAGTGGGCTCTGCCCCTTCCTGGGCCGTCTGACGGGGGTGGGAGCCATGCGCGGCATCGAGTTGGTCAATGCCCGGGGCGAACCGGCGCCAGAGCAACTGAGCACGCTGCTAGGCAGCGCCCGGGATGCGGGCCTGCTGCTGATGCCCAGCGGCAAGTCGCGGCACATCATTCGCCTGCTGGCGCCCTTGACCACCGAGCCTGAAATCTTCGAGGAGGGCCTGGATATTCTCCAGGAATGCCTGGCGCGCCTGTGATTCCCGGCGCGCCTCAGGGCGAGGCTAGAACAGGTAGCCCATGTAGGTGGCAATGCCGCCACCGGCCTGTGGTCCGACGTTCATGCCAGCCATGACCACTGCGCCCTTGGCCGAACGCAGCAACTGCTCGTTGACCTTGATCGAAGCCATCATGGTCGCCGGGTTGCTTCCTAAAACGACGGCCAGGGCCAGTAGCTTGGGGTCCAGGCCGAACAGCAGGGCCGTGGCCGAACCGCCCACCACCAGTCCGCCACCGACCTCGGTATAGAAGCAAGGCCCGGTGATGTCGTCCTCGGTCAGGTCCCGGCTGCGAAGGGCATCGCTGACAAAGACCTTGCCGGTGCTGGGAAAAGCCTCCGCCGCACCGGCACCACTGACGCTCTTGCCCTTGACCTGGATATTGACCTTGCCGAAACGCGGCAGGCGCCCACCAAAGCCGGCGCCCACCCCCAGGCCGCCGTAGCGATAGCTGACGTCCTTGCCCTGAGGCGAACGCAGGGTGATCGAACCACCACCGCCGGCCACGAGGGCTACGGTCAGGCCGCCGCCGCTGGCGGTCTGGTACAGCCATTTACTTTCGTTGACCGGAATCGGAATGCTGAGGTTCATGGGGTCAAAGTCCTTTTGCTCGTTGTGTGGCTCGTCCGCGCTGGCTGATGACACCCACCAGGCCGGCCAGGGTAAATACCAGACCGATCAGGCCGAGCACACCCGGGGTGGCCCAGAGTGCTGCCGGGTCGTCGATGATTGCGCTGTTGGCCGGCCGCTCGGGCTGGTAATACACCCGCACCGGCTGGTCCTTCTGGTAACCGAAGATAAAGCCACCCTGGGGGTAGGAAATCTTCTCACCAGTACTGCTGGTGAAGGCGATCTCGGGGTGCGAACCCCCGGCATTCAAATCGCTGACGATACCGTCGGCGGTCTGGGCGCTGGCGAGGAACTCGCGGCGATCAAGGGTGAGATTGACGGCGATGACCAACAGGCCGATGCCGATCAGGGCGAACAGCAGACCCTGGAGGATCTTGCCAAAGCGTGACGGGGTGGAGTTAGCCATGGGCTGTCTCGATATTCGTCCGTGAAAGAGGGAGGCCACGATAACAAGAAACCTGCCTCCAGAAAAACCACTGCCGCGGCGCAAGCGCATTCCGGCAACGGCGTTCAGGCGCCCTGGAAAGCGGCCTGAGCGCCTGTCGCCAGCGCTTGCAAACCGAATTTCCGACGGGCATTGCCCTGGAGGAATTTGTCCGCAAATACCGGCGGAAGTTCCAGGCCCCGGACCTGCTCCCGGCGTTTTTTTTTCAACACACCAGGAGGAATTGGCCGGCGAGCAGCACGTTGCCCTGGCCACAAATCCGTGGCCAATGCCTGAACGCCGCGAACAGCCGTACGAGTTTCGAAGAGCTCCCTTGGCCGGTTGCGTTCAGGCACCGAGGGCTGCCGGTTTCCGAGGCAGGCTTGTATCCTCCAGGTCGCCCACGGTCGAGCCGGCACGCCGCTGCGACAACGATGCCCACTGGGCCGAAGCATTCAACTACATGGGTCGGCCCCGAGCACAGTCGGCGCGCGATCTGCCCGTACTTGCCCATTGGAGAGTTCACCATGCTGATCCGCGACGCACACGCCGCTGAAAGCGAAGCACTGCGGCAGTTTCTCGGCGATAACGGCTGGGGCCATCGGGTGGGCAGCAGCGAATACTTCGCCCAGTTGCTGGCAAACTCCCAGCGCACGGCGGTCGCCCTTCTGCAGGGGCAGATCGTCGGCTTCGCCCGAGGCATCAGCGACGGTCTGTCCAACGGTTACCTGTCCATGGTGGTCGTTGCCGAGCAGCACCAGCGGCGCGGTATCGGCCGCGCCCTGGTGCATTGGGTGATGGGCGACAACCCCGGGATCACCTGGGTCCTGCGGGCCGGGCGCCCCGGGGCAGCGGAATTTTTCAGCTCGCTGGGCTTCGAACCCTCGATCATCACTCTGGAACGCACGCGCCATCGCGCATAATCACTCCCCCGCCTCCAGCGTATCCAAGGAAGCCCCATGTCCGAACAGCACGACTCCAACGCCGACTGGCCCCCCGCCGGCTGCCCGCCCCTGGCCTGGCCGGACCTGCCTGACCAGGCTGCACGGCTGAACTGGTACCTGGCCGCGATTGGCGCCTACGGCGCGCTATGGGAAGGGCACGTCAACGAACCGGAATTGACGCCTGTCAGCGAGGACGCCCTGCAGGCGCTGGAGCAACGCCTGGGCTGCCCGTTGCCTCGATCGCTGCGCGACTACCATCGGCAATTGGGGGTGCTGTCCCTGGCGGAGGTCCTGTGCAGCGTCGGGCCCGGGCACACGCCGATCCAGCCATTGCTGGAGGCTTATCCCGGTATCGTCGAGATCGGCGATGTCGATCTGGCGCTGGCAGGCAAGCTGGTGGCCTTCGGCGACTACCTGGGCAATGGCAACCTGTTCTGCTTTCACCGCGAATCCGGCGCGGTCTACTACTTCGATCACGACACAGGTGCGGCGCTGACACGTTTTTTCGACTCCCCCGAGGAGTACCTGGATACGCTGATGCTGCTCTGCCTGGCGGAGGTGCATGACGACGATGATGCTGCCGAAGCATTGATCAGCCAGCGCTACGGCGAGGACCTGGTACGCAAGTGGCGCTATTGAGCCCTGCACCTCATTTGCCGGCACCTGCGCGCTGCCGGGCGCAGTAGCCGTCACCATCGGGTTGGGACTGCAAGTCGGTGCAACCGCCCCCCATGAACGCGGCCAGCGCGGCAAAGGGCAGCAGAACAATCACCTGCGCAATGCCTCGGGCCTGGGCATGCGGGTCCTCGACCTTGCGCAGAAAGCCCTGATCGTGGGCCGCTGTCTCGGTTTGCAGCGTGGCCCAGAGGGTATAGCGAAAAGCGTCAGCTCCAGGCCCCTGGCCGCCGACACGCTGACAGGCGTCCAGCGCCTGGACGGCGTAGACATCCCCCACCTGACGTGGCACTCCCGTCGGGCGGGCCTGACGGGCATTGAAGTCATCGATCAGGGTGGTGAGTTGCAACTGGTCCGCCTGCTGGGCCACCAGGCAATCGCTCTCGGCAGGAAACTCTCGACTGGTGCGGGCCAGGGTATTCAGCCAGTTCCGGTAGTTGGTGTAGAAACCGAACTGGCTGCCGTCCGGCAGTTCCTGTCGATACAGCTTGAGGGCCCCGACAAAGTGCTTGCCGGTGTCGGTCAGCCGCTGCACCTGCTCGCGGCTCAGTGGCTGATTGAGGGTGTAGCCATACACCTGCGGCCCCTCGATCGCCGGCCTGACCGGGGCCGTAGTACAAGCTCCCAGCGATGACAGGATGATCGTCAGGCTTAAAACACTGCATAGCATCCGATGCATGACATGCCCCAGCGCGAGTGGACGGCTCGATGGCCAGACGCGAGATTACGCCATTTCCCAGCCGCTGTTTCGGCCAGGCCTGCCAAACCCTTAACCCTGCCCAGCCATGGGCCTACTGCCGCGATGCTGATGACAGCCTGGTGCAGATGCGCCGCTATCGCGACGCCCCCCATGCCCGGCTTGACGTGCCCGAAGCAGCGCTCCATTGTCCCCGGCCCGCCTCTCGAACAAGGATGCTCCATGCTTCAGCGCGTCATGCTCTGCACCCTACTGACAGTATTCGCCCTCCCCGCGTTCGCCGCACCCGCCAAGGTCGAACGCCGTTGCGGCTGGTTCGAGAATCCGACGCCAGCCAACGCCACCCTGACCGACCGCGATGGCGTCTGGGAGATCGCCAGCCAGGGCGGCTATCAGGCCGAGGGCGAGTGGCCCACTTTCAACGACCAGCAATGGGTGCGCACCAACAATCACTACGGCTACGGCTGCGCTTGTGTCAGCGCCAGTGCGGATCCCCGGACTCATCGCCTCGACCAATTGCACAAAGCCAAGGCCCGCCCGCTGTCTGCCTGTCGCAACGATCCCAGCCTGTACGAACCCTTGCGCGAGGAAGCCGGAGTTCCGGTATTGCCCATGGATTCACCACGCTTCAAGGGTCAGGGCTTCAGCCTGCAATACCCCAAAGGTTGGAAGCTTGGCCAGGCGCAGAACTGCCTCACCCTGGACCACCCGAAAAAACGCCCCCAGGAGGAGTACACCCTGCACCTGTGCCTGCAGCAGGGCAGCCTGGAACAGGCCGCCGAAGGTTTGTTTTTCTATCAGGAAAGCGGCGTGTGGATGCGCAGCGCCGGAAGGGATGAACCCAGCCCGGTGCAAGAGATTTCAGGCCCCGGCTGGAAAGGCCTGCTGGCCTATCAGACCTGCGGCATCAGCGATGGGGACACCGGCTTTCACGCCTATGGCGGCACCTGCCTGATGGCGCTGATCGACAGCGGCCAGCGTCAGGTGGTGGCTGACAGCGTCGGGTTCTTTCAGGACTTCGCCACCCTGAGGGCGATTCTGTACTCGATCCGCTTCGACCCGGCGCCGACAACGCCACCCCACTAGCCCTGTGACTCGGCCCGATACAGGGTTTGCAGGTGAGACAGGCGCAAGCCGCAGTGCTCCAGGTTGCGCCGGCTTTGCGAGTTCACCAGGGCGGTGGCTGCCACGCTCCGGGCCCCCAAAGCAGCAGCCTGCTGCAAGCGATGGGCGATCAGGGCCCGGTGATAACCCAGGCCCCGCGCGGCCCGGGTGGTAAAGGC
Organism: Pseudomonas sp. GW823-FHT03E05; assembly: GCF_058796855.1. Classification (NCBI taxonomy): domain Bacteria; kingdom Pseudomonadati; phylum Pseudomonadota; class Gammaproteobacteria; order Pseudomonadales; family Pseudomonadaceae; genus Pseudomonas; species Pseudomonas sp. GW823-FHT03E05. The sequence goes on from NZ_JBXAJB010000004.1 coordinate 531,637, forward strand.
GGTGCCCAGGTATGCCACGCCGTTGTCGGCGATGAACAGCGCCGCGCCGGCCACCGCAACGCCCTGCTCCCGCAACAGGTACAAATGCCCGCGCCCATCGTTGAGCAAGCCACCAAAGGCCGCCTGGGTGGCCGGCCGAGCGGCCGCAGGGGTATTGAAGCCTTCGCGGTGCAGCGTGCAGAACACTTCCAGCGTCGAGGCGGTCACCGGCTCGATATCCAGCACTGAAGGCGGCGCCACAATCTCGCCCACAGGAGCGAACAGCTGCCCATGAGTCCAGCCCTTCAGGCGCTGCAACGGCAGCCCTTGCAGCTCCAGGGTGGGCACAACCTTGGCTGACTCGGCGATCAAGGCGATCGCCGGGGCGTAAGCCACGCAGCTCTGCAGCAGATCGACCAGGCGCCGGGCATCCTGTGCCCTGTCGCCATGTACCCGGTTCATCATCGGGCTGGGGTTGCCGCCGACGACGAAGGCACCACAACCCGGCTCACCAAACAGGCAGGCCCGATAAGGGTTGCCCGGCAGGCTCGCCAGACCCTGGACCCGGGCCCGCAGGTATTGGGTTTCGGCATATTCAAGCGCCAGCGCGCGGCTCAGGTGCATATCAGCGGTTACCCACCGGGGTTTCACTGACCCAGGGCACCCGCACCTGCTCGGCGATGCTCGTGGCCTGCTGCTGCAACACCTCCAGTTGGGTCCGACGGCCGAACAAGCCAGTGAAATGCAGCAGCAAGCGCCCGGCAAACCCCAGGCCATCGCCGCGTTTGCGCGGGATCAAGTGCAGGTGCGCATGGGGAATGTGCTGGTTGGTGGCGCGGCCGTCATTGACCAGCAGGTGGGTGCCTTCGACGCCGTAGCCGGCACGCCGTTGCGCCGCCAGCAGGCCATCGAAGACCTGATACAGGTGCTGGCGGATGAAACCGGGCAATTGCTCGAGCTTCTCTACGTGCTGCTGGGGGATCAGCAGCAGGTGCCCTTCACCCAGCGGATGCACGTCCATGAAGGCCATGCAGTGCTCATCGCGGTACACCAGTGCGGCGGGCAAGGTGCCGGCGGCAATCTGGCAGAAAATGCAATTCATCCCTGAATCCTCAAGTGGCAAGGCGCGCCCGGGCGGGCGCCGCCAATGTAACCCACCTGCATCCTGTAAAGCGCGTTCCTTGTGCCCGGCTTGGGTTCAGCCCAGCGCCAGGTAGGCGCCGGCATCGACCTCGATCATCACCGGCTGCCGGGTGTCCTTGAGGGTGTGCAACAGGTCTTGCAGCTGCGCGGGGGAGTCGGCGCGGTGGTGCGCCACATGGAAGCTTCGGGCCATGGCCTGGAAGTCCGGGGTGAGGATGTCCACCCCCAGCGGCACGATATCCCGCGCCTGCATGTAGTCGCGGATCTCGCCGTAGCACTGGTTGTTCCACACCAGCAGGATCACGCCGATCTGTGCTTCCTTGGCCGCGATCAGCTCGCCGCTGGCGAACTGCAGGCCACCGTCCCCCACCAGCGCCACCACTGGCCGCTCGGGGCGCGCCAGCTTGGCGCCCATGGCCGCCGGCAAGCCGTAGCCCAGGGTGCCGTAACCACTGCCGGCGTTGAACCAGCTGGCCGGAGCCGGGGCCTGGTAGCCACAGGCGCCCTGGTACACCGGCTGGGTCGAGTCGCCCACCAGGATCGGTGCATCCAGATTGTCCCGCAGCAGGTCCAGCAGGCCCTGCAAGCCTTGCTGCTTGGGCGTCCAGCCGGCGCGCTCGGCCTGGTTCACCCGTTGCACGCTGTCCAGTGCCCAGCGCCCGCGGGAATTGGCAGGCGCCACCTTGCCCAGCAGTGCCTGCAAACCTTCCAGGGCATCCCCCACCAGGCCGACATGGGCCCGCTGCACGCCCATGACCTGCATCGGGTCGATGTCCAGGCGAATCAGCGAACCCTTGAAGCGCAGCGGCCCGAGGCCAAAGAAGTCGTAGTCGGTTTCCCCAAGCTCGGTGCCCACGGCGAGCACCACATCCGCTTCGTCGATCAGCGCCCGGCCATGGGCCGAGGACTGCACGCCATCGAGCAACAGCGGGTGGCCGCAAGGCAGCAGGCCGCGGGCGTTGGTGGTCAGGGCCACCGGCGCCTGCAGGCGCTCGGCCAATTGCCGCAGGACCTCGGCGCAACCCCGGGCACCACCACCGGCCAGGATCAACGGGCGGTGGGCACTGTTGAGCAAGGCCAGCGCCGCCTCGATCGAAGCCCCGGCCGGCGCCGGCGCGCCAGGCAGGCTGCGGGGCATCAGGTTGAGGTTATCGGCGGGCATCTCCAGCACGTCCAGGGGAATCTCGATGTGCACCGGCCGTGGCCGTGCGCACTTGAATACGGCAAAGGCCCGCGCCAGCAGTTCCGGCAACTCCGAAGGCGCTTGCAGGGTGTGGCTGAAGGCGCAGACCCCGGCCACCATTGCTCGCTGGTCCGGCAGTTCGTGCAGGTGGCCGTGGCCCAGGCGCAGGTGCTCGCGACGGTTGACGGTAGAGATCACCAGCATCGGCACCGAATCGGCATAGGCCTGGCCCATGGCCGTGAGGATATTGGTCATGCCAGGGCCAGTGATGATGAAGCACACCCCAGGCTTGCCGCTGGCCCGGGCGTAGCCGTCGGCCATGAACCCGGCCCCCTGTTCATGCCGTGGGCTGACGTGGCGCAAGCGGCTGCCGTGCAGGCCGCGATAGAGCTCGACGGTGTGCACGCCGGGAATCCCGAATACCGTGTCCACGCCATAACCTTCCAGCAAACGAACCAGGGACTGCGCACAGGTGGTCATCGACTACTTCCTCTTGTTCTTATGTGCGGGCGACACCCTGCGCCCGGCTGATGTCGAGGGACATTAGTCGCTGCACCCAAGGGGCAACAATCGAAAAAAATCGCGGCGATTGCTCAATAAAATTCACGCTTTGCCGTTGCGACGGGGTTCCGGGTGCAAGCGGGTGATGCCCTGCAGCTGGGACTTGACCCACTCGCTGAACGCCAGCACCACCGGCCGCTCGGACTTGAGCAGGTCGGCCACCAGGTAGTAGCCGCGATTGGACTCGATCTCGGTGCCGAAGGGCTGCACCAGTTGGCCCCGGGCCAGGGCTTCGCCGCTGATCAGGTTGTCGCCCATGGCAATGCCCTGGCCGGCGATGCAGGCCGACTGTACGAAGTGCGCGTCGGCAAACACGATGCCCCGGCGCACGTCGACATTCGGCGCCCCGGCGGCCGCCAGCCAGACCCGCCAGTCGGAGTAGTCGATCATGTGCAGGAGCAAGGCGTGATCCAGGCCATCAAGGGTTTTCAGGCCACCCATGGCATTCACCAGGCTCGGGCTGCACACCGGGAAATAGCGCAGGGAGACGATCTTCTGCACGTGCTGGTTGGGCCAGTCGCCCATGCCATAGGCCACGAACAGATCGACGCTGCTGTCGCTGGTGTCCCCCGGCGTGCGGGGCGACACCAACTGCAGTTCAACCTGGGGATACAGCGCCTGGAATTCGGCGATATGGGTGCACAGCCAATAGGTGGCGAACCCCGGCGGGCTGCTGATGCACAGCCGGCCGCTGACCTGCTGGCCATCGGAGCGCTGGCCGGCCTCGAGGATATTGGCCAGCAGCAGGTGGATGTCCCGGGCATAGCGCTCCCCCTGGTAGGTGATGCGAATGCTGCGGCCCTGGCGCTCGGTCAGGGCAAACCCCAGGGTCTGCTCCAGGCTCTTGATCTGGTGGCTGATGGCGCTGGGCGTCAGGTTCAGCTCATTGGCGGCCTCGGCGACACTGCCCAGGCGGGCCACCGCGTCCAGAGCGCGCAACGCGGTCATGGAGGGATAACGCATACCGATCATGCCTCGACTACAAAAAAACGAGTGGCAGCACCATAGCTGCAATCGGCGTCCGGCAATAGCCTTGCTCGTCGCCGAAAAAAAAGCCAATTACTGAAAAAAATTACCGTGTCCCACTAAAAATGCTCGATTGACCCGCCGCCGTCGATGGCTAATTCTCAAGCCCTACCCTGTGCCGGGTACTGCCCGGCCATCGCACAATAACAAGAGGGTCGACCCTTGCAATCGCAGCCCAACTCCGTCAATCCCGTGGTGGCGATCGATGATCTGCACAAGAGCTACGCCGATCACCACGTGCTCAAGGGCATCGCCCTGCGCGCCAATGAAGGCGAAGTGGTGTCGTTGATCGGCTCCAGCGGCTCGGGCAAAAGCACCCTGCTGCGCTGCATCAACCTGCTGGAGATTCCCTGCAGCGGCAGCCTGCGCATCAATGGCGAAGAAGTGCGCATCAGGACCGACCGTGCCGGCAACCCGCAGGTCGCCGACCCGGCCCAGGTGGCGCGCCTGCGCACCCAGTTGAGCATGGTGTTCCAGAGCTTCAACCTGTGGCCCCACCGCACCGTCCTGGAAAACGTCATCGAAGCGCCGGTGTATGTCCTCGGTGAAGACCGCAAGGACGCCATCGCCCATGCCGAGCACCTGCTGGAAAAGGTCGGCCTGGCCAACAAGCGCGACACTTTCCCTTCCTTTCTCTCCGGCGGCCAGCAGCAGCGGGTGGCCATCGCCCGGGCCCTGGCCATGCGCCCCCAGGTGCTGTTGATGGACGAACCGACCTCGGCCCTGGACCCGGAACTGGTGGGCGAGGTGCTCAAGGTCATCCAGGGCATCGCCGAGGAAGGCCGTACCATGATCCTGGTGACCCACGAAATGGCCTTTGCCCGGGACGTGTCGAGCAAGGTGATGTTCCTTCACCAGGGGCTGGTGGAAGAAGAAGGGCCACCCCAGCAAGTGTTCCTCAACCCGGTCAGCGAGCGCTGCCGGCAATTCGTCATGGCTCAGGAAAACCGCGTCTGACGTTTCGCTTCAATCCTTGAAAACAACAACTTCGATAAAGGGTAAAGCCATGAAAAACCTGCTCAAGGTGCTCGCCACCGGTTGCCTGTTCAGTGCACTGGCCAGCCACGCCGTGGCCGCCGACAAGATCGTCTTCGGCATCGCCCTGGAACCCTACCCGCCGTTCTCGATGAAAAGCGGCAACGGCGACTGGAGCGGCTTCGAACCGGAGCTGATCAAGGCTCTGTGCGACCGCATGCAGGCCCAGTGCCCACTCAAGGAAGTGGCCTGGGACGGCCTGATCCCGGCCCTGCAATCGAGCCAGATCGACGCCATCCTCAACTCCCTGAGCATCACCGACGAACGTGAAAAGGTCATCGATTTCTCTGCGCCCTACTACCAGACCCCGGCCATGTGGGTCGCCGACCAGAGCCTGGAGCTGGTCACCACCCCCGAAGGCCTCAAGGGCAAGCTGATCGGCGTACAGGGTTCGACCTCCAACGCGACCTTCGCCAAGACCTACTACGGCAAGACCTCGACCCTGCGCTACTACACCACTCAGGACGACATGATCGCCGACCTGCAGAGCGGGCGGATCGACGTGATGCTGGCCGACGCCCTGACCATCGAGCCGATCCTCAAGACCGCGGCCGGTGCCGGCCTGGCGGACAAGGGCCTGGCGCCCAAGGACCCGCTGTTCGGTTCCGGCATCGGGGTCGGCCTGCGCAAGGGTGACAGCGCCCTGCAGCAGCGGATCAACACCGCCCTGGCCTCGCTCAAGGCCGATGGCACCTACGACAAGATCCGCAGCCGCTACTTCAGCGTCGACATTTCTGCCAACTAAGCCGTCCGGCCGGCCCGTTTGCGCGGGCCGCCGGCGTTGACTGGATACGTCATGATTTCTCTGTCCGACCTTTCCCAACTGTTCGTCGCCGACGGCTGGCTCGGCGCCCTGGCCCAGGGCGCGCTGGTGTCCCTGCAGATTTCCGCCGGGGCCTTTGTGCTCGGCCTGGGCATCGGCCTGCTGGTGGCGATGATCAAGCTCAAGGGCCCGCGCTGGCTGGTGAAGCTGGCCAACGCCTACACCACCCTGTACCGGGCCATGCCCGAGCTGCTGCTGATTCTGCTGCTCTACTACGCCGGCACCGACCTGCTGAACATGGCCATGGCCGCCATGGACCGGCCGAGCGTCACGGTCAACGGTTTCATCGCCGCGGTGCTGGTGCTGGGCATCGTCCAGGGCGCCTATTCGGCGGAGATCATCCGGGGCGCGATCCAGGCCATTCCCTACGGTCAGATCGAAGCGGCCCGGGCCTACGGCATCGAACGCTGGCTGCTGGTGCGGCGCATCCTGTTGCCGAGCATGCTGCCCTATGCCATGGCCGGGCTATCGAACCTGTGGCTGGTACTGGTCAAGGACAGCGCGCTGATCAGCATCGTCGGCTACAGCGAACTGCTCTCGGTGGGCAAGCAGGCAGCCGGTTCCACCAAGCACTACCTGGTGTTCTACCTGGCGGTCGCAGCCTTCTACTTCGTCATCACCCTGGTTTCCGGCAGCGTGTTCCGCGTGCTCGAACGACGCACCAACCGCTGGCTGCCCCAGCACTAGGAGACTCGGATGGACTTTTCCTGGATCAACGGTTTTTCCAGCGAGCTGCTGCGCGGCCTGGGCATCACCCTCAAGCTCCTGCTGCTGAGCGGAATCTGCGGCTTTGCCCTGGCAGTAGTGGTGGGCCTGGGCCGGGTGTCGCGCAACCCTCTGATTCGTGCGCCGATGCAGTTCTACATCAGTGTGTTTCGCGGCACCCCGCTGCTGGTGCAGATCTACATCCTCTATTACGGGGTCGGCAGCCTGTTCGCCGCCTACCCGCCGATTCGCGGCAGCTTTCTCTGGCCCTACCTGCGCGAAGGTTTCTGGTATGTGGCCTTGGCCCTGACCCTGAGTGTCGGCGCCTACGTCGGCGAAGTGCTGCGTGGCGGCCTGCGGGCCGTGCCCCGAGGCGAGCTGGAAGCCGCTCGCGCCTATGGCATGGGCCACTGGCTGACCCTGCGCCGGGTGTGGCTGCCCCGGGCCCTGGAACTGGTGCGCCCGACCCTGGTGGGGGAATGCGTGCTGCTGCTCAAGGCCACTGCACTGGCGTCCACCGTGGCGGTCACCGACCTGCTGGGCGCGGCCAACCTGGTACGGGCCCAGACCCTGAAAGTCTACGAGCCGCTGCTGGCCGTGGCACTGATCTACATCGTCCTGGCCTTTGTCATCGAACATCTGTGCGCACGCCTGGGCAAGGTCCCCCAGCGTCAGGCCTGAACCCATTCATTGCGCGGGCAGCGAGGCCCGTGAGGAGAACAACATGCGTTACTCACCTTTCGTACAGCGCATCAGCGGCGAATCCGTCAGCGCCTGGGACATCCACTACGCGGCCATCGAGGCCCGTGGGCGCGGAGAAGACGTGATCGTGCTCAGCGTCGGTGACCCGGACTTCGCCACCGACGAGCGCATCAGCGCTGCCGCCAGTGCCGCCCTGGAGCAAGGCGACACCCACTACACCCACGTCCTCGGCCGCCCTGCCCTGCGTGAGGCCATCGCCGCCAAGCAGCGCCGCCTGCTGGGCATCGAGGTCAGCGCCGACAACGTGGCGCTGGTGGCGGGTGCGCAGAACGGCTTGTTCGCCACATCGCTGTGCCTGTTCAGCAGCGGCGACGAAGTGCTGGTGCCAGAACCCATGTACCTGACCTACGAGGCCTGCATCCACGCCTCGGGGGCGCAGATCGCCTGCGTCCAGCAGCCGGCGGCCAATGGCTTTCGCCTGACCGCCGCGGCCCTGGAAGCGGCGCTCACCGACAAGACTCGCGGCATTGCCCTGGCCACCCCGTGCAACCCCACCGGCAACGTCTACAGCCGTGAGGAGCTGGAAGCCGTGGCCGAGGTGGCGCGCAAGCATGACCTGTGGGTGATCTCCGACGAGGTCTACGGGCAACTGACCTACGACCGCGAACACCTGAGCATCGCTTCGCTGCCGGGCATGGCCGAGCGCACGGTAATCCTCAACAGCCTGTCGAAAACCCATGCCATGACCGGTTGGCGCGTGGGCTGGGTGATCGCCCCGCCGGCCCTGGTCGGGCATCTGGACAACCTCTTGCTGTGCATGCTCTACGGCCTGCCGGGGTTTATCCAGGAAGCCGCGCTCAAGGCCCTGGAGCTCGATGAAGAAGTGATCGGCAGCGCCCGCGAGGTCTATCGCCGGCGCCGCGACCTGGTGGTGGAGGGCCTCAAGCAGGTGCAACTGCTGGACTGCCGCGAGCCGGAAGCCGGGATGTTCATGCTGGTGGACGTGCGCCGCACCGGCCTGTCGAGCATGGATTTCGCCTGGCAGCTGTTCCGCGCCACCGGGGTCTCGGTGCTCGACGCCCAGGCTTTCGGCGCCAGTGCCGAGGGCTTCGTGCGGATCTCCTTCACCGTCGCCGACGAGGTGCTCAAGGACGCCTGCCAGCGCATTGCCGGCTTTGTCGAAACCCTGGGCGCACAACGCTGAATGCATGACCCGGGCCGCCCAGCGGCCCTGGTACCTCTGACAAGAACACTGCTGCGCCATACTTTTTTGCCCACCTTTGAAGGGCCCCCTGCTTGAGAGGTTGACCCCGTGACCGCTTCCGACCAATTCAACTCCACCCATAGCGCCGTCGATCAATACGCTGAACTGGTGCTGCACAACGGCCGGATGTACACCCTCGATCCGGCCCAGCCCTGGGCCGACGCCGTGGCCATCCGCCAGGGCAAGCTGATCGCGGTGGGCAGCCTCGCTTCCCTGGCCTCGCTGATCGGGCCCAATACCCGCCAGCACGATCTGGACGGGGCCTTCTGCATGCCCGGCCTGCATGACATGCACACCCACCCGGACCTGGCCCTGGCCCCGCGCTACGCCGACGACCTGGACGTGGGCATCGAAGACCCGACCCCGGAGCAACTGGCAGCAGCGATCCACGCCTATGCCGACAGCCATCCCGGCGACGGCTGGATCTACGGCCAGTACTGGGTGCGCTACACCTTCCGCGAGGCCGGGCTGACCCCGGGCCGCGAATGGCTCGACAGCGTCATGCCGGACCGCCCGGTGGCCCTGCTGGACCGCATGTGGGGGACCATGATGGTCAACTCCAAGGCCCTGGAACTGGCCGGCATCGACCGCCACACCAGCGACCCGCGCAACGGCTACCTGGAGCGCGACGAGCTGACCGGCGAACCCAACGGCTTGTTGATCGACGGTGCCTACGCCCTGATCCATGCCGCCATGCCGCCGACTCCGGTGTCGGTGCTGCGCCGTGCCTATCGCGATGGCGTGCACTTCCAGACCTCTCGCGGGGTCACCGCCACCAAGTACGTGCACGTCTGCGAAAACCGCCTGCAGGCCCTCAAGGAACTGGACGATGCCGGCGAGCTGACCCTGCGGGTGGAAGCCGCCATCAGCTGGCAGGACGACATCTTCCCGGTGCGCCGGCGCTGGGAACTGCTCAGTGGCGAGCGGCATTTCTATCGCAGCGCGCGCCTGAGTGCCAACGCGGTGAAGTTCCACTTCGATGGCACCGTGGAGCCCAAGTCTTCCTACCTGCTGACCCCCTGGCCGGAAGAGTCGAGCTGGCGCGGCAAGCTCAACCTGACCCCGGAACACATCACCGACATGGTGGTGGACATGGACAAGCGCGGCCTGCGGGTGATCGCCCACTGCACCGGCGACGGCGCCTCCGACGTGTTCCTCGATGCCGTGGCCGAGGCCCGGCGGCGCAACGGCAACAGCGGCATCCGTCACCAATGCGCCCACAGCACCCTGCTGCACCCGGGCAACCTCAAGCGTTTCCAGGCCCTGGACGTGATCGCCGAGTTCTCTCCGGCAGCCTGGTACCCGACGCCGTTCGCCAGCGGCGCACGCTCCGGCTACGGCCAGGAACGCCTCAAGCGCATCTATGACTTCAAGGGCGTGTTGGCAGCCGGTGGCATCGCGGTGTTCGGCACCGACTGGCCGGTGGCGTCCATCGATCCATGGCTGGCCCTGGAAACCATGGTCACCCGGCAGAACCCGTGGAACCAGGAACCCGACACCTTCGGTGACCCCATCAGCCTGGAACAGGCGCTGCAAGTGGCGACCCTCAACGGCGCCCATGCCATGGGCCTGGAACACCTGACCGGCAGCCTGGAGGCCGGCAAGTCGGCGGACCTGATCGTCCTCGACCGCGACCTGTTCGCCCAGGGCGCACGCAACTACATCCACCACACCCAGGTGCAACTGACCTTCGTCGAGGGGCAACTGGTCTACGACCGCCAGGGCACCTTCAGCGACACCCCTCTGCAAGCGGTGTGGGAAGGCCTGCCACCGGTGATCGAGGGCAAGGAATAATGAACAGCACCCCGAGCATCCCGGTAACCGTGGTTGCAGGCTTTCTCGGCGCCGGCAAGACCACCCTGCTCAACCGCATGGTGCAACGCGCCGACAGCGGCCGGCTGGCGGTGATCGTCAACGATTTCGGCGAGCTGAACATCGATGCGGCGATCATCGCCGAGGTCACCGACGCGGTGTACAGCCTGCAGAACGGCTGCATCTGCTGCACCGTGCAGGAGGACCTGCTGGCGCAACTGGTGAGCCTGTCCAAGCTGCGCCCGGCCCTGGAGCGAATTGTCATCGAGTGCAGCGGCGTCTCCGACCCGCAGCGCATCGTGCAGACCATCGGCTACCCGCAACTGCGCAACCGCCTGCACCTGGACGCGGTGATCACCCTGGTGGATGCCAGCGGCTACCAGGACCTGGAAGGGGAAATGGCCCGCCTGTCCCGAGCCCAGGTGGCCTGCGCCGACTGGGTGCTGCTGAACAAGGCCGATCTGGTGAGCGCCGAGCAATTGCAGAACATCCGCGCCAGCCTCGGCAATCGTGCCCCGGTGTTCGACACGGTGCAGGCCGAGCTGCCCCCCGAGCTGCTGCTGGCGCCGCCGGTGCGCTCCACCGAAGTGCTGTTCAAGGCCCTGCCCCAGGCCCACGACCAGTTGTTCGAAAGCTGGGTGTGGAAAAGCTCGCGACCGCTGCAGCCCAAGGCTTTGCGGGACTGGCTGGCGCGCCTGCCCGCCGACCTGCTGCGCCTCAAGGGCCTGGTGCGCCTTGAAGGCAATGAACAACCTTATTGGTTGCAGCATGTGGGCAACCGCAGCCAGTTCACCCTGGCCGCCGATCAGCCCACCGAGCATGCCGCGCAATTGGTATTCATCGCCCGCCGGGGCAGCGATCTGCGCCAGGAACTGGAGGCTGGGGTCAGCGATACACAAGTGCTTTGAACGACAGGGAATCTGTGGCGCGAAGGCCGGTCTGAAAGAGGCGCGGCTGCCGGGCCGTCGCTTGGTCCGTGACAATAGGGCCCGGGTCCAATAGATTAGGCGCCCCCGAAAATCCCCCTGGGCCTTTCGCGCCTCAAACCTGTTAAACCAAGTAGTGGATGTTCAATGCCTGATTCCAACACCGAAGAATCCGTAGTCGCCCTGTCCAACAAGGCCGAATACGAAAACGCCATTCATCTTTCACAACACGTGTCCCAGGCCAAGACCATCAGCGAGATGGTGCTCGACGCCTTCCACACCTCGAAAGAAAGTGACCAGATTCGCGAACTGCGCGCAGCGATTCGCCAGGCCCACGACCGCTTTGACGACGACACCGCCTATGAACTCATGGGCCAGCTCAAGCAGCTCAAAGACGCCGAGGCCGCCGACCTCGCCGCCTTGGAAGACCTGAGCAAGAAATTCCCCATCAGCCGGATTCTCTCCAGCTACAAGGACGATCCGGACTTCCAGGAGCTGGTCTACGGCCTGGCCCTGAAGGTGCTGAACCAGACCCACCAGGCCATCAGCAACCCCAGCGGCGGCAAGAGCAAGGCGCGTCCGAAGAAGGAAATGGAAGTGTTCGCCATCAGCAAGGACGGCGTCAGCGTCACCCTGCCGATGCGCCCGCGCTCCAAGGCCAACGTCGACCGTGAAGCCTTCGAATTCCTCGGCTTCAGCTTTGTCGGCGAAGGCGACGAGGCGGAACTGGAAAGCGAGATGTTCCTCGACAAGGATGGCAACGAACAGCAGGCCACCCGCAAGAACATCGTTACCGCGATCCAGCAGCAGACCGCGTTCGAAGGCTACAGCGCGCAACAACAGCTGTAACCCGCCGCTGCAGGGGCGAGCTTGCTCGCCAAGCGCCAGCACAGCCTTCTGCAGACCTGAAAAGCCCCGTATTCCAGCGTGAAGACGGGGCTTTTTTTCTTCAGCGATCCCCGTACTCAAGGATGGGGTACATCGCACACAACGCCTCGGTCTCCAGCCGGAAGCGCTCCTGCTGCGCGGGCTCCAGAACGTATGGCTGCTCGCCCTGTGGCTGCAGCTGATCCAGTATCCGGCACACCAGGTCGACGATCTGCCGGCAGCCCTGGGGGTCCACATAGCGCTGTGCGATGGAGCCCGTGCCGATACACAAGCCATTGGCGGCAAATGACGATCGAGTCTCCCCCGGTGCGCGTTTTTTGCTGACGATGATTCCGCACTTTTCCAATGCCGATTCGGCGAGGGAGCCGCTGATGCCCTTAGGCAAGCGCAACAGGATCGTGTGGTTTTCCGTCCCGCCGCCCATTACCTCGTAGTCCCGCGCCATGAACGCGCAGGCCATTTCATCCGCCGTGGCGCGAATCCGCCCCATGTAGGCATCGAACTGTGCAGACATGGCATAGCCCAGCGCGGCCGCCTTGGCGGCGATCATGTTGACTGCAGGCGCCCCCTGCATCCCGGGGAAAACTGCCTGGTCGAGCACCCGACGAAAGCTCGACCTCAGGCCGGGCACCTTGGTGTCCGCGTCCCGCCCGGAAAGAATCAGGCCGCCGCGTGGCCCGGCGAGCTGTTTGTGGGTGCAAGTGGTGGTGACGTGCGCCACATCGATCGGGCTCGGGTGACGCCCCGTGGCAACCAGGCCGGCGATATGGGAGATGTCGGCAAGGACGATGGCCCCGGCTTCATCGGCAATGTCGCGAAAACGCTGGAAGTCCACGACCCGCGAATAAGCCGTTGCCCCACAGATGATGATGCGCGGGCGGTGGGCCATCGCCAGCTGACGTACCTCCTGGTAGTCGATGGTGCCCTGGGCCGTGGTGCCGTAGCGGATCGCCTTGTAGTGGGCACCGGTAAAAGCGAGGGAGCTGCCGTGGGTCAGGTCGCCGCCATGATCCAGGGCCATCCCGAGCAGGGTGTCCCCCGGCTCAAGCAGCGCGGACAACACCTGGTAGTTGGCGTTCGAGGCCGAGTGCGATTGCACCGCGGCGTACTGCGCGGCAAACAGCTCCCGGGCCCTGCGGATCGCCAGGGATTCCACCAGATCGACGTTTTCGCACCCGGCGTGATGGCGTTTGCCCGCAACCCCCTGCGCCGTCACGTTGACCAGCGCCGAGGCCGAGGCGGCAAGGCTTCTGGGGGTGGCTGCACAGGAGGATGAAACCAGGGAAAGCGTGCGTTGTTGCCGGCTTACTTCAGCGTCCAGGATCCTGGCCAGCTCGGCGTCTTCTGTTCGCAGGTCCGCCAAGCCACATCGCAGCAAGTCGGCCTGGTTCCTCAGTGGTTCGGTATCGGCTGCCATAAATCTGTGCCCCTTCCTTGAGTACTGCGCGCCACGAACGAGGGCGTGCTTCCTGGGTTTTACGTTCGTTGGTGTGAATCGGGCTGATCCGGGCCCTGGGTCAAGACTGTATAAGGCGTAACAGAATTAATCAAAAAATTAAACATCCTCAAAGTTAAATGCTTCTTTTTTGAAGTGGAAGGACATCGGCGCAGCCTTGCCGGTGCAAGCCGCAGGGCGAGAGTGATAATGCCCAACCCCTGGGGCTTTATTGTCATGGCTGACGCATGCAACACTTGTCCGTTGCGGCCCTGTGCAAACCGGCCCCTCTCAGCGACTTGATCGCCCACAGTCCCCGTAGCGAAGTATCCCAGGACGGATACAGGCTGGCTAAAGGAGCACTAGCGAATTACCAGACAACACAAAAGCAACTGACAGGCTTCTGCCACAGTGATCCCGCTATTGGCAGCAGGCAATCGATGCCATGCGCGATGTGAACGCTAAAAAATTCGATGCATTACGACTATAAGGAAATGGTGAGGCATTTGATGCACAGAAGAGAAAGAACAGAGTATTTAAAAAGCAATATCAAATACCTGATTAAAAGTCGCGGAGAGACACAACTGTCTTTATGCAACGCCAGTGGCCTGACCAGAACAACCATATACAACATCCTGGAAGGCAAGGTCAGCAACGTCCAGCAGTCCACCATTCGAAAAATCTCCGACTTCTTCGGCATTTCCTATGAGGAAATAGAAACCGTCGACTTTGAAGAGAAGGAGATCATCGAAAGCAGCATTTCCCCGCAAGGGAACATGAACCCGGCTGCTGTTCCGATCCTCAAGGAAAGCCAGTTGATGGCCAACATGGATAAACGTATTGGCGAACTCGCCACTTGTTTCCCATTGACCTACTACTTCGGTACATCCTGCAACTTGATAGCCGTGCGCCTGGAAAACGATATCAAGGGCATGTATGAGGTCGGCGGCCTGCTGATCGTGCAAAAGGGGACGATCACCGATGAAAAGGAAAAACTGGCTTACGACAAACAGACCAGGAAACTGCTGATCATGAACGAGGTCGTCTTCGACCCGGATCGTATATCCGTTGTCGGCGATATCATTGAGGAACGCTTCAATGACTGCCTATGAAGGTGATATCGAGAACAGCAAGTACAAGCTTCTGGGGTTTGAGAACAATAAAAACCTGGCCGTGATCATGATCATCGACACCGGCAAGGTCATAAAAATAAAGCTGAGCGAAGTAGTGAACAGCGAAATAATGGATAACTTGAACAAAATGGAAGTTAAAAATCTGTATAAAAAGTTCTACTCCCAAGGAGGAACACTTACTGCATACGACTTGAACGATCGCAATGAAAACTCATGGATGATCTACATCATCCTCAACCTGCTGCTCTTTACCTTTTATATTTTCACCAGCATCGCTGCAACAAAGCCGATCTACCTTGAATCCCTCGACATCATTATTACCCCCGGCACCTTTCTGTACCCTCTGACATTCCTGATCGTTGACCTGCTGAACGAGAACTTCGGACTCAGGCTCGCCAGAAGAGCCATTCTGTTTGCATTTGCAAGCAACGCCATGATCATCATCCTGCTCTACGCGTCCACTTTTCTCCCCGGACTGCCAGGCTGGAAACTCGATACACCTTATAACGACGTTATTATCCAGGTGTCGTCTGTACTGGTAGCGTCTTCCGTTTCCTTCCTTGTTTCTGAAAACATAAACTCATATTTGCTGTGCAAGATAAAGGAACTCACAAACTCCAGATTCCTATTTCTGCGGATATTCCTCAGCACCTTGTTTGCGGTCATCATCGACAGCTTCGTGTTTTGCTACATCGCATTCTATGGAGCCATGCAAAACAACGACATCCTGAACATGATTTATGTTCAGATCGCAATCAAGGTCTGTTTTGCATTCTTCAATATATTGCCCGCCTATGGCGCACGATCACTGTTCAAGAGATACATAACGGATAGCCAGGCAAAATGATCGATCGCTGTTTGTAGAGCGACGCCGGAGCTCAACACCTATCTGCCAGGCAGGTTCAGTGTTGGGCTCCAAGGGCAGCAAGCTGCTCAAATCCTCACTTCAGACCCATCTTGCTCTTCAGGCTATCCATGACTTGCGTCTTGTTCTCCAGATAAGCGTTCAAGCCTTTTGCCCGTAGATTGCAGGCGTCGCAGTTGGCGCAGCCACTGCCCATGATGCCGTTGTAGCAAGTCAGGGTTTGCTCGCGAACCAGCTCCAGTTGATTGTGGTAGTCCGCCAGGGCCCAGGTTTCTGCCTTGTTCAGCCACATCAGTGGAGTCTCGAGGCGCAACTTGTACTCCATGCCCAGTTCGAGGGCCTTGTTCAATGCCTTTACAAATTCATCGCGGCAATCGGGGTAACCCGAGAAATCGGTCTCGCACACTCCGGTAATCACGGTCTCGGCTTTTACCTGATAGGCGTAGATAGAGGCCAGGGTAAGGAACAGGATATTTCTTCCGGGTACAAAGGTACTGGGCAAGCTTTCGCCTGAACTGTTCACCGTGGGCACCGGAATGTTGTCCCGAGTGAGGCTGCTGATCGCCAGTTCGTTGAGTAACGAAGCGTCCAGCACTTTGTGCACGGTCGCCCCCAACTGCTTGGATAGCCGCTGCGCGGTCTCGATTTCCGCGTGGTGCCGCTGGCCATAGTCGAACGTAATGCAGTGCACTTCGTCATAGAGCGGCAAGGCGTGGATCAGACAGGTTGTCGAGTCCTGTCCGCCGCTGAACACGATAACCGCTGTTTTCTTCATCATTCTGCTTCCTGCATGAGTTGGGTCATTTGAATAGTTGGGCAGCCCACGCAAGGGCTCTCAATAAAATACCCCGCGCGTCTGTCGAAGGCGGGGCTTTTCCGTGTTCGGGTGCGCGGCTCACGCCGAGCGTGCACTGCCGGCCATGCGCCGCAGAATATGCCCCTGGCCCTTGATGCAGTGCAGGATCAGCGCCGCCACATGGCCGACGATCAGCACCAGCAGGGTCCAGCCCAGGAGGCTGTGGAAATTGTTGCCCAGTTCGGTCATCCACTGGATCTTCGGCCCGTCGAAGCCGTTCATTACCGGCAGACCGAAGGCGGAAAAGGCGCGACCCGAGCCGTACTGACGCAACAGGCCGAGAAACGGAATGGCAAACATCCCGGCATACAGCAGCCCATGCCCCAGGGTTGCTGCAAGGTTGAGGCTCGGCGGCCGGCGGTGACGGTTCAACAGGCTCCAGACCACACGCACCAGCAGCAGGGCCATCAACAGCAGGCCGACTTGCTTGTGGGTCGGCCAGAGGAACTTGTCCAGGGCCGAATCGGCCATCAGGTAATGCGCACTGGTGGTGCTGTAGATCCAGGCAAAGGCCAGGGCCATGGCCCAGTGCAGTCCGCGACTGATGACGCCATAGCGCACCTTCGAGTCGTACAGTTCAATACGGTTTTCCATTGCATCCACTCAGGTTCTATCCACGAACGGCGCATTTTACCCGGCCAGGCCAGGCCTTCGGGCCGAAAAACTTTAAATGATGTGACCATCAACCCAGCGCAATGAAAAAAGCCCCGCGCTTCTTGCGAAGGCGGGGCTTTTCCTGTGGCCTGGACAGCTTAGTGTGCGTAGGTCAGCAGGAGCTCGGTCGGGGCCT
Organism: Pseudomonas sp. GW823-FHT03E05; assembly: GCF_058796855.1. Classification (NCBI taxonomy): domain Bacteria; kingdom Pseudomonadati; phylum Pseudomonadota; class Gammaproteobacteria; order Pseudomonadales; family Pseudomonadaceae; genus Pseudomonas; species Pseudomonas sp. GW823-FHT03E05. Next base: position 548,763 of record NZ_JBXAJB010000004.1, read on the forward strand.
TGAAATCCACCGACATCATCACGCTCAGCGCGGTGATGGTGAAGATCGAGAACACGAAGAGCTTGCGCGCCCACACGGTGTCATCCACTGCCTTGTAGCCGGTCCAGGCCATGTACAACCAGTACATGCCCATGGCCGCCGCTACCGCCAGGTAGCTCATGCCGGCGTAACCGCTGAAGGTCAGCATCAGGGTCGCCACCAGGAATGCCAGGATGTAGAGCAGGATGTGCTTCTTGGCCACGCGGATGCCACGCTTCACTGGCAGCACCGGAATCGATGCGGCCAGGTAATCGTTGAAGCGGAAGATCGCGATGGCGTAGGAATGCGGCATCTGCCACAGGCTGAACATCACCAGCAGGGTCAGCGCAGCCATGTCGAAGCTGTTGCTGACCGCGACATAGCCGATCACTGGCGGCATGGCTCCGGACAGACTGCCCACCAGCGTGCCGTGAACCGACTTGCGCTTGAGGTACAGGCTGTAGAAGCCGACGTAGATGACAAAGCCGATTACCGCGAACAACGCGGCCAACGGGTTGGCCACGTAGTACAGCAGGGCGACGCCGGCGACACCGAGGATTGAGGCGTAGACCAGTGCCACTTCCAGGGAAATCAGGCCCTGGACCAGCACGCGGTTCTTGGTGCGCTCCATCTTCAGGTCGATGTCACGGTCGATGCAGTTGTTGAACACGCAACCGGACGCTACCACCAGCGAGGTGCCGATCATGGCGGCCAGGAAAATGGCCAGATCGACATGCCCTTTCGAGGCCAGGAAGAACCCGCCTGCCACAGAAAGCACGTTACCGAAAATGATCCCCGGTTTGGTGATTTGGATAAAGTGCTTGAGCGACATCGGGTTTACCTCACTTCGCCATCATGACGGTGTGGATGCTGAACATGATCCACAACGACAGACCAACCAGCAGAACAATGACCAACGCGGCGAAGATGAACGCCACCACGTTGTTGCGCTGTGCTTCGGAACGGTCCAGGTGCAGGAAGTACACCAGGTGCACCAGCACCTGGATGACTGCGAACGCCAGGACGATCCACAGGGTCACGTCTTTGGGCAGCGATGGGTACATCACCAGGCCGAACGGGATCAGTGTCAGGATGACCGACAGGATGAAGCCGATGGCGTAGGACTTGACGCTGCCGTGACCGGCTTCGTCGTGGGAGTGTGTGTTGGCCATTTACATAGTCCCCATCAGGTAAACAACGGTGAATACGCAGATCCACACCACGTCCAGGAAGTGCCAGAACAGGCTCAGGCAGCTCAGACGGGTCTTGTTGGTCGCCGTCAGGCCGTTTTTCTGCACCTGGTACATCATGATCGCCATCCAGATCAGACCGCTGGTCACGTGCAGACCGTGGGTACCGACCAGGGTGAAGAACCCGGACAGGAAGCCGGAACGGCTAGGGCCATAGCCTTCGGAGATCAGCAGGTGGAACTCGTTGATCTCCATGCCGATGAAGCCCAGGCCGAACAGGAAGGTCATGGCCAGCCAGCCCAGTACCTGCTTCTTGTTGCCCCGGAAGAACGCCAGCATGGCGAAGCCGTAGGTGATCGAACTGAACAGCAGCAGGGCGGTTTCACCCAGTACGTATGGCAGTTCGAAGATGTCGTGGCCCGACGGGCCACCCGCTACGTTGTTAACCAGTACCGCGTATACCGCGAAGATCGACGCAAACAGAATGCAGTCGGTCATCAGGTAGAGCCAGAAACCGAATACGGTCATCTCGCCCGAGTCGTGGTGATGGTCATCGTGCCCATGGTCATCGACATGGGCGTGTCCAGCATTGGTCACTAAGTTCGACATGGATTAAGCCTGTTCCAACGAGGTTTCAACACGGGTAGCCGGGATCTTGTTCTCCGATACCAGACGCTTGTGCTGTTCGGCTTCGATGCGCTCGATCGTTTCGACCGGCACCATGTAGCCTTGATCATCACGGGCAGCGTGGATCGCGAAATAGATCACGGTGCCGGCCAGGCTTGCGATGGCCAGCCACCAGATGTGCCAGATCATGGCGAAACCGAACACGGTCAGCAGAGCACCCATGACCAGACCGGTAGCGGTGTTGTTGGGCATGTGGATCGGCTGGTAGCGGCCAGGCTGCGCGTAGGCAGTGCCGTTTTCCTTGGCTTCGGTGAACGGATCGATGCCTTCGGCTTTCGGCAGTACCGCGAAGTTGTAGAACGGAGGTGGCGACGAGGTCGACCATTCCAGGGTGTGGGCGTTCCAAGGGTCGCCGGATACACACATGTTCTGCTTGCGGTCACGCACGCTGACGTACAGCTGGATCAGCTGGCAGGCGATACCCACGGCGATCATCACCGCACCTACCATGGCAACGTACAGGTACGGCACCCACTCAGGGTTGGTGGTGGCGTTCAGACGACGGGTCATGCCCATGAAGCCCAGTGCATAGAGCGGCATGAACGCGACGAAGAAGCCGGAGATCCAGAACCAGAACGCAGCCTTGCCCCAACCTTCATGCAGCTTGAAGCCGAAGGCTTTCGGGAAGTAGAAGCTGAAGCCGGCGATGTAGCCGAATACCGCGCCGCCGATGATCACGTTGTGGAAGTGAGCGATCACGAACAGGCTGTTGTGCAGAACGAAGTCGGCACCCGGAATGGCCAGCAGTACGCCAGTCATGCCGCCGATGGCGAAGGTCACCATGAAGCCCAGGGTCCACAGAACCTGGCTGGTGATGCGCAGACGGCCGTGGTAGATGGTGAACAGCCAGTTGAACAGCTTCACCCCCGTCGGAATCGAGATCAGCATCGTCGCCAGGCCGAAGAAGGCGTTGACGCTGGCCCCCGAACCCATGGTGAAGAAGTGGTGCAGCCAGACCATGAAGCCCAGTACCGAGATCGCGCCGGAAGCGTAGATCATCGAATGGTGGCCGAACAGGCGCTTGCCGGAGAAGGTCGAGATCACTTCGGAGAAGATACCGAACGCCGGCAGGATCAGGATGTACACCTCGGGGTGACCCCAGGCCCAGAACAGGTTCACGTACATCATTGGATTGCCACCAAGTTCATTGGTGAAAATGTGGAAATCCATGTAACGGTCAAGCGTCAGCAGTGCCAGGGTAGCGGTGAGGATCGGGAACGAAGCCACGATCAGCACGTTGGCCCAGGTGCAGGTCCAGGTGAAGATCGGCATGTCCATCATCTTCATGCCCGGGGTACGCATTTTCAGCACGGTGGCCAGGAAGTTGACCCCCGTCAGCGTTGTCCCCAGCCCTGATAGCTGTAGCGCCCAGATGTAGTAGTCCACACCCACGCCCGGACTGTATTGCAGGCCCGACAGCGGCGGATAGGCAACCCAGCCGGTCTTGGCGAATTCGCCAACGCCCAGGGACAGGTTGATCAGCACCACGCCCGATACCAGCAGCCAGAAGCTCAGGGAGTTGAGGAACGGATAGGCCACGTCACGCGCGCCGATCTGCAGCGGCACGACAAGGTTCATCAGGCCGGTGAAGAATGGCATCGCCATGAAGATGATCATGATCACACCGTGAGCGGTGAAGATCTGGTCATAGTGTTCAGGTGGCAGGTAGCCAGGCGAACCCTCGGTGGCCATGGCCAGCTGGGTACGCATCATGATGGCGTCGGCAAAACCACGCAGCAGCATGACCATGGCGACGATGATGTACATCACACCGATTTTCTTGTGGTCGACGGACGTCAGCCACTCGGTCCACAGATAGGTCCACTTCTTGAAGTAGGTGATTGCCGCGAACAGCGCCACGCCACCGAGCAGAATCATGGCAACGGTGACCATGACAATCGGCTCGTGGAACGGAATCGCTTCCAGACTTAATTTACCAAACATCGTTTACTCCTCTGCCCCGGCAGCTGAATGCGAACTCACGTCCATCCCTTCCGTTGCGGCCACTTCCTTTTCTTTCTTCTCGTGCTTGAGCGGCTTGCCCGGTTTCATGCCTTCATACTTGTCGATGACGGTCTGGAACAGGTTTGGCGCGTAGGCGGAGTAGAGCTCTACAGGATTGTTCTGGCTTGGCTTGGAAAGGGCTTCGTATTCAGCGGTGTCCAGCTGTTTAGGTGCCTTCTTGACTTCGTTTACCCAGGCGTCGAAATCTTCCTGACTGGTAGCGATCGCTTTGAACTTCATGCCGGTGAAACCCGCGCCACTGTAGTTGGCGGAGATACCTTCAAGTTCGCTGTTCTGGTTGGCAATCAGGTGCAGCTTGGTGGTCATGCCCGCCATCGCGTAGATCTGGCCGCCCAGGCCCGGGATGAAGAACGAGTTCATCACGGTGTCGGAGGTCACGCGGAAGTTCACCGGGGTATGGGCCGGGAAAACGATCTTGTTGACGGTGGCGATCCCTTGGTCGGGATAGATGAACAGCCACTTCCAGTCCATGGCGACCACTTCGATGGTCACTGGCTTGACGTCGGAATCCAGCGGACGGTACGGGTCCAGGGCGTGGGTCGACTTGTAGGTGACATAACCCAGGGCAATGATGATGAGCACCGGAACCAGCCACACCGCGATCTCGATCTTGGTGGAGTGGGACCACTTCGGCGCGTAGGTCGCGTCCTTGTTGGAGGCGCGGTATTTCCAGGCGAAGGCGAAGGTCATGATGATGACCGGCACAACCACCAGCAGCATCAGGATGGTTGCCGTGATGATCAGGTTTCGTTCATCCAGACCGACCTGACCCTTGGGATCGAGCAAGGTCCACTTGCAGCCTCCCAGCATTAACATGCCGAGCAGCGGCAATAAGCCTAGTAATCTGGGGTACCTGTTTTTACTCATCTCACGACCTCTAAAGCAGCTTGCGCAATGCAGTTGGGTTTTGATCGCCAACACTTCACCCTGCCAAGGGTTGGCATTTTTCTTCAATTGAATAAGGGCCTGCCCGTTGCGTTAAGCGCTCAACGACACATCCCGGGCTAGCAGTGGTTCTTATTCGATCTCGTGGTCAAAGGCCTTGTTACAGACCAATTCCATTTGGTGCGGAAGTTTGGAAGGCGCCGACACCCGCAGTCGCATGGAGCGCTCTATCCGCCCCTCGACCGTCCTCGTGTGCTCAGGGTTGAGCAGCGTCGGAAATTCAGTGCGGGCGATTGTAGATATGTCGCGTTTTATAAACCATGTCTTATCCCGAAATAATTTTTATCCCATGGCGCAACAATCCCTCATGATTGTTGCGAAGGATCGCAATCATAGCGATTTTCATTTGCAACAAAAAGCCCCAAAAAGGACCTGAAACACCCCCCTTCCAGGACTCTCGATCCCCCCTGAGGGCCGCCTTCCATCAGGCTTCACCCCTTGTAAAACGGGCGCTGTGAAGATTTGTATCGATAGCAGGCTATGGTTCTCGGCCGACAGGCTCGCGTACACAAACTGACAGGCTCTCATTGAACCAGCGCGCCAGAATGCAGTCTGTTGCAGCGACTCAACCGCCCCTCAGCGACCGCGGCACTGTGACAACATGTCGCACTTTTGCCGCACCTGCGCTTGCCGCAAATCACGGACTTTTCAGGTGCCGAATGAACGGCACAAAAAAGCCCCGGCCCTCCCATGGGGAGCCGGGGCTTTTACGGGCGAATCAGTAGGTTTTCTTGCGATTGCGCACCACACCCAGAGGCACCAGGATCACCGTCAGCACGAACGCCACCAGCGCCCACTGGGCCAGGGACAGACCGAGGATCGGCGGGTACGGCGTGGAGCAGAAACCGTCGACCTGAAAGCCCAGGGGGAAGATCTTGGCCAATGGCAGGCTGTCGACAATCGGCTGCAGTACATCGATGCCACAGCTCACCGAGGGGTAGAACTGGGTGTACACATGGTGCCCCGCCACGCCCGCGCCGGCGAGGGCGCAGATGACCACCAGGGTTTCCATGACCGTGACCCCACGTCGCGAACTCATGGCCGCACCGATGAAGGCAAACAGTGCAATCAGCAGCAAGGCATAACGCTGCAGGATGCACAGCGGGCACGGCGCCTCGCCCAGCACCACCTGCATGTACAGGGCTCCGCCGATCAGTGCCAGGCAGATAATCCCCAGCAGCACCAGGAAACGCCGCTCGCGCCCCAAACCCAGTCTGTCGTCACTCATCCCTATTCCTTTTTCTGTTGTGTTCAGCCTGCCCCCGAGACCCGAGGCGGCAGACCGAGATTGTCTTCGATGAACCCGTCGATAGCGTGCAGGCCAATGCTCGCAGAGGCACACCCGGCTGCCGGGAAGTCTACACGTTGAACATGACCTTTGAATGCAGGGACGTACAGCGCCACTGCAACGCGGCTTCGGGCGCTTTGCCAGTTGCGGACAATAGCGACAAGCAGGTTAAGAGTGGATTAACCGCCATACCAAATACGCCGAGAATAAAGGCGGTTTCGGGAAAATCAGCGAATGCCGGAGCGACATGAAACGAAGGGGAGAGAGAAAAGGCCGGCGCCCGAGGGGAGCCGGCCGGGGTGGTTATTCTAGGGCCGCTGCCGGACCGAAGAACTCATAGCGGCTCTGCTGCTCGGGAATGCCCAGGGCCTGAAGGTGGCGCTTGATCGCGGCCATGAAACCCTTGGGCCCGAGGAAGTAGGCGTCCAGGTCGCGTTGCTCCGGCAGCCACTCGGCCAGTTGCTCGCGGGTCAGCATGCCCAGCTTGTCCGCCGCCGGGCTGACACCGTCATCCTCGGCGTAGCAATAGAAGCGCTTGAGCTGTGGATACCGCTGGGCCAGTTCATCGACCCAGCTGCGAAAGGCATGCACCTGGCCGTTGCGGGCGCAGTGGATGAAATGCACCGGACGCTCGGTGGCCAGCGCCGCCTCCAGCATCGGCAGGGTTGGAGTGATGCCCACCCCGCCGCTGATCAGCACCAGCGGTTTGTCGCTGGCCGCCAGGGTGAACTCCCCCGCAGGAGGGAACAGCATGACGCTGGTGCCCACCGGGCACTGGTCATGCAGGTAGTTGGAGGCCACGCCGCCGGTTTCACGCTTGACGCTGATGCGGTACTGGCCCTGGTTGGAAAGTGCCGAGAGGGAGTAGTTACGACGGATTTCCTCGCCCCCTATAAAGAGCTGCAAACCGATGTACTGCCCCGGTTCAGCGGCGAGGATCGGCCCCTGGTCCAGCGGTTCGAAATAAAAGGAGGTGATTTCCGCGCTTTCTTCCACCTTCTGCACCAGCCGGAACTCACGGGCACCGCGCCAGCCGCCGGGCGCCTGGGCTTTCTCGTCGTAGATCGCCGCCTCGGCGCCGATCAGGATATCCGCCAGCTGATTATAGGCGGCGGCCCAGGCATCGATCACTTCCTGGGTGGCGATCTCGCTGCCCAGCACTTCGGAAATGGCCCGCAGCAGGCAACTGCCGACGATGGGGTAGTGTTCCGGAAGGATCTGCAAGGCGACGTGCTTGTTGATGATCTTGGCCACCAGATCCCCCAACTGGTCCAGTTGGTCGATGTGCCGGGCATACATCAGAACACCATTGGCCAAGGCCCGGGGCTGATCGCCGCTGGCCTGATGCGCCTGGTTGAACAGTGGCCGCACTTGCGGGTACTCGGAGAGCATCATCCGGTAGAAGTGGGTAATCAGGGCTTCGCCGCCGCTTTCGAGCAGGGGCACAGTGGCTTTGATAATGGCACGATCTTGAACGCTTAGCATAAGGACAACTCCTGGACTTTATGACTGCTTGCAGGTTTCCTATGCCTAATCAGTTTTCGTGCCAAAAATAAATCCGTTAAATATCAACAAGTTAAAATAAATATAGTCATAAAGACACTCTGTCTTTTATAGTCATTAAGACACCACGGAGTCATTATGACTGCAAAATCCCTGCTCACCGCCCTGCTTCCCCTGGTCACCGACCTGTCCCGCGAGCTGCCCGAAGGCGAGCGCTATCGCCGCCTGCTGGAAGCTCTGCGCGCCCTGCTGCCCTGCGATGCCACCGCACTGCTGCGTCTGGATGGCGAGTGGCTGGTGCCCCTGGCGGTCAACGGCTTGAGCACCGACACCCTGGGCCGCCGTTTCAAGGTCAGCGAGCATCCGCGCTTCGCCGCCCTGCTCGGCAGCCCGGGCCCGACCCGCTTTGCCAGCGACAGCGACTTGCCCGACCCCTACGACGGGCTGGTGGAAGGGCTCGATGATCACCTGGAAGTGCATGACTGCATGGGCTGCCCGCTGTTCGTCGACGAGCGCCCCTGGGGCCTGCTGACCCTCGATGCCCTGGACCCGCAGCGCTTCGAACCCATCGAGCTGGATGCCCTGCAAGCCTTCGCCAGCCTCGCCGCCGCAACGGTCAGCGCAGCCCAGCGCATCGAACGCCTGGCCCAGCGCGCCGAAAACGAGCACCAGCGGGCCGAGGTCTATCGCCAGGCCAGTGGGCAGAACCGCGAGATGATCGGCCAGAGCAAGGCCCACAAACGCTTGCTGGAGGAAATCAAGCTGGTGGGCGGCAGCGACCTGACGGTGCTGATCACCGGAGAAACCGGCGTCGGCAAGGAACTGGTCGCCCAGGCTATCCACGCGGCTTCGCCCCGGGCCGAGCAGCCGATCATCAGCCTCAACTGCGCGGCCCTGCCCGACACCCTGGTGGAGAGCGAGCTGTTCGGCCACGTGCGCGGCGCCTTCACCGGGGCCACCCAGGATCGCCGGGGAAAATTCGAACTGGCCAATGGCGGCACGCTGTTTCTCGATGAAGTGGGCGAGTTGTCGCTGACAGTACAGGCCAAACTGCTGCGGGTGCTGCAAAGCGGCCAACTGCAACGCCTGGGGTCGGACCAGGAGCATCGGGTCGACGTGCGCCTGATTGCCGCCACCAACCGCGATCTGGCGGAAGAAGTGCGCAACGGCCGCTATCGTGCCGACTTCTACCACCGTCTCAGCGTCTACCCCCTACGGGTGCCGGCACTGCGCGAGCGCGGCCGCGATGTGCTGCTGCTCAGTGGCTACTTCCTGGAACAGAACCGCTCGCGCATGGGCCTGGGCAGCCTGCGCCTGAGCGCTGAGGCGCAACAGGCGCTGCTGGCCTACCACTGGCCGGGCAACGTTCGCGAGCTGGAGCACTTGATCGGGCGCAGCGCTCTGAAAGCGCTGGGCAACCACCCCGAGCGACCGAAGATCCTCAGCCTGGATGCCGGCGATCTGGACCTGCCCCGGGCCAGCGAAAGAACCAGCGCCCCCGTCGACCCTGCTGTTGCAACCCAGGCCATGCCTGCCGTAGCCGGCGACCTGCGCCAGGCCACCGACCACTACCAGCGCCAACTGATCAGCAGTTGCCTGGAGCGGCACCAGCACAACTGGGCCAGCGCCGCCCGTGAGCTAGGCTTGGACAGGGCCAACCTGAGCCGCCTGGCCAAGCGCCTGGGCCTGCGGTAAACGCCAGCGCCGACAAAGCGCCCCGCCCCTCTGCAGGAGCCGGCTTGCCGGCCAGGGTCGCGCCGCCGACGGAAAGCGGGAACACCGCTAAAGCCAGCCCTGAACACGTCGATAACCCGTTATCAATGGTTGTCCGTGGCCCGTGCCACGAGCCAATTTTCTCCAGAGAAGGTTTTTATGTCCTCCAACAAAGCCCGCGCAGATTCGCTATCGCTTCTGCTGTTTACCTTGCGCAGCGGCAAGCTGATGGCAATCAACCTGCTTAAAGTCAGTGAGATCATTCCCTGCCCGCCGCTGACCAAGCTGCCCGAATCCCACCCCCACGTGAAAGGCATCGCCACCCTGCGGGGCAACTCGCTGTCGGTGATCGATCTCAGCCGGGCCATCGGCGAGCGGCCCCTGGCCGACCCCGACAGCGGCTGCCTGATCGTCACTGACGTCAGCCGCTCCAAACAGGGCCTGCACGTGCAGGCCGTGAGCAAGATCGTGCATTGCCTGACCACCGATATCCGTCCACCGCCCTTCGGTTCCGGCGGCTTGCGGTCCTACATCACCGGGGTGACCCAAGTGGACGGCACCCTGGTGCAGGTACTGGATATCGAGAAAGTGATCCATGGCATCGCCCCGGCCCAGATCGAGATGGCGCCCACCGAGCTGAGCATGGAAGACGCCGAAGCCCTGGGCAACGCGCGGATCTTGGTGGTGGACGACAGCCAGGTGGCACTGCAGCAATCGGTACACACCTTGCGCAACCTCGGCCTGCAATGCCACACCGCCCGCAGCGCCAAGGAAGCCATCGACTGCCTGCTGGAACTGCAAGGCACGGCCAACGAGATCAACCTGATTGTCTCGGACATCGAGATGTCGGAGATGGACGGCTACGCCCTGACCCGCACCCTGCGGGAAACCCCGGACTTCGCTCACCTCTACGTGCTGCTGCACACCTCCCTGGACAGCGCCATGAACAGCGAGAAAGCCCGTGTGGCCGGTGCCAACGCCGTGCTCACCAAGTTTTCCTCGCCAGAACTGACCCGCTGCCTGATCGACGCAGCCAAGACCATTGCCACCCAGGGCGCCTGAGGCATGAGCCAGATCCACTGTTTGTTGATGCGCCGCGATCTCACTGCCCCTTTGGCAGCGCCGCAGTGGCCTGCCGGCATCACTGTGCACAACTACAGCCCCGAGCATGCGCAGGCTGTGCATCAGTTGATGCATCTGGGCTACCAGGACGGTGGCGGCGACGTCCCGGTGCTGGACAGCTGGCGCCAGGCCTTCGAGAGCGATGCCGAATACGACCCCGAACTGTGCCTGGTGGCCCGGGATGCCGAAGGTGTGATCGGCGTCGCCCAGTGCTGGACCAGCGCCTACATCAAGGACCTGGTGGTACACCCCCGCGCGCGCGGCCAGGGCCTGGGGCGCGCCTTGCTGCAGCAAGCCTTCATCCTGTTCGCCGAACGCCGGGAAGGCTGCGTCGATCTGCGGGTACTGGAAGGCAACCTGGGGGCCCGGCGCCTCTACGAAAGCGTCGGCATGTACATCGTGCGTCACGAAACCCTCGACTGATCCGCCGGTCACTATCCTGTAGCTGCCGCCGAAGGCTGCGAACGGCCGGATCAGCCCCGGCGATCCCAAAGCCCCTGCGCCCCAAGGAGCCGCCCCCATGAACGCCAAGACTCTGTGCCTGCTCTGCCTGGCCACCCTCACCGGCCAGGCCAGCGCCTCCAGCGACGATGCCTGGGCCGCCCTGGAGCAGGCCATCCGAATCAGCTGTACCCAGGCCAGCGGCCTGCAAAACCCCAAACCCGTGGGAACCATCGCGCAATTTCCCGACCAGGTCGGCGTCAGCGCCCTGTTGCTGCAAGGCCGCTACCCGCAGAAACACATGCGCGGCCAATCGGGCATCGAACTGTGCCTGTACAACAGGCAGACCGGCCAGGCTGCGGTCAGCGAGTGGGACTCGATCCGGCCGGCCCTCAAGGCCCGGTGAATGGCGCATAACTTGCTTCGGCATGGACCCGGGTAGCGTCCATGACGGTTTTCCCACCTGACTCCTGCTGATCCACAAGGCGCTTCGTGCAATGAACACTCAGTTTTCCTGCGTCGGCTGCGGCAAATGCTGCAACGATCACCACGTGCCCCTGACCCTGCTGGAAGCCCGCGACTGGGCGGCCGACGGCGGCCAGGTGATCATTCTGGTGGAAGCCTTCCTCGGCAATGGCCTGGGGCTGCCGATGCAGCAGCGCGAGCACGCCGAACGCCGTTCCTGCCGGGTCCGCAGTGGCGCCACCGAAGCCTATGTGGCGATCACCTTCGCCGCCTACAACGTCGGCCCCTGCCGGAATCTTGACGAAGACCAGCTGTGCCGCATCTACCAGCGCCGGCCACTGGTGTGCCGCATCTACCCCATGGAAATCAATCCGCACATTCCCCTCAACCCGCAGGCCAAGGAATGCCCGCCGGAATCCTGGGAACAGGGCCCGCAACTGATTCTGGGGAATGAACTGGTGGATCAGGAGCTGGCCGAGCTGATCCGCCGCTCGCGCCAGGCCGACCGTGACGACATCCACACCAAGGAAGCCATTTGCGCCTTGCTGGGCATTCGCACCACAGCGCTCAAGGGCGACGGGCTCACCGCTTACCTGCCGGACATGGGCGCCCTGGCTAACGCCATCGACCAGGTCCAGGCTGCACCACTCGGAGCACCGGGCCAGCCCTGGCGCTTTCACCTGTCCGGAGACGATATCGCCGGTCAGGTCCAGGCCGCCGGTGCCCAGGTGGTCAGTGAAACGCCTCTGGACTACGCCTTCATTTCCCTGCGCGCCGCCTGAGCCGCGGACAATGGCGGGTCGGCGAACAGCCCTAGCCGCGCTTGTGCCAGAACTCCAGGGCCAGTTGCCGCAAGTCCCCCGCCAGCCCGGCCACGTCGCCTGAGTTGACGTGGCTGAGCTGGCCGGCACTGACGGTCGCCTCACAGGCATTGCGAATGCCGATGATGTTGCGGTTGATGTCCTCGCTGACTGCGCTCTGCTCTTCCACCGCTGCGGCGATCTGCAAGCTCATCTCGGTAATCTGGTTGACCCGCTGGCTGATGCCGTCCAGGGCCACCGCCGCGCGCTTGGCCTGGTCGACACTGCTCTCCAGGTGCTGGCTGCTGTGCTGCATGGCCTCCACCGCATTGCGCGCGCCCATTTGCAGGGTGCTGATCATGCGCTGGATCTCGTTGGTGGAATCCTGGGTGCGCTGGGCCAGCCCGCGCACTTCATCGGCGACCACGGCAAACCCCCGGCCCTGCTCCCCGGCCCGCGCCGCCTCGATTGCCGCATTCAGGGCCAGCAGGTTGGTCTGCTCGGCGATGCTGCGGATCACCTCCAGCACCCCGGAAATGTCGGTGCTATGGCTTTCCAGTTGATGGATGACCTCGGTGGCCCGCTCCAGCTCGCTGGCCAGGCGCAGCACCGCACTGCGGCTTTCGCCCACCAGCAGGTGGCCCTCACGGGTTTCGCTTTCCGCCTGGTCCGCCGCCACCGAGGCCTGCTGGGCATGGGTGGCGACCTCGGCGACGCTGGCCGCCATCTGGTGAATGGCCGCCGCCACCTGATCGGTTTCCGCCTGCTGTTCCAGGGTGCTGTTGTGGCTGCTGTGCAGATGCTCCACCAGTTCCGCGGCATGCCCCTCCAGGCGCTGGGACGCATCGCCGATGCGCCCCACTACCGCGCCCACCTGGGCTTCGAGCATCTGCAGGGCGAACTCGATGCGCCCGAACTCGTCGGTACGGCCGGTATAGATGCCCTGGCTCAAGGGGTTGTCACCGATCTGCCGGGCGCGCTCGGCCAATCGATCCAGTGGACGCGCTTGCACGCCGACCGCCGTCAGGCTCAGGCACCAACCCATGGCCATCACGGCCCCCTGGACCATCCAGGATTCGGGCAGCAGCCACACTGAAACGCCGTAGCTGCCGATGAAGCCGGCGCTGATGGAGGCCCAGAGACGCAACCGCAGGCTGATCACCGGCAACAGGCTCCACCACGAGGGGCCGGCACCGTTGAGCTGGGCATAGGCCCGCTCCGCCGCCTCGATCTGACGGACGCTGGGTTTGGTGCGCACCGACTGGTATTCCACCGCCTGGCCATCGCGGGTCACGGGCGTGACATAGGCACTGACCCAATAGTGATCGCCGTTCTTGCAACGGTTCTTCACCATGCCCATCCACGAACGGCCGCGCTTGAGGGTGCGCCACATGTGGGCGAAGGCCGCGGAGGGCATGTCCGGGTGGCGCAACAGGTTATGCGGCGCGCCCAGCAACTCTTCACGGCTGTAGCCACTGATCTTGATGAAATCAGGGTTGGCGTAGGTGATCGCGCTAGTCAGATCAGTGGTCGAAAGGATATTCGCATCAGGGGCAAAGTCCACGTTTCGCCCAGTAACCGGAAGGTTGATCTTCATGGATAGCGCGCTCGTATGTGTTGGGTGGAGTCGGCAGGGCTGCTGACTCTAAGCGCACTGATGCCACAAATACTGATCCAGCTCAGGTTTAAAGCAATTAGCCATCATTGCGATTAAAAAAGCGCAAATCGGGATTTTTTCTGCGAATGTCGGCGATATCAGCGTTTGCCCATGGAGCGACGAGTGCCGGGAGGCGCTGCGCCGGGGGTCTTGGTGTGTCCGTTGCTGGCACCATTTTTGTACCAGGGCTGCTGGGCATTCTTGGCAGGAGCAAACTCGGAAGGCTTGAAGGGAAACTTGAACGCCGGGATCGCCGCTGTGCTCGGGGTGTCGGTAGCGGTTGCGTCAGCGGCCGGGTCGACGTTCAGGGCGTCATCCGCAGCGGGTTGTGCAGGGGAAGTCATGGAAACTCCAGGAGAGAAAGGAAATCCGCGCCGGGGTGCAGGCCGCAGTGGGCGCCAGTATACCTGTGCGCCAGCCATCTTTGATCGGGGCCCACCGGGAGTTTTCTGACAGCGCTGACAGCTGGCCGTCACGGTGCTGACCGGGTTGTCGGGCTATAACTGTGCCCAGATCATGGCCATCCTTCCGACATCATTGCCCGGCGCTCTCTCCCCATGCCCATTGCCAAGAAAACAGTCGTGACCGCAGCGGTACTCGTGGTGCTCATCGCCGGTGCCGCGTGGTTCCTGAACAAGCCCGCCACCGCCAGGCTGGCCGCGCCCACGGCCATTCCGGTACGGGTGGTCAGCGTGCACCAGCAGGATGTGCCGCGTTACGCCAGCGGCATCGGCACGGTGCTGTCGCTGCACAGCGTGGTGATTCGCCCACAGGTGGATGGCATCCTGACCCGGCTGCTGGTCAAGGAGGGGCAACTGGTCAAGACCGGCGACCTGCTGGCGACCATCGATGATCGTTCGATACGCGCCAACCTCGATCAGGCCCGGGCCCAGCTGGCGCAGAACCAGGCCCAGTTGCAGGTGGCCCAGATCAACCTCAAGCGCTACAAGCTGCTGTCGGTGGATGACGGCATCTCGAAGCAGACCTATGACCAGCAAGTGGCCCTGGTCAATCAGCTCAACGCCACGGCCCAGGGCAACCAGGCTGCCATTGATGCCGCTCAGGTACAGCTTTCCTACACTCAGATCCGCTCTCCCGTCAGCGGCCGGGTGGGGATTCGTACCGTTGATGAAGGCAACTTCCTGCGCATGAGCGATACCCAGGGCCTGTTCTCGGTAACCCAGATCGACCCGATTGCCGTGGAGTTTTCCCTGCCCCAGCAAATGCTGCCAACCCTGCAGCAACTGATCCGCGCCCAGGACCCGGCGGCGGTCAAGGCCTTCCTCGGCGCTGACAGCAACAGCGCCGGGGCCCTGCTGGGCAACGGCCACCTGACCCTGATCGACAACCAGATCAACGCCGGGACCGGCACCATCCGCGCCAAGGCGGAGTTCAGCAACGCCCAGCAGCAGCTGTGGCCCGGGCAACTGGTGACGGTGAAAATCCAGACCGCCCTGGACCAGAACGCCCTCACCGTACCGCCGACCGTGGTCCAGCGCGGCCTGGACCAGCACTTCGTGTACCGGGTCAAGGGCCAGCAGGTGGAAGTCGTGCCGGTGCAGGTGGTGTATCAGGACAGCGGGTTGAACATCATCTCCGGGGTCCAGGCTGGCGATGTGCTGGTCAGTGACGGCCAGTCGCGGCTCAAGCCCGGCTCCCAGGTCCAGGTACTGAGCGATCCACCCCAGGTGGTACAGGCGACGGAGCCCCAGCCATGAAGGGCCATGGCTCGGTGTCCGCCTGGTGCGTCGACCATCCGGTTGCCACCGTCCTGCTGACCTTCGCCCTGGTACTGTTGGGCGCCATTGCCTTCCCGCGCCTGCCGGTGGCTCCGCTGCCAGAGGCCGAGTTCCCGACCATCCAGGTGTCCGCCGCCCTGCCCGGTGCCAGCCCGGACACCATGGCCTCTTCCGTGGCCACGCCCCTGGAGGTGCAATTCAGCGCCATTCCCGGCATGACCCAGATGACCTCCAGCAGCGCCCTGGGCTCGTCCTTGCTGACCCTGCAATTCACCTTGAACAAGAGCATCGACACCGCCGCCCAGGAAGTGCAGGCGGCGATCAACACCGCCGCTGGCAAGTTGCCCAAGGACATGCCCACCCTGCCCACCTGGAAGAAGGTCAACCCGGCGGACAGCCCGGTGCTGATCCTCAGCATCAGTTCGACGCAGATGCCCGGCACCGAGCTCAGTGACTACGCGGAAACCCTGCTGGCCCGACAGATCAGCCAGATCGACGGGGTCGGCCAGATCAACATCACCGGCCAGCAGCGCCCGGCGATCCGGGTCCAGGCTTCGGCGGACAAACTGGCGGCCATTGGCCTGACCCTGGCCGACATCCGCCTGGCGATCCAGCAGACCAGCCTCAACCTGGCCAAGGGTGCACTGTACGGCGAGTCGAGCATCTCCACCCTGTCCACCAACGACCAGTTGTTCCATCCCGAGGAATACGGCCAGTTGATCGTTTCCTACAAGGACGGTGCCCCCGTGCACCTGCAGGATGTGGCGCGGGTAGTCAACGGTTCGGAAGATGCCTACGTCCAGGCCTGGTCCGGCGACCAACCGGGGGTCAACCTGGTGATCTCGCGCCAGCCCGGCGCCAATATCGTCGAGACCGTGGACCGCATCCAGGCTGCCCTGCCAGGCCTGGAGGCCATGCTCCCGGCCTCGGTGCAGGTCAAGGTGCTGGTGGACCGGACCCAGACCATCCGCGCCTCATTGCACGAAGTGGAGATCACCCTGCTGATCGCCGTGCTGCTGGTGGTGGCGGTGATGGCGCTGTTCCTGCGCCAGTGGTCCGCGACCCTGATCGTCTCCGCGGTGCTGGGCGTATCCCTGACCGCCAGTTTCGCCTTGATGTACGTGCTGGGCTTCAGCCTGAACAACCTGACCCTGGTGGCCATTGTCGTGGCCGTGGGCTTTGTGGTGGATGACGCCATCGTCGTGGTGGAGAACATCCACCGCCACCTGGAAGCCGGCGACGGCATGCGCGAGGCGGCAATCAAGGGCGCCGGCGAGATCGGCTTCACCGTGGTCTCCATCAGCTTCTCCCTGGTGGCGGCGTTCATTCCCCTGCTGTTCATGGGCGGCGTGGTGGGCCGGCTGTTCAAGGAGTTCGCCCTGACCGCCACTTCCACCATCATGATTTCGGTGGTGGTCTCGCTGACCCTGGCCCCCACCCTGGCGGCCCTGTTCATGCGCGCGCCGGTGCACCCGGCCCATGCCAAGCCGGGCTTCGGCGAGCGCCTGCTGGCGGTCTACGAGCGCGGCCTGCGCAAGGCTCTGGCCCACCAGAAACTGATGCTGGGGATCTTCGGCCTGACCCTGAGCATGGCCATTGCCGGCTATATCCTGATCCCCAAGGGCTTCTTCCCCGTGCAGGACACCGGCTTCGTGCTCGGTACTACCGAGGCTGCGGCGGACATTTCCTACCCGGACATGGTGAAAAAGCACCAGGCGCTGGCCGAGATCGTCGCCGCCGACCCGGCAGTACAGGCCTTCTCCCACTCCGTGGGGGTCTCGGGCAGCAACCAGACCATCGCCAACGGCCGCTTCTGGATTTCCCTCAAGAACCGTGGCGACCGGGACGTGTCTGCCAGTGCCTTCATCGACCGCATCCGCCCGCAACTGATGAAGGTGCCCGGCATTGTCCTGTACCTGCGGGCCGGCCAGGACATCAACCTCAGCTCTGGTCCCAGCCGCGCCCAGTACCAGTACGTACTGAAAAGCAACGACGGCCCGACCCTGAGCACCTGGACCCAGCGCCTGACGGAAAAGCTGCGCAGCAACCCGGCCTTCCGCGACATCTCCAACGACCTGCAACTGGGCGGCAGCATCACCCACATCCATATCGATCGCACGGCTGCCGCGCGTTTCGGCCTTACCGCCAGCGATGTCGACGAGGCACTGTACGACGCCTTCGGCCAGCGCCAGATCAACGAGTTCCAGACCGAGATCAACCAGTACAACGTGATCCTTGAACTCGACACCCAGCAACGGGGCAAGGCCGAGAGCCTCAACTACTTCTACCTGCGCTCGCCGCTGACCGGAGAAATGGTCCCGCTCTCTGCCCTGGCGCGCTTCGATGCGCCCACCATCGGCCCGCTGTCGATTGCCCACGACGGCATGTTCCCGGCGGCCAACCTGTCCTTCAACCTGGCCCCCGGCGTGGCCCTGGGCGATGCGGTCATCCTGCTCAACCAGGCCAAGAGCGAGATCGGCATGCCAACGGCCATCAGCGGCAATTTCCAGGGCGCGGCCCAGGCCTTCCAGAGCTCGCTGGCCAGCCAGCCGTACCTGATCCTGGCGGCGCTGGTGGCGGTGTACATCATTCTCGGGGTGCTGTACGAAAGCTTCGTGCATCCCTTGACCATCATTTCCACCCTGCCCTCGGCCGGGCTGGGCGCCTTGCTGATGCTCTGGCTGTGCGGCCAGGACTTTTCCATCATGGCGCTGATCGGCCTGGTGCTGCTGATCGGCATCGTCAAGAAGAACGGCATCCTGATGATCGACTTTGCCCTGGAAGCCCAGCGCCACGGCGGCCTGCCTCCCGAGGAGGCGATCTACCAGGCCTGCATCACCCGCTTCCGGCCGATCATCATGACCACCCTGGCCGCCCTGCTCGGTGCCCTGCCGCTGATGCTCGGCTACGGCGCCGGTGCCGAACTGCGCCAGCCCCTGGGGATTGCCGTGGTGGGCGGCCTGCTGGTCAGCCAGGCCCTGACGCTGTTCACCACGCCGGTCATATACTTGTGGCTTGAGCGGCTGTTCCACCGGCCCCAGCCGGCCCTGTTGCCGGCCACCACTACCTGAGGCGGGTCATGCGCGTTCTGATTATCGAAGACGAAGAAAAAACGGCCGATTACCTGCACCGCGGGTTGACCGAGCAAGGCTACACCGTCGACCTGGCCCGGGACGGCGTCGAAGGCCTGCACATGGCTCTGGAGGGCGACTATGCCGTGATAGTGCTGGATGTGATGCTGCCCGGCCTGGATGGCTTTGGCGTATTGCGAGCACTGCGTGCGCGCAAGCAGACCCCAGTGATCATGCTCACCGCCCGCGAACGCGTGGAAGACCGCATCAAGGGCCTGCGCGATGGCGCCGACGACTACCTGGGCAAGCCCTTCTCCTTCCTTGAACTGGTGGCCCGCCTGCAAGCCCTGACCCGTCGCAGCGGTGGGCATGAGCCGGTGCAGATCAGCATCGCCGACCTGTGGATCGACCTGATCAGC
The DNA here is from genome assembly GCF_058796855.1 of Pseudomonas sp. GW823-FHT03E05. Taxonomy (NCBI): domain Bacteria; kingdom Pseudomonadati; phylum Pseudomonadota; class Gammaproteobacteria; order Pseudomonadales; family Pseudomonadaceae; genus Pseudomonas; species Pseudomonas sp. GW823-FHT03E05. The sequence goes on from NZ_JBXAJB010000004.1 coordinate 567,846, forward strand.
CGCAAGGCAAGCCGTGCCGGCAGCCGCCTGGACCTGACCGCCAAGGAGTTTTCCCTGCTCAGCGTGCTGGCCCGGCGCCAGGGCGAGATCCTGTCCAAGACCGCCATCGCGGAAATGGTCTGGGACATCAATTTCGACAGCGACGCGAATGTCGTCGAAGTGGCGATCAAGCGCCTGCGGGCCAAGCTCGACGGCCCCTTCGAGCAGAAACTGCTGCACACCATCCGTGGCATGGGCTATGTGCTGGAGAGCCGCGGTGCCGAGTAACTCCATCGCCCTGCGCCTGAGCGGGCTGTTCACTCTGGTGGCGCTGCTGATCTTCCTGCTGATTGGCGGGGCCCTCTACCAGCAGGTGGACAAGGGCCTGGGGCTGCTCCCGGAAGCCGAACTGGATGCGCGCTACAGCGTGCTGGAGTCGGCCCTGACCCGCTACGGCAACCCCGAGCACTGGGCCAAGATCAACGCCAAGCTCAAGCTGCTGAGCGAGGAAGACAAGCGCATCCGCTTCTGGGCCATCAGCGGCGACCCCGGCTATGAATACGGCAGCCCCGACGCGCAGATCCGCGAATTCGCCCAAGGCCCCCTGGGCATGCGTGACCTGAACCTGAGCGATCACCCCTATCCGCTGAAAGTCCTGGTCAGCCAGTTGCCGGCCAAGGAACAGCGCCCGGCCCTGCGCTTTCTGATCGCCATCGACACCGACACCTTCCACCAGACCCAGCATCAGTTGCTGATGGCCCTGATCGGCCTGGCCATTGTCGGCGTGCTGCTGGCCTCGGCCCTGGGCTACTGGGTGGCGCGGATCGGCCTCAAGCCGCTGATCAAGCTCTCCCAGGAAGCCCAGCGCCTGGCACCGCCACGGCTGTCCGGGCGCCTGCAATTGTCGCCACTGCCGCCGGAATTGAAGCAGTTCGTCAATTCCTTCAACTCCACGTTGGAACGGGTCGAACACGCCTACTCGCGCCTGGAGTCGTTCAACGCCGATGTGGCCCACGAACTGCGCTCACCCCTGACCAACCTGATCGGCCAGACCCAGGTCGCCCTGACCCGAGGGCGCTCGGCGGAGCATTACTTCGAGGTACTGCAATCGAACCTCGAAGAGCTGGAGCGGCTGCGCTCGATCATCAACGACATGCTGTTCCTGGCCAGTGCCGACCAGGGCAACAAGGCCACCAAGCTCACCACCAGTTCCCTGGCGGCGGAAGTGGCAACGACCCTGGACTACCTGGACTTCATCCTCGAAGACGCCCAGGTCAGGGTCGAGGTCCAGGGCGATGCCCAGGTGCGGATCGAGGTTGCCCACCTGCGCCGGGCCCTGATCAACCTGCTGAGCAACGCGGTGCAGCACACCGCAGCCGGGGAAGTGATCCAGGTGCGGATCGAGGTCCAGGAACACCAGGTGGCGATCGCCGTCAGCAACCCGGGGCAGGACATTGCCAGTGAACACCTGCCACGGCTGTTCGAGCGTTTCTACCGGGTGGATGCCTCGCGCAGCAACAGCGGTGCCAATCACGGCCTGGGGCTGGCCATCGTCAAGGCCATCGCCCTGATGCATGGCGGCGATGTGTTCGTGCGCAGCGACCGGGGCATCAATACCTTCGGCCTGTACCTGCCTCTCTGACTCGGGATTCTCGGATTCTCGGATTCTCGGATTCTGTAGGAGCCGGCTTGCCGGCGAAGGCGTCAACACATCCGGCGCAAGGCGATAGGGCGCGTTCGCTGGCAAGCCAGCTCCTACTATTGTTTTTTTTGTAACAGTCCTTATCCTGTTCGGCTCTTTTTCCAGCAGCCACGTGGTTATATTTTTGTCGCACCGAATTGAACTTGCTCTGCAAGAAGGTCTTCAGAAATGTCCAACAGTATGGGTATCGCCAGCGCGTTTGTTTTGTCTTCCCTGTTCGTGGCACCAATGGCCATGGCCGAAGAATCCCAGGGATTCGTGGCAAGAAATGCCGCACGCGCCGCCGCTTTCGAACAAGCCCAGATCGCCCAGGCAGCCCAGCAGCAAAACACTCAGCAAGCCCAGAAGATCACTGCCGAGCAAAGCAAGAGCGACACTCAGAAAGACAGTTGATCCTAGCTTTCGACTTGTTTCCCTCGACAACTTCTCTGCTTTCAACCCGGGAGTAAGTTGTCTTAAAGCCGCTGAGTTCAGCGGCTTTTTTTTGCCGTATAGAAACCCTCGGCACACTCGTCATACCCAGAACAAGAAACACCCGAATTCACAATAAGAAGCCATTGTCGTTCACCAAAGGAGCTAAACGTTGTTCAAGACCTCACTGAAGATCAGCCCCCTGTTCATTGCAATCGCCGCAACGATCCCGACACTCGGGCAAGCGGCCGAAGAAACCAAGGCCGAGGGTTTTGTCGAGGGTTCGAGCCTCAAGCTCAACGCCCGCAACTACTACATGAACCGCAACCGCCTGCAGCAGAACAAAGACAACATCGAATGGGGCCAGGGTTTTCTCGGCGTCTTCGAGTCGGGCTACACCCAGGGCACCGTGGGTTTCGGCCTTGATGCCAACGCCATGCTCGGCCTCAAGCTGGACGGTGGTGGCGGCACCACCCAGTCGAGCATCCTGCCTATCAGCGACGATGGCCGGCACAAGGCACCCGGCTCGTTCTCCACCGCCGGCGCCACCTTGAAAATGCGGGCCTTCGATACCGAGCTCAAGGCTGGCGACCTGTTCCTCAACAACCCGGTGATCGCCGGCGGCATGAGCCGCATGCTGCCCCAGACCTTCCGCGGCGTGAGCCTGACCAACCACAGCTTCGACGGCTGGTTGATCGAGGGCGGCCAGGCCAGCTTCACCAAGCCGTACAACCAGAGCGGACACAAGCGCATCGGTACTTCCTACGGCAGCCTGCGCGAGGGCGACGAGAGCCTGCACCTGAACTGGGCCGGCGTGGCCTGGAGCGGCGTGCCAGGGCTGACCAGCAGCCTCTACGCGTCCGAACTCAAGGACATCTGGAACCAGTACTACTACGACCTGGACTACACCTACGCGGTCAACGAACTGGTCAGCCTCAACCCGGGCCTGCACTTCTATCACACTCAGGACACCGGCCAGGCGCTGCTGGGCAACATCGACAACAACACCTACAGCCTGCACTTCACCGTCGGTGTGGGTAACCACAGCGTCACCGCGGCCTATCAGCGGGTCAACGGCAACACACCGTTCGACTACATCGCCCAGGGCGACAGCATCTACCTGGACAACTCCCAGCAGTATTCGGACTTCAACGGCCCCAACGAGCGTTCGTGGAAGCTCAAGTACGCCTATGACTTTGCCGGTCTCGGCCTGCCGGGCCTGACTTCGGCGCTGTCCTACTCGCGTGGCGAGCTGGACCTGACCAAGGTCGATCCGGCCAGCCGCGGCTATGCCAGCTGGTACAGCGCCGACGGCAAGAACGCCAAGCACTGGGAGCGCGACCTGGACCTCAAGTACGTGGTGCAGGGCGGCAGCGCCAAGGACCTCGCCGTACGCCTGCAGTGGGCCACCAACCGTGGCGGCAACGGCTACGGCGCGCTGGACAACGACACCGACGAATACCGGGTGATCCTCGACTACCCGATCAACGTCTTCTAAGCCGCCCAAACAAAAAGACCAGCATGTTTTGCTGGTCTTTTTTTTATCGGAGATTTATACAAGCGCGCAGGCGTGACCGATTTCTGTAGCCCACGTCCACACTAGACTCAAAACTGTCGACGCAGCAGAAATCAAAATCATGAACGTGAGTAGTGCGACACCCCGCACAGGGAAGATCGCGTCAAATACCGAGCGCCTGCTGATCCTCTCCAGCTCGCTGATCGTTGTAGCCATTCTCGGCATCGTCACCTACCTGTTGATCCGCGAACACGCCGCTGCCGAACAGGCTGCCACACGTGCCGCCAACAACATCGTGCAACTGATCGACGCCGATGTATTGCGCAACGTCGAGCTCTACGACCTGTCTCTCAAGGGACTGATCAGTGCCGCGCAACGTGACGATCTGAAGGATGTTTCGGCGTCCATACGTCACCTGGCGCTGTTCGACCGGGCCACCGCAGCGCCCTACAAGGGCGACATCCTGCTGCTGGACAGGCACGGCGACGTGCTGGCCGACTCGGCCTCGGTCGTGCCGCGCACGGGCAACTACGCCGATCGCGAGTACTTTCGATCGCACATCGACAATCCGGACCCGAGGATGATGATCAGCCCGCCGTTCCGCGCGCGCACCGCCGATCACGACTGGCGGATCAGCTTCAGCCGCCGGCTCAGCGACGAGCATGGCCAGTTCATCGGGGTGGCCGAAGCGGCCATGCGCCTGAGCTACTTCAACGAGCTGTTCAGAAATCTGGATATCGGTCGCAACGGTACGATCAACCTGGTGAGCCGCGACGGCGTTCTGCTGGCCCAGCAACCGCCGCTGGCAGACGACCTGATAGGCAAGAACTTCAGCAGCCGCCCCAACTTCGTCCGCATTCTGCGTGAAGGCAACGGCAGCTTCAGCAGCGTCTCCAGCGTTGATCAGAAGCAGCGGCTGTACACCTTTTCCCAGGTCGGCGATCTGCCCCTGATCGTGATTGTCGCGCTGTCCATCGACGAGGTCTTCGGAGCCTGGCAACGCACCGCGGTGCTGATCAGCGGCGCCACTGGCGCCCTCTGCATCGCCCTGTTCTGGCTGACCTGGCAGTTGTGCCGCGAACTGCGGCGCCGGCAGAGCGCCGAGCAGGAACTGGCGCGCCTGGCAGCCGTCGATGCCCTCACCGGCCTGGCCAATCGCCGTACCCTGGACCAGGTGCTGGGCAACGAATGGTCGCGGGCCCGGCGCGCCAACCTGCCGTTGTCGCTATTGATGGTCGATGTCGATCACTTCAAATCCTTCAACGACCGCTTCGGCCATCCACTGGGGGACCAGGCCTTGCGTGTGGTGGCACAGAGCATTGGCGCCTGCGTCGGGCGCCCATCGGACCTGGCGGCGCGCTATGGCGGCGAGGAGTTTGCGGTCATCCTGCCAGGTACCGACAGTGCCGGCGCCGCCGTACTCGCCGAGAAGATCCGCACCAGCATCGCCGCCTTGCCGGCCATCAGCGAACACGCCGCGCCGCTGACCGTGAGCATTGGCATCAACACCTGGTCGGGTAACGCCGATATCGGTCTTGAACAATGGGTGAGCGACGCCGACAAGGCGCTGTATCAGGCCAAGTACAGCGGGCGCAACCGGGTGGTTTCCAACATGTCCCAGGGCGGCTCCAAGCGCGGCGCTTGAAACCGCAGGCATAAAAAAAGGCCATCCGGGGGGATGGCCTTCAAAAACAAAAGGAAAGAGAGAGTGACTTACACGGCCGCAACCGGACGCATGTAAGAGATCGGTGCAGTGCTGGCATCTTCGAAGGTCACGACTTCCCAGGCATCTTTCTGCTCAATCAACTTGCGCAGTAGCTGGTTGTTCAGTGCATGGCCCGACTTGAAGCCTTTGAACTCACCTATCAGGCTGTTGCCCAGCAGGTAGAGGTCGCCAATTGCATCCAGGATCTTGTGCTTGACGAATTCGTCTTCGTAGCGAAGACCGTCTTCATTCAGTACGCCATCCGAATCGACCACAATTGCGTTTTCCACGCTGCCGCCGAGTGCGAGGTTGTGCTTGCGCAGGTACTCGATATCACTCATGAAACCAAAGGTACGGGCGCGGCTGACTTCTTTTACAAACGAAGTACTGGAGAAGTCCACGCTTGCACTCTGGGTGCGGTCACGGAAAACCGGGTGATCGAAATCGATCTCGAAGCTCACTTTAAAACCATCGAAAGGCACGAAAGTGGCGCGCTTGTCGCCGTCTTCCACGGTCACTTCACGAAGGATGCGGATGAACTTTTTAGCTGCGTCCTGTTCTTCGAGGCCAGCAGATTGAATCAGGAATACGAAGGGTCCGGCACTGCCATCCATGATCGGGACTTCAGACGCGGAGAGCTCGACGTAGGCGTTATCGATGCCCAGGCCAGCCATGGCCGAGAGCAAGTGCTCCACCGTGTCCACTTTGACGTCACCGTTGACCAGAGTGGTCGACATCGTGGTTTCGCCAACATTTTCCGCGCGAGCAGGAATCTGCACCACAGGGTCCAGGTCGGCACGACAAAACACAATGCCGGTGTCGACAGGCGCAGGCTTGAGGGTCAGGTATACCTTCTCCCCGGAATGCAGGCCTACACCTGTGGCACGGATAATATTCTTCAGGGTGCGTTGTTTAATCATGGCTTGGGCCGCTTCAGCGCAAATTGCGAACTGGTATCAACAAAGGCTGGCGATAATAGCAGACCATGCCTTTGCTGAACACCAATCACCCTAATACCCCTGATGCATTCCATCAATCGGCCTGACGACGCAGGAATGCCGGGATGTCCAGGTAGTCCAGATCATCTTGCGGATTCAGCTTCGCCGCGGTCGCCGCGTTCGACTGCGCCTGATTGCGCATGACGGTCGGACGGTCCAGGTCACGGTAGTTCACCGACGGCAGTTCCTGGCGAGCAGGGGCTGGCGCTTGCGACTGGGCGGACATGGAAGTCTGGACGGTGTTGTCGATGACCTTCACAGGCTTCTCGATTTTTGCGCCCAGGCCGGTGGCCACTACGGTTACATGCAGCTCGTCACGCATGTCCGGATCGATAACGGTACCGACCTTGACCATGGCGTGTTCGGAAGCGAAGGCCTCGATGATGCTACCCACGTCGGAGTACTCGCCCAGGGACAAGTCAGGACCGGCGGTGATGTTCACCAGGATGCCGCGTGCGCCTTCCAGGTTCACGTCTTCCAGCAGCGGGTTGCGGATCGCCGCTTCAGTGGCTTCACGTGCACGGTTCGGACCGCTGGCGCAGCCAGTGCCCATCATCGCCATGCCCATTTCGCTCATCACGGTACGTACGTCGGCGAAGTCGACGTTGATCATGCCCGGACGCTTGATGATGTCGGAAATACCGCGAACGGCACCGGCCAACACGTCGTCCGCCTTGGCGAAAGCCGACAGCAGGCTGGCGTCCTTGCCGAGGATGGTCAGCAGTTTCTCGTTGGGTATGGTGATCAACGAGTCGACGCTTTCGCTCAGCGCGCGGATGCCCTCATCGGCGATCTGCATGCGCTTGCGGCCTTCGAACGGGAACGGACGGGTCACCACCGCAACGGTGAGGATGCCCATTTCCTTGGCCACTTCAGCAATGATCGGCGCCGCACCGGTACCGGTACCGCCGCCCATGCCGGTGGTGATGAACACCATGTTGGTGCCCGCCAGTACTTCAGCGATACGCTCGCGGTCTTCCAGGGCGGCTTGACGGCCGACTTCCGGATTGGCACCCGCGCCCAGGCCCTTGGTCACGCCGGTACCCAGTTGCAGGATGGTCCGCGCGCCGATGTTTTTCAGCGCTTGAGCATCAGTGTTGGCGCAGATGAACTCGACGCCTTCGATGTTGCTCTTGACCATGTGATTGACCGCGTTGCCGCCGCCACCGCCAACACCGATAACCTTGATTACCGGACTTTGCGGGATGTTGTCTACGAGTTCGAACATTTTCCCTCTCCTTTCATTTCTCTAGTTTTTCGCCTACTGCCTACTGCTTTGAAACGGTGTTGCGGTAAATCTTTAGAAGTTGCCCTGCACCCAGCTCTTGATGCGATCGAGCAGTGCCGCCTTGGGCTCGTCGCTGCTGTAGCTGTCGCGGCTGCCGATGCCGGAGAACGAGATGCCGTCGGACTGTTTCTGCAGCCCGTACAGCAGCAAGCCGACACCGGTGGAATAGATCGGGTTGCGCACCACGTCGGACAGGCCCTTGACACTGTGGGGCACGCCCAGGCGAACCGGCATGTGGAAAATTTCCTCGGCCAGTTCCACCGCGCCTTCCATCTTCGAAGTGCCGCCAGTGAGCACGATGCCCGCCGGGATCAGGTCTTCGTAGCCACTGCGGCGCAGTTCGGCCTGGATCAGGGTGAACAGTTCGTCGTAACGCGGTTCGACCACCTCGGCCAGGGCCTGGCGCGAGAGTTCGCGCGGTGGGCGGTCGCCAACGCTTGGCACCTTGATGGTTTCGCCGGCACCGGCCAGCTTGGCCAGGGCGCAGGCGTAACGGATCTTGATTTCCTCGGCGTACTGGGTCGGGGTACGCAGGGCCATGGCGATGTCGTTGGTCACCTGGTCGCCGGCAATCGGAATCACCGCGGTGTGGCGGATCGCGCCTTCGGTGAAGATCGCCATGTCGGTGGTGCCGCCGCCGATATCCACCAGGCACACGCCCAGCTCCTTCTCGTCGTCGGTGAGCACCGAGTAGGCCGAAGCCAGTTGCTCGAGGATGATGTCGTCGATTTCCAGGCCGCAGCGGCGCACGCATTTTTCGATATTCTGCGCGGCATTCACTGCACAGGTGACCACGTGCACCTTGGCTTCCAGGCGTACGCCGGACATGCCCAGGGGTTCACGCACGCCTTCCTGGTTGTCGATCACGTAATCCTGCGGCAGGGTGTGCAGAACCCGCTGGTCAGCCGGGATCGCCACGGCCTGGGCAGCGTCGAGGACCCGCTCCAGGTCCGCCGAGCTGACTTCACGGTCGCGAATCGCCACGATGCCGTGGGAGTTCAGGCTGCGGATGTGATTGCCCGCCACACCAACGAACGCCGAGTGGATACGGCAGCCCGCCATCAGTTGCGCCTCTTCCACCGCCCGCTGGATCGACTGCACGGTGGATTCGATATTCACCACCACGCCCTTCTTCAGGCCGCGGGAAGGATGGGTGCCGATGCCGACGATTTCCAGCGAGCCATCGGCCGCGACTTCGCCCACCAGCGCCACAACCTTGGAGGTACCGATATCCAGGCCGACGATCATTTTGCCGCTTTGCACATTTGCCATGGTCCTGCCTCTTCTTAATTCTTCGCGACGGCAGGTTGCGCCGTCGTGGGTGCCGCCGGATCGCGCCAGCCGACGGCCAGGCCGTTGGCGTAGCGCAGATCGATGCGCGCGATGTTCGTGATCTGTTCTTTCAGCGTTTTTTCATAAATGGCAATGAAGCGGCGCATCTTCTCCACCAGGTGATCGCGGCCCAGGAGCAGTTCGATACCCGGGCCGGCACTGCCGGCGCCGGTGGTCAGGAACCAGCTGCCGCGCTCACGCAGCTCCAGACGGGCGATCGAAAAGCCCAGCGGCCGCAGCATCTGGCTCAACACCTGATACTGCTGCATCACTTGCTGCTGGGCCCGCTGCGGCCCGAACAACTGCGGCAAGTGCTCATAGTTCGCCAGTTCACGCGGGGTGAAGGCCTGGCCCTGGTTGTTCAACAGCGCCTCGTCGCCCCAGCGGGCCACCGGCAGTTGTTCTTCCAGGCGAATCACCACTTGGTCCGGCCACACCCGACGTACCTCGGCGTGGGCGATCCAGGGCATCTGCTCCAGCTCGGTGCGCATGCTCGCCAGGTCGATGGTGAAGAAGCTCGCCGCGACATAAGGCGCGATCCGCTGCTGCACCGCCTGCTGGCTGATGTAACTCAAGTCCCCCTGCACCGCGATCTTGGTGATCGGGCGGTCGGCGTACGGCAGCAGGCGCTGGGCCCCTTCATAGGTGCCAAACCCCAGAGCCACCAGCAGCACGGGCCAGAACAGGCTTTTCAGAAAGCCGAAGTTGGCTTTCGGCAGGCGCGCCGACATCGGCTCTTTGGCCACCATTCGGCTGGCACCCCGCGGCACCGGCTTGCGGCCGGGTGCGGGTTGCTGATGACGAAGCGACGCGCCTTGCATGGACTTAACCTCTCGCCTCAAGACTGGCTGCCAGGATGGCCAATACCAGTTGCTGGAAATCCAGGCCGGCCGCGCGGGCCGCCATCGGAACCAGACTGTGATCGGTCATGCCCGGAGCGGTATTCACTTCCAGGAACCAGAACTGCCCCTGGGCGTCCTGCATCACGTCGGCACGTGCCCAACCGGCGATACCGAGCGCCTCACAGGCTTTCGCCGTGAGTTCCATGAGTTCCTGTTCCTTGGAGCTGTCGAGCCCGCACGGGATCCGGTACTGGGTATCGGAAGCCAGGTACTTGGCGTCGTAGTCGTAAAATGTGTGGGGAGTGCCCAGGGCGATGGGTGGCAGCACCTGGTCACGCAGGGTCGCGATGGTGAACTCCGGACCCTGGATCCATTGCTCGACCAACACTTGCGAATCGTAGGTACTGGCCGCCTTCCATGCGTCGATCAATTCGGACGCGGAAGTCACCTTGGCCATACCGATACTGGAGCCTTCATGAGCCGGTTTGACGATCAAAGGCAGGCCCAGTTCCGCCACCGCGGAAATACAATCGGCCTCGGAGCTCAATACGGCGTGGCGCGGCGTCGGAATGCCCAGGCTGTGCCAGACCTGCTTGGTACGCAGTTTGTCCATGGCCAGGGCCGAAGCGAGGATGCCGCTGCCGGTGTAAGGAATCCCCAGGCACTCCAGCAGCCCTTGCATGCTGCCGTCTTCACCGCCACGACCGTGGAGAATGATGAAGGCACGATCGATCTTCTCGCTCAAGAGACGTTGCAGCAGATCATCGCCGACGTCGATGCCGAAGGCGTTCACACCGCCGCTCTGCAGCGCTTCAAGCACGGCCTTGCCGGACTTGAGCGACACTTCGCGCTCGGCGCTCTTGCCACCGTAAAGAACGGCGACGCGACCGAAATCGCTCGGTTTCACGGTAGAGAGCAGGTTGGCGTAGGCAGCGGTCATTTCGCCCCCTTGCCAGCGGCTACAGCACCGGCGAACAGCGGGCTGCCGAGCAGTTTTGGCGCCAGGCCACCGATGTCACCGGCACCCTGACACAGCAGGATGTCACCGGCGCGCAGCAACGGCTTGACCAGCGGTGCCAGGTCGACCCCACGCTCGATGTAGATAGGATCCAGTTGGCCACGCTGACGGATGCTGTGGCACAACTGACGGCTGTCGGCGCCCGGGATCGGCTCCTCGCCGGCCGGGTAGACCTCCATCAGCAGCAATACGTTGGCATCGGCCAGTACCTGCACGAAGTCGTCGTACAGGTCGCGGGTACGGCTGAAACGGTGCGGCTGGTAGACCATCACCAGGCGGCGTTCCGGCCAGCCACCGCGCACGGCCTTGATCACCGCAGCGACTTCGGTCGGGTGGTGACCGTAGTCGTCCACCAGCATCACGTTGCCCCCTTCCACTGGCAGTTCGCCATAGACCTGGAAGCGTCGGCCCACACCCTGGAAGCCCGACAGGCCCTGGACAATGGCTTCATCGCTGATGCCTTCGTCGGTGGCGATGCAGATGGTCGCCAGGGAGTTCAGCACGTTGTGGTTGCCCGGCATGTTCACCGACACGTCCAGCGGCTCGCGGTCGCGACGCAGTACGGTGAAGAAGGTCTGCATGCCTTGCTGGCGTACATTGATGGCGCGCACGTCGGCTTCTTCGCTGAAGCCGTAGGTCACGGTCGGACGCTTGACCTGCGGCAGGATCTCGCGCACCACCGGATCGTCCAGGCACATCACTGCCAGCCCGTAGAACGGCAGGTTGTGCAGGAAGTCGACAAAGGTTTTCTTCAGTTTGTTGAAGTCACCGTCGTAGGTCGCCATATGGTCGGCGTCGATGTTGGTGACCACAGCCACCAGCGGTTGCAGGTGCAGGAAGCTGGCATCGCTTTCGTCGGCTTCGGCAATCAGGTAACGGCTGGTGCCCAGTTGTGCATTGGTGCCCGCTGCATTCAGCCGCCCGCCGATGACGAACGTCGGGTCCAGGCCGCCAGCGGCGAATACCGAGGCCAGCAGGCTGGTGGTGGTGGTCTTGCCGTGGGTGCCGGCCACAGCTACGCCGTGACGGTAGCGCATCAGTTCGGCGAGCATTTCCGCCCGCGGCACCACAGGAATACGCCGTTCCAGAGCGGTGGCAACTTCCGGGTTGGAGGTGTTCACGGCGCTGGAAACCACCAGCACATCGGCATTGGCAGCGTTCTCGGCGCGGTGGCCGATGAAAATCTGTGCGCCAAAGGACTCCAGGCGCTCGGTAACCGGCGATGCCTTGAGGTCGGAACCGGAAACCTGGTAGCCCAGGTTCAGCAGCACTTCAGCAATCCCGCACATGCCCACACCGCCGATACCGACGAAGTGGATGCGGCGGATGCGGCGCATTTCCGGCTGCGGCATGGCTTTCTGATTCTCAACCATGGGCCACCTCCAGGCAGATATTCACTACGTCGTGGGTGGCGCCGGGCTTGGCCAGGCGGCGGGCGGCCTGGGCCATGTTGTCGAGTCGTTCTGGTTGCATCAAAACCTCTGTCAGGCGAGCGGCAAGGTCCGCAGCACCAGTCGTTCTTTGCGGCATCAGGAAGGCAGCACCTTCACGAGCCAAATATTCGGCATTGCGGGTCTGGTGGTCGTCGATCGCGTGGGGCAAAGGCACCAGCATCGAGGGCAGACCGGCGGCAGCCAGTTCGCTGACGGTCAACGCGCCTGCGCGACAGACCACCAGGTCGGCCCAGCCATAGGCTTGGGCCATGTCTTTGATAAAGGGCTGCACCTGCGCCTCGACGCCGGCGGCGCGATAGCGCTCTGCAGTGACTTCATCGTGGTTTTTGCCGGCCTGGTGGAACACCTCCGGGCGCAGCTCGGGGGCGACCTGTGCCAAGGCTTCCGGCAACAGCTTGTTCAACGGCTCTGCGCCCAGGCTTCCGCCCAGGATCAGCAAACGCGCCTTGCGTCCGGCCAGGGCCTCGCGCGGTGTTTCGAGGAACAGTTCGGTGCGTACCGGGTTGCCCGTGGTGCGCCGGCTTTGCGAGGCACCGAAGGTGTCCGGGAAAGCTTCGCAGACTCGGGCAGCCAACGGCACCAGCAGCCGATTGGCGGTACCGGCCACGGCGTTCTGTTCGTGAACAATGACCGGCACCCCGGACAACTTCGCGGCAACTCCACCAGGGCCGGTCACATAACCGCCAAAACCCAGGACACAGACCGGCTTCAACTGGCGAATGACCCGCCGCGCCTGGAGCACGGCCTTGATCAACACGAACGGCGCCTTGAGCAGGGACAGCTTGCCCTTGCCCCGCAAACCGCTGACGTTGATCAGGTGCAACGGCAGCCCGGCCGCAGGCACCAGATCGTTTTCGATGCCGCGCGGGGTGCCCAGCCAGTGCACGGTGTAGCCACGGGCCTGGAACTCGCGGGCGCAGGCCAGTGCCGGGAACACGTGGCCTCCGGTGCCGCCGGCCATGATCAGGACATTAACGCCCATGGCTCGGCTCCTCGGCGAAGTCACTTTCACTGAACTCCATCTCTTCACTGCCCAGGTGGGTCCTGCTCTCCCATTCGATACGCAGCAACAACCCCAGACAGGCGCAGCAGATCACCAGCGAGCTGCCGCCATAACTGAGGAAAGGCAAGGTCAGGCCCTTGGTCGGCAACAGGCCGACGTTCACCCCGATGTTGATCAGGAATTGGCCAATCCACAGGAACGACAATCCGTAGGCGACATAGGCGGCAAAGAACTGCTTGGCCTTTTCCGCCCACAAGCCGATGTACATGCCGCGGATACAGACAAAGACGAACAGCGCCACCGTGCACAGCGAACCGACGGCGCCCAGCTCTTCAGCCAGTACCGAGAACACGAAGTCTGTGTGAGCCTCTGGCAGGTAGAACTGTTTCTGCACGCTGTTGCCCAAGCCGACGCCCAGCCACTCGCCGCGACCAAAGGCGATCAACGCCTGGGACAGCTGGTAGCCGGCACCGAACTGGTCGGCCCAGGGGTCGGCGAAGTTGGTCAGACGTGCCATACGATAGGGTTGCATCTGGATCAGCAGCACCACCGCGGCAACCGCCAGCACCACCATCAGGGAAAACCGGAACAGCCCGACCCCTCCCAGGAACAGCATGGCCGCAGCGGCGCCCATCATTACGACAGTGGCGCCGAAGTCCGGCTCCATCAGCAGCAGGCCAGCCATGGGCAGCAGCACGATGAACGGCTTGAAGAAGCCCATCCAGCTCTCGCGCACTTCTTTCTGGCGCCGCACCAGGTAACCGGCGAGGTAGATCACCACGAACACCTTGGCGATCTCGGAAGGCTGGACGTTGAAAAAGCTGAAGCCGATCCAGCGCATCGAACCGTTCACTTCCCGGCCGATCCCCGGAATGATCACCATCACCAGCAGGCCAAAGGCACCGATCAGCATCAACCAGCCCAGGCGCTGCCAGGTGGCGATCGGGATCATCATGGTGACGATGCAGGCCCCCAGGCCCAGCAGGATGTAGATCAGGTGGCGAATCATGTAGTACAGGGCGCTGCCCGACTGCGCCGCCGCCACTTCAGTGGAGGCCGAGGCAATCATGACCAGGCCCAGGCCGAGCAGGGTCAGGCAACCGGCGAGCATCGGGAAATCGAGGTCGATGCCCCGACCGGTGATGATCGGCGATGGATAGGGCTTGATGATGTTTCTCAGGTTCATGCCAGCTCCTCCACAACGCGGACGAACTGGTGGCCACGGTCTTCGTAGTTCTTGAACATGTCGAAACTGGCGCAGGCCGGCGACAGCAGCACCACATCACCGGGCTGGGCAGTGGCGCGGCATTGCTCCACGGCTTCCTGCAGCGAGCCGACACGAATCAGCGGCACGGCGTCACCGATGGCTTCGCCGATCTGATCGGAGTCGCGCCCCATCAGGATCACCGCGCGGCAGTTGGCCGCCACCGGGCCGCGCAGATCCTTGAAGTCGGCGCCCTTGCCGTCACCACCGGCGATCAGCACGATCTTGCCTTCGATGTCGGCGCCAAGGCCTTCGATGGCCGCCAGGGCGGCGCCCACGTTGGTGGCCTTGGAGTCGTTGTAGTACGCCACGCCATCCAGATCGCGAACCCACTGGCAGCGATGCTCGAGGCCGGCGAAAGTGCGCAGCGCCGCGAGCATGGCGTCGAACGGCAAGCCCACTGCATGACCCAGGGCCAAGGCTGCCAGGGCGTTGGACTGGTTATGGGCGCCGCGGATCTTCAGCTCGCGCACGGGCATCAGGTTCTGGAACTCGAAGGCCAGGTACTTCTCGCCGTCCTCTTCGCGCAGGCCGAAGGCCTTGAAATCAGGCTTGCTCAGGCCGAAGGTCCAGCATGGCAGGCCTTCACCGATCAGTGGCCGGGTCAGAGCGTCCTGGCGGTTGAAGACCACCTGCCGGGCGCCACGGAAGATCCGGTGCTTGGCCAGGTGGTAGGCCGGCAGGCCGCTGTAACGGTCCATGTGGTCTTCGCTGATGTTGAGCACGGTGGCCACTTCGGCGCCCAACTGGTCGGTGGTCTCCAGCTGGAAGCTGGACAGCTCCATCACGTACAGCTCGACGTCATCGCTGAGCAGGTCCAGGGCCGGGGTCCCGAGGTTGCCGCCGACCGCCACGCGCTTGCCCGCCGCCGCTGCCATCTCGCCCACCAGGGTGGTCACGGTGCTCTTGGCGTTGGAACCACTGATTGCCACGATCGGTGCCTTTGCGTTACGCGCGAACAGCTCGATATCACCGGACAATTTCACCCCACGGGCAGCAGCAGCCTGCAGGGCCGGGGTCGCCAGGGCCAGGCCGGGGCTCACGTAGAGTTCGTCGGCACGGCACAGGAAGTCCACGTCCAGCTCGCCACAACGCACCTCCACCTGCGGGTAGTCACGCCGCAGCGTGGCCAGCTCAGGTGGATTTTCCCGCGTATCGGCCACCGCAAAGGCAACGCCCCGGCTCGCCAGGAAGCGAACCAGGGACATGCCGCTCTTGCCGAGGCCGACAACGATGCGGAAGTGGTCAGAAGCGATCAGAGACACTCGTTCTACCTCAGCTTCAGGGTGGCAAGGCCGATCAGCACCAGAATCACGGTGATGATCCAGAAACGGACGATCACGCGCGGCTCGGGCCAGCCCTTGAGTTCAAAATGGTGGTGAATCGGCGCCATGCGAAACACACGGCGGCCGGTCAACTTGAAGGAGGCAACCTGGATCACCACGGACAGGGTTTCCATCACGAACACGCCGCCCATGATGAACAGAACGATTTCCTGACGGACGATGACCGCGATAGTGCCCAGGGCCGCGCCCAGCGCCAGGGCGCCAACATCACCCATGAACACCTGCGCCGGGTAAGTGTTGAACCACAAGAAGCCCAGGCCCGCGCCAATCAGCGCACCACAGAAGACAATCAGCTCTCCCGCCCCCGGTACATAAGGAATCAGCAGGTATTCGGCGAACTTCACGTTACCCGACAGGTAGCAGAAGATGCCCAGCGCACCGCCCACCATCACCGTCGGCATGATCGCCAGGCCATCGAGGCCATCGGTCAGGTTGACCGCGTTGCTCGAACCGACGATGACGAAATAGGTCAGGACCACGAAGCCGATGCCAAGGGGAATGCTCACGTCCTTGAGCATCGGGATCAGCAGAGTGGTTTCCACCGGACTCTGGGCAGTCATATAAAGGAAGATCGCCGCGCCCAGGCCGAACACCGATTGCCAGAAATACTTCCAGCGGCTGGGCAGGCCACGGGAATTCTTCTCGATCACCTTGCGATAGTCGTCGACCCAGCCGATGGCACCAAAGGCCAGGGTCACCAGCAGCACGACCCACACATAGTGGTTGCGCAGGTCGGCCCACAGCAGGGTGCTGATACCGATGGCCGAGAGAATCAGCGCACCGCCCATGGTCGGTGTGCCCGATTTGGACAGGTGAGATTGCGGACCATCGTTACGCACGGACTGGCCGATCTGGCGGTTCTGCAGAGTGCGGATCATCCACGGACCCAGGCACAGCGCCAAAGACAGCGCGGTCAGTACCCCGAGGATCCCGCGCAGGGTCAGGTACTGAAAGACCGCGAAGCCTTTGTAGAACTGTTGCAGGTACTCCGCTAGCAGCAGCAGCATCAATGTTTCTCCGTACTGGAGCCGCACAAAGCCGCGACGATGTTTTCCATCACCGCGCTGCGCGATCCTTTGATCAAAATGGTGGTATTTGGGTCTTGCTCGACGCCCAGGGCGGCAATCAGGTCAGCCTGGCTGGCGAAGTGGCGCGCGTGCTCGCCGAAGGCGGCAACGGCATGAGCCATCATCGGGCCTACGGCGTAGAGGGCCGAAACCTTGCCAGCGGCATATGCACCTACTTCGCGGTGCCCCTGCTCCGCCCACTCGCCCAACTCGCCGATGTCTCCGAGCACCAGGACGGTGCGGCCGGAAAAGCCGGCGAGTATATCAACGGCGGCGCACATTGAGGTGGGGTTTGCGTTGTAAGTGTCATCAATGACCCGCATGCCGTTCTTGGCCAGTTGGGCGACGGTACGCCCCTTGACCGGCTGCACCGCATTCAGGCCGGTGACGATGCCGAACAGCGAGACGCCCATGGCGTGGGCCGCGGCTGCCGCAGCCAGGGCATTGGCAACGTTATGGGTGCCCAGCAGGTTCAATTGCACCGCCTCCACACCCTTGGGGCTGTGCAACTTGAAGGATGGGCAGCCACGGGCATCGCGACCGATATCGGAGGCAAAGAAATCGGCAGAACTGTCAGTCAGCGCGAAGCTCAGCACCTGACGGCCGGCAGCACGGGCCTTCCAGATAGGGAAAGCCTTGTCGTCCAGGTTGAGCACGGCGATCCCGGCGCTATCGAGGCCTTCCAGGATTTCCCCCTTGGCCTCGACAATCTTCTCCGGCCCGCCAAACTCACCGACATGAGCGGTGCCGGCGTTGTTGATGATCGCTACGTGGGGGCGAGTCATGGCCACGGTGTAGGCAATCTCGCCGATGCGCGAAGCGCCCAGCTCTATCACTGCGGCTGTGTGTTCCGGGGCCAGTTCCAGCAGGGTCAGGGGCGCCCCCAGGTCATTGTTCAGGTTGCCCCGAGTGGCGTGTACCGGACCACGGGTGCGCAGGATGCTGGCGAGCATTTCCTTGACCGTGGTCTTGCCGCTGGAGCCGGTTACCGCAGCGACCGGGCGGCTGAACGCGGCGCGATTGAGCGCACCCAACTGCCCCAGCGCCAGGCGAGTGTCCTTGACCAGCAGTTGCGGCAGCGTGCTGTCGGGAACCTCACGTTCAACCAACGCCGCCACGGCGCCCTTGGCCGCCACTTCATTCAAGTAATCGTGGCCGTCAAAGCGTGGGCCGGTCAGAGCAATAAACAGTTGGCCGGCCTGAATCGCCCGGCTATCGATACTGACGCCGCTAAAACGAGCATCGCCCGCGATCAGGCGGGCGTCCAATGGAGCCGAGACTTCACTGAGTTGCAGGGCTTTAAGCATGGCCCACCTCCCACGCGGTCAAGGCTTTGTCCGCCTCGGCGAGATCAGAAAAATCATGTCGCTGGCCGTTTATTTCCTGGTAATCCTCATGGCCTTTACCGGCCAGCACCACCACGTCATCGGCCGACGCGGAAGCGATCAGGCGAGCAATGGCCAACCCGCGACCGGCTACGAATTCCACCTTTTCTGCCGCGCTGAAGCCGGCACGAATATCGTCGAAGATTTGGGCCGGCTCTTCGCTGCGTGGGTTGTCATCAGTCACCAGCACGCCGTCGGCCAGACGCTCGACCACCTCAGCCATCAACGGACGCTTGCCGCGGTCCCGGTCGCCGCCACAACCGAACAGGCACAGCAGGCGGCCCTTGGCATGCGGACGCAGGGCCAGCAAGACTTTTTCCAGGGCATCCGGGGTGTGGGCATAATCCACCACCACCAGCGGCTGAGTACCGCCACCCAGGCGCTGCATGCGTCCGGCGGGGCCTTCAAGCTTGGGCAGGACCGCAAGAATTTCGTCCAGCGCGTATTCAAGACCCAGCAACGCACCTACCGCAGCCAGCACGTTGCTCAGGTTGAAGCGCCCGAGCAGGCAACTGCGCAGGTGGTGCTCACCCTGCGGGGTCACCAGGGTCGCGCGCACGCCATCATCGTCAAAACGCGCTTCGCGGCAGTACAGATAAGCAGCGGCGTCTTCGAGGCTGTAAGTGATCAGTCGTGACTCATGTTTGTCCGCCGCCAGTTGCCGGCCAAAATCGTCGTCGAGGTTGATCACCCGGCAACGCAGGTCGTTCCAGGCAAAGAGCTTGGCCTTGGCTGCGCCATAGGCTTCCATGGTCCCGTGGTAATCCAGATGGTCACGGGACAGGTTGGTCAGCACCGCCACATCGAAAGCCAGTGCCGCCACGCGCCCCTGATCCAGGCCATGGGACGAGACCTCCATGGCCACCGCCTTGGCTCCTGCATTCTTCAGGTCTGCCAGGGTGGCCTGCACGGCAATCGGGTTCGGCGTGGTGTGCATCCCGCTTTGCAGCGCGCCATGAAACCCGGTCCCCAGGGTACCTACCAGGCCACAACGCTGGCCGAGCAGATCCAGGGCCTGAGCCACCAGTTGGGTAACGCTGGTCTTGCCGTTGGTGCCGGTCACGCCCACCAGGTTCAACTGGCGGCTCGGGTCACCATAGAAGCGCCCGGCTATGTCCGACAGCTGCGCCGCCAGGCCCTTGACCGGAATCAGCGGTACATCGGTCAGCGGCAACACAGTTGCCCCTTCCACTTCATAAGCCACCGCGGCAGCGCCGCGCTGCAGGGCATCGGCAATGTGCGCACGCCCATCGAACTTGGCGCCGGGCACCGCAAGAAACAGGTCCCCGGCCCGCACGTTACGGCTGTCCAGGGTCAACTCACGAATCAGCAGGTCGCGACCGGCGTGGGCGAAAATCTTGTTCAGGCTAAGAGACATCAGCCGCGCCCTCCATTGGCTCGTACAGGGGTGCCGGATGCGGCGTTGGCCTGCTGCGTGGTCGGCAGGTTGTCCGGGGTGATGTTCATCAAGCGCAGGGTGCCGGACATCACTTTGCTGAACACCGGCGCCGATACCAGGCCACCGAAGTAACCGGCTTTGCTCGGTTCGTCGATCACCACCACGATGGCGTAGCGTGGATCACTCATCGGACCGAAGCCGGCGAACAGCGAGCGGTAGGAGTTCTCGGCGTAGCCCTTGGTACCCACCGAAGTCTTGCGCGCAGTACCACTCTTGCCAGCCACGTGATAGGCCGGAACCTGTGCACGGAATACTCCGCGCGGGGCCTCGATCACTTGCTGCAGCATGCCCTGCATGGTCTTGGCGACATTTTCCGGAATCACCTGGGTGGTCTGCGGAGTCTTGTCGGACTTGATCAGTGTCAGCGGCGCAATACGGCCGTTGTTGGCCAATGCGGAAAAGGCGTGCACCAGCTGGATCGCGGTCACCGACAGGCCGTAGCCATAGGACAGGGTCGCGGTTTCCGCCTTGCGCCATTCGCGGTAGTTCGGCAGGTTGCCGACCCGTTCACCAGGGAAGCCGAGCCCCGTGTCCTGGCCCAGACCGATTTTCTGTGCCAGGCGGAAAATGGTTTCGCCGCCGATATCGAAGGCCACCTTACTCATGCCGACGTTACTGGAGTTGATCAGGATGCCGGTCAGGTCGAGTACCGGACCTTCGGTCTTGGAAACGTCACGGATGGTGTATTTGCCCAACTGCAGGGTGCCCGGGTAGACCTCGACGGTATCGCTGGGCTTCCAGCGTCCGGTTTCCAGTGCGGCACTCATGGAGATCGCTTTCATGGTCGAGCCAGGCTCGAACACGTCGATCATCGCGCGGTTGCGCATCATCGCCGGCTGCAGGTTGCGCCGGTTGTTCGGGTTGTAGGTCGGCTGGTTGACCATGGCCAGGATCTCGCCGGTCTTCACGTCCATGATCACCAGGCTGCCAGCCTTGGCACCGTTCTCGACGATGGCGTTGCGCAGCTCGCGGTTGGCCAGGTATTGCAGGCGCAGGTCAATCGACAACGCCAAGGGCTTGCCGGCCTTGGCGTTCTTGGTGACCTGGACGTCCTTGATCAGCCTGCCGCGCCGGTCCTTGATCACCTGGCGCTTGCCCGGAACCCCTGCGAGCCATTCGTCGTAGGCCAGTTCCACCCCTTCGCGACCGCGGTCGTCGATATCGGTGAAACCCACCATGTGCGCGGTTACTTCGCCGGCTGGATAGAAGCGTCGGAACTCCTCGATGCCATAGACACCGGGGACCTTCAGATCCAATACGGACTGGCCCTGTTCAGGCGTCAGGCCTCGGACCAGATAGATGAACTCTTTATTGGCCTGGGCTTCAAGCCGCTCGGCCAGGGCTTTCGGGTCTTGGCCAAGTGCCATGGCCAGCGCCGGCCAGCGATCCTTGGCCAGCTGCATTTCCTTGGCATTGGCCCAGAGGGTGGTCACGGGCGTACTGACGGCCAGCGGCTCGCCATTGCGATCGGTGATCAGACCGCGGTGCGCGGGAATCGGAATGTGCCGGACACTGCGTGCATCGCCCTGCCCCTTGAGGAAGTCACGGTCGACCACTTGCAGGTCGATGATGCGCCAGGCAATCGCCGACACCATGACCGCCAGCAAACCCAGCACTACACGGAAACGCCATGGATAGAGCGCGCCTTCGAGCTTCATGGCGCCACCATGCGGACTTCGGCCGCGCCGGGAATGTGCATTTTCAATTGTTCGGTGGCCAGGACTTCAATGCGGCTGTGAGCAGTCCAGGTGCTTTGCTCAAGAATAAGACGGCCCCATTCGGCCTGGGCTTTGTCACGCACGCTCAACTCGCCGTACAGCGTATTGAGCAACTGACGGTTCCAGTGGGCGCTGTAGGACACCGCAATCGCGGAAACCAGAACGCCGACGAATAGCAGGAACATGAAAAAGCTTCCGCCCGGAAGTGGCTTGGCGAAAAGCTTGCTCACCGAAGCTTCTCCGCGACGCGCATGACGGCACTGCGGGCACGCGGGTTGGCCTTGAGCTCTGCCTCGG
This sequence comes from Pseudomonas sp. GW823-FHT03E05, assembly GCF_058796855.1. Classification (NCBI taxonomy): domain Bacteria; kingdom Pseudomonadati; phylum Pseudomonadota; class Gammaproteobacteria; order Pseudomonadales; family Pseudomonadaceae; genus Pseudomonas; species Pseudomonas sp. GW823-FHT03E05. The sequence goes on from NZ_JBXAJB010000004.1 coordinate 589,630, forward strand.
AGGCGAACTGCGCTTTGCCGTGGATCTTGATTTTCGGCACAAAGGCTTCGAAACGTACCGGCAGATTGCGCGGCAGGTTGTCCGATTCGCCCTTGACCAGACGACGCATGAACAATTTGACGATGCGGTCTTCCAGGGAGTGGAAGCTGATCACCACCAGGCGACCACCCACTTCCAGGGACTCCAGTGCAGCTTCAAGGCCAGCCTCGAGATCACCCAGTTCATTGTTGACGTGAATGCGCAGCCCCTGGAAAGCACGGGTAGCCGGGTTCTTGCCCTTCTCCCAAGCCGGGTTGGCGACTTTCAACACTTCAGCCAGATCGGCGGTACGCTCGAACGGCTGGATCTCGCGGCGCTCGACCACGGCTCGCGCCATGCGACCGGAGAAACGCTCCTCGCCGTACTCCTTGAATACCCGGGCAATTTCCTCTACCGGAGCGGTGGCGATGAACTGCGCAGCACTGATGCCGCGAGTCGGGTCCATGCGCATATCCAGCGGGCCGTCATTGAGAAAACTGAAGCCGCGTTCAGGGTCGTCCAGCTGCGGCGAAGACACCCCCAGATCCAGCAGGACACCGCTGACCTTGCCCGCCAGGCCGCGTTCGGCAACTTCCGAACCGAGCTCGGCGAAACTGCGCTGTACAACGACAAAGCGGCCGTCTTCGGCCGCTAGCGCTTGCCCGGTGGCAATCGCCTGGGGATCCTTGTCGAATCCGAGGAGGCGCCCCTGGGGCCCGAGCTTGCTGAGAATCAGCCGGCTATGCCCGCCACGCCCGAAGGTGCCATCCAGATAGCAGCCATCAGGACGTACGGCGAGAGCCTCGACGGCTTCGTCAAGCAGTACGGTGATGTGGTTAAAGCCGCTATCAATAGTCACAGGATCAAATCACGCAGTTCATCAGGCATGGCGCCCGGTTGTTGAATAGCTGCCAGGTCCGCTGCGGAAACAGCATTCCAGGCATCCTCGTCCCACAATTGGAACTTGTTCAGTTGGCCCACCAGCATTGCGCGCTTATCCAACTTGGCATATTCACGCAGGCGCGGAGGCACCAGAAAACGACCACTGCCATCGAGTTCAAGGTCGACGGCGTTACCAATCAGCAAACGCTGCAAACGACGGTTCTCTTCACGAAGAGAAGGCAGTGCGCGCAGTTTGGTTTCAATCAGCTCCCACTCATCGAGGGGGTAAACACACAAACAGGGATCAACGGCATCGATGGTGACGATTAACTGCCCGGAACTTCGCGAAACGAGCTCGTCACGATACCGGCTCGGCATGGCGAGACGGCCTTTTGCATCGAGACTGATAGCGTTAGCTCCGCGAAACACGTCAGCGTTTCTCCAAATTTTAGCGTTTTGCGCTCAAAAAACCCACTTCATGCCACTTTCCGCCACTTGCGCACACTATAGGAATGCGCCCACACCACCGTCAAGGCGCGCGGCGACGGAAAAGCCTTATAGAACGGAGATTTAGGAGACTTAAAGGAGAGGTAACGGGAATTCGAAGGGTGTTTCAGAGCATCAACTTCCGACAGCTCAATAAGCTGCAGCGCGAAGTTAAAGTAATTTATTAAGAGTAAGATTTTTTCGGTATTACAAAAACGCTTCTGCTATTGATTCAAGCAGGGAGGGAAAAGGTGGAGAGTCGATCTGTAAGCCGGGTTCTGTCGAGGACAGTCATTCCTCTACGATGGCCATCACTGGACATCTTTAGCAACCTACCCGGTTCCAGCGCGGGCCACGCCTTGGAACCCTATTTGGTCTTGCTCCGAGTGGGGTTTACCTAGCCACGAACTGTTACCAGACGTGCGGTGCGCTCTTACCGCACCTTTTCACCCTTACCGGCACCGAAGTGCTTAGGCGGTTATTTTCTGTGGCACTTTCCGTAGGCTCACGCCCCCCAGGCATTACCTGGCACTCCGCCCTATGGAGCCCGGACTTTCCTCCCCCCTCTAATTTTCATAGAGGGCAGCGACTGTCCAATCGACTCTCCGCCGCGCAGGTTAACGGCAGAGCGAACGAAGAACAAGCGCTAAAAGCCTTTGGCCACCCTGCTACGCAATTTATTGTTCTTTCTGTTTATCCAGGGCCACCTGATACAGCACATTCTTGCGCTCGCCAGTGATTTCCGCAGCCAAAGCAGCAGCCCGCTTCAGCGGCATTTCCTTGAGCAACAGGTCGAGGATACGCATCGACTCACTACTGATCGCCTCATCACTTTCCGGTGCTGTCCACCCCGCGACCAGCACCACGCACTCCCCACGCTGCTGATTGCTGTCGGACTCGACGAACTGGCGCAGCTCGGAAAGTGGCAGCCCCTTCAGGGTCTCGAAGGTCTTGGTCAATTCACGCGCCAGCAATGCCGGCCGCTCACCACCGAATACCGACTCCATATCCTGCAGGCATTCAAGTATGCGATGCGGCGCCTCATAGAAAATCAGCGTACGCGGCTCTTCCTTGACCGCTTCCAGGCGCGCCCTGCGCCCGACCGCCTTGGCCGGCAGAAAGCCTTCGAAGATGAACCGGTCTGAAGGCAAGCCCGCCGCCGACAACGCCGCGATCAGAGCACAGGCCCCCGGTACTGGAACCACGTTGATACCCGCCGCCCGCGCCTGGCGCACCAGGTGGTAGCCGGGATCGGAAATCAGCGGCGTGCCCGCATCGGAGATCAAGGCGACATTATCCCCAGCCAGCAGACGAGTAATGAAGCGACTGCCCTCATCACGCTCGTTGTGCTCATGGCAGGCAGCCAGGGGCGTGGAAATACCAAAGTGCTGCATCAGGCGCTGGGAATGCCGGGTATCTTCGGCAGCGATCAACGACACCTCGCGCAACAGCTTCAAGGCCCGGGCGCTGATATCGTCCAGGTTGCCGATGGGCGTCGCCACCACATAAAGCGAGCCAGCAGCGGAATTCAAAGGACCTGGAGCAGTCAAAGCGCACACCTCTTGATCGGCAAAAGCGCCATTGTAGCGCGTTGAAGCATTCTCAATACGCCTTGCGATCAGCCGGTATGGCGCTGTGCCGCGACCTTTCAGGCAGCCAAGCAACATTTGCTTGAGCTAAATCGACGGTTTATCGCCAGTAACATCGCACCCCAGCCAGCGCTTGGGTACAATTCCACGCTCATTTGATCGAGTATCAGGAACACTTACATGATCGCTTGCCTGCGGCTGTTTCTTGCCCTCTGCCTGGCTACCCTTCTGGTGGCTTGCGCCAGCTCGCCCTCTTCCAGCCTTGGCGAACTTCCACGGACACCGGATGCCAGTATCGAGCAACTGCTCGAACAGGCCGCCACCAGCAAAACTCCGGAAAAAGCAGCCCTGCTGCGCCTGAGCGCCGCCGACCTGGCGTATCGTCAAGGCAATGCCGGACGCGCCGGACAAATCCTGCAGCAAGTGCCGCTGGATCAACTCAAGCCTGCCCAGCAAATCTTCGCCAGCACCCTGTCCGCAGAGCTGGCCCTGGTGCGCAACCAGCCAAAGGCTGCCCTCACCGCACTGAGCCATCCAAGCCTGCAACACCTGAGCGAACTGCCGGCAGCTCAACAGATTCGCACCGGCAGCGTTCATGCTCGCGCACTGGAAGCCGACGGCCAGACATTGGCCGCCGCCAAAGAGCGCATCGTTATCGCGCCCTTGCTCAAGGATGATGCAGCAGCCAAAAACCACGAAGCCATCTGGGCACTGATTGCCGCCCTGCCGACCGATCAGTTGCAGCCTGCCGGCAATGACGACCTGGCCGGCTGGATGAGCCTGGCCCTGGCAGTCAAGAGCGCCGGCACCCTGGAACAGCAGCAGGCAGCCATCGATACCTGGCGCGCCCAGAATCCAAAGCACCCGGCTGCCATTCAACTGCCCCAACCCCTGATCAAGCTCAAGGAACTGGCCAGCCAGCCGGTATCGAAAATTGCCTTGCTGCTGCCACAGGACGGCCCCCTCGCATCGGTTTCCAAAGCACTGCGCGAAGGTTTCATGGCTGCTCACTACCAGGCTCAGCAAGCCGGACAGAATCCACCCAGCATCGAGTTCTATGACAGCTCGCGCCTAAGCTCGCTGGATGACTTCTACCGCAAGGCTCAGGCCGCTGGCGTGCAACTGGTCGTCGGCCCACTGGAAAAGCCCCTGGTCAAGCAACTTGCCGCTCGCCCGCAGCTGCCGATCACCACCCTGGCCCTGAACTACAGCGAAGGCGAACAAGGCCCGGCGCAGTTGTTCCAGTTCGGCCTGGCAGCCGAAGACGAAGCTCGCGAGGTTTCCCGTCGCGCCCGCGCCGACGGCCTGCACCGCGCCGCCGCTCTGGTTCCGAAAGGCGAATGGGGCGATCGCGTGCTCAAGGCATTCCGTCAGGATTGGGAAGCCAACGGTGGTAGCGTAATCGGTATCGAACGCGTCGATCAGCCCGTCGCCCTGGCACAGCAGATTGCCGACCTGTTCCAGTTGCGCCAGAGCGAAGGCCGCGCCAAGAGCCTGCAGAGCACCGTAGGCACCCAGGTAGCCGCACAGCCATCACGTCGCCAGGATATCGAGTTCATTTTCCTCGCCTCCACTCCGCAACAGGCTCAGCAGATCAAGCCGACCTTGAACTTCCAATACGCTGGTGATGTACCGGTCTACGCCACCTCCAATGTGTTCAGCGCCAGCGGCGACCAGAACCAGTACAACGACATGAACGGCGTGATGTTCTGCGAAACCCCATGGCTGCTGGATGCCAACGGCCCGCTGCGCCGCCAGGTCACCGCACAATGGCCGCAAGCCGGCGGCAGCCTAGGGCGCCTGTATGCCATGGGCGTCGACGCCTACCGATTGGCGCCACGCCTGGGCCAACTCAAGGCCCTGCCAGACAGCCGGATAGAAGGTGAATCCGGCAGCCTGGGCATGGCTGCCGGGCAACGCATCGAGCGTCAGCTGCCATGGGCCAAGTTCGTCGGGGGCCAGGTGACCCGCCTGCCCGACACGCCGCGCTAATGCTCCAAGGATCAAGCCAGCACAGCGGACGAGATGCCGAAAGCCAAGCGCTTGGGCATCTCCAACAGCACGGACTGCGCCTGCTGGCGCAGAACTGGTTGTGTAAACGCGGCGAGCTTGATCTGGTCATGCTTGACGGCGATACAGTAGTATTCGTCGAAGTCCGCTACAGAAAACACACGCAATGGGGTGGCGCACTGGGCAGTATCGATGGGCGCAAGCGTCAAAAACTGATCCTTGCCGCGCAGCTTTTCCTGCAAAGCGAATCACGCTGGTCCAGCCATCCTTGCCGTTTCGACGTGGTCGCCATTGACGGCGCCTCGGGTGCAGAAGCCCGCTTGAACTGGCTACGCAATGCCTTCGACAGCTGAAAGAAGCCCTCAGGCCGCACCCATTTTCACTCAACTTTTTTGCTCTTTGCTTTGCGGGCTGCACATTTACGTGCCACCAAGCCGCGCCACTTAAGGTCACACAGATGGACATGCAATCCCGAATTCGCCAGCTTTTTCAGGCCAGTATCGACACCAAGCAACAGGCGATGGACGTACTTGCACCGCACATCGAGCAAGCCAGCCAGGTCATGGTCAACGCCCTGCTCAACGAGGGCAAGATGCTCTCTTGCGGCAACGGCGGCTCCGCCGGCGATGCCCAGCATTTCTCCTCCGAACTGCTCAACCGCTTCGAGCGCGAACGCCCGAGCCTGCCGGCCATTGCCCTGACTACCGACAGCTCTACCATCACCTCGATCGCCAACGACTACAGCTACAACGAAGTCTTCTCCAAGCAGATCCGCGCCCTGGGCCAGCCCGGTGATGTGTTGCTGGCGATTTCCACCAGCGGCAACTCCGCAAACATTATTCAAGCGATCCAGGCCGCACATGATCGCGAAATGATTGTCGTAGCATTGACCGGTCGTGACGGCGGCGGCATGGCTTCCCTGCTGCTGCCTGAAGATGTCGAGATCCGCGTCCCGGCCACCGTCACTGCACGCATTCAAGAAGTCCACCTGCTGGCGATCCATTGCCTCTGCGATCTGATCGACAGCCAATTGTTCGGGAGTGAAGAATGACCCCTAATCGCCTTGGCCTCCTGGCCTTGACCTTGTGCCTGAGCATCACTGGTTGCAGCTCGGTGATTACCGCCACCCGCGACAAACCCATCGATGATGACCGCGGCACCCGCACCTTTGGCAGCAAGATCGACGACTCGCTGATCGAGACCAAAGTCGCCGTCAACGTCGCCAAAGCCAGCCCAGACCTGGAAAACAACTCGCACATCGTTGTCACCAGCTTCAACGGCATCGTCCTGCTGGCCGGACAAACACCCCGCCCGGACCTCAAGGCCATGGCCGAACAGGCCGCCAGCGAAGTGCAGCGCGTCAAGAAGGTGCACAACGAACTGCAGGTACTGCCACCTTCCGGCTTCCTGGCCCGCCAGAACGATGGCTGGCTGACCACCAAGATCAAGACCCAGATGCTCACCGACGCCAGCGTGCCCGCCTCGCGAATCAAGGTGGTAACCGAGAACGGCATCGTCTACCTGCTGGGCTTGCTGACCCAACAGGAGGCCACCCAGGCCACCAACCTGGTTCAAGGCGTGTCCGGTGTGCAGAAGATCGTCAAACTGTTCGAATACATCGACTGACACACAACCGCGAGATACAAAAAAGGCGATCCGGATGGATCGCCTTTTTTATTACTTGACCACTTTCAAGCTGGGTCGGCCACTGGGGCGCGGCGGCTCACTGTCCGGTGGCGGCAGGTCGTCATCCGGCTCGAGATCATCCTCTTCATCCAGAGGCGACTCCAGATCGAAGACCATGCCCTGGCCATTCTCACGGGCATAGATCCCCAGGATCGCCGCAACCGGCACATGCAGGCTGTGCGGCACACCACCGAAGCGCCCTTCGAAGGTCACTACGTCGTTATCCATATGCAGATGACGCACGGCACTGGGAGAAATGTTCAGGACGATCTGCCCATCACTGGCAAAGCCCTGGGGCACCTGCACTGCCGGATAGTCGGAATTGACCAGCATGTGCGGGGTGCAATCGTTGTCCACAATCCACTCATAGAGCGCGCGGACCAGATAAGGTCGACTGGAGTTCATAGCGGCTCCTTAAGCCTCAGCGCATATCGCGTTCGACACCAGACAGACTCGCCTGGAAAGCCTCACGCGCAAATTGGCGTTCCATATAATCAAGCAACGGCTTGGCCTGCCGCGGCAGTTCGATACCCAGGACCGGCAATCTCCAGAGTATGGGCAGTAGGCAGCAGTCCACCAGACTTTGTTCCTCACTGAGGAAAAATGGCTTGTCGGCAAACAAAGGAGAAACACCCGTCAGGCTTTCACGCAATTCCTTGCGCGCCTGCACTCGAGCAGCCTCCTTGGTCCGCGGATCAAGAATCAGATCCACTTGCCCGCACCAGTCACGCTGGATCCGGTGTATCAGCAGACGGCTGTTGGCTCGCGCCACAGGATAAACCGGCAGCAGTGGCGGATGCGGATAACGCTCATCCAGGTACTCCATCACCACTGTCGACTCCCACAACGCCAGGTCGCGATCGACCAGCGTTGGCAAGCTCCCATAAGGGTTCACTTCGATCAGCTTCGGCGGCTGACGCCCCGCCTCCACACTGATGATCTCGGCGCTGACACCCTTCTCTGCGAGCACAATGCGCACCCGGTGGGAATAGTGGTCGGCGGGGTCGGAGTAACAGGCCAACCGATTGGTCACGCCCATGGCGATCCTCCTCGCTTGTTGAAATTATCGGAAGCAGAAAAAACGAGCGCGCCCTCAGGGCGCCTCTGGTAACCCCCGAATGATACAGGGTTGTTACAGTTTCAGAGACGCCCTTGGGCGCGCACGTTCAACAACTGATGCTTAAAACGCTATCAATGCACATCCTTCCAGTATTCGCGCTTGAGCAGATAGGCGAACACGAAGAAGAAGGCCAGGTACAGCAGTACGTAGGTACCGATGCGCTGGTGCTGCAGCTTGACCGGGTTGGCCGAGTAAGCCAGGAAGGTCACCAGGTTCTTGACCTTCTCGTCGAACTGAGCCTCGTTGAGAGTCCCGGTGTTCTCCTTGATGGTCAGCTGGTCACAGGCTTCATGAGTCAGCGGCGTGCCGGTCAGCGGATCGTATTGCTTCTTGCCGTCTTCGACGATCTGCACCTGCTTGCAACCGATCACCTGGCGACCCTGCAGGCCAACCAGAACGTTAGGCATGCCCACGTTCGGGAAAACCTTGTTATTCACACCCCAAGGGCGCGCCGGGTCCTCATAGAAGGACTTGAGGTAGCCATAGAGCCAGTCGGTACCCCGCACACGGGCCACCAGGGTCAGATCCGGTGGCGCAGCGCCAAACCAGGTCTTGGCATCTGCCGGCTGCATGCCGATGTTCATGTGGTCACCGATCTTGGCGCCGGTGAAGACCAGCTTGCTCAACATCAGATCGTGAGGGATACCCAGATCGTCGGCAACCCGCTCATAACGCTGGAACTTGGCGCTGTGGCAGCCCATGCAGTAGTTGGCAAAGGTACGCGCGCCGTCTTGCAGGGCAGCTTTGTCGGCCAGGTCGATATCGACCTTCTCCAACTCAGGGCCGCCGTGCTCGGCCGCGAAAGACAATACAGGCATAGCAGCAAGAATCAGTACAGCAAATAGCTTTTTCATCAGCCAGTCACCCTTTCCGGAACCGGTTTGGTCTTCTCGAGCCTGGTGTAGAACGGCATCAGAATGAAGTAGGCGAAGTACAGGAAGGTACATACCTGCGACAGCAGCGTACGGCCCGGAGTCGGTGCCAATACACCCAGCACACCCAGGATCACGAACGAGATGCAGAACACCAGCAGCCAGATCTTGCTCAGCCAGCCTTTGTAGCGCATGGACTTGACCGGGCTACGGTCGAGCCAAGGCAGCACGAACAGCACGGCAATGGCAGCCCCCATGGCAATGACGCCCATGAGCTTGTCCGGCACCGCACGCAGGATCGCGTAGAACGGGGTGAAGTACCAAACCGGAGCAATGTGCTCAGGCGTCTTGAACGGGTTGGCCTGTTCGAAGTTCGGCTTCTCGAGGAAGTAGCCACCCATTTCCGGGAAGAAGAACACGATCGAGCAGAAGATGAAGAGGAACACCACTACGCCGACGATATCCTTCACGGTGTAGTAAGGGTGGAAAGGAATACCATCCAGCGGGATGCCGTTCTCATCCTTGTTCTTCTTGATGTCGACGCCATCCGGGTTGTTCGAACCCACTTCGTGCAGTGCCAGGATGTGCAGCACCACCAGACCGAGGATCACGATCGGCAGGGCAACAACGTGCAAGGCGAAGAAGCGGTTCAGGGTGATACCGGAAATCAGGTAGTCACCGCGGATCCACTGAGTCAGGTCGTCGCCGATGACCGGGATCGCACCGAACAGCGAGATGATCACCTGGGCGCCCCAGTAGGACATCTGGCCCCACGGCAGCAGGTAGCCCATGAAGGCCTCGGCCATCAGTGCCAGGTAGATCAGCATGCCGAACAGCCACACCAGCTCACGGGGCTTCTGGTAGGAACCGTAGAGCAGGCCACGGAACATGTGCAGATAGACCACGATGAAGAACGCCGAAGCGCCGGTGGAGTGGAGCAGACGCAGGATCGCGCCGTACTCGACGTCGCGCATGATGTATTCAACGGAAGCGAAGGCCTCTTCCGCCGAAGGGGTGTAGCTCATGGTCAGCCAGACACCGGTTACGATCTGGTTGACCAGAACCAGCAGCGCCAGGGAGCCAAAGAAATAGAAGAAGTTGAAGTTCTTCGGAGCGTAATACTTGCTGAGATGGTCTTCCCACATCTTGGTCGCGGGGAAGCGCGCATCAACCCAATCCATGAACTTGCTCATCACGCTTTCTCCGTGTCGACGCCAATGACGATGATGTCATCCGACTCATAGGAATGCGGGGGTACTGGCAGGTTCAAAGGCGCAGGTTGCGACTTGTAGACGCGACCAGCCAGATCGTAGTGGGAACCGTGGCAAGGGCAGAAATAGCCACCTACCCAGTCCTTGCCCAGATCCGCGGGCGCCACTTCAGGACGGAAGGTCGGAGAACAGCCCAGGTGGGTGCAGATACCGATCAGCAGCAGAATCTCTGGCTTGATCGAACGCACTTCCGGGTCGACGTAGGTTGGTTGTACTGAGTTCTTGGAGTCAGGGTCAGACAACTGGCCCTCGATCTTTTTAAGATTCCCCAGGATTTCCTCGGTACGGCGGACGATGAATACCGGCTGACCACGCCATTCAGCAATCATCTGCTGACCTGGGTCGATCTTGCTGATATTCACCTTCACCGGTGCACCTGCGGCTTTCGCCTTGGCACTGGGAAACCATGACCCCACGAACGGGACCGCAGCCCCCACCGCTCCAGCAGCACCCACCACGGATGTGGCTGCTACTAGGAAGCGACGCCGGCCTGCATTCACGCCGTCATTGCTCATTCAGTCCTCTCCCATCAGCTTTGTGGCCTGTTAAATCAGGCATCTACTAAGTAAAAATCTGAACTTATAAAAATTTTGCCGAATGGTAATGAAAAGCCCCTATTCTGACAAGGTAATTACCAAGCCGAGCCGGCCCGAAGCCTTGCAGTATAGGGCCTCCGCGGATGTGGCAAGTTGTCACAGAGCAAATTCTAGACAATAAAAAACGCCCAGCTCCGCGAGGAGACTGGGCGTTTTTGAACGCAGTAGCGAATTAACGCTTGGAGTATTGCGGACGCTTACGCGCTTTACGCAGACCCACTTTCTTACGCTCAACTTCACGTGCGTCACGGGTTACGAAACCAGCTTTACGCAGCGCGCTGCGCAGAGTTTCGTCGTAATCCATCAGAGCGCGAGTGATACCGTGGCGGATTGCGCCAGCTTGACCACTTACACCGCCGCCGATAACGGTGACGTAGATATCGAACTTCTCAACGGTCTCGGTCAGCTCCAGCGGTTGACGAACTACCATGCGGGCAGTTTCGCGACCGAAGAAGTTATCCAGGGAGCGGTTGTTGATCGAGATGTTGCCAGTGCCCGGACGCAGGAAAACGCGTGCGGTTGCAGTCTTGCGACGGCCAGTGCCGTAATTTTGAGTCGCCGACATAATGAACTATTCCGTTAAATCTTCAGTTCTTGGGGCTGCTGAGCAGTATGAGGGTGTGCAGCGCCCGCATAGACTTTCAGCTTACGGTACATGTCGCGACCCAGCGGGTTCTTAGGCAGCATGCCTTTTACCGCGGTCTCGATCACGCGCTCAGGGGCTTTGGCGATCAGCTTTTCGAAGTTGATCGACTTGATGCCGCCCGGGAAACCGGAGTGGGAGTAGTACATTTTGTCAGTGGTTTTAGCGCCAGTAACACGTACCTGCTCGGCATTGATCACGACGATGTAGTCGCCGGTGTCAACGTGAGGAGTGTACTCAGGCTTGTGCTTGCCACGCAGACGGCTCGCGATTTCGGTGGCCAGACGACCCAGGGTCTGACCAGCAGCGTCGACGACGAACCAGTCGCGCTTTACTGTTTCCGGTTTAGCAGTAAAAGTTTTCATTCTTTATAGCCTCAGGGGCCGCCCAGCAAAATAGACGGCGGATCTTACTGAATAGTGCTTACTTTGACAAGGTCAAAGGCAGCCGGACACAGACGCTATCGGGGGCTCGGGTCAGCGCGTCTGATATACGGCAAGATTCTTCGGCAGGCGGCGCATCACTTCCACTGCAGAAAGAGCTGCCGAATTATGCAGATTGCGAAAAAAATTTCAACCTGCTTTTATGATTGTTTTGCCAAGGGAGCACCCGATGGACTACCGCCAGCTGGGCCGAACCGATCTGAATGTGAGTGCAATTTGCCTGGGCACCATGACCTGGGGCGAGCAGAACACCGAGGCTGAAGCCTTCGCTCAGATCGAGCGGGCCAAGAACGCCGGAATCAACTTCATCGACACTGCCGAGATGTACCCGGTGCCGCCAAAGGCCGAAACCTACGCCACCACCGAGCGCTATATCGGCAACTGGTTCAAGCAGCGCGGCGACCGCGCCGACTGGGTCCTGGCCAGCAAGATCGCAGGTCCGGGCAACACCATCGACTACATTCGCGACAAACAGCTCAAGCACAACCGCAAGCATATAGTCGAAGCCGTGGATGCCAGCCTCAAGCGCCTGCAGACCGACTGGATCGACCTATACCAACTGCACTGGCCCGAGCGCAGCACCAACTTCTTCGGCCAACTGGGCTACAAGCACCAGGCCGATGAAGACTTCACTCCGCTGGAAGAAACCCTCGAAGCCCTGGACGAGCAGGTCAAGGCCGGCAAGATCCGCCATATCGGCCTGTCCAACGAAACGCCATGGGGCACCATGAAGTTCCTTGCCCTGGCCGAGAGCCGTGGCTGGCCGCGGGCGGTTTCGATCCAGAACCCCTACAACCTGCTCAACCGCAGCTTCGAAGTGGGCCTGGCGGAAATTGCCATTCGTGAACAATGCGGCCTGCTGGCCTACTCTCCTCTGGCCTTTGGCTACCTGTCCGGCAAGTACGAAGGCGGCGCGCGGCCAGCCAAGGCACGGCTAAGCCTCTACAGCCGCTTCAGCCGCTACTTCAACCCTCAGTCGGAAGCGGCCTGCAGCCGTTATGTGGCGCTGGCCCGCGAGCACGGCCTGGATCCGGCACAAATGGCCCTAGCCTTCGTCACTCAACAGCCGTTCGTGACCAGCAACATCATCGGCGCCACCACTCTGGAACAGCTGGACAGCAACATCGCCAGCGCTGCCTTGAAGTTGTCGGAGGAGGTCCTCGCCGGGATCGAGGCAATCCACAAGGATCACCCCAACCCCGCGCCTTAATAGACCCACAGTTGCTGGCTTGCCAGCGAATGGATACGTCGTATAACCCGCTTCGCACCCTTCGCCGGCGGCCCGCTTCCTATAGTGAGCGGGCAATGATCTCCTTCATGATCTCGTTGGTCCCGGCATAAATGCGCTGCACCCGGGCATCGGCCCAGGCCCGGGCCACCGGGTACTCCCACATGAAGCCGTAGCCACCGTGCAACTGCACGCATTCATCAAGCACCTTGCACTGCAGGTCAGTCCCCCAGTACTTGGCCATGGCCGCCGTCGGCACATCGAGCTTGCCCTGCAAGTGCAGTTCCAGGCAGCGATCGACAAATACCCGGCCGATCTGAATTTCCGTGGCCATTTCCGCCAGCTTGAAACGGCTGTTCTGGAAATCGGCAATTGCCTTGCCAAAGGCTTTGCGTTCGCGGGTGTATTCCAGGGTCCACTGCAACGCCGCCTCGGCACTGGCCAGGCCACCAATGGCCACGGTCAGGCGCTCCTGGGGCAACTCCTGCATCAAATAGGCAAAACCTGCCCCAGCCTGCCCCAGCAGATTCTCCTTGGGTACTCGCACATCCTGGAAGAACAGCTCGGAGGTGTCCTGAGCCTTCATTCCCACCTTTTCCAGGCGCTTGCCCTTGGAGAACCCGGGAGTATCGGCCTCAACCAGAAACAAGCTGGTGCCCTTGGCTCCGGCCTTGGGATCGGTCTTGGCCACGACTATCACCAGGTCCGCCAGGTAGCCGTTGGTAATAAAGGTCTTGGAACCATTGATCACGTATTCGTCGCCGTCGAGCACTGCCGTGGTCTTCACCCCTTGCAGGTCGGAGCCCGCCCCCGGCTCGGTCATGGCAATGGCCGTGACCATTTCCCCCGAGACCAGCCGGGGCAGGTACTTGTGCTTCAGCGATTCACTGCCGTAATGCAGGATGTAGGGCGCGACAATGTCCGAATGCAGGGAAAAACCAATGCCCGTCAGCCCCAGCCGGCCAATCTCCTCGATCACCACCGCGCTGTAGAGAAAATCCGCCCCCAGGCCGCCGTACTCCTCGGGAATGTGCGAACACAGCATTCCGGCCTCCCCCGCCTTGCTCCACAACTGACGGTCGATATAGCCCTGTTTTTCCCATTCGCCATGGAAGGGCACTGCCTCTTTCTCAAGGAATGTACGCACGCTGTCACGGAAGAGTTCGTGCTCGGAGCTGAACAAGGTTCTAGGGATCATGCAGGCACCTGTGATGGTTATTGATCATGGGTTGGCTGCCAGAGCCTAAGGCTAGCCACCTGCACGGGACACTGGACACATCCGACAAAAAATAAGACGATCCAGCCGTCTGGTGACCACTTTCCCCTATAAGAACAATTGAATTATGTCTAACCAAACCTCCACGCCCTTGCGGCGCGTCAGCATCCTGGCTATCGACCGGGTTTTCGCTTCCACCCTCATGCAAGCCAAGGATTTCTTCCATCTGGCCAGCCTGCGCTACGGCAAACAACTGGGCCAAGGCCTGACCCCGGCGTTCGAAACCCGCCTGGTCAGCCCCGACGGTCAACCCGTATGCAGTTTCAGCGACGTGATCATGCCGGTGGACGGCCCGCTGGAAGACACCGATATCATCATCCTCCCGGCGTTCTGGGACGACTTCGACACCCTGTGCCAGCGTTACCCGCAGATCTTGCCCTGGCTGCGCGCCCAGCACGCTCGCGGCGCGGTGCTCTGCGGCGAAGCCACCGGGGTGTTCTGGCTGGCGGAAGCCGGCTTGCTCGATGGCAAGGAAGCCACTACCTACTGGCGCTTCTTCAGCGCCTTCAATGAGCGCTTCCCCAAGGTCCAGCTCAATCAGGACAAGCACCTGACCGACGCCGACAACCTCTACTGCGCGGGCGGTACCACCTCGGCCTGCGACCTGTACATCTACCTGATCGAACGCTTCTGCGGTGCCAACGTGGCCCAGGCCGTGGCCCGGGACATTCTCTATGAAGTACAGCGCAGCTACGCCCCAGGGCGCATCGGCTTCGGCGGCCAGAAGCTGCATCAGGACGTGATCATCCTGCAAATCCAGCACTGGCTCGAAGAGCACTTCGCCGACAAGTTCCGCTTCGAGGACGTGGCCCGCGAGCACGGCATGAGCATTCGCAACTTCATGCGCCGCTTCCAGACCGCCACCGGCGACAAGCCCCTGCATTACCTGCAGCGCCTGCGCATCGAAACCGCCAAGGGCCTGCTCTCGGGAACGCGCAAGAGCATCAAGACCATCAGCTACGAAGTCGGCTACGACGACGCCAGTTTCTTCGCCCGACTGTTCCGCCAGCACACCGAACTTTCACCCAACCAGTACCGTCAACAGTTCCAGCAACAGGCGGCATAAAAAAAGGGCCTGCTATGCAGGCCCTTTTTCATCTGGCGATGCTTATGGCTTGTGCGCCCGCGACAGGAACTCGTGGGACTGCATCTCCAGCAGGCGGCTAAGGGTGCGCTGGAACTCGAACGTCAGGCGGCCACCGGTGTAGAGGTCCTTGAGTTCGACCTCGGCGGAAATGATCAGCTTGACGTTGCGGTCGTAGAACTCGTCGACCATGTTGATAAAGCGCCGGGCGATGTCGTCGGTGGTGACGCTCATCTGCTCCACGCCACTGAGCAACACGGCATGGAAGATCTTGCCCAGCTCGATGTAGTCGTTCTGGCTGCGCGGGCCGTCGCACAGTTCCCGGAAGTCGAACCAGGCCACATCATCGCAGGTACGCAATGCGCGGATCTCGCGGTTCTCGATGATCAACACATCGTTTTCCACCGCCTGGGTGCACTCCGGCGTCAACGCCCGGAAGCTCTTGCGCAAGCTTTCCTGTGCTTCTTCGTTCAATGGATAGTGGAACAGCTCCGCCTGCTCCAGGTGACGCAGGCGGTAGTCGACACCGCTGTCGACGTTGACGATCTCGGTGTTCTGCTTGATCAGGGCAATCGCCGGCAGGAAGCGCGCGCGCTGCAAGCCATCCTTGTACAAGCCGTCGGGGACGATGTTCGAAGTGGCGACCAGGGTCACGCCATTCTTGAACAGCTCCTCCATGAGGGTGCCAAGAATCATCGCGTCAGTAATGTCAGACACGAAGAATTCGTCGAAGCAGATCACCCGCGCCTCTTGCGAGAAACGCTTGGCGATGATGGTCAACGGGTTCTTCTCACCGCCCAGGGTCTTCATTTCTTCGTGTACGCGCTTCATGAAACGGTGAAAGTGCGTGCGTACCTTTTCCTTGAACGGCAAGGCTTCGAAGAAGGTGTCCACCAGATAGGTCTTACCGCGCCCCACTCCGCCCCAGAAATACAGACCCTTGACCGGCGTCTGATCCCTCTTGCCAAAAAGCTTGCCGAGCAGGCCCGGCTTGTTTTGCTCGGCCGCGATCAGATCGTCATACAGGCGCTGCAGATGACGCACAGCCGTTTCCTGTGCCGCATCATGAAAGAAATCCGGGCGTTTCAGATCTGCTTGGTATCGTTCTAGGGGCGTCATAATTCGTTAGCAAGGCAACAAAAACGGGCCGTCACTTTAGCGACGGCCCTGGGGAATGGCAATCAGCCCTTGGTCGGGAAGATGCCGATTAGTCCTGCGCCGGGGTCAGAGCGATGCGCAGTGCATCTACAGCCGCGTCACGGGCGCTGGCATCGGCAAAGTCCGGGCTATCCGCCACACAGGCGCCGTCCAGCCAGATACCGAATGCATTGCCCTCGGTCCGCAGATCCAGCTCCTGGCCCGATTGCAGTTGCTTGGTGACAGCACCTGCAGCCTTGCCATCAGCGAAATTGCGCGACAGCAGCAGTTGCTCGCCATCGGCCGACAGCAAACGGAAACGGAAGCTGCCGTCATCCTCTCGAAAGCTGATGAAACGCGCGGCCTTGGCGGCTTTTTTCTTGGAGGTGGCTGCCACCTGTACCTGGGCGGCGAAAGAGCGCAGGCCCACGGCTTCGCGCAGTTCGTTGAGGAACGGCGTGGCCACGGCACGGGCCTTGACGGCGCCGGCACGCAAGATGTCTTCCAGATCCGAAGGGCGTGCGATCAGTTGGTGATAACGCTCGCGGGCTTCGCCCAGTTCGGCATCCAGCAATTGGAACAGGCGGTTCTTGGCTTCGCCCCAACCCAGGCCCTGAAGCAGCTCGCTGCGGAACTCGGCGGCTTGCGCAGGGGTGGAGAACGCCTGGTACAGGGTGAACAAATGAGAGTTGTCCGGATCCTTGGCCTCGCCTGGCGCCTTGGAGTCGGTGACGATCCGCGAGATCGCGTCCTTCATGTCCTTGGCGCTGGTGAACAGCGGGATGGTGTTGTCGTAACTCTTGGACATCTTGCGGCCATCGAGGCCTGGCAAGGTGGCAACGCTTTCCTCGATCAGCGCCTCGGGCATGGTGAAGAACTCCTTGCCCTGGCCGAACAGGTGGTTGAAACGCTGGCCAATGTCCCGGGCCATTTCCACGTGCTGGATCTGGTCGCGGCCCACCGGCACCTTGTGCGCGTTGAACATCAGGATGTCCGCCGCCATCAGTACCGGGTAGCTGTACAAGCCCATGGTGATGCCGGCGTCCGGGTCTTCACCGGCCTCGACATTCTTGTCCACCGAAGCCTTATAGGCATGGGCACGGTTGAGCAGCCCCTTGGCCGCCACGCAGGTCAACAGCCAGGTCAGCTCGGGGATCTCCGGGATGTCCGACTGGCGATAGAAAGTCACGCGTTCCACATCCAGGCCACCGGCCAACCAGGTGGCGGCGATTTCCTGGCGCGAACGCTGGATACGCAGCGGGTCATCGCACTTGATCAGTGCGTGGTAGTCGGCCAGAAAGTAGAAGGAATCGGCATTGCTGTCGCGGCTGGCGACGATCGCCGGGCGGATCGCACCGGCATAGTTGCCCAGGTGCGGAGTGCCGGTGGTGGTGATGCCGGTGAGGATACGCGTACGAGTAGTCATGGGTAATCGCTTATCAGACTGCTATCAATTCGAAAGTCGCGGCAGCACCAGATCTTTCAGATCGGTGAGCTTGCCATGAAAAAAGTGCCCGCATTCTGCCACTTTCAGCAGCTCATGGGGGCGAACAAGCGCGTCGGACCAGTCGTAGACCGCCTGAGGGTCGATGACCTCATCGGTTTCCGGCTGGATCAGGGTCAACGGGCAGTTCTGCGGCAGCAGGTCGCTATCACGCAGGCGGGTGACTGCCGGCGCCACCATGAACAAGTGCTTGAGCTGCGTGCCCTGGCCTTCCAGACGCCCGCCAAGGCTGGCCGCGACAAAGCCGCCAAAGGAGAACCCGAACAGGGTCAAGGGCAGTTGCGGATGCTGGGCCTGCAACCACTGGGCTGCCGCCTGGGCATCGTCGACTTCACCGCTGCCCATGTCGTGGCTGCCTTCACTGGCGCCCACGCCACGGTAGTTGAAGCGCAGAGTGCTCAGGCCGGCATCCCGCGCAGTGCGCTGCAGGGTGGATACCACCTTATTGAGCATGGTGCCGCCCTGCACCGGATTGGGGTGGCAGATCAGCGCCATCCCACGTGCATCGGGCACCTGCAGATACAGGGCTTCCAGTTGGCCCACCGGGCCGGCAATCACTACAGGGGTTTCACGCATAAGCAAGGAAGGAACTCCGTGACCTCGAAGGGGGTCGACTCGTCTAGCAAATGGTCTGTGCCAATCTATTGCGAGTGAATCGCGGTATACAGCGCAGGTTCGAGCCGTTAACGTAAAGCAAAGCCGTTTATAGAGGAAGGACTCGTGGAACACTCGCTCTTAGTTTGGTTGTTGCCGACTCTTGCCCTGGTCGCGGGTGTCGCCATTGGATTCCTGGTCGCTCGCCTGCTGCCCAATGCCGCGCCTAACCGCACGCAGCGTCAGTTGGATGATATTCAGGAACGTTTCGACAATTATCAGAATGAAGTGGTCACTCACTTCAACAGCACCGCAACCCTGGTCAAGAAACTGACCCAGAGTTACCAGGAAGTGCAGGATCACCTCGCCGAGGGCGCCAATCGCCTGGCCTTGGACGAACTGACCCGCCAGCGCCTGCTGGCCGCCTTGCACTCGGAGTCGGTGCAGGCTCCACGTGAGCGCCTGACCCCTCCACGGGACCAGGAACCACCACGGGACTACGCGCCGAAGACGCCGAATGCCCCAGGCATGCTCGACGAACAATATGGCCTGAAGAAGTAATACGCCTCAGCCATTAAAAAAGCCCGCCCGATCTGTATCGGGCGGGCTTTTTTATGCCTGGGGTTCAGCCAGTCCGGTCAGGGATACTGCTGGTATTGCTGACCTTGCTGCTGATAGGGCTGCTGGTACTGCTGGTTCGGTTGCTGGTACTGCTGGCCCGGAATCGCCTTGAGGTTGACCTCGACCCGACGGTTCTGCGCACGGCCGTTGACATCGGCGTTGCTGGCGATCGGGTTGTCCGGACCGGCGCCACGAGCGGACAGGTTGGAACCGCTGACCCCCTGGGACGTCAGGTAGGTCGCTACGCTCTGGGCGCGACGCTGGGACAGATCCATGTTGTGCTGACGGCTGCCGGTGCTGTCGGTGTAGCCGACGATCTCGATCTGGTTCTGGTTGAACTCACGCAGGGAGTTGGCCAGGTTGTTCAGGGGCTGGTAGAAGCTGGGCGCGATATTCGCCGAGTCAGTGGCGAAGGTGATATTGCCCGGCATGATCAGCTTGATCTGATCGCCCTGGCGCTGCACTTCGACCCCGGTGTTAGCCATGCTGGCGCGCAGTTTTTTCTCCTGCTGGTCAGCGTAGTAGCCATAACCTGCAGCGGAAGCACCGACCACTGCTGCACCGATCAAGGCCCCCTTGCCACGGTTGTTGTGGTCGATGGCAGCACCAGCCAACGCACCGGCCAAGGCTCCCAGCCCACCGTACTTGGCGGTTTTACTCATGCCAGACGAGCCGCCGTCGGCCTGCCCCTGGTTGTCATAGGGGTTAGGCGAAGCGCAGCCGGACAACAAGGCCACAGCAGTAGCGACAACAATCAAACGACGTGAGGTGAACATGGAAAGCTCCTACATTTTGCATTCTGTGGTGCAGCGGACGTTGGCAATAGACCTTTGCCGGCGTTGGAACACGCAGAACGGCAAAAATTCCGTGAACCAACGGGCAAATAGTCAGGCTCGCACGAACGGGTTCTGACGCATCTCATCTCCCAGCCGGGTGTCTGGGCCGTGCCCGGCAACCACTGTGGCGTCTTCGTCGAGGGTATAGAGACGCTGCTTGATCGAACGCACCAGCGTGGCCTGGTCGCCACCCCACAAATCCGTGCGCCCGACCCCGCGCTTGAACAGCGTGTCGCCGGCAATCAGAAGCTTAGCCTCGGAAAACCAAAAGCTCATGGAACCTGGGGTATGCCCTGGAGTGTGCAAGGCCACACCGCAACCGCAGGCCAGCTCTTCGTCATCACCCAACCAGCGATCCGGGGACGGCACAGGGGTGTAGGGCACGCCGAACATGCTGCACTGCATCTCAAGGTTGTCCCAGAGAAACTGGTCGTCCTTGTGCAAGTGCAGGGTGGCGCCGGTCTTTTCCTTCATCTGCCCGGAGGCCAGGAAGTGATCCAGATGGGCATGGGTATGGATGATGCTCACCACCTTCAGGCCCAGTGCGTCCAGGCGCGCCATGATCAGGTCGGGGTTGCCGCCCGGATCGACGACTATGGCTTTCTTGGTCAGCGGGTCGCCAATGATGGTGCAGTTGCACTGCAGCGGGCCGACGGGGAAGGTTTCGCGGATGAGGCTGGGCTTGGCGGCGTCCATGGGAAGGCTCCAGAAAAATCGATGGGCCATTCTGTCACAGCTCGCCGCCACTGCTTACTCAGAACGCCAGTTGCAACGTTTCCTCGCCTTCCAGTGCCAACAGGAACTGCTTGGCCTCAAGACCGCCGGCGAAACCGGTGAGGCTGCCCGAGGCGCCGATCACCCGGTGGCAGGGGGCGACGATCGAGATCGGATTACGCCCATTGGCCGCCCCTACCGCACGCACTGCAGTGGGATTGCCGATCTGTCGGGCGATCTGGCTGTAACTGCGGGTCTCGCCGAAAGGAATGGTCAGCAGGGCTTGCCAGACCTGGCGCTGGAACTCGGTGCCGACAAAGTCCAGCTCAAGCTCGAAACGCTCGCGGGTACCGGCAAAGTATTCGCGCAACTGGCGCTCGGTCTCCAGCAACAGCGGATGCTCCGCGGCTTCCTGCAGCGGGCCCAGGCGCACCCGGTTCTGCCGCTCGTGCTCCCACAGAATCGCCGCCAGCTTCGCTCCCCGGGCGACCAGGGTCAGTTGGCCAACCGGGGACGCCATTTTCTTGAATACGCAGGACATCGCAGTTCTCCTTCAATCCGCCAGGGAAATCAGGCCGGCAACCCTGGGGTTCGCCGCCTTCATCTCAGTACGCCTGCACTGTAGAACGAGATTTCAGCGCAAGAACCTCGTTTCTTGCGCTGGAACTCGAAGGCGGATCATTCTGGGCGCTGCCAGGCGGCGAGGCTAGTCGTCTTCGTCCACCAGGTAGCAATTGTCGCTGCTGCTAAGCCGGCCATGGGGGTCGACGATAAAGGCCCCCCGCCCCTGACCACACTCCAGCAAGTGCACCGGCGACAGCTCGCGCTGGCGGTCGATCTGGGCGTTGAAGCGCACGATATAGGCACCCAGGGAAATGGATACACACAGGATCAGCATCAGACACAGCACCAACTGGTCGGTGTAGCCGGCGCCGCTATCGTCAGACGATACCCGCGACATGCTCGGCCTCCGCCCGTTGCAGGTCATGCCCCAGCAGGAACAAGCTCAAGGGGCCGCCGTCCCCAAGGCGCACCATGGGTGCCCCGGACGGCAGGACGCAAGCCATCAGGCCGAGAAGAATCAACACCAGCAGGATGCCTTTGAGCACTGAAGACAGGTTCATGGCTGTGCCGCGCTCTGCAGTTAAGAAGAGCCTGAGCTTAGAGAGCGCCGGGTTAACAGCGGGTAAACATCAATGGAAAAGCCTCGGCTTCCGCTATCCTTCGGCCCATCGAGTGCCAAGGGTCCAAGGGGACGTTTCCGTGCATATTCACCTGCTGCTGGTCGAGGACAACCTTGACCTGGCCAATACCGTCATCGAGTACCTGGAAATCGGCGGCATCGTCTGCGACCACGCCAGCAACGGCCAGACCGGCCTTAACCTGGCCCTGAGCCAGCATTACGACGTGATCCTCCTCGACATCATGCTGCCGCGGCTGGACGGCCAGCAGCTGTGCGAACAACTGCGCCAGAACGGCAGCCAGACCCCCATCCTCATGCTCACCTCGCTGGATGCCCTGTCGGACAAGCTCGCCAGCTTTGCCGCCGGTGCCGACGATTATCTGGTCAAGCCCTTCGAACTGGCCGAGCTGGTGGCCAGGATCCGTGCCCTGAGCCTGCGCCGCAGCGGCCAGGCCAGCCGCCTGCAGGTGGCCGACCTGGTAATGGAGCTGACCACCCGCAAGGTCAGCCGCGCCGGCCAGGAACTGCACCTGTCGCCCATCTGCTGGACCCTGCTGGAATGCCTGATGCGCGCCAGCCCCGAGCCTGTCACCCGGGAACGCCTGGAGGCGACGATCTGGGGCGACGAGCCGCCCGACAGCAACACCCTCAAGGTGCATATGCACCGGCTGCGCAAGACTGTGGACAAGTCCTTCGACCAGCCCCTGATCCACACCCTTCCCGGTATTGGCATACAGCTGAGGTCACATGCGTAACGGCCTGAGTTTGAAATGGGTGATCAGCGGCAGCTTCCTGCTGCTGATTGCCGTGGTACTGCTGATCTACAGTCTGCTGCTGCCGGAATACAGCGTCCGCGGCCTGCTCTACACCGCCAGCGCGATGATGGAGGAAGAAGCCCAGTACTTCGCCAGGCACTACAACAAGGACCCCACGACCCCGCCGCCGCACAACTATTTCTATACCAGCGTCATCGGCAAGGAGGCGCTGCCCGAGAAGGTCCGCCAATTGCTGGACACGCCCCCGAGCCTGTCCTTCGGTGCAGTCCAGGTCTTTGGCGACCTGGATTCCGATGACGACGATGAAGGCCGGGCGATCCTTGCCCAACCCCTGGCGGACGGCAAGACCCTGTACATGTACGACGTCGACCATGACCAGGAAGAAGGCGGCGAAGTCGAGACGCCACTGTCCGACGCCTACCTGGACCGTGAACTGCACGGGGTGATTTTCATCAGCCTGGCGGTGTTCATACCGGCGCTGATCATCATTGCCCTGCTGGTCTGGTGGCTGGTACGGCCCCTGGGCCGCCTGTCCCAGTGGTCCAGTACCCTCAAGGACCCCGACACGGTGGCCGGCGAACGGCCCAATTTCAGCTTCAAGGAATTCAATATGCTGGCCGACGCCCTGGCCCAGAGCATGCAACAGGTCCAGGCTGCCAGCCTGCGTGAAGGTCGGCTGCTACGCTACACCAGCCATGAACTGCGTACCCCGCTGGCAGTGCTCAAGGCCAATATCGAGCTGCTGACCCTGCAATCCGGCGGCGCCCTGCCGCCGCCCCTGCAACGTATCGAACGCTCGGTGCTGAACATGCAGCGCATCGCCGAGACCTTGCTGTGGATGAGCCGCGAGCTGCCCGAAGCCCTGCCCGAGGAGCCCATCGACATGAGCGGGCTGGTCAACGAGCTGATCCAGGAGCAGCGCTACCTGATCGGTACACGGGATATCGAACTGACCCTGGACATCAGCACCACGCCCTGCCGCCTGCCCCTGACCGCCTGCCGAATCGTGGTCGGCAATTTCCTGCGCAACGCCCTGCAATATGCCGATGACGGCACCATCGAGATCCACTTCGACTACCCGCGCCTGCGCATTCTCAACCGCATCCGCGAAGCCAAGCAGATCGAGCCTTCCAGCGACTACGGCTACGGCCTGGGTCTGGAACTGATGCGCCAGTTGTGTGCCCGCCTGGGCTGGCGCATCGACGTGCTGGTGGAGGAGCAACGCTTCAGCGTCACCCTGGACTTCGACGCCACCCCGACCGAGGAAGCCCCGCCCGCCGACCCCGGCGAGGAGAGTGCCTGAAGCCAAGCGAGGAAAAATGTGCTCGCAAGCGATGAAAAAACTGCCTTGGTCATGCCCTCCCTCCCGGCACTTGTGAGTATTGTTGCGGGACAAAAAAACACGCCGGGGGAGCCTTGCCGGTGCGTAACTTGCTTGCATCAAGCGCACTGCATGCGCGGTGATGCATGCAAGTCCCGGGTCACCCTGACCCGGCCGCCCTTCCCCCGTGCCCGGGCAAAGAACGAGGTTCGCTGTGGCTGCCTACAATCTGCGTCAACTGAAGTACTTCATCACCACCGTCGAGTGCGGCAGCGTCGCCGAGGCATCACGCAAGCTGTACATTGCCCAGCCGTCGATCTCCACCGCCATCAAGGGCCTGGAGGACAGCTTCGGCGTGCAATTGCTGATTCGTCACCATGCCCTCGGCGTCTCCCTGACCCCCAGCGGGGCACGTTTCTACCGCAAGGCCCAGGAGCTGCTGCGCATGGCCAAGGAGTTCGAGCAGAACGCCCTGGCAGACAACGACGTGGTCGCCGGACAGATCGACATCGGCTGCTTCGAAACCGTGGCACCGCTGTACCTGCCACAGCTGATCGCCGGCTTCAGCGCGCTCTATCCCGGGGTGGAAATCCGCATCCGTGATGGTGAG
Source organism: Pseudomonas sp. GW823-FHT03E05 (assembly GCF_058796855.1). Taxonomy (NCBI): domain Bacteria; kingdom Pseudomonadati; phylum Pseudomonadota; class Gammaproteobacteria; order Pseudomonadales; family Pseudomonadaceae; genus Pseudomonas; species Pseudomonas sp. GW823-FHT03E05. The sequence continues at coordinate 614,130 of NZ_JBXAJB010000004.1, forward strand.
CAGCAGGAACTGGTACAGGGCCTGACCGGTGGCGCGTTCGATCTGGCGATCCTCTATGAGCATGACCTGGACGGCACCATCGAAACCGAGCCACTGATGCCGCCGCAACGGCCTTACGCCTTGCTGCCGGCCGGCCATCGCTACGCCAAGCAGCCCCAGGTATCGCTGCGCGACCTGTGCCTGGAGCCGATGATCCTGCTGGACGTGCAACCGAGCCGCACCTATTTCGTCAGCCTGTTCGAAGAACTGGGGCTGACGCCGCAGATTGCCTTCAGCTCACCGTCCATCGAGATGGTGCGCGGGATGGTCGGCCAGGGCTTCGGTTTCTCGATCCTGGTCACCCGCCCCCACTCGCCTTTTTCCTACGATGGCAAGCCGGTGGTGTGTGTCGACATTGTCGAGGACGTCACAGGTTCAGGCCTGGTGGCCGCCTGGCTCAAACGTGGCCAACTGACCAAGCCGGCGCGGTTGTTCGCCGACTACTGCAAGGAGCACCTGGCCCGCTAGCCCCGGCAGCCAGTGGCGCAGTGCCTACCCCAGCAACCCCAGCTCCTGGGCCCGGGCCACGGCCTGGGTCCGGCGCTCTACCCCCAGCTTGCTGTTGATATGGCTGGCATGGGTCTTCACCGTATGCAACGAGATGAACAGGCGCTCGCTAATTTCCTGGTTGGAGCAGCCCTGGGCGATCAACTGCAACACTGAAAGCTCCCGGGAGCTCAAGGACTCGTTATGGGCCACGATCTCCTGAGGTTCACGCGATGCTGCCGGCAACCGCTCCAGCAACGCCTGGGTCAGGGCTGTCGATACGCCCTGCTGCAACTGCTCACGCATCCAGCCGGGATGGCCATGGAGCAATGCCATGAACGGCTGCACCGCGCCTCCAACCCCGGCCTCCAGAGCCTGGGCCAGGTCCTGGCGGGCCTGCGGACCGCGACCGGCCGCCAGCAACAGTGCGGCTTTCTGGGTCAGGGCCATGACGCTCAGCAACTGCCGGCCGCTTTGCTGACCATGCTCGACCAACCGATTCAAGCGCTGCTCCGCCCGGCTCAGATCGCCCTTGATGCTTTCAAGCTGGGCTTGCTGCAATTCGATGTGCAACGGCAATTGCGGGTGGAACTCCGGTGGCGCCGCCGCCTGTTCGCCGGTGTAGGTCTGGCCCAGGCGGGCCAGCCAGGCTTCGGCCAGATCGGTACGCCCCTGGGCCAGCCACAGCTCGCATTTCACCAGGGTGATCATTGCCAGGTAATAGATCGGTGGCACGTCCCAGATGTGCATCAAGCGCTCGGCTTCCGCCAGCTCGGCGAAGGCTCGGGAGAACTCGCCACCCAGGCCTTCCTGCTTGGCGATCACGCAGTGACCGATCAGCACGCTGATATCGCGACAGGCCCGGGCCTCCACCAGGCCGGCCTGCAAGCGCACCAGACCGGCCTCGGGCTGGGCGCGCAGGGTCAGCAGATAACCGTCATACAGGGTCAACCGGGCCCGCACCGCATACAACCGCTGGGCCGACAGGCCCTGCAAGCGCCGCAGCCCCTGGTGTACCTCCTCCTGCGCCCGCAGCACTTCGCCGCGGGCCTGCAGGACCCGGGCACGGTCGTAGTGGGCCAGGGCTTCGAACAACGGATTGCCGACCCGTTGCGCCAGCTCCAGGGATTCGCGATTGAGGCTGCGGGCCCGCCACAGATCGGCATCGGTAATGGCCAGGTTGGACAAGGTCGACAGGCACATCAGGCGCTGCCCATAACGTTTGGGCGGCAGGCTTTCCAGGGCCTCGCTGCAATAGGCCAGGGTGTTTTCCCGCTGGCCGCGGCCACGGGCGATGATTCCGCTCAGGGCCAGCCATTGCGCCAACATCGACTTCTGCGCCGTGGCCGAAGGGGCCGGCAGGAAACGACTCAGGTGATTGGCCAGTTCCTCCGCCGCATCCAGCTGGCAGGCCAGGCCCAGGGCCCAGCTGTAGAGCACGATCAGCCGCGGCGTGCTGATCAGCAGGCTGTCGGGCAGGTCCATCTTCCAGCGCAGCAGCATGCCGACGTTCTGTTCCGCCAGCAGTTGCTCTTCGGACAGGTTCTGCACCAGGTTGGCCGCCACGTCCAGGTGCCCGGCGCGCAGCGCTTGCTCCACCGCTTCGTCGAGCAGCCCCTGGGCGTTGAACCAGCGGCAGGCGCGCAGGTGCAGGCTGGCCGCTGGCACCAGGGCATTGGCCGTGGGCCGGCTGCGCAGCAGGTCGGAAAACAGGTGGTGATAACGATACCAATGGCCGTGTTCATCCAGGGGCACCAGGAATACCTGGTGGGCCTGGAGGAAACCCAGGATCTCGGCGCTGTCATGGGCTTCGCGCAGGGCATCGCACAGCTCGGCGCAAAACCGCTCCTGGGGCGCCGTGTCATACAGGAATGACTGCACTTCGGCGGGCAGGCAGTCGATGACCTCTTCCAGCAGGTAGTCGCGGATCAGTCCTTCCCCGCCATGCAGGCCCTGGGGTAGCGCGCCCCCGGCTCCCGCCTCGGACGCCGCCAGCAGCCAGAAACGCAGCCCGGCCACCCAGCCTTCGCTGCGCTGAATCAGGTTTTCCAGGGCTTCGCCGCGCAGCGAACTGCTGTGCCGGTCGAGCAGGCTCAGGGATTCGTCGTGGGTCAGGCGCAAATCCTGCTCGTGCAGCTCCAGCAGTTGCCGGGACAACCGCAGCCGCGCCAGGTGCCAGTCCGGGCGTTGGCGGCTGGTGACCAGCACCAGCAAGCCATCGGGCAGGTGATTGAGAAAAAACTGCAGGCAACGATCGAGGACCGGCCCCTGCGCCAGGTGATAGTCGTCCAGCACCAGCAATAACGGACTGGCACCGGTCAATTGCACCGCCAGCTCATCCAGCAGGCCGTCCAGCCACTCTTCAAAGGCGAAGGGCTGGTGGCGCTGACGCATTTTCAACAGGCCCAGGGACTGCCGTCCCAATTGGGGAAAGTACTGCTGCAGACCGGCCAACAGACGCTCGAGGAAACGCCCGGGATCGCTGTCCCGGCGGCTCAACCCCAGCCACAGGCTCTGCCAGTTATCCGGCAGGCCCTGGCAAAACTCCACGGCCAGCGAGCTCTTGCCAAACCCGGCAGGCGCACAGACCAGCAGCAATCGCCCCTTCAACCCGGCGCCCAGGCGCTCGCAAAGACGCGGCCGCTGCACGTATCCATCGGGCAGGGGGGGTCGATAAAAACGTCCCTCCAGAGCGGGGATCACCGCGCTGGCAGGCCGTTGCAGGGGGGACAGGTCAGTCATGGCCAACTCTTATTGATGTACGGTTGTCGGCGTAGCAGATGTCCGCAGACTAGCGGTAAAAGGCCACCTGTTGAAGATTTTTGCGACCATTCGGGTGAAAAAGACTATGAGCAAATTGGTCAGATAACTCTGAATGATTAAAAGATATTTCGTTTATTTATTGATTAAGTGGCTAATTAGCTTCGAGAAAGCTGCCTGTACCTGGATGGATTCCAAGGCCGGGCCCTCAGGCAAAAAAAAGCCCCGAACCAGGTCGGGGCTTTTTCCGAGGATGCGGCCTCTATTTGCAGCGGCTCAGCGAACCCCGTCCTGACGCAGGGCGGCTGGGGTGAAATCGCTGGTGGTGGCGGTGAAACCGAAGTCGTAGGCCTGTTTCTCTTCGTTCTTCATGCCCAGGGCCAGGTAGCGACCGGACTGCAGGTCGTAGAGGGTTTCCAGGGCGTACCACGGCACTTGCTTGTCGTAGTAGTTCTCGGCGTGAGCCTCGGCCACGCGCCACAGCTGGCCACGACCGTCGTAGTGGTCGATCACCGCTGCCTGCCAGGTGTCTTCGTCGATGTAGAAGTCACGCTTGGCGTAGATATGGCGCTGGCCTTCCTTCAAGGTTGCCACCACATGCCAGACCCGGCGCAGCTCATAGCGAGCCAGGTCCTGGTTGATGTGGCCGGCCTTGATGATGTCGGCGTACTTCAGGGTCGGCGAGTCGAGCTTGTAGCTGTCGGAAGCGATGTACATCTCCTTCTTGCCTTCCAGCTTCCAGTCGTAGCGATCCGGCGCACCGTTGTACATGTCCAGGTTGTCGGAAGTACGCAGGCCGTCGGCAGCGGTACCCGGGCCGTCATAGGACACTTGCGGGGCGCGGCGTACGCGGCGCTGGCCAGCGTTGTAGACCCAGGCCGAACGCGGCTCCTTCACTTGGTCGAGGGTTTCGTGCACCAGCAGCACGCCACCGGCCAGGCGCGCCGGCGCGGTCACTTTCTGCTTGAAGTAGAACAGGATGTTGCCCGGGTTCTTCGGATCGTAGTCCTTCATCTTGTCGCGGAACACGAACTGGTCCTGGAAGTACACCAGGCTGTAGGAGCCGTTGGCCTGTGGCGTGGCCTGGGTCACCAGGCGGGTCACACTGCCACCGCGATAGCGGGTGATGTGGTTCCAGATGACTTCCACGCCGCTTTTCGGGATCGGGAACGGAATCGCGGTTTCGAAGTTCTCCAGGCCGTTGCCGCCGGACACCAGGTTGGTGCTGGTGGCGTTGCGCTTGATCGCGGCGAACACGTCAGCCGGCACGGTGGCCCCGCGATGGGACGGGTAGACCGGCATCTTGAAGGTTTCCGGGTAGCGCTTGAACATCGCGTACTGCCCCGGCGCCAGCTTGTCCTTGTACTGCTCGACGTTCTGCGCGGTGATGGTGAACAGCGGCTGCTCGCTGCCGTAGGGGTTGGACAGGAAACCCTTGCTGTCCACGGTGCCAGCATTGGTCGCCAGTGGCTTCCAGGCCGGAATGGTGCCGGCGGCATTGCCGGCCATTTCCGCGCCCATCGGCGTCAGGCTGGTACCCAGCTTGGCGGCTTCATCGGCCGAGACCGCGGCCATGACCCCGGTGGCCAGCAGTGACAGTCCCAGCACACCGACGTGCAACAGACTCTTGGTGATTTTCATATTGTTGTTCTTCCTGAAAATGCAGTGTGCTTAGAAGTTCACGCCAACGCTCAAGGCGAGGAAATCCCGGTCATCCACGGTGCTGTAGTCGCCACCGAAGAAGTTGGTGTAGGCCAGGCTCGCGGTGTAGGTGTTCTGGTACTCGGCATCCAGCCCCAGGCTGATGGCCTTGCGGCCTTCTTCGAAGTTGCCGCCAGGACCTGGCGAGTAACCCTTGACGTCATGGGACCAGGCCACGTTCGGCTTGAGGTTCACACCAGCGAACACATCCGGGTATTCCCAGATGGCACGGCCGCGGTAGCCCCAGGAGGTGGCAGTGGTGAAGCCATCGTTGTTGCAGTTGGCGCTCAGATTGCTGGCGTCTGCACCAGGACCTGCACCGGCAATGGTGGTGGAGTTAAGCGCACGACAGGTGTTTTGCCCGCCGGTGGCTGGCAAGGCGCCAGGACCAAACACCGGATCACGTCCATAGCGGACATCCGACTTGCTCTCAAGGCCTCCGACGTGGGTAACCCCCACCTCACCCACCAGCGTCAGACGGCTGGCGCCCATGACCTGATCGAAGAAGTGCGTGAAGGTGGTCTGGAACTGAGTGACTTCCTTGCGGCGATAGCCGTGAAGGTCCTGCCCCGCTACACCTTCAAGCAGCGAGGCGTTGGCGAATGCCCCCTTCAGAGGTCGAACGGCGGAATAGAGAATATCGGTAGAGTTGAGTTGTACAGGCGCATTCGGCCGGTAGCTGATTTCACCGCTCCACGCCGTCCCCGTAGGCAGGGTGGTGGAGAAACTCAAGCCATACAGGCGAATGTCTTCTGGATACTCAACGAAGTACTTCGAATTACCGGCGATCCATACCGGCGCCAAAGTGCCGAAGCCAGGAGCAATGGCGTAAGCCGACTGTGGCGCAGCCGTGGCACTGAAGATCGGCGCCCGGCTGTGATAGTTCATGAAGTAGGCGCCGAACTCGGTGTCCAGCGGCTCGAAGTTGTAGTGGAACGCCGCACCGAACTGGCCGCTGTCACGGGCATCGCGGTCGCCACTGCGACGCACCAGCGTGCCTTCTTCGTTGACGTCGACGCCACGAGCCTGCATCGCGGCCAGGGCCGCGCGCCCCGGCGCCGTGGCGGCGATGGTCGAACGCTTGGCCAGCAGTCGCAGGTTGTCGTCACAGCCGTCGGAAATGTTGTCCGGCTGCGAGAAGAAGGTGCCGCAGTTATCGGTAACGGTCTGGTCCCATTCCAACTGGTAGAAGGCTTCGGCCGACAGGTTCTCGGTCAGGTTCTGGGAGATGTAGAACATGTTGACCGGGATCAGGCCTTCCTTGATCTCGGCGCCAGGACGGCGGAACGCCGACACATCGATGGGGTTGATCGAGTTGATACCGCCACCGATGAAGGTACTTTCGCCCCAGCTCACCACCTGCTTACCGAAACGCACGGAGCCCGGCTCATCGGCAATGGAATAGTTGTGATAGATGAAGGCATCGAGAATCTGCCCGCCGGAAGACTTGGCGCCCTCTTTACGGTTGTCGTTGCTGACGTTCTTGAAGTCCAGGTCTTCGTCCTGGAGCTTGAAGTCATACCAGTACTTGCCACGGACAAACACACCGGTATCGCCGTACTTCAATTCCAGGTCATGGATACCCTTGAAGATCTTCGAGAAGGTCTGGCCCTTGTTGAAGTTCAAGTGGCCGTCATCGGTGGTCTGGGACAGGCCCTTGCCGCCGTTGTTGACCCCGATCAGGTCCTTGTTGCGCCCGGCGGTCGACCAGCTGGCCCCCACCGACAGGGACGAATCGAAGCTGCCTTCGATTTCACCGATGTTGAAGCTGACGCCGAATGCCGGCCCGGCGAGCGTGGAGGCGAGACCGACGGCCAGGGGCAGTTTCGCCCGGCGCCAGAACTGGTTTGCTGATGTCATCGACGCTACTCCATGTGCATTATTGTTATGGCAGTACGCTTTTCTGAAAACGCTTCGAATACCGGTTGAATGAACACTTGTCCCGGCTCCGAAGTTGCGTGGCGCGAGCCCCCCGCAATGCTCCGTCGTTCAGAAAAATCCGTGAACGGACTATATCCAGCAGGGATTACTGCTTGATCCCTCTAAAGTGTGATTTGCAGCCACCCACCGCACTGGAACAGCCCTTTGCCATAACCTTTGAAAAACGGCGCGGCAAGAATGACTGAAAAATCCGTGAGCACAAGGCAAAGGCTTGCCGGGTGGGCGTGCCGTGCCCGAGCGGGCACGGCCGGGGACGCTCAGAGCGTGGAGAGGAAGGTGCTGTTGCTGGCTTGCCACTCGCTGATGTCGACGCGGATGCGCTTCTTGTCGAGCTTGCCAACGCTGGTCTTGGGAATTTCAGTAACAAGGGCGATCTGACTGGGAATCGCCCACTTGCTCAGGTGGCCCAGCTCGACGAAGGGCTTGAGGTGTTCCTTGAGCTCGCGGGCGCCAATCTCATGGCCCTCGCGGATGACCAGCAGGGCGAATGGGCGTTCGCCCCACTGCGGATCGGCAATGCCCACCACTGCTACTTCACGTACCGCCACGTGGCGGCTGATGAGGTCCTCCAGGTCCAGGGAGGAGATCCACTCGCCACCGGTCTTGATCACGTCCTTGATCCGGTCGCGGATGTCGATCACCCCCATGCTGTCCAGGGTCGCCACGTCACCGGTATGCAGCCAGCCGCCTTCCCAGAGCTCGGCGCCTTTTTGCGGCTCGTTGAAATAACCTTCGCTCAGCCAGGGCGCCCGCAGCACCAGCTCGCCCTGGGCCTCGCCGTCCGCCGGGAGGAAGTTGCCTTCGGCATCGATGATTGCCGCTTCCACCAGCGGCCCCGGTACCCCGGCCTTGATGCGGTAGGTGGTGCGCTCGTCCTCGCTGCCCGCCATCAGTTCATCATTCAGGTGTGCACAGGACACCAGCGGTCCGGTTTCCGACATGCCGTAGGCAGCCGTCAGCTGGATGCCCTTGGCCTTGGCCGCCTCGTACAGCGCGCGGTTCAGCGCACTGCCGCCGATGACGATCTTCCAGCCGCCGAAATCCGTACCCTGGGCCGCCTTGGCATTGAGCACCATCTGCAGGATGGTCGGCACGCAGTGAGAGAAGGTGACCTTCTCCCGGCGCCACAGCTCCACCAGGTACTCCGGGTCGTAGCGCCCGGGATAGACCTGCTTGAGCCCGAGCATGGTGGCCACGTACGGCAAGCCCCAGGCGTGCACGTGGAACATCGGGGTGATGGGCATGTACACATCGTTGGTGCCCAGCAGGCGCACGCTGTCGATGGCCCCCATGATGGTGGACACCCCCAGGGTGTGCAGCACCAGCTGGCGGTGGGTGAAGTACACGCCCTTGGGGTTGCCGGTGGTGCCGGTGGTGTAGAAGGTGGTGGCCACCGAGTTCTCGTCGAAATCCTCGAACGCGTACTGGGGGCTGGCGGCGGCGAGCAAGGTCTCGTACTCGCCCACCAGGTTCGGCAACTCGGCGGTTTTCTCCGGGGCATCGGTGAGCAGCAGGGTTTTCTCCACCGTGGTCAGGTGCCCGGCAATCGCCTGGTACAGGCCGACGAACTCGCTGTTGACCAGCACGAAGCGGTCCTCGGCATGGTTCATGGTGTAGAGAATCTGCTCCGGCGACAGACGCACGTTGATGGTGTGGATCACCGCACCGATCATCGGGATGGCAAACATGCACTCCAGGTAGCGATGGCTGTCCCAGTCCATGACCGCCACGGTGTCCCCCGCCCTGACCCCGGCCGCGGTCAGCACATTGGCCAGGCGCGCCACCCGCTCGATCAGGGTCGGATAGGTGTAGCGCAACTGGTCACGGTAGATGATCTCGCGGGTTTTTTCGTAGCGGGTGCCGGACATCAGCAAGCGCTTGATCAGAAGTGGGTATTGGTAGGCGCCTTCGGCGGGAGGAATAACGCGAGTCTGCAACATAAGAATCCCTTTTCTGACGGCTCGGTCGTGACTGGAGGATAACCACTCTAGAGCTCCTGCGCGCCCGCTAAATCAGCCAAAGGAATGATTTGCAGGGCCGTACAAATACTAGCTTCAGGCCAGTATTGTTACGGCCCTGCACGACCTCAGGCGCTTTGCCCCACTGCCGCTTCCGCGGGGGTGCGGGGAAAGGCCAGCGCCGCGGCAAACGTCAGCGCCGCGACCCCCGCCAGGACCAGGTACAGGCCGCTCAGGCCCTCACGCGGTTCCACCAGAGCAATCAGCGGAATCGCCGTGGCACTGGCACCGAACGACAGGCAGTAACGCAAGGCGAAGACTCGCGACTGCCACTGGGGCGCAACGAAGTTCGCGACCATGGCATCGTTCACCGTGACCTGGCCAAACACCACGAACATGAAGGCCGCACCCAGGACGATCACGCCCCAACCCTGGCTGTCGGCCATCGCCAGCAGCAACGGGGCCTGGAGCAGAGTCAAAATGATGAACGGCCACTTCAGGCTGAAGCGGTGCAATACCCGGCCGATCAACAACTGCGCCACTGCGCCGAAGGCATAGGCCAGGCTGACCACCACCCCCAGGGTCTGCGGCGAGGTGAACAATTCATGCAGGCGTTCCTGGAACAGCTTCGGGTAAGTCATGGTGGTGGCGTTGAAGACCACCCCGCCAGTGGCTGTGGCCAGGGCCAGCACGCCGAACACCAGGAGCATAGAGATCTGCTGCCCGCCCTTGCCCTTGAGCGACACATGGGCGCGTGCGGGGGCAGGCTCGTCACGCACCTGCAAGGCAAAGCCGACACCCAGAAGGATGGCCACGCCCCCTGGCAGGATGAACGCCGAGCGCCAGCCGAACTGCGCCACCAGCAAGCCGGTAATCAAGGCCGAGAAGGCCACGCCGAGGTTGCCCCACATACCGTTGATGCCGATCTCGCGCCCGCGATTCTGCGCATAGGCCACCAGCATCGCGGTGCCCACCGGATGATAGATAGCGGCGAATATTCCCATCAGGGTCAGCCCGATCACCAGCATGCTCGGGCTATTACTGAGCCCGGTGAGGATCGAAGCGCCACCGATGCCGAAAAAGAACAGCAGCATCATCTGCCGCCGACTCCAGTGATCCCCCAGCCAACCGGCCGGTAGCGAACAGGCGCCAAAGGCGATGAAACCGCCCAGGGACAGACCGATCAGCCCGGCATAGTCCAGGCCAAAGGCCTGGGTCATGCCCAGCACGGCAGCGGGAAAGATCAGCATGAACATGTGATCGATGACATGGGCGGCGTTGACGTAGCGGATGACGTTTCGGGCTTGATTCATGGCGACACACCGGGGGTTGGTTGTTGTACCGCCTATGCTAATTTGGCAATCCACCGCATTTCTGACAACAAAGTCATTGGACCGGACATGTTAATCGACCACTTCCACCATGGGCCGGTCAGCGCCTATCCCCGGGACTACCCCGACGCCGCGCATCAACCATTGCACCGCCATCGCGAGGCGCAGTTTCTCTACGCCGCCTGCGGCACCATGCGCCTGGTCACCGCCCAGGGCGCCTGGGTGATCCCACCGAGCCGGGCGGTGTGGATCCCGCCCCTGGTGGAGCATGAAATCTTCATGGTCGGCGAGGTGCGCATGCGCTCTCTGTTCATCGACCCGGAGCTGTCAGCGCCCGCATTGCGCCAATGCTGCGTCCTGGCGGTCACACCGCTGCTGCGGGAGTTGATCCTGCGTGCCGTGCAAGGTCCGGAACAAGCGGAAAACCCCTTGATCCAGCAATTGATGCTGGAAGAAATCGCCGCCCTGGAAAACCTTCCGCTGCACATTCCCATGCCCCAGGACCGGCGCTTGCAAGCCATCTGCCGGACCTTGATACAGACCCCGGATCACCCCCACACCCTGGAAGACTGGGCGCAGCAGGTCGGCGCCAGTTCACGAACCCTGGCGCGGCTGTTCCAGCAGCAGGTGCAGATGAATTTCAATGCCTGGCGCCAGCAGGTGCGCCTGATGGAAGCCCTGCCACGCCTGCTCGCCGGGGAAAGCGTGCACAACGTGGCCGACTCGCTGGGATACGGCAGCGCCCGGGCCTTCAGCGCGATGTTCTGCCGTTTGCTCGGGGATACGCCACGGCATTACGTGGCGGCCCTGAATCAGCTCAGCGCAATCAATGCATCTCGGTGAAGGCCAGCTTCACGCCGATGGCGATCAGCACTGCGCCCATGGTGCGGTCGAACCAGTGGCCCATGCGGGCAAAGCCGGCACGAACCCGCTGCTGGCTGAAGAGCATGGCCACCAGGCAGAACCACACAGCGGTGGCCACCGCCAGATACACGCCATACCCGGCCTGGATCGCCAGCGGCGTATGCGGGTTGATCACCACGGTGAACAGCGAGAGAAAGAACAGGGTCGCCTTGGGGTTCAGGCCATTGGTGACAAAGCCTGAAGTGAAGGCCCCACGCGCAGTGCGGACCCCGGCTTCCTTGTGCAGGTCGTCGGCCGCCGGTTTGGCCGGCTGGGCACGCAGGGCCTTGTAGCCGATGTACAGCAGATAGGCCGCAGCCAGCCACTTCAGTGCGTTGAACAGGACGATGGACTGGGAAACGATCAGGCCGATCCCCAGCAGCGAGTAACCCACGTGCAGGAAGATTGCGCAGCCCACACCCAGCGCGGTCCAGGTGCCGGCTCGACGGCCGTGGGTCACGCTTTCACGCACCACCACGGCGAAGTCCGGGCCGGGGCTGGCCACTGCCAGAAGATGGATGAGGGCAACGGTCAAGAACTCGGTGAAGTACATGCAGGCTCCTGTGTATGTCTAATTATTTCATCTGTTAGGCTCGGCAGATTACGCCTTAGAACCCTCGTGCAAAAGGTACAGTTCATGACTAACAATCGCCGCGCCGTCTTCCTCGATCACAGCTCACTGGACCTCGGTGACCTGGACCTGGGTGCGCTGCATGACAGCTTCAGCCCTCTGCAAGTACATGCCCACACAGCGCCGGAACAGGTCGCCGAACGCCTGCAGGGAGCCCGGGTGGCCATCAGCAACAAGGTGGCACTGACAGCCGAAACCCTGGCCGCCTGCCCCGACCTGCAACTGATCCTGGTGGCCGCCACCGGCACCAACAATGTCGACCTGGCCGCAGCCCGCAAGCAGGGGATCACCGTCAGCAACTGCCAGGGCTACGGCACTCCCTCGGTGGCCCAGCACACCCTGATGCTGCTGCTCAACCTGGCCACCCGGGTCGCCGATTACCAGCAGGCCGTGGCTGCCGGGCGCTGGCAACAGGCCAGTCAGTTCTGCCTGCTGGACTACCCGATCATCGAACTGGCGGGCAAGACCCTGGGCCTGCTGGGCAATGGCGAACTGGGCAGCGCGGTGGCCCGCCTGGCCGAAGCCTTTGGCATGCGTGTGCTGCTGGGGCAGATTCCAGGCCGCCCGACCCGCCCGGACCGCCTGCCGCTGGAGGAACTGCTGCCGCAAGTGGACGCCCTGACCCTGCACTGCCCCCTCAACGAGCACACCCGCCACTTTATCGGTGCCCGGGAACTGGCCCTGCTCAAGCCCGGAGCCCTGGTGGTCAACACCGCCCGCGGCGGGCTGATCGATGAACAGGCCCTGGCCGATGCATTGCGCAATGGTCACCTGGGTGGTGCGGCCACCGATGTGCTCAGCGTCGAACCCCCGGTGGCTGGCAACCCCCTGCTGGCCGGCGACATTCCGCGCCTGATCGTCACTCCACACAACGCTTGGGGCAGCCGCGAGGCCCGCCAGCGAATCGTCGGTCAATTGACGCAAAACGCCCACGCCTTCTTCAGCGGCGCCCCGCTGCGGGTCGTGAGTTGATAAACTTCGCCACTTTTTTCGGGGGCGGATCATGGATACACGCAGTGAAGTACTGTTGCGTCAGGCTGAATTGTTTCAAGGCTCACTGCTGCTGGCCGGCCTGGCCGCCGACGATCTGCTGGGCCGCCTGCCCAATGCCCGGGGCTGGAGCTGGCACGCCGGCGACCAGGCAGCCCTGGAGGCGCGCTTTCCCGGCCGCAGTCACTTTGGCGTAGACGCACCGGCCCAATCCTTCGACAGCGCCGTGCTGTTCCTGCCCAAATCCAAGGACCTCACCGACTACCTGCTCAACGCCCTGGCCTCGCGCCTGGCCGGGCGCGAACTGTACCTGGTGGGCGAGAAGCGCAGCGGCGTGGAGAGTGCGGCCAAGCAACTCAACCCCTTCGGCAAACCGCGCAAGCTCGATAGCGCCCGGCACTGCCAGCTGTGGCAGGTCACGGTGGCCAATGCTCCCGAACCGCTCACCCTGCAGAGCCTGGCCCAGGAGTACGAACTGCCGCTGGCCGAAGGCCCGCTGAAAGTCATCAGCCTGCCGGGGGTGTTCAGCCATGGCCGGCTGGATCGCGGCACCGCGCTGCTGCTGGAGCACCTGGACCACCTGCCCGCCGGCCACCTGCTGGACTTCGGCTGCGGTGCCGGAGTGCTCGGGGCCACAGTGAAACGCCGCTACCCGGACAGCCGCGTGACCCTGCTGGATGTGGACGCCTTCGCCGCCGCCAGCAGCCGCCTGACCCTGGCGGCCAACGGCCTGGAAGCCGAGGTGCTGACCGGTGACGGAATCGACGCCGCGCCCATGGGGCTGAACGGCATCCTGACCAATCCGCCCTTCCATACCGGGGTCCATACCGACTACCAGGCAACGGAAAACCTGCTGCGAAAAGCAGCCAAACATCTGCAAAAAGGTGGAGAACTGCGAGTAGTTGCCAACAGCTTCCTGCGCTACCAGCCGCTGATCGAAGAGCACCTGGGGCCCTGTGCGATCAAGGCCGAAGGCCAGGGCTTTCGCATTTATCGGGCCAAGCGCGGCTGAAATCCTTTTTCGCAAACAAGGCTTGCCGAAAGGGTTTTGCCTAGGCAGAATCCGCTCCGTCCTAGGGGAGTAGTCTCCCACGAGCGCCACGCTCGTCCGGCATGCGTCAACATACTTGGTCAACAGACCATGGCGCATGCGACCCAAGAGTCCGCACAGACGGACCGCAGGGTTTGACAAGACCTATGACACGCACACCTTACCCGGGGCGGGAAGGCTGTACGTGTCATAGCCGTGTCGACCCGCCCCTTAGGAAAACCCTGATGATGCTGGATTCTCTCCTCGTTCCCACCGCAATCGTTGCCTTGGCCGAAATCGGCGACAAGACGCAACTGCTTGCCCTGATTCTCGCCGCACGTTTTCGCAAACCCTGGCCGATCATCGCCGGCATCGTTGCCGCGACCCTGGCCAACCATGCGGCGGCCGGTGCGGTAGGCGCCTGGTTCGGCAGCTTCTTCTCGGACTCGACCCTGCACTGGATCCTCGCCGCCAGCTTCACCGCCACCGCGCTGTGGACCCTGGTTCCGGACAAGATGGACGACGACGAAGCCAATACTGCACGCAAGTTCGGCCCATTCCTGACCACCCTGATCGCCTTCTTCCTGGCAGAAATCGGTGACAAGACCCAGGTCGCCACCGTCATGCTGGCGGCGCAGTACCCGGATCTGTGGCTGGTGATCATCGGTACCACCCTGGGCATGCTGATTGCCAACGTACCGGTGGTCCTGGCAGGCAACTTCGCCGCAGACAAGCTGCCCCTGACCCTGATCCGTCGCCTGGCGGCGTCGGCCTTCTTCATCCTCGCCGTGGTGGCGGTGTACAAGGCCATGCAGATCAGCGGCTGGGTATAAACGAAATCGCCGGCAAGCTGGCCCCTACACAACCCGTAGGAGCCGGCTTGCCGGCGATAGCGTCATCGACAATGACGCGAAGGGATCAGGACTTCTTGGCGGCCTGATACAGCGGCATCACCTTGGGAATCGCCGCCTGCAAGGAAGCGATACGGCTGGTGGAAGCCGGGTGAGTGCTCATGAACTCGGGCGGCGCGGAGCCACCGGCAGCCTGGCCCATCTTGTTCCACAGGCTGATGGCCGCATTCGGGTTGTAACCGGCACGGGCGGCCAGTTCCAGGCCGATCAGGTCCGCTTCGTTTTCATTCTCGCGGCTGTTGGGCAGGGTCATCAGCAGGTTCACCCCGTTGTCGCCCAGGGCTACGGTTTCCTGCGGAACGCCGAACAAGGTGGCGATCTGCTTGCCGGCACCGACCGCGTACTGCTTGGACATGGCTTCGCGACCGTGCTCGCGCAGGGCGTGGGCAATTTCATGGCCCATGACCGCGGCGATTTCATCGTCGGTGAGTTTGAGCTTCTCGATCAGCCCGGAGTAGAAAATGATCTTGCCGCCAGGACCGCAGTTGGCGTTGAGCTCGTCGCTCTTGATCAGGTTGACTTCCCATTTCCACTGCGCGCAGTCGGGGCGGAAAGTCGGCGCCTGGGCAATCAGGCGGTTGGCAATGACCTGCAGGCGCTTGGCGTTGGCGCTGGTCTTGTCCAGTACGCCCTGGCTGCTAGCTTCACCCAGAGTCTGCTGATAGGACTGGGCATAGGACTGGTTCACTTCAGCGCTGGAAACCATGCTGAACATGGATTGCTTGCGATCCACACCGACCACGCCACCGCTGGTGGTATTGACCGTTTCACAACCGCTGAGCAGTACTGCGGCACTCAATGCACATACGACCAATGACTTCTTCATCATGAAACCTCCCTGAAAACGTGGCGCGTATCCTAAGGGCGGAAATGTATCCGCGCCAGATGTAAAAACAGCAATCGGTCGCATTTCAGATACATATCTGCCTTGCAGGAGAAAATTCATTCCTCCCGCAAATCCCGCCCGGGGTACCCCCACAGCTTGCCAAGAACGACATCAAGCTCCCTGAAACAGTCATTTTTCCGTGTAAGGCTAATGGCCAGCGCTGCAGCGGCCGATACAGCTCGGCAGACCTAAATTCCTGCGCCCGGAGCCTCTATGAAGTTCAAGTCGATCCAGTTTTCCGTCGCCGCCCTGGCCGGCGCCATCGTTCTCAGCGTGGTTGCAGCCCTGGTGCTGTACGCCCTGTTCTCCGGGGCCAGGACCCAGCAGATGGTGCAAGACCGTACCCAGGCCCAGTTCGAACAGGTCATCGAACAACGCCTGAGCGGCCTGGCGCAGACCCAGGTCAGCCAGATCCAGCGCGAACTGGAAGCGCCCCTGCTGATCGCCGGCGGCCTGGTGCGGGTCAATGCGCTGATGGGCACCCAGGACTCGCAAGGCCATGCCGGGCTGAGCCTGAGCCGTGAACAGCTGATTGCCCTGATCAAGGAAAACGTCACCCAGAACCCGAAGATCCTCGGTGCGTACATTGGCTGGGAACCCGGCGCCATCGACCATGACGACGCTGCCTACATAGGCACCTCGGTGGTGGGTATCGATGCAGCAAACGGCCGCTTCCTGCCCTGGTGGTTCCGCAATGAAGACGGCAGCCTGGGCCTGGACAAACTGGCCGACGTCAATGATCGAACCCTGCTTTCCACCGGCGTGCGCGCCAGCGAGTACTACCTCTGCTCCCAGGACAGCCTAAAGCCTTGCGCCATCGACCCCGCTCCCTACAAGGTCGGCGACAAGGTGGTGATGCTGGCCTCCTTTATTCAGCCGATCCTGCTCAACGGCAAGTTCCAGGGCATCGTGGGTGCCGACCTGTCAGTGAACTTCATCCAGGACATGCTGGTGGGCGCCAACCAGAAGCTCTACGGCGGCGCCGGGCACATGGCCCTGATCGGCGGCAACGGTCGCCTGGTCGCCTATACCAAGGACTCGAGCAAGTTCGGTGAAAAAGTCAGCGACGTGCTCAGCAGTGATGCACTGACCAAGCTGTCCAGCCTCAAGCGCGGCGAAGTGACCTACGACGTCGACCAGGCCAACGGCACCATCAGCCTGTACCTGCCCTTCGGCATCGGCCAGACCGATGCGCACTGGACCCTGATGCTGCAACTGCCGCTGAGTGCGGTGATGGCCGACCTCGACAAACTGCAAGGTGACCTGGCCGAACAACGCAAGGCCGACACCTTCGGCATGGCCATGGTCGGGCTGG
The DNA here is from genome assembly GCF_058796855.1 of Pseudomonas sp. GW823-FHT03E05. Classification (NCBI taxonomy): domain Bacteria; kingdom Pseudomonadati; phylum Pseudomonadota; class Gammaproteobacteria; order Pseudomonadales; family Pseudomonadaceae; genus Pseudomonas; species Pseudomonas sp. GW823-FHT03E05. The sequence goes on from NZ_JBXAJB010000004.1 coordinate 631,012, forward strand.
TGATTGCCGGCCTCGGCTTGCTGGTGATCTGGCTGGTGGGCCACGGCATTGCCCGGCCGCTGCGGCAGATGGTGGCAATGCTCGACGACATCGCTCAGGGCGAAGGCGACCTGACCCGACGCCTGACCAGCGATCGCGCTGACGAGCTGGGCTCCATCGCCAAAGGCTTCAACACCTTTTTGGCCAAGCTGCAGGCGATGATCAGCCAAGTGGTGACCTCGGTTCAGAGCGTCAGCGATTCTTCGGAACACACCGCAGACATCGCCATTCGCACCAACCAGGGCGTGCACAAGCAAATGGTTGAAATCGATCAGGTAGCCACCGCGGTGCACGAAATGACCGCCACCGCCCAGGACGTCGCGCGCAATGCCACCCAGGCCGCGCAAGCCGCCAGCCACGCCGACCAGGCCGCGAGCCAGGGCATGCAGATCGTGCGCGACACCTCCAGCGCCATCGGCGCCCTGGCCGAGGAAATCGGCCGTGCGGTGGGCGTGGTGCAGACCCTTGCCAAGGACAGCGAGAACATCAACGCCATCCTCATCGCCATTCGCGGGATTGCCGAGCAGACCAACCTGCTGGCGCTCAACGCGGCAATCGAGGCGGCGCGGGCCGGCGAGCAAGGCAGGGGCTTTGCGGTGGTTGCCGACGAGGTGCGCAACCTGGCGCAGAAAACCCAGCAGGCCACCGAAGAAATCCAGTCGATGATCCAGCAACTGCAACAGGGCACCCGGGAAGTGGTACGGGTGATGGAGGACAGCCAGCACAAGACCGACCAGAGTGTGGAACACGCGGCCAAGGCGGCCCAGGCCCTGGAAACCATCACCCAGGCGGTGTCGGTGATCAACGACATGAACACCCAGATCGCCAGCGCCGCCGAGGAGCAGAGCGCGGTGGCCGAGGACATCAACCGCAATGTGATCAATATCGGCCAGGTGGCCAATGAAGTGGCGGGCGGCGCCGATGAGTCCAGTGCGGCCAGCGCCGGGCTGACCAAGCTCGCCGAACAGCAACGACGCCTGATCAACCAGTTCAAAGTCTAATCACGGACCTGTAGGAGCCGGCTTGCCGGCGAAAGCGATCCTGGCTTGGGCAGCAAACCAGGGGGCCTCTTCGCTGGCAAGCCAGCTCCTGCAGCCAGCTCCTGCAGTTGATGCTTCAGACGGGGGTCAGGCACTCGGGGCCGTTGAGCTTGGGGTCATTGACCAGGTTGGCCAGGACCCGCTCGCGCAGGGCTGCCGGCGGGCTGGCCAGCAAGGCTTGCAGGGCATGCAAGGGGGTTTCGGGATCGAGCCAGGCTTGCTGGCCGGCGGCATCGAGGATCAGCGGGCGACGCAGATTGGAAGCCGCCTGGGTTACCACTGCAGTGCTCAGCCAGACCTGCTCCTGCACCGGGTAGGCCTCCCATATCGCGGCAAAAAAGATCGACGAACCTTCCCCCGGCGTCAGCCAGTAGGGGCGCTTGCGGGTGCCGCCGCGCCATTCGTAGAAACCATTGGCCGGCAGCAGGCAGCGCCGCTCGCGAAAGGCCTGGCGAAACATCGGCTGCTCCGCCAGGGTTTCCGCCCGGGCATGGGCGGGCGTCCGGGAAAGGTCCGTGAGCCACGGCGGTGTCAGCCCCCAGCGGGCCCGGGCCAGGGTGCGCTGGCCATTTTCCGCGCGCTGGATCAGCACCGAATCATTGGGCGAGATGTTCCACTGCGCCTTCTGGTCGGCGGGAAATCCCGGCAAGGCGGCAAACGCGGGGTTCCAGCGAAACAGGGCATAACGTCCACACATGGGGCAATACAACTCTCGGCAAATCGGCGCTCAGCCTAACAGACCAGCACCCCGGCAAAATTGTCCGGTTCATCAAAGGGCAACGGCAGGGCCGCATTGTACGCAGCGATCAGCTCTCGCGCCTGTTGCGCCTGGTGGTTTTCCACCGACAGCCCCAGCAGCCCGAACAGCGGCAGCTCCCCTGCCCCGCCCAACAGATCGCGCCCCTGCAGATGGGCCTCGATCCCCTCGCTGGCCAGCATGCACTGGAGCAACTCGCCTTCCTGCAGGTTTTCCGGCTCGTAGATGCGCTGCATAAGGGCCACTCCCCATTCAGTCGTTTTCACTGTGAACGTCGAGCATCCATTCCCGACCGTCGGTTTGCAGGGTGAATACAATGGGCCGGCAGCACACCGGGCAGTCTTCGATATAGGTCTGGTCGCCGCCAGACAGGTCCAGCACCGCCTCCGCCTGTTCGCCACAGTAAGGGCACTGATAATGGTCGGTTTCCAGCATCGCCGTCTCCAGAGTGACTTATGCGTATAATCGCCGGTCTATTTGCAGGGCTTTTTTTGTTTGAGCTGAATTTTCAGACCGTGCCCGGCTTTTTTTCGATCCGAACCTTTTCTTACCCTAGCCGTTTCTAACAAGAGAGCATGATGGGCGAATTCGATGCCATCCGACCTTACCACGACAGCGAAGTACCAGCGGTGCTGGCCCGGCTGCTCGGTGACAAGGCGTTTCTAGATATCCTCACCCACTTTCGCTTCCCGCGTTTTGCCAAGACTTTCGGCTGGCTGCTCAAACCCCTGATCGCTCACCGCCTGCGCCGTGAGTTTGCCGGGGTCACTTCGGTGGCCACCCTGCAGGACAAGGTCGAATTCTACGTCGACCACACCATCGAGCGGGCCACCGACGGCGTGACCTACACCGGCGTCGAGCAGTTCAAGTCGGGCACCGCCTATGTGTTCCTGGCCAACCACCGCGACATCGTCATGGACCCGGCCTTCGTCAACTACGCGGTGTACCACGCCGGCCTGCCGACGCCACGCATCGCCATTGGCGACAACCTGCTGCAGAAGCCGTTTGTCAGCGACCTGATGCGCCTGAACAAGAGTTTCATCGTGCACCGTTCCATCAGCGGTCGCCGGGAAAAGCTCGCGGCCTACCAGCTGCTGTCGGCCTATATCAACCACTCGATCCGCAACGACGGCCAGTCGATCTGGATCGCCCAGGCCGAGGGCCGGGCCAAGGATGGCGACGATCGCACCGAGTCGGCGATCCTCAAGATGTTCCACATGAGCCGCAAGGACGAGCCGTTCGGCGAGGTCATCCAGTCGTTGAACCTGACACCGGTGTCCATCAGCTACGAATACGACCCCTGCGACCAGGCCAAGGCCCGCGAGCTGTACATCCGCGCCACCACCGGCACCTATACCAAGGCACCAGGCGAGGATGACGTGAGCATCGCCAAGGGCATCACCGGCTATAAAGGCCGGGTCCACGTGAACTTCGCCGCGCCCATCAGCGAATCCTTCGAGGACACCAAGCAACTGGCCATGGAAATGGACCGGCAGATCCTCGGCGGCTACCGCCTGTTCCCGGTGCACTACCTGGCCTATGCCCAGTGGAGCGATGCCGATCCACAACTGCAGGTGCCAACGGCCGCCGAGGTCTTCCCGGCCCAGGAGCTGGCCAAGGCCGAACAGGAGTGGCAGCGCCGGCTGGATGCCTGCCCGGCAGAACACCGGCCGTACCTGGTACTGCAATACGCCAATCCGGTGCGCAACCAGTATCGGGTCAAGGCCGGTCTGGCGCTGTAACGGCCGGACTGGAAAGCACAACGGCGCCTGCGGGCGCCGTTGTCGTTTCTGCAACCTGGGGGTTGATCAGAACCGGGTGCTGATCCAGGACACCAGCAACGCCAGGCCAAGGCAGGCGAAGCCGAAGCGGTAGAAAAACCTATTGATGCGCAAGGTTGCGGGATCCAGCATCAGCAGCGGCTGATCCACCGCCCGTCCCTCGCTCTGCACGGCCAGATTGGCCAGGGCCCGCAGTTCACGACGGCGGGTGGCGTGCAGCAGCCAGCTGCCTGGGCAGGCGAACAGCAGGGCAAGCAGGTTGATCAGTTTGGCGGGATGGGCGTTGAACATCGACCAGATCAGTTGCAGCGACATCATGAACCTCGGAGGAAAGCCGTATACGGGCCGTCGAGTGCACCCGCGGCGCGGATTCTACTCAATCCCCGACAAAACGCGGGGGGCTTTCCGACCAGTAACGAGACGCCGGTCCATTAATTTAAAGCGTCATCTTTTCGTCATCTAAACAAGCCAGTCTGTCGCCCCTCGAAACCCACGGAGCTTGTCATGCTGCACGCCGAAAACCAGGACCGCCTTTACCTGATCGCCCCCAGTGAAGAACAGCAGGCGCTGGTGGGCGCCCTGGCGTTCAACGTGCAGGACCGGCACTGGCTGGTGTATTGCGCCCTGGGCGGGCACCAGCACGCGGACCTGCCGGAAACAGACCTGCTGACGGGCGTCAGCATGCTGGACTTCTACGTCGAGGCGGCCTGATCCGCGCCCATAAAAAAGCCCGGCGCGCCATCAGGCAGCCGGGCTTTTTCGTTGCTTGGCCAGGGCTCAAACCCCGGCCAGGCGCGGGTTACTCGCCGAGGATCTGGCCCACGGTCGGATCCTTGAACAGGCGGGTCAGGGCATCGCTGAGCACATCACCCACCAGCTTGGTATTGGTGTCCTGGTTCGGCGCCATGCCGAAACGCTGGTCCAGGGAAGCACCGTAACGGCCGCTGTAACGACGGTTGGCGTTCTGCACATCCGAGCGGAAGGTGGCACCGATGGTGGCCTCGGTCACGTACAGGCCTTCTTTAGGCGACTGGTACTTGAGCTCGGCCAGGGTCACGGTCAACTGAGGGGCGTTGGCGCCACCGGCGGTCGGGGTAAAGCCCAGCAGGCGCACTGCGGCTTCGGCCTGGGCCTGCAGCTTGGGCAGGATCTGCGCGCTCTGCACGGTGATGGCACTGGTTTCCGGGTACAGGCCGCCACGGGTGCCCAGGGTCGGCGAAGGACGTCCATCAACCACTTTCACCACCACCGGCTGGCCATGGCCGACAGGCGCCAGCTGGGCAGTGAGCTTGGGCTCCGGGCTGAGTTGTTGCGGGCTGTGGGCGCAACCCACCAGCGACAGGCTGGTCACAGTGATCAAACCGAACAACAGGCGTTGCAACATGCTCATCTCTCCAGGAATCAGGCACAAACAGGCCCGCAGTATAGCGGTGCACAAGGACGGCAAACCAGCGCCAGGCATGACTTAGTCAAGACTCAGACAGGTCCCGTACAACCGGGTTCCTGTAACCTGCCGTTCACTGGCAATACATCATGATGTAACGGCTCAAGGGCATTCTTATCGTCAATGACACACTCAGGTACCTGGTCATGAACTTCATCCGCTCCCTGTTCGCCCCGCGTCAACAGTTTCGCAGCTTCGCCCTGCTGGACAGCCAGGGACGTTGCCAGGCCTTCAAGCACTGCCTGCTGGCCCCGGTAGGCGATGGCTGGGTGGAAATCCAGGAAATTCGCCTGAACTGGTTGCACCAGGCGCTGCCCGCCAGCGCCCGGGTCAGCCCGCGCTGCGCTCGCTCCCGGGTGCAACCGATACTGGCCACCTGACCAAAAGCCTAATAAAAGTCGCGAAACAGGATCATTTCTGCGCATTTCTTCGTTACAATCTCCCCCCGATTATAAGGACGTCTCCTGATCGGGCCTCGCAGTACCGCCAACGCCACTGCTTTGGCACCCCGCACCGCCCACAGAGAGCCGCCCACACAGTTCGAGTGAAGCTGGCGTGCTTGCTGTTCACCTTGCAAACCTCCACTTTTCGCGAAACTGCAGAGCTGCCGTTGCTCGGCCACTTAAAGCTGTTTGCCCGTCGTGCCCGCATCCTTTGCCGGCATCACCGCGCGGGCCAGGTGCCAGGCTGAGGCAGCCCTTTTTTGAGGTTCACGTCTTCAAAAGAGCGTGAAAAAACGGGTTTTCACAACTTCACAAGAGTGTGGCGAGCAAATGAATAGTTTTGCGTCTGAACTGGCACCATTGGCCTCTACAACAGCCCGATTACACAGGACCGAGCACTCCTCAAGAACTGGTGCTTGAAGCCTGTCCGCTGACGGATTTGGTTGCACGAGCGGATGTATCGACCATAAGTCGAATTGCCCGAGGCTCCCCGAGATGCGTTCATACGCACCTTGAGGCCCGGTTGGCAGCGTCCGTGGTAGTTGCAAAAAATTGCGAAGATTCGGACATGGCGATCCTGGCCATGGGTAACCTGGGGCATTACGTGAACCGCCCCGTCACTCCTGGCAGCCATGCCGTCAATTTGGTGCTGCAGATTTTGGAGACGCGTTAATGGCGCATAACGAAGCAGTAGACGTCGTATTGGTCGGGGCCGGCATCATGAGTGCCACCCTTGCTGTACTGCTCAAAGAGCTCGACCCCGCGATCAAGCTGGAAGTCGTCGAGCTGATGGATTCGGGTGCCGCGGAAAGTTCCAACCCGTGGAACAACGCCGGTACCGGCCATGCCGGCCTCTGTGAGCTGAACTACACGCCACAGGCCGCCGATGGCAGCATCGACATCAAGAAAGCCGTGCACATCAACACCCAGTTCGAGGTGTCGAAGCAGTTCTGGTCCTACCTGACCAAGAAAGGCACCTTCGGCTCGTCCAAGTCCTTCATCAGCCCCGTGCCGCACCTGAGCTTCGTACAGGGCGAAAAAGGCGTTTCCTTCCTCAAGAAGCGCTTTGAAGTACTGAGCCAGCACCATGCCTTCGCGGACATGGAATACACCGAAGACAAGGCCAAGATGGCCGAGTGGATGCCGCTGATGATGCCGGGCCGCCCAGCGGACGAAACCATCGCCGCCACTCGCGTGCTCAACGGTACCGACGTCAACTTCGGCGCCCTGACCAACCAGTTGCTCAAGCACCTGACCAGCGCTCCCGATGCCCAGGTCAAGTACTGCAAGCGTGTCACTGGCCTCAAGCGCAACAAGGCCAACGGCTGGACCGTGAGCATCAAGGACGTCAACAGCGGCAGTACCCGCGAAGTCGACGCCAAGTTCGTGTTCCTCGGCGCCGGTGGCGCGGCCCTGCCCCTGCTGCAGGCCTCGGGCATCGAGGAGAGCAAGGGCTTCGGCGGTTTCCCGGTGAGCGGCCAGTGGCTGCGTTGCGACAACCCGGAAGTGGTCAAGCAGCACCAGGCCAAGGTCTACAGCCAGGCGGCCGTGGGCTCGCCACCGATGTCCGTGCCGCACCTGGACACCCGCGTGGTCGAAGGCAAGAAGTCCCTGCTGTTCGGGCCTTATGCCGGCTTTACCACCAAGTTCCTCAAGCACGGCTCGTTCCTCGACCTGCCGATGTCGGTACGCGCCGGCAACATCGGCCCGATGCTGGCCGTGGCCCGGGACAACATGGACCTGACCAAGTACCTGGTCAGCGAAGTCATGCAGTCCATGGAGCAGCGCCTGGAATCCCTGCGCCGCTTCTACCCCGAGGCCAAGGCCGAGGACTGGCGCCTGGAGGTGGCCGGCCAGCGGGTGCAGATCATCAAGAAGGATCCGAAGAAAGGCGGCATCCTGCAGTTCGGTACCGAACTGGTGGCCGCCAAGGACGGCTCTCTGGCCGCCCTGCTCGGCGCCTCGCCAGGTGCCTCGGTGACCGTTTCGATCATGCTGGAGCTGATCGAGCGCTGCTTCCCGGCCAAGGCCAGCGGCGAATGGGCTGCCAAGCTCAAGGAAATCTTCCCGGCACGGGAAAAGGTCCTGGAAACCGACGCAACGCTGTACCACCAGATCAACAGCGAAAACAACCTGAGCCTGGAGCTGGTCGAGCCAAGCAAGGAAACCGAAAGCTGCACCTGATCCGCGCTGAATGAAAAACGCCCCGTCCTTCGCAGGACGGGGCGTTTTTTTATGCCTGGCGAGAAGATCAGCCGCGGGCGTTGTCCATCAGCTCGATGTAGTCGGCGGCGTTGCGCTGATCGCGGATCAGGTCGACGAAGGTCTGGCCGTGCTCATCCTTGCCATCCAGGTCGAAACCGGCTTCGACGAAGAAGGTCAGGAAGCGTTCGAAATCATCGATGCGCAGGCCACGATAGGCCTTGATCAGCTTGTGCAGGGACGGCGAAGTTGCATCGACCGGCTCGAAATCGAGGAACAACTTGATCTGCTCGTCGCTGATCTCGTCACCAATCACTTGTTTCTTATCTTTACGCATTGCCGACTCCAGCTCGCAGACATTTCACGGGGCGGGCAGTTTACCCCCAGCCCGCATATGGCCTCAACGCGAACGCACGCTGCCGGTATGCAGGTCAGCCCAGATGTGCCCGTTGGCATAGCTGAGGAACTGGCAATACACCGTGTCGTTGCGCAACAGGTCCATCACCGCACGGTACTGGGCCAGCGGGTAATACAGGGTCAGGGTCCGGGTCTTGGCATCGAACTGCGGCTTTTTCAGGCTTTTGCTTTCACCGTCGAAGTTCACCAGCACCTGGCTGATGGTGGCGCCCTTGTTCAACGGCTTGCCCTTGAGCCGCACCCACACTGGCGAAGTCACGGGAATCGGTTGCTGGTTCGATTGGCGCTGGCTGCCGATCACCACCGAATACTCGGTGACCTGCAACAACTGCTGCTGTTGCGGGACGCTGTCGCGCAGGGTCAGATCATCGGGAGGCAGGAACTGCCCGTGCAAGGGGGCCGGGGCGGCTGCCAGGGGCAGGCTCAAGCACAGAAGAAGGGCCGCGCTACTGCGAATCAACAGGCTCATGACAGGCTCCAGACAAGGGCCGAGCACTCTAGCACGGGTTTTTACCGCAAATCTTGCACCGTTACCGACGGTAGGCCGCTGTCACGGGCGCGGGCCTGTTCAGTCGAACTGGGCGCGCATCCAGGCCTGGTATTCGGCCACGCCGGGCTCGCCTTCACGGGGCGCCCAACTGGCCTGCTCACCCTCGCCCACTGGGCGATAAGGGCCGGCCTTGCATTCGAACATCAGGCTGTCGGGCTCCAGCACCACCAGGCCGTGGAAAACCCCGGCCGGCAAGTCCACACCGACGCAGTCGCCGCCGGCCTGCAGCACCCGCTTGCCCTGGACCTGGCCCGTTTCATCGAAAATCAGCACGCCCAGGCGCCCCTTGAGCACCAGCAGGGTCTCGGCCTTGTCAGCACTCAGGTGGCGATGCGGCGGAACATAAGTGGAGGGTTGCAGCCCCACCGCCATGCGGTGGCAAGGCTCTTCCATGGCATGGAAGTTGTGGTGCTGACGACCGCGGGGGTTGGCCGCGGCTTTCTCAGCCAGGTCGCTGAACAACGCTTGATCGAGAAAGCTCGGCCCGGTCATCGCTTACATGCCCTTGACGGCATAGATGCCGGCAGCGTTACGCCAGTAGCCCTTGTAGTCCATGCCGTAGCCGAACACGTAGCGGTCCACGCAAGGCAGGCCCATGTAGTCGGCCTTGAGGTCCGGACGGGCCTTGCGGTCGTGGTCCTTGTCGATCAGCACGGCCGTGTGCACGGCGCGGGCGCCGGCGTGTTTGCAGAAGTCGATGATCGCGCCCAGGGTGTGACCTTCATCGAGGATGTCGTCGATGATCAGCACGTCGCGGTCGATAAAGGAGACTTCCGGCTTGGACTTCCAGAACAGCTCACCGCCGCTGGTTTCGTTGCGGTAGCGGGTAGCGTGCAGGTAGGAGGCTTCCAGGGGAAAGCGCAGGTGGGTCAGCAGCTTGCCCGCGAAGATCAGGCCACCGTTCATGACGCAGAACACCACCGGATTGCGCTCAGCCAGTTCTTCAGTGATTTGTGCACCGACCCGGGCGATGGCCGCCTCGACTTCAGCTTCGGTGTACAGGCAGTCAGCCTCGCGCATGATTTGACGGATATGCTCGAGATCAGCGGACATGGCGCTCTCCAAGGGGTGGCAGTTTCGGAAAAGCGGGCAAAGGTACGCATCCGGCCCGGTCAGATCAAGCGTTTCTGGACTAACGTACTTTATGTCTATAGGACAACAACCCCGGATAGATTAATCTAGGCCGTTTTTTTTGCCCGCCGCCGGAGCCTTTCCCTATGCCCATCCGTGAGATCCGCCATCCGCTGATCCGACACAAACTTGGCCTTATGCGCCGCGCAGACATTAGCACGAAGAACTTTCGCGAGCTCGCTCAGGAAGTCGGTGCCCTGCTGACGTACGAAGCCACCAAAGACCTGCCCCTGGAAAGCTACGAGATTCCAGGCTGGTGCGGCCCTGTCCAGGTCGAGAAGATCGCCGGCAAGAAGATTACCGTGGTACCAATCCTGCGTGCCGGCATCGGCATGCTCGAAGGCGTGCTGAGCCTGATCCCGGGCGCCAAGGTCAGCGCCGTGGGCGTGGCCCGCAATGAGGAAACCCTGCAAGCCCACACTTACCTGGAAAAACTGGTACCGGAAATCGACGAGCGCCTGGCGATGATCATCGACCCGATGCTGGCCACCGGCAGTTCCATGGTCGCCACCATCGACCTGTTGAAAAAGGCCGGCTGCCGTGACATCCGCGCCATGGTCCTGGTGGCCGCCCCCGAGGGCATCGCCGCCGTCGAGCAGGCGCACCCGGACGTGACCATCTACACCGCTTCCATCGATCAGAAGCTCAACGAGCATGGCTACATCATTCCTGGCCTGGGTGATGCCGGTGACAAGATCTTCGGCACCAAGCAGAAGGACTCCTGATCATGCAGGACGAGTTCAACGATCCGCTCTGGCGCCAGGTACTGTCTGGCGCCCAGATGCTCTTCGTGGCCTTCGGTGCCCTGGTGTTGATGCCGCTGATCACCGGTCTCGACCCGAACGTGGCGCTGTTCACGGCGGGTCTCGGGACTCTGTTGTTCCAGGTGGTGACCGGGCGCCAGGTGCCGGTCTTCCTGGCGTCGAGCTTTGCCTTCATCACCCCGATCATTCTCGCCAAGGGCCAGTTCGGCCTCGCCGCGACCATGGGCGGGGTAATGGCGGCGGGCTTCGTCTACACCTTTCTCGGCCTGGCCGTGAAGATCAAGGGCACCGGTTTCATCGACCGCCTGCTGCCGCCGGTGGTCATTGGCCCGGTGATCATTTCCATCGGCCTGGCCATGGCCCCCATCGCCGCCAACATGGCCATGGGCAAGGCCGGTGACGGCAGCGAGCTGATTCATTACCAGACGGCGATGATGATCTCGATGCCGGCGCTGCTCACCACCCTGATCGTTGCGGTGTTCGGCAAAGGCATCTTTCGCCTGGTGCCGATCATTTCCGGCGTGCTGGTGGGGTTTGCCCTGTCGTTCTACTTCGGCGTGGTGGACACCGCGAAGATCGCCGCCGCCCCCTGGCTGGCGCTGCCGCACTTCACCGCACCGGAGTTCAACTGGCAGGCGATCCTGTTCATCGTCCCGGTCGCCCTGGCACCGGCCATCGAGCACATCGGTGGCGTGATTGCGGTCGGCAGCGTCACCGGCCGCGACTACCTGAAGAAGCCCGGCCTGCACCGCACCCTGTTCGGTGACGGCATCGCCACCACCGCTGCCGGCCTGTTCGGCGGGCCGCCCAACACCACCTACGCCGAAGTCACTGGCGCGGTGATGCTGACCAAGAACTACAACCCGAAAATCATGACCTGGGCGGCGGTCTTCGCCATCACCCTGGCCTTTATCGGCAAGTTCGGCGCGCTGCTGCAAAGCATCCCGGTGCCAGTGATGGGCGGGATTCTCTGCCTGCTGTTCGGCTCGATCGCCGCGGTGGGGATGAACACCCTGATCCGCCACAAGATCGACCTGGGCGAAGCCCGCAACCTGGTGATCGTCTCGGTGACCCTGGTGTTCGGCATTGGCGGCGTGCTGGTGGGAACCGGTACCGGTCCGGATGATTTCGGCCTCAAGGGCATCGCCCTGTGCGCCGTTGTCGCCATCGTGCTGAACCTGGTGCTGCCGGGGAACGACGGCTGGAAGAACAAGAAGGCCGATGAGCCGTTGATCTAGAGACCCCTTCGCCGGCAAGCTGTCTCCCCCGCAGGAGCCGGCTTGCCGGCGAAGCTATTTACAACGCCAGCGGCGCTCGCTGGCACAAGGCGTTCAAGGCCTTGGCCCACTGTGGGTCGTCATTCAGGCAAGGGATCAACACCAGGTCCTCCCCTCCCGCCTCGCGAAACTGCTCGCGACCGCGATCACCGATCTCCTCCAGGGTTTCGATGCAGTCGGCGACAAATGCCGGGCACATCACCAGCAGCCTCTTCACTCCTTGTTTACCCAGTTCATCAAGGCGTGCCTCGGTGTAGGGCTCGATCCATTTCGCTCGCCCCAACCGTGACTGGAAGGAAACCGACCATTGCCCGTCGGCCAGGCCCATCTGCTGGGCGAAGGCCCTGGCGGTACGGAAACACTGGCCGCGATAACAGTTGGCAAGCACCTGGGGCGCTGACTCTGCGCAGCAGTCCCCGGCACCATCGAGGGAGTGTCCCGGGTTGAGCTTGTTCAAGTGCCGCTCGGGCAGGCCGTGGAAACTCAGCAGCAGATGATCGAAAGGCTGTTGCAGGTGCGGCCGGGTGCTGGCCACCAACGCCTCGATGTACTCGGGTTGATCGTAGAAGGGTTGCAGCACGCTGAATTGCACGTCCAGCTTATGCTCGCGTACCACACGCCTGGCCTCCTCGACCACGGTGGTGACCGTGCTGTCGGCAAACTGTGGATACAGCGGGGCCAGGGTGATCTTGCGTTGCCCCTGGGCCACCAGCTTGAGCAGCACGGACTCGATCGAAGGCTCGCCGTAGCGCATGGCCAACTCTACCGGGCCCTGCTTCCACTGCTCGCTCATTACCTTCTGCAGACGCCGGCTGAGCACCACCAGCGGCGAACCCTCTTCCCACCAGATCGACGCGTAGGCGTGGGCCGATTGCTCTGGCCGCTTGATCAGGATCAGCGACACCAGCAAACGTCGGATCGGCCAGGGCAGGTCGATCACATAAGGGTCCATGAGGAATTGGTTGAGGTAGCTGCGCACGTCCGCCACCGAAGTGGAAGCCGGCGAACCCAGGTTGACCAGGAGCAACGCGTGATCGGTCATGCAACGTCCTATTTCAGAGGCGGCTGGACACAGGCGTCCAGGGCCGCAGGCAAATCAGTGAACTGGAAAGTGAAACCCGCTTCCAGCAACCGCGCGGGAACGGCACGCTGGCCTCCCAGCAACAGCAACGACAATTCACCCAAGGCCAGGCGCAGGAAAAACGCCGGCAGCGGTATCAGTGCAGGCCGGTGCAGCACCCGCCCCAAGGTCTTGGCGAACTCGCGGTTGCGCACCGGTTTTGGCGCGCAGGCATTATAAGGACCCTGCGCCCCAGGCTGATGCACAAGAAAATCAATCAGGGCGATTTGATCGTCGATATGAATCCACGGCATCCATTGCCGGCCGTTGCCGATCGGCCCGCCCAGCCCCAGCTTGAAGGGCAGCAGCAGGCGCGACAAAAAGCCGCCCTCGGGCGACAGCACCAAACCGGTGCGCACCAGCACCACACGCACGCCCATGGCTTCGGCGCGCTGGGCAGTTTCTTCCCAGGCAATGCACAACTGGCTGGCAAAGTCCTCGTTGACCGGGGGCGAATCCTCGCTCAGTTCCCGTTCGCCACCGTCGCCGTACCAGCCCACCGCCGAGCCCGACACCAGCACACCGGGTTTGTGTTCGCGGCTTTCGAGCCAGGCCAGCAGGGTTTCGGTCAGGGCGATGCGGCTGTGCCAAAGCAGCGCCTTGCGCTTGTGGCTCCAGGGCCGATCGGCGATCGGCGCCCCGGCCAGGTTGATCACCGCGTCCACCGGGATCTGGTCCAGCTCTTGCAACGCCTTGACAGCCCGCACCTGGGGACCGCACAGGGCGGCAACCTTATCGGGTTGGCGAGTCCATACACTCAACTGGTGACCCTGGGCCTGCCATTGACGACACAGGGCACGCCCGATCAAACCAGTACCGCCGGTCAGCAATATATGCATGACATCTTCCTCGCGTGGCGTTTTACCCGAATCACTAGTCTATTTTTATAAGCAGGGATCTTTTCAATCGGACAGGCTGTGTTTTAACGATAGACAACCTGAACAACCGATGACGCCGAAAGCTATACCAAAAAACAATATTGTACAGGTTTTGGCGGCGGCGTAATCTGTACAGAAAGGTAAACGAGGCCCCTATGACAGTACCCATCGCAATCATTGGTACCGGCATCGCCGGACTCTCCGCCGCCCAGGCGCTACGAGATGCCGGGCATACCGTCCACCTTTTCGACAAAAGCCGCGGCAGCGGCGGGCGCATGTCGAGCAAACGCAGCGATGCCGGCAGCCTGGACCTGGGGGCCCAGTACTTTACCGCCCGTGACCGTCGTTTCGTCACCGAAGTCCAGCGCTGGCAAGCCAAGGGCTGGGTCGCCGAATGGACGCCACAACTCTACAACTCCCACGGCGGCCAGCTCAGCCCCTCGCCGGATGAACAGACCCGCTGGGTCGGCACTCCCCGCATGAGCGCCATCACCCGCGCGCTGATCGGCGACCTCGAGGCCCACTTCGCCTGCCGCATCACCGAAGTGTTCCGCGGCGAACAGCATTGGCATCTGCAGGACGCCGAAGGTTTCACCCACGGCCCTTTCAGCCACGTCGTGATCGCCACGCCGGCACCACAGGCCACTGCCCTGCTGGCCGCCGCGCCGAAGCTTGCGGGCGTCGCCGCCGGGGTGAAAATGGACCCGACCTGGGCGGTCGCCCTGGCCTTCGATACGCCCCTGGAAACCCCCATGGAAGGCTGCTTCGTCCAGGACAGCCCACTGGACTGGCTGGCCCGCAACCGCAGCAAGCCCGGGCGCGACAGCCACCTCGACACCTGGGTCCTGCATGCCACCAGCGCCTGGAGCCGGCAGCACATCGACCTCTCGAAAGAAGCCGTGACCGAACAACTGCACGGTGCCTTCGCCGAGCTGCTGCACAGCGTCATGCCCGCCCCCACCTTCAGCCTGGCCCACCGCTGGCTCTACGCCCGCCCGGCCACCAGCCATGAATGGGGCGCCCTGGCCGACGCCGATCTGGGCCTGTACGTTTGCGGCGACTGGTGCCTGTCCGGCCGCGTCGAAGGCGCCTGGCTGAGCGGGCAGGAGGCCGCGCGCCGGCTCCACGAGAGCCTGCAGTGAATCGCCTCAACCCGCGCAAACTGCTGCTGTCGAAGTGGACAGCAGCCCACCCGCAACGCCGTGAGAAACACTTCCTGGTTACCGAGCTGTTCTGCGATGAACAAGGCACCGTGCTGGACATCGAGTTGCAGGCGGTGCTCACCCGACGCAGCCAGCGCCTGAGCTGGCAGACCCTGCAGAACGAGCGCGACTGGCACATGGGCTGGCGATAACCTGGCGCATCCGCGCCGGCGGATACTTATACAAATAATTTGACTTGTACAACTTTAATTCTATGATGGATAAAAGTTGTACAAGCCATCGTTCTTGTACAGGTATACCCCGGAGGTTGAACCATGTCTGCCAAGCCGAAAATCGCCATCAGCGCCTGCCTGATGGGCGTCGAGGTCCGCTACAACGGCGGGCACAAGGAATCTCGCTTGTGCAGCCGGGTGCTGTGCGACTACTTCGATTTCGTGCCCCTGTGCCCGGAAGTCGCCATCGGCCTGGGCACGCCCCGGGAGCCGATTCGCCTGGTAGGCCCCCCCGAACAGCCACGGGCCACAGGCACACGGGACAGCAGCCTGGACGTCACCCAGCCCCTGGCCGACTACGCCGAACACATGGCGGGCCAGTTGGGAGATATCTGCGGCTACATCTTCATGCAGAGCTCCCCTTCCTGCGGCCTGGAGCGAGTCAAGGTGTACCAGGCCAACGGCATTCCCCATCGCAGCGGCGGGCGCGGCATCTACGCCCAGGCCTTCTGCGCCCGGCACCCGGACCTGCCCGTGGAGGAAGCCGGACGCCTGAACGAC
The DNA here is from genome assembly GCF_058796855.1 of Pseudomonas sp. GW823-FHT03E05. Lineage (NCBI taxonomy): Bacteria > Pseudomonadati > Pseudomonadota > Gammaproteobacteria > Pseudomonadales > Pseudomonadaceae > Pseudomonas > Pseudomonas sp. GW823-FHT03E05. Next base: position 646,791 of record NZ_JBXAJB010000004.1, read on the forward strand.
CCGGTACTGCGGGAAAACTTCCTGACCCGGGTGTTCGTCTATCGCGACTGGCAGGCCCTGGTTCAGCAGGGGCTCAGCCGCCGTGCCCTCACCGACTTCCACTCACGCTGCAAATACCTGCTGATGGCCCATCACCCCGAACAGTACAAGGCCCTGGGCAATCTGCTGGGCAGCATGGGCAAGGGCGATGCGACGCTGATCGGCCCACGCTACTTCAGCCAGTTGATGGAAGCGCTGAGCCGCTGCGCCACCCGTGGCACCCACAGCAATGTGCTGCAGCACATCAGTGGCTACTTCAAGCGGGCCATCAGCAGCGAGGACAAGCAGGAAATGCAGCGCCTCATCAACCAGTACCGCCAGGGCATCGTGCCGCTGGTGGTGCCCCTGACCCTGCTCAAGCACCACTTGCGCCAGAACCCCGATCCCTACATTGCCCAGCAACTGTACCTGCAGCCGCACCCCGAAGACCTCAGCCTGCGCAACGCGATCTGAGCCATGAAACTCTCCCCCCCAGCGGTCGACGAAGACACCGCTCCGGATACCGACTGCCAGGAACAGGGCTGGCTGCCGATCCGCGAGGTGGCGCGCCAGACCGGTGTCAACGCAGTCACCTTGCGGGCCTGGGAGCGCCGCTACGGGCTGATCGTGCCCCGGCGCACGCCCAAGGGCCACCGGCTGTATTCCAGCGAGCAGGTGCAGCAGATCCTGACCATCCTCACCTGGCTCAATCGAGGGGTTGCGGTGAGCCAGGTCAAGCCCTTGCTGGACAGCGACACCTGCTCCAGCCCCCAGGTGGAGAATGACTGGCTGCACCTGCGCGCCGCCCTCGCCCGGGCCATCAGCCAGCTGGCCGAGCGCAAGGTCGACGACACCTTCAATCAGGCCATGGCGCTGTACCCGCCACGGACCCTGTGCGAGCACCTGTTGATGCCGCTGCTGGCGGAACTGCAACAACGCTGGCAAGGCCAGTTCGGCAGCCAGATGGAACAGGTGTTCTTCTATTCCTGGCTGCGCAGCAAGCTCGGCGCCCGGATCTATCACAACAACCGTCAAGTGCAGGGCGCCCCGCTGCTGCTGGTCAACCAGTCGGACCTGCCACTGGAGCCGCACCTGTGGCTCACCGCCTGGCTGGCCAGTAACGCCGACTGCCCGGTGGAGGTCTTCGACTGGCCGCTGCCCGGCGGCGAACTGGCCCTGGCCACCGAACGCCTGCAGGCCCGGGGCCTGCTGCTGTATTCCGGCAAGGCACTCAACCCCGCCCAGTTGCCCAGGCTGCTCAGCGGCGTGGCCTGCAAAAAATTCATCGTCGGACCCGCGGTGTGCATCCACCCCGCCCAGTGGTCCGTATGTACCACTGAAATCGCCGATCTGTACCTGGCCCAGGACCCGATAGCGGCCTGCCAGCTACTGCTCGAGCGAGGACTTTTCTGATCCGGGAACCGACATGCAATTGATCTGGCTGCGCAGCGATCTGCGCCTACATGACAACACCGCCCTGAGCGCCGCCGCCCAGCGGGGCGCGGCCGTAGCGGTGTATCTGCTGAGCCCGGAGCAGTGGCTGGCCCATGACGATGCACCGTGCAAGATCGATTTCTGGCTGCGTAACCTGCAGTCGCTGAGCACCGCCCTGGGCCGCCTGAATATCCCGCTGCTGATCCGCAGCGCCGCCACCTGGGAGCAGGCGCCTCAGGTCCTGCTGGAGCTGTGCCGGCAATTGCAGGTGCAGATGCTGCACTTCAACCAGGAATACGGCATCCACGAAAGCCGCCGCGATGCGGCCGTGACCCGGGCCCTGCAACACGCCGGAATCAGCGTCCAGGGTCACCTCGACCAATTGCTGTTCCAGCCCGGCAGCGTACTGACCAAGAGCGGCGGCTACTTCCAGGTCTTCAGCCAGTTTCGCAAGGTCTGCTACAGCCGCCTGCATACCGCACTGCCGGCCCTGGTGAAGGCACCCGGGGCTCAGTTGCCGCTGTCGATCAACGCCGATCCGCTCCCGCAGCGGGTCGAAGGCTTTCCCAGCCCCACCCAAGCCCTGCGCGAGCTGTGGCCCGCCGGCGAGGACGAGGCGCAAAGGCGCCTGGAGCAGTTCAGCGATGAACAGATCCACTACTACCAGAGCGAACGCGACTTCCCGGCCAAACCCGGCACCAGCCAGCTTTCGCCCTACCTCGCCGCCGGCGTGATCTCGCCCCGCCAGTGCCTGCACGCCGCCTTGCGCGGCAACCAGGGCGAGTTTGAAAGCGGCAGCCCCGGGGCCGTCACCTGGATCAACGAACTGCTCTGGCGCGAGTTCTACAAACACATCCTGGTGGGCTACCCACGGGTGTCCCGGCACCAGGCCTTTCGCCCGGAAACCGAGGCGGTGAAATGGCGCCATGCCCCCGAGGAACTGGCGGCCTGGCAGGAGGCCCGCACCGGCCTGCCGATCATCGATGCCGCCATGCGCCAGCTGCTGGAGACCGGCTGGATGCATAACCGCCTGCGCATGGTGGTGGCGATGTTCCTGACCAAGAACCTGCTGATCGACTGGCGCGAGGGCGAGCGTTTCTTCATGCGCCACCTGATCGACGGCGACCTGGCGGCCAACAACGGCGGCTGGCAGTGGAGCTCGTCCACCGGCACCGATTCGGCGCCCTACTTCCGCATCTTCAACCCCATCAGCCAGTCGCAGAAGTTCGACAGTGAGGGGCGCTTCATCAAGCACTGGCTGCCGCAACTGGCGGGGCTGAACAAAAAAGATATCCACAACCCGGCGGCCATGGGCGGCCTGTTCGGCGTGCCTGGCTACCCGGCGCCGATCGTCGATCTTTCACGCTCCCGGGAGCGGGCCCTGGCGGCGTTCAAGGCGCTGCCCGCGCGAATGGATGCAGGGGTGAGCCATGAGTGACTTTCTCGACAACTTCGCCCGGGAGTTCGCCGCCCTCGATCGGCACAATCTCGACCGACTGGAGCGGCTCTACAGCGATGACATCCAGTTCACCGATCCTCTGCACGAGGTCCAGGGACTGGCTCAGTTGCGCGGCTACTTCGCCGAGCTCTACGCCAACGTCCGTGAGCTGCGCTTTGACTTCCACGGCAGCGACCTGTGCGCCGAGGGCCAGGGCTATCTGCGCTGGACCATGAGCTACCGCCACCCGCGCCTCAACGGTGGCGGCCTGATCCAGGTGGCGGGCTGCTCGTACCTGCAATGGCGCGACGCCAGGGTCTACCGCCACCGCGACTATTTCGACGCCGGTGCCCTGCTCTATGAACACTTGCCGCTACTCGGGGCGATGATCGCCTGGCTGAAACGGAGGCTCGGATGAAGCCTGCCATGCCACGAAGGGTCTGGCTCACCGGTGCCAGCAGCGGCATCGGCGCAGCCCTGGCCGAAGAACTGCTCAAGGCCGGGGCCCAGCTGGCGCTCAGCGCCCGTTCCCGCGAGCCCCTGGAGGCCCTGGCCAAGCGCTATCCGGGCCGAGTGCTGGTGGTGCCCGGCGACCTCACCGATGCCTTGCAGGTACGCGAGATCGGCAAGCGCATCGCCCAGGCCTGGGGCGCCCTGGACACGGTGATCCTGAATGCCGGGACCTGCGAATACATCGAGGTACAGCAGTTCGACGCAGCGCTGATCGAACGGGTGCTGAACACCAACCTGCTGGCCGCCAGCTACTGCATCGAGGCCGCGTTGCCGCTGTTGCGCGCAGGCAATCGCCCGTACCTGGTGGGCGTGGCCAGTTCGGTGACCTGTTTGCCACTGCCCCGGGCCGGTGCCTATGGCGCCTCCAAGGCGGCGCTGCGCTATCTGCTGCAGTCCCTGCGTATCGATCTTGCTGCCGAAGGCATCGACGTGACCCTGGTCAGCCCGGGTTTTGTCGACACGCCACTGACCGCACGCAACGATTTCCCGATGCCCATGCGCTGGACCGCCGAACAGGCCGCCCGGCATATCCACCGGCATCTGGGCAGGCGCCCCCTGGAGATCGCCTTCCCAGGTCTTTTCATCTTCGGCCTCAAGCTCTTGGCCTGGCTGCCCGGTCGCCTGCAACTGGGCATTGCCAGGCGCCTGGCCCGTAGCGGGGAAACATCGTGAAAATCGCCATCATCGGCAGCGGCATCGCTGGCCTGACCTGCGCCTATGTGCTCAACCGCCGGCATGACATCCGGGTCTACGAGGCCGGCAGCTGGATCGGCGGCCATACCCACACCGTGAACGTCAGCCTCAATGGCGAGACCCAGGCCGTGGACACCGGCTTCATCGTCTTCAACGACTGGACCTACCCCAACTTCATTCGCCTGCTGAAGCAGCTCGGGGTGCGCTACAAAGCCACCGAGATGAGCTTTTCGGTGTGCGACCCAGCCTCCGGGCTGGAGTACAACGGCAACAACCTCAACAGCCTCTTCGCCCAGCGGCGCAACCTGCTGTCACCGGGGTTCTGGGGCATGCTGCGGGACATCCTGCGCTTCAACCGGGCCTCCCAGCAGGACCTGCTGCAACAACGCATCGCCGCCGACACCACCCTGGGCCAGTACCTGCAAAGCCAGGGCTACGGCGAGCGTTTTATCCGCCACTACATCGTGCCCATGGGCGCAGCGATCTGGTCGATGTCGCCGGGGCAGATGCTCGGTTTCCCTTTGCAATTCTTCGTGCGCTTCTTCAAGAACCACGGCTTGCTCTCGGTGAGCAACCGCCCGCAATGGTGCGTGATCGAAGGTGGCTCCAGCCGTTACATCGAGCCGCTGACCGCAAGCTTTCGCCAGCACATCCGTCTCGACTGCCCGGTGCGGCGGGTCGAACGCGATGAGCAGGGCGTACTTATCCACAGCGACGCCGGCAGCGAGCGCTTCGACAAGGTGGTGTTCGCCTGCCACAGCGACCAGGCCCTGCAACTGCTATCCAGCCCGAGCCTCGCTGAACAGGAAATCCTCCAGGCCCTGCCCTACGCCGACAACGACGTGGTGCTGCACACCGACACCCGCCTGCTGCCACGCCGGCGCCTGGCCTGGGCCAGCTGGAACTACCGCCTCGACGCCAGCGCCGAAAAGGCCGCAGCCGTGACCTACGACATGAACATTCTCCAAGGCCTGCAAAGCAGCAGTACCTTCTGCGTCAGCCTCAACCAGAGCGCCGCCATCGACCCTTCGAAGATTCTTGCCCGCTACACCTACGCCCACCCGCAATACAGTCTCGGCGCGCTGGCCGCACAAGCGCGCTGGGGCGAACTGCAGGGCGCGCACCACAGCTTCTATTGCGGAGCCTACTGGGCCAACGGCTTCCATGAAGACGGCGTGGTCAGCGCCTTGCGCGTGGCCCAGGCCTTTGGAGAGCAACTGTGAACAGCGCCCTGTACAACGGCTGGATCAGCCACCGGCGCTTCGCCCCCAAGGACAATGCCTTCCGCTACCGGATCGGCCTGCTGTACCTGGACCTGGACGAGCAGGAAGCGGTGCTGGGGCTCTCGCCCCTGGCAGGCCGCAGCCGTTTCGCGCCCTTCGCCTTCCGTGAAAGCGACTACCTGCCGACCTTCACCGGGCAGGGCATGCGCCTGATCGACGCGGTACGCCAACAGGTGGCCGCGGCCATCGGCCACGCCCCCAGCGGCGCAATACGCCTGCTGACCCAGGTGCGCAGCTGGGGGCTGGCGTTCAATCCGGTGAGCTTCTTCTATTGCTTCGAGGCCAACGGGCAACTGGCGGCGATTCTCTGCGAAGTCACCAACACCCCCTGGCGCGAGCGCTATCACTATGTACTGCCGGCCCGCCCGGGCACTGCCACAACGCCCGAGCACCAGCACTTCGCCGTGGCCAAGGCCTTCCACGTATCGCCATTCCTGCCCCGGGATCTGGAGTACCGCATGAGCTTCAGCCCGCCGGCCGAGCGGCTGGGCGTGCACATGGCCGACTGGCAGGGCGAGCTCAAGGTGTTCGACGCCACCCTCAACCTGCAACGCCAGCCCCTGGATCGACGCAGCCTGCACCAGTACCTGCGACATTTTCCATGGATGACCGCCAAGACCTGCCTGGCGATCTACTGGCAGGCCCTGCGCCTGGCCGCCAAGGGCATGCGCTTTTTTCCCCATCGGGCCGCCGTTGGCGCCTATCGCACAGCCGCCGTACAACCCAAGGATCGCCGCCATGAAATCCTCTAGCATCTCGGCCAGAACCCCCTTGCTCAGCACCCACAGCCTCACCGCCAGCCTGCTGCGCCGTGGCGTGCTGCGGCAACTGGCGCAGCTCAGGCACGGCCAACTGGTGGTCTGCGAAGAGGGCGAACGCCTGGTGTTCGGCAGCAGTGGTGCCGCCCTGCTGGGGGAAATCCACATCCACGACTCCAGCGCCTGGGGCCTGGTGGCCAGCAGCGGTTCGATCGGCGCCGGCGAGGCATTCATCCACGGCTACTGGAGCACCCCGGACCTGACCGCGGTGATCCGCGTGTTCGTCAGCAACCTGGACGTGCTGGACGCCATGGAAGGCGGCCTGGCGAAACTGGGCCGGCCGCTGATCCACGGCCTGCACTGGCTCAACCGCAATACCCGCAAGGGCTCGCAGAAAAACATCGCGGCCCACTACGACCTGGGCAACGAGCTGTTCGAGCAGTTCCTCGACCCCACCATGATGTATTCCGCCGCGCAGTTTCGCAGCGCCGAAGACAGCCTGGAGCAGGCCCAGCTGAACAAGCTGCAACGCATCTGCCAGAAGCTGGCGCTCAAGCCCGAGGACCACCTGCTGGAGATCGGCACCGGCTGGGGCAGCATGGCCCTGTATGCCGCGCAACACTACGGCTGCCGGGTGACCACCACGACCCTGTCCAGGGAGCAGTTCGCCTATACCCGGCAGCGGATAGAGGCCGCCGGCCTGCAGGACCGGGTAACCCTGCTGCTGGAGGATTACCGCGACCTGCGCGGCCAGTACGACAAGCTGGTGTCGATCGAGATGATCGAAGCCGTGGGCCACCGCTTCCTGCCCACCTACTTCAAGCAATGCGCGCACCTGCTCAAGAGCAACGGCCTGATGCTGCTACAGGCCATCACCATTCGCGACCAGCGCTATGAGCAGGCGAAAAATGGCGTGGATTTCATCCAGCGCTACATCTTTCCTGGTGGCGCCCTGCCCTGCGTACAGAAGATGCTCGAAGTGGTCAGCCGCGACACCGACATGAACCTGCTGCACATGGAGGACTTCGGCCTGCATTACGCCCGCACCCTGCGCCTGTGGCACGAGAACTTTCGCCGCGCCCATGGCCGTCTCGGCGAACTGGGCTACGACGAATACTTCCTGCGGCTCTGGGAGTTCTACCTGTGCTATTGCGAAGGCGGCTTCCTGGAACGCAGCATCGGCACCGCCCAACTGCTGCTGGCCAAACCTGCGGCCGCGCCACAACCAGTGCTCGGGCGCCTCGATGCCTAGGCAACTGGTCAATGCCCTGCTGTTCCAGCTGGGCTGGTTCATCTGCGTACTCAGCGGCGACAGCCTCTGGCTGCTGCTGGGGGTGGCGATCCTGCTGGCGCATCTGCACTGGATCGGCCGCTGGGCCGACGAAGGCCCGATGATCGTCGGCATTGCCCTGATCGGCATCGCCCTGGACAGCTTCCTCAGTTGGCTCGGGGTGTTTCAGTTCCAGCAAGTCAGCCTGCTGGTGCCCTTGTGGCTGATGCTGCTCTGGGCCCTGCTGGCCACCACACTGCGCCATGGCCTGGCCTGGAGCGCCCGGCCCTGGTGGCTGGGGTGTGTGCTGGGGGCATTGGGCGGGCCGCTTTCCTACTACGCCGGGGGGCGCCTGGCGGGAGTGACCTTTCCCTACGGCACCGGCCCCACCCTGCTCGGCCTGGGGCTGCTCTGGGCGCTGCTATTGCCGCTGCTGCACGAGCTCGCGCGGCCGGCCCCGCAAGAGCCGCCACTGGTCACCGGAGACTGAGCATCCGTCCGGGCTTTAACACAGCCCGGGCTCACTGCCTTACACTGCGCGCCTATGACCACCATCCCCGTTACCTCCATCGCCGCCGAACCCGCCGTCAGTTGCTCCACCTGCGCCGCCTGTTGCTGCCAGCTGGAGGTCATGCTGATCACCGACACCGGGGTGCCCGAGCGTTTTATCGATACCGACGATTGGGGAGGGGAAGTCATGCGCCGCCTGGATGACGGCTGGTGCGCGGCGCTGGACCGCGACAGCATGCGTTGCAGCATCTATGAGCTGCGGCCGCTGATCTGTCGCGAGTTCGAGCTGGGCGAGGCCGATTGCTTGAGCGAACGCCGGGGAATTGCCACGGCGTATCGCTGATAGCGGCCTCAGAGCGGCATCGTGTAATGCAGCGCGTAGCTTTCGATACCGTCGTTGGGGGTCTTGATGCCGGCGTTGGAGTAGTGCGTGGCGCGGATGCCGACTTCATGGCCACCGGCGAAGCGCAGGCCGAAACCGATGCGGTCTTCGAACTGGAAGGATGACCCCAGCTTGTTGTCCTCGACCTGGGTATGGGCAAAGGCCGCTACCCCGATGCCGGCCTCGATGTAGGGCTTGACGCTAGCCCCGGCGAATTCGTAGACCAGCACCGGGGAGAACGACAGGCTGTGGTTGCTGGAGGTCTTGTCGCCATCCCAATAGGTGTAGGCGCCGCTCCAGTAACCCGTGAGACGGCCGACGTCACTTTGCAGCCAGCTCTTGTCCCAATCCCATTGCATACCCAGCCGATAGGCCTGGGTCGAATCGCCAGTTTGCCCCACGGAGAACTCGACTCCGGCCGCCTGCGCGGAAAAACTGTGCCCCAACAACCCGGCCGCAAGTGCAGCCAAACACAACAGTCGCTTCATCAGGAACATCCTTTTCGAACGGTTTTATATGGTGTTGTACAACCCTGTGGATAGGCTATAGAAGCCAGCGCGCATTCAGAAGTTCAGCGCCAGCGAAGGGATTTTTCACGATTTTTTCACAACTGCAAAGACAGGACTTCAGCAGATTCTTTCCACAACAGAGGCAGCACCCGGGCAAAGTGCGGGACATCGCCACTGGTCCAGAAACAGGTTTCCCGGGCTGGCCCCTGGGCGCGCAGATCGCCTTCGTCGAGCAGCCGCTGCAATTGCCGGGCAACCGCGGCGCCGGTATCGATCAGGCTGATGGGCCCGGGCAGCATCTGCGCCAGCAGCGGCTTGAGAAACGGATAATGGGTGCAGCCCAGGATAATGGTGTCGCAGCCGGCAGCCAGCAGAGGCTCGAGGTAGCCGTGCAACAGTTGGCGCAGAGCGGCACTGTGCAAGTCGCCATTCTCGATCATCTCCACCAGCCCCGGGCAGGGCTGCGTGACGACCTTCACATCAGTGGCGAAACGGTCGAGCAAGGCGGCGAACTTGGCACTCTGCAAGGTGCCGGTGGTGGCCAGCACCCCGACCACGCCGCTGCGGGTCGCGGCCGCCGCCGGCTTGACCGCAGGCTCCATGCCAACGATGGGCCAGTCCGGATAATCGCGGCGCAAGTCGGCAACTCCGGCCACGGTGGCGGTATTGCAGGCCAGGACCAGGGCCTTGGCGCCCTGTTCACGAAAGAACCGGGCCATCAGGCTGCAACGCTGGCGAATGAACTCCGGGGTCTTTTCGCCATAGGGAATATGCCCGCAGTCGCCGAAATACAGCAGCGACTCGTGGGGCAGCAACTGTTGTATTTCCGCCAGCACCGAGAGGCCGCCGACGCCGGAGTCGAACACCCCGATCGGCGCTTCACTCACGATGGGTACCACAGACGCTGCACCCCGGATCGCGCTTGACCCGCAACTCGCGAAAGCGCGTGCCCAGGGCATCGATCAACAACAACCGGCCCACCAGCGGCTCGCCAAACCCGGCCAGCAGTTTCAGGGCTTCCAGGGCCTGCAGGCTGCCCACGGTGCCCACCAGCGGGCCGAGCACCCCGGCTTCGCTGCAGGTCAGTTCGGCTTCGCTGCCATGCCCGTATAGACAGTGGTAGCAAGGGCTTTCCGGGCGCCGCGGGTCGAAGACCGACAATTGCCCTTCCAGGCGGATCGCCGCACCGCTGACCAGGGGCTTGCCGGCCGCCACGCAAGCGGCGTTCACCGCCTCGCGGGTAGTGAAGTTGTCGGAGCAATCGAGCACCAGGTCCACCGCCGCCACGGCAACGGCCAGGGTATCGACATCCAGCGCCTGACGATGGGGCACCAGGCGGACCTCCGGGTTGAGGGCAGACAGGCGACTGATGGCCGAGTCCACCTTGCTGACCCCGACGCTGTGGCTGTCGTGGATGATCTGCCGTTGCAGGTTGGTCAGGTCCACGCTGTCGAAGTCGGCCAGGTGCAGCTCACCAACCCCCGCCGCCGCCAGGTACAAGGCTGCGGGAGCACCGAGACCGCCGAGGCCGACGATCAGCACGCGGCTTTCCTTGAGGCGCAGCTGGCCGTCGATATCGACATGCTGCAACAGAATCTGTCGGCTATAGCGCAACAGCTCCTGGTCGGTCAGCACGGCCGGCACCCCAGGCTGATGCGCTCATGTCCACCGAGGTCGACCCGGCTGTGGACTTCGATGAAACCCTGGGCAGCCAGCAACTCGCGGACCGCCGCGGCCTGATCGTAACCGTGCTCCAGCATCAGCCAGCCACCGGCCTCCAGGTGCTGCGGAGCCTGGGCGACGATCAGGCGCAGGTCGTCCAGACCATCCTTGCCCGCCACCAGGGCGCTTTCCGGCTCGAAACGCACGTCGCCGGCCACCAGATGGGGGTCGGCTTCGGCAATGTAGGGCGGGTTGCTGATGATCAGATCAAAGCGCCGGGACTCAATGGAGCTGAACCAGTGGCTGCTGAGCACGCTGACGTTGTCCAGTTGCAGGCGCTGGCGGTTGCGTTCGGCCAGGGCCACGGCTTCCAGTACCCGGTCCACCGCCGTGACCTGCCAGGCCGGGCGCTCGCTGGCCAGGGCCAGGGCGATGGCACCACTGCCGGTGCCCAGGTCAAGGACCGTGGCTGGGGTCGCGGGCAACAGTTCCAGCGCCGCTTCCACCAGTAGTTCGGTGTCGGGGCGCGGGATCAGGGTGTGGGGCGCCACCTCCAGGTCGAGCTTCCAGAAGCCCTGCTGGCCAAGGATATAGGCCACCGGCTCGCCGGAGCGGCGTCGCTGCAGGTAGTCGGTGAACACCAGGGCCGCCTCGCTGGGCACGATGCGCTCCGGCCAGGTGTGGAGAAAGCTGCGGGGCTTGCCCAGGGCCGCGGCCAGGAGCAGCTCGGCATCCAGGCGCGGGGTCGGCGAGTCGGGCAGTTGGGCTGCGCGCAGCAGGCTGGCGATGATGGTCATTTACTCACCCAATGCCGCAAGTTGATCGGCCTGATATTCAGCCAGCAACGGCTCGATGACGGCTTCCACGCCCCCGGCGAGGATTTCGTCCAGGGAATACAGGGTCAGGTTGATGCGGTGATCGGTGACCCGGCCCTGGGGGAAGTTGTAAGTGCGGATGCGCTCGGAACGGTCCCCCGAGCCCACCAGCAACTTGCGCTCGCTGGCAATGGCATTGGCCGCGGCACTGGTCTGCTGGTCGTTGAGCTTGGCCGACAGCCAGGACATGGCCCGCGCCCGGTTCTTGTGCTGGGAACGCTCTTCCTGGCACTCCACCACGATCCCCGAAGGGATGTGGGTGATGCGGATCGCCGAGTCGGTCTTGTTCACGTGCTGGCCACCGGCGCCGGAGGAGCGATAGGTGTCGATGCGCAGGTCCGCCGGGTTGATCTCGATGGCTTCCTGTTCATCCGGCTCGGGCAGTACTGCCACGGTGCAGGCCGAAGTGTGGATGCGGCCCTGTGATTCGGTGGCCGGCACTCGCTGCACGCGGTGCGCGCCGGATTCGAACTTGAGCTTGCCGTAGACGCTCTCGCCTTCGACCCGGGCAATGACTTCCTTGTAGCCGCCGTGCTCACCCTCGTTTTCCGAGAGGATCTCCAGCCGCCAGCCGCGCCGCTCGGCGTAACGGGAATACATGCGGAACAGGTCGCCGGAGAAGATCGCCGCCTCGTCGCCGCCGGTGCCGGCACGGATTTCCAGGAACACGTTGCGCCCGTCGTTGGGGTCCTTGGGCAGCAGCATGCGCTGCAGGCTGCTTTCCAGTTCGGCCAGTTGTTCCTTGGCCTCGCGCACTTCCTCGGCGGCCATTTCCCGCAGGTCCGGGTCGTTGTCCTTGAGCAGCGCCTGGGCGCCTTCAAGGTCCGCCTGGACCTTGAGCACCTGTTTATAAGTAGCCACGATCGGCTCGACTTCCGCGTACTCCTTGGAATAGGCGCGGAACTTGGCCTGATCGGAAATGACCTCAGCATCGCCGAGCAAGGCGGTCAGTTCCTCGAAACGGTCCTGGAGAGTGTCCAGCTTACTGAGCAGTGACGCTTTCATTACGGGGTTTTATCCGATGAGCCCTCACCGAGGGCAAAGAGTTCTTGGGCCATGGCCAGCGCATCGAGGCGGCCTTCGGCGGAGAGCTTTTTCAACTGCACGCTCGGCGCGTGCAGCAGTTTGTTGGTCAGGCCGCGGGCCAGTTGGGCCAGCACGTCCTCGGCGCCGCTGCCGTTGGCCAGCATGCGCAGGGCTTTCTGCAGTTCTTCATCGCGCAGGCGTTCGCTCTGCTGACGATAGGCCTTGAGTACATCCACCGCCGCCAGTTCCCGCAGGCGCACCATGAAATCCTCGGCGCCAATGTTCACCAGCTCCTCGGCGGCCTGGGCCGCGCCCTGACGGCTCTTGAGGTTTTCCGCGACCACTTCGTGCAGGTCGTCGACGGTATAGAGGTAAACGTCGTCCAACTCGCCGACTTCTGGCTCGATATCCCGGGGAACGGCGATGTCCACCATGAAAATCGGCTTGTGCTTGCGCAGCTTCAAGGCACTTTCCACTGCACCCTTGCCGAGGATCGGCAACTGGCTGGCGGTGGAACTGATGACGATGTCGCTGTGCACCAGTTCCTGGGGAATATCCGAGAGCAGCACGGCGTGGGCACCGAATTGCTCCGCCAGGAGGCTGGCGCGCTCCAGGGTACGGTTGGCCACCACGATACGCTTGACTCCCAGGTCGTGCAGGTGCCGGGCCACCAGGGTGATGGTCTCCCCGGCGCCGATCAGCAGGGCCTGGCTGCGTTGCAGGTCGCTGAAAATCTGTTTCGCCAGGCTCACCGCGGCGAAAGCCACGGACACCGGGTTCTCACCGATGGCGGTGTCGGTGCGCACCTGCTTGGCGGCGCTGAATGTGGCCTGGAACAGCCGGCCCAGCAGCGGCCCGACGGTGCCGGCCTCGCGGGCCACGGCGTAGGCGGACTTCATCTGCCCGAGAATCTGCGGCTCGCCCAGCACCAGCGAATCCAGCCCCGACGCCACCCGCATCATGTGACGAACTGCCGCATCGTCCTCATGCACGTAGGCACTGGCGCGCAGCTCGTCTAGGCTCAAATGGTGATATTCCGCCAGCCAGCGCAGCACCACATCCGCAGAAAGATGATCCTGTTCTATATAGAGCTCACTGCGATTGCAGGTGGAGAGGATCGCAGCTTCGCGGCTGTCGGTGAGTCGGCAGAGCTGCTGCAAGGCCTCAACCAACTGCTCAGGGGTAAAGGCCACGCGCTCGCGGACGTCTACAGAAGCAGTCTTATGGTTAATACCGAGTGCAAGGAAGGCCATTCAAGGTCGCTGATGATGTCGAGAAGCCGGCAATTGTCCTACTTCGCCCGACTCAGAACAACTACCGCCGACTATTGTCCTAGTTTTGTGCCAAAACTCGCCGAGCGAAGATCAGGCAAGGCGAAAACAGGCGAGGAAGCGGAGTTTAGGAGCCTAAATGAGCATTCCGAGCCTGTTTCTGCGTAGCGCCAAGGCCGCCCAGCGCGCAGCATGGTCGAAGCGCAGGCAGTTTTCGCGCAGAAACTAATAGACTGCCTCTGTTCTGGCATCCCGTTGAGTCTCGGTTATGTTTGGCCGAAGGCTTGTGTCATGATGATCCGACCGCAGGTTAGTCGCCCTCTTCCTATATGAATAGATCTTCCGCGTTGCTCCTCGCCTTTGTCTTCCTCAGCGGTTGCCAATCTCTGGCACCCGTTTCATCGGACGCTACGTCGCCGGTGGAAGACAGCACCTCCGCCCCTGAAAAGCCCAAGGTCTATTCCTCGTTCAGCGAAGACACCGTCTTCAGCCTGCTGAGCGCTGAACTCGCGGGCCAGCGCAATCGTTTCGACATTGCCCTGGACAACTACGTGACCCAGGCCATCAACACCCAGGATCCGGGCATCTCCGAGCGGGCCTTTCGCATCGCCGAATACCTGGGCGCCGACCAGGCTGCCCTGGACACATCGCTGATCTGGGCGAAAAACGCCCCCGACGACCTGGAAGCGCAGCGAGCCGCCGCGATCCAGCTGGCCCGGGCCGGGCGCTATGACGACTCGATGGTCTATATGGAGAAGGTCCTGCAAGGCAAGGGCGATACCCACTTCGACTTTCTTGCCCTGTCCGCAGCCGATACCGACCAGGACACGCGCAACGGCCTGATGAAAAGCTTCGACCGCCTGCTGCAGAAACACCCGCACAACAGCCAGTTGATTTTCGGCAAGGCCTTGCTCATGCAACAGGACGGCGACGCCAAGGAAGCCCTGGCCCTGCTGGAACAGAACCCACCGGAAGACGGTGAAGTTGCGCCATTGCTGCTGCGCGCCCGCCTGCTGCAAAGCCTGAACCGGGGTAAAGAAGCCCTGCCGCTGCTGGAAAAAAGCATTCGCAAGTACCCGGACGACAAGCGCCTGCGCCTGACCTACGCCCGCATGCTGGTGGAGCAGGACCGCATGGAGGATGCCAAGACCCAGTTCTCCAGTCTGGTCCAGCAATATCCGGAAGATGACGAACTGCGCTATTCACTGGCACTCGTCTGCCTGGAGGCCAAGGCCTGGGAAGAAGCCAAGGGCTACCTGGAAGACCTGATTGCCCGTGAAAGCCACGAAGACTCCGCGCACCTGAACCTGGGCCGGATCGCCGAAGAGCTCAACGACCCGCAAGGGGCCTTGATCGAATACGGCCAGGTCGGCCCGGGCAATGACTACCTGCCCGCACAGTTGCGCCAGGCCGATATCCTGATGAACAACGGCCGCACCGACGAGGCGCAAAAACGCCTGGTGGCGGCCCGCGATGCCCAACCCGACTACGCCATCCAGCTGTACCTGATCGAAGTCGAGACCCTGTCGGCGAACAACCAGGGCGAGCGCGCCTGGAAAGTCATCCAGCAGGCCCTGCAGCAATACCCCGACGACATGAACCTGCTGTACACCCGCGCCATGCAGGCGGAAAAACGCAATGACCTGGCGCAGATGGAAAAGGATCTGCGCCTGATCATCCAGCGCGAACCGGACAATGCCATGGCATTGAACGCCCTGGGCTACACCTTGTCTGACCGCACTACACGCTATGCCGAAGCCAAGACCCTGATCGAGCAAGCCCACCAGCTGACTCCGGAAGACCCGGCCGTCCTCGACAGCCTGGGCTGGGTGAATTTCCGCCTGGGCAACCTGGACGAAGCCGAACGCCTGCTGCGCCAGGCCCTGGAACGCTTCCCCGATCAGGAAGTGGCGGCGCACCTGGGTGAAGTGCTGTGGAACAACGGCAAGCAGCGCGAGGCCAAGCAGATCTGGAGCAAGTTCCTCAAGGATCAGCCCGACAGCCCCGTGCTACGCGGCACCATCAAACGCCTGACCGGATCAGAGACTCTTTAAGACCATGTTTTTGCGCCACTTTATCGTTTTCAGCTTTATCGCCCTGCTGGCCGGCTGCGCCGGCTTCGGTGCCCGCGAGTCCGTCCAGGGCCAGGGCAACCCTGCGCAATGGCGCTTGCACAAGGATCAACTGACCGGCCTCGACGGCTGGCAGATCAACGGCAAGATCGGCATTCGTGCCCCCAAGGATTCCGGCAGCGGCACGCTGTTCTGGCTGCAACGCCAGGACTACTACGACATCCGCCTGTCAGGCCCGCTGGGCCGTGGCGCCGCACGACTCACCGGTCGTCCCGGCCAGGTCAGCCTGGAAGTGGCCAACCAGGGTCGCTATGAATCCGCAAGCCCGGAAACCCTGCTGGAAGAACAGCTGGGCTGGAAGCTGCCGGTCTCGCACCTGGCCTGGTGGGTTCGCGGCCTGCCCGCGCCCGACAGCAAAAGCCGCCTGACCCTGGACGGCGACAGCCATCTGGCGAGCCTGGAGCAAGATGGCTGGCAGGTGGAATACAGCAGCTACTCGCAGCAGAACGGCTATTGGCTGCCCGAGCGGATCAAACTGCACGGCAGCGACCTTGATGTCACCCTGGTGATCAAGGAATGGCTGCCGCGCAAGCTGGGGCAATGAAATGTCCGTGGAAAAACTGACCCTGCCCTCCCCGGCCAAACTCAATCTGATGCTGCACATCCTCGGTCGCCGTGAAGATGGCTATCACGAGCTGCAGACCCTGTTCCAGTTTCTCGACTACGGCGATGAAATCACTTTCGCCCTGCGCGATGACGGCGTGATTCGCCTGCACACCGCGTTCGAAGGCGTGCCCCACGACAGCAACCTGATCGTCAAGGCGGCGAAGAAACTCCAGGAACAATCGGGCTGCACCCAGGGCATCGACATCTGGATCGACAAGGTCCTGCCCATGGGCGGCGGCATCGGCGGCGGCAGTTCGAATGCCGCCACCACCCTGCTGGGCCTCAATCACTTGTGGCAACTGGGCTGGGACGAAGACCGACTGGCTGCACTGGGGCTGACCCTGGGCGCCGATGTTCCGGTTTTCGTACGCGGGCATGCTGCCTTCGCCGAAGGTGTGGGGGAAAAACTGACCCCTGAATATCCCGAAGAACCCTGGTATCTGGTACTGGTCCCGCAAGTGTCTGTTAGTACAGCAGAAATTTTTTCAGATCCTTTGTTGACACGGAACACCGCGCCCATTAAAGTGCGCCCCGTTCCCAAGGGAAACAGCAGAAACGACTGCCTTCCGGTAGTCGCAAGGCGTTATCCAGAAGTACGTAACGCATTGAATTTGCTAGGTAAATTTACCGAAGCAAAACTGACTGGAACTGGAAGTTGTGTGTTTGGGGGCTTCCCAAGCAAAGCTGAAGCTGATAAAGTCTCGGCCCTTCTTACAGAGACCCTTACAGGGTTTGTAGCCAAAGGAAGCAACGTTTCGATGTTGCATCGCAAGCTGCAAAGTCTGCTCTAAAGGAACCGAGTGCCAGGCATTCGAAGCAACAGATACAGGGGCGTCGCCAAGCGGTAAGGCAGCAGGTTTTGATCCTGCCATGCGTTGGTTCGAATCCAGCCGCCCCTGCCATTTTCCTATACTCATCCAGGTATACCCTCAGCCTTCAGGTACTGCGCGTGTCCAAGATGATGGTCTTTACGGGGAACGCTAACCCCGATCTGGCTCGGCGTGTCGTACGTCAGCTGCATATCCCTCTCGGTGACATCTCTGTTGGAAAATTTTCCGACGGCGAAATTACTGCCGAGATCAATGAAAATGTCCGCGGTAAAGACGTCTTCATTATTCAGCCGACTTGCGCTCCGACCAACGATAACCTGATGGAACTCGTGGTGATGGCCGACGCCTTCCGCCGTTCCTCAGCGACTCGTATCACTGCTGTTATTCCTTATTTTGGTTATGCCCGTCAGGATCGCCGTCCGCGTTCCGCACGTGTGGCTATCAGCGCGAAAGTCGTCGCTGACATGCTCACCGTAGTCGGCATCGACCGTGTTCTCACGGTTGATCTGCATGCTGACCAGATTCAGGGCTTCTTCGATATTCCGGTAGATAACATCTACGGCTCCCCGGTTC
Source organism: Pseudomonas sp. GW823-FHT03E05 (assembly GCF_058796855.1). Taxonomy (NCBI): domain Bacteria; kingdom Pseudomonadati; phylum Pseudomonadota; class Gammaproteobacteria; order Pseudomonadales; family Pseudomonadaceae; genus Pseudomonas; species Pseudomonas sp. GW823-FHT03E05. The sequence goes on from NZ_JBXAJB010000004.1 coordinate 664,574, forward strand.
TGGTGGATGACATCGAAGATCAGCGTTTCGAAAACCTGATGATCGTGTCCCCGGACATTGGCGGCGTCGTGCGTGCACGTGCCGTGGCCAAGTCCCTGGGCGTTGATCTCGGGATCATCGACAAGCGTCGTGAGAAAGCCAATCACTCCGAAGTGATGCATATCATCGGCGACGTCGAAGGACGCACCTGCATTCTGGTCGATGACATGGTCGATACCGCCGGCACCCTGTGCCACGCGGCCAAGGCCCTGAAAGAGCATGGCGCAGCCAAGGTCTTTGCCTACTGCACACACCCTGTGCTGTCGGGTCGGGCCATCGAGAACATTGAAAATTCCGTGCTGGACGAGCTGGTGGTGACCAACACCATCCCGCTGTCCGCTGCAGCACAAGCCTGTGCGCGTATCCGTCAACTGGATATCGCACCGGTAGTTGCCGAGGCGGTTCGCCGTATCAGCAACGAAGAATCGATCAGCGCGATGTTCCGCTAGGGCCCGTCCCTGGCAGAACATCCCGATGACGAAAAGCGCCCCGTCCCAACCTGTGTTGGGACGGGGCTTTTTTGCCCATATCGCCTTTAGCGCTGGTCGCAAACGCTGGGGCGAGTGTGGTTATTTTGGAGATACAACATGAACGATTTTACTCTGAATGCTGAAGTGCGTTCCGACCTGGGGAAAGGTGCGAGCCGCCGCCTGCGTCGTCTCGCAAGCCTGGTTCCAGCTGTAGTTTACGGTGGCGACAAAGCCCCTGAATCCATCAGCATGCTGGCCAAAGAAGTTGCCAAGCTGCTGGAAAACGAAGCTGCCTACAGCCACATCATCGAACTGAACGTTGGTGGCACCAAGCAGAACGTCGTGATCAAGGCCCTGCAACGTCACCCGGCCAAAGGCCACGTGATGCACGCTGACTTCGTTCGCGTGGTTGCTGGTCAGAAACTGACCGCCATCGTTCCAGTGCACTTCATCAACGAAGCTGCTCCGGTCAAGAAAGGCGGCGAGATCTCGCACGTAATCGCGGAAATCGAAGTTTCCTGCCTGCCCAAAGACCTGCCTGAGTTCATCGAAGTCGACCTGGCTGACGCTGAAATCGGCACCATTGTTCACCTGTCCGACATCAAGGCCCCTAAAGGCGTTGAATTCGTGGCCCTGGCACACGGCAACGACCTGGCAGTAGCCAACGTCCACGCTCCACGTGTTGCTCCAGAAGCTGCAGAAGGCGCTGCAGAGTAATTCACTCTGACGCGGGAGTTAAGCGGAGTACATCGCGGACTGGAACGTAGCGAGAAAGCGGGCGAGAACGCGAAGTTTGCCGCAAGGCAACCCAGCTCTTGTCGTCCACTTTCGCCGTAGCACCGGTTGCGGCGATGTCATCCACCACTCCAAAGAAGGGCCCCTATCGTGACTGCCATCAAACTGATCGTTGGCCTGGGTAATCCAGGCACCGAATACGAACAGACCCGGCATAACGCAGGGGCCCTTTTTGTTGAGCGCATCGCCGAAAAACAAGGGATCAACCTTGTCGCCGATCGCAAGTATTTCGGCCTGACCGGGCGCTTCAGTCACCAGGGTCAGGACATTCGTCTGTTGATTCCCACCACCTACATGAACCGCAGCGGCCAGGCCGTGGCGGCGCTTGCCGGCTTCTTCCGCATCAAGCCGGAAGAGATCCTGGTGGCCCACGACGAACTCGACTTGCCGCCAGGCGTCGCCAAGCTCAAGACCGGCGGCGGCCATGGCGGGCACAACGGACTGCGGGACATCATCGCGCAGCTCGGTAATCAGAATACCTTTCACCGCCTGCGGCTCGGCATCGGCCATCCGGGCGTTGCCAGTATGGTTTCAAACTTTGTCCTGGGTCGTGCGCCACGCGCCGAACAGGAAAAACTCGATGCCAGCATCGATTTTGCCCTCGGCGTGCTGCCGGATATCTTCGCCGGTGAATGGAACCGCGCGATGAAAAACCTGCACAGCCAGAAGGCCTGACTCTACTCCTCGGGGAATACACCATGGGATTCAATTGCGGCATCGTCGGCCTGCCTAACGTCGGCAAGTCCACCCTGTTCAACGCCCTGACCAAATCCGGGATCGCGGCCGAGAACTTCCCCTTCTGCACCATCGAGCCCAACAGCGGTATCGTGCCGATGCCCGACCCGCGCCTGGACGCCCTGGCCGCCATCGTCGTGCCCGAGCGCGTGCTGCCCACCACCATGGAGTTCGTCGACATCGCCGGCCTGGTGGCCGGTGCTTCGAAAGGTGAAGGCCTGGGCAACAAGTTCCTGGCCAACATCCGCGAAACCGACGCCATCGCCCATGTGGTCCGCTGCTTCGAAGACGACAACGTGATCCACGTGTCCAACAGCGTCGACCCCAAGCGCGACATCGAAATCATCGACCTGGAACTGATCTTCGCCGACCTCGACAGCTGCGAAAAACAGTTGCAGAAAGTCGCCCGCAACGCCAAGGGCGGTGACAAGGATGCCGTGGCCCAGAAAGCCCTGCTGGAGCAGTTGATCGCCCACTTCACCGAAGGCAAGCCGGCCCGCAGCCTGATGAAGGACATGAGCGCCGACGAGAAGCTGATCATCCGTGGCTTCCACCTGCTGACCACCAAGCCGGTGATGTACATCGCCAACGTTGCCGAAGACGGCTTCGAGAACAACCCCCTGCTGGACGTGGTCAAGGCCATTGCCGAGGAAGAAGGCGCGATCGTGGTACCGGTGTGCAACAAGATCGAGGCGGAAATCGCCGAGCTCGATGACGGCGAAGAAAAGGACATGTTCCTCGAGGCCCTGGGCCTGGAAGAGCCCGGCCTGAACCGGGTGATCCGCGCCGGCTACGAAATGCTCAACCTGCAGACCTACTTCACCGCAGGTGTGAAGGAAGTTCGCGCCTGGACCGTGCGTGTCGGTGCTACCGCGCCCCAAGCCGCCGCGGTGATCCACACCGACTTCGAAAAAGGCTTCATCCGCGCCGAAGTCATCGCCTACAACGACTTCATCCAGTTCAAGGGTGAAGCCGGAGCCAAGGAAGCCGGTAAATGGCGCCTGGAAGGCAAGGAATACATCGTCAAGGACGGCGACGTGATGCACTTCCGCTTCAACGTGTAATGCCCCTTCAGCCCCATTGCCTGGCAATGGGGCTGATTCCCCCCGCTACATCCAGCGGCCTCAGAAGTAAGTGGTCGCCCCCGCGAAGAACGCCCGTCCGGGCACATAGAAGTTGGTCGATCCATCCCGCAGGTCTTTATCCAGCAGGTTCTGCACGCCGCCATTCAGGGTCAGCCACTTGGTCAGCTCCAGGTTCGCCGTCAGGTCGTAGGTGGTGTAGGACTGCACGAAATCATTGCCCAGGCCCCGCTGCTTGCCGACGTGCTGAGCCGAAAGCTCGGTGCTCAGACGGTCGGTGACCTGCCAGTCCAGCGCACTGAATGCCGACAGTTTGGGTGAACTGATCAAATCCTCGCCGGTGGACAGGTTCTTGCTTTCCAGCATGTAGGTGGCGTTGGTGCGCCAGTTCACGGAGTCGCCCAGCGGCACCCGGGCGGTGCCTTCCCAGCCACGGGTACGGGCCTTGTCGATGTTTTCCAGCATGGTCCACCAGCGGCCCTGGTACTGGCCCAACGGGCCGTATTCGATCTTGTCGGTGAAATCGGTGTGGAAGTAGGTCAGGCCCGCTTCCCAGCCATCGTGGTCGAACGAAAGGCCGATTTCCTTGTTGGTGCTGGTTTCCGGTGTCAGGTTCGGATTGCCCGCCATCCAGCAACTACCAGTGACATAGCCCAACGGCCGCAACGAACCACAGCCCCGGCCTGCGGATTCGGTAGCCGCCCCCGCACTGCCCTCCTTCAGGCTTGGCGCACGAAAACCCTTGGAAACACCGCCACGCACGGTCCAGTCCGGGTGCGGGTGATAGACCACATACGCCCGCGGGCTGTTGTGGTTACCGTACTTGTCGCTGTGGTCGAAGCGGTTGCCCAGGGTCAGGGACAGGTTGTCCAGCAGGAACAATTCATCCTCGATAAAGGCCGCCGAGTAATCGCCCTTCAAGGTCGAGCCACTGACCGGCGCGCCCTGATAATCCACAGGTACCGTGCCCAGGGTATCGGTGTTGGTCAGCTCTTCACGCTTCCATTGCCCGCCCACCGTCAGGCGCTGGTCCAACAGCAATTGGAAGGGAATATTCAGGCTGCCCTCGACGATCTTCTCTTCCGAGTTGGCTTTGCCCAGGTCAAGGTCGTTGCGGTACTTGTTCAGGTAGGCATCGAGCTTCGAGGTACCAAAGCTCCAGTCGCCGGTATGGGACAGAATGTAGCTGTCGCGGGTCAGGCGGCTGGGGCCGAAGGCGCCACCAACGGTCTCGTTCCAGTCACCAAAGGTCTTCTTTGATGCCCAGGAATGCTCAACGCCATGCACCGCCTCGAAGGACAGGCTCTGCTCCTGGTTGATCTGCCAGTCCAGCAGTGCATTCACGCTCTGATCCTTGGAGCCGCCCGCGCCATCGTCGTACATGAAATCGCCCTGGGCATCGCGCCGCGCCTCTACCTCATCCGCAGCCCGACGCGTGACGTTGGCCCCCAGGCGCAGCCCCAGGGACTCCGTCAGCGGACCTGCCGCATTCACGCTGTACTGAGTGGTCTGGCCGCGGTCGGAATCCTTGGGCACGGTGATATTGGTGCTGGCCGAGCCGGTCCAGGTCCGCGAGACCTTGCGGGTGATGATATTGATCACCCCGCCCATGGCGTCCGAACCATACAGCGACGACATAGGCCCGCGGACGATCTCGATGCGCTCGATCATGTTCGGCGAGATCCAGTTCAGGTCCTGGCGCGCCAGGTCGCGGCGATAACTCAGGTCCGCGGAACTGCCGACCCGCTTGCCATCCACCAGGATCAGCGTGTACTTGTCGTCCAGCCCCCGCAGCTTGATCTTCGACTGCTCGCCCACCGGGCCGAAACCACCGGTCACCCCCGGCACCCGGCGCAGCAGGGTATTGAGGTCATAGACCGGCTGGCGCTCGATTTCCTCGCGGGTGATGACGCTGACACTGGCCGGGGCATCCTTGAGATCCGTGGCACCGCCAGTAGCCGTGACAAAGGCGGTATCCAGTTCCAACGATGCAGGCTTGGCCTCTTCAACCGCATCGCCGGCCTGCGCCAGCGGGGCCAGCAGGCCGACACCGGCGCTGAGCAGAAGCGAATTGAACAGGCAGGAGCTGACTTTCATTACAAACGATCCTTGTCGATTCAATGCACCCGGATGGTGCATCAAGGGAGAGAGGGATCGGAGTGTAATGCTAATGAATATCATTTATAAATAGGAATGTTTCCGCACTGTTACATTACGGCTTGTCGCCCGTTGCAGGCAGTGCCCTGAAACGGCCCACTGCATGCGGGTCGCTTCAGGGTCGTGGGCTCAGCAGATTTCTTCGTAAGGCAGGCCCACATAGTTCTCGGCAATGTTCACCAGGCCAGCGTGGGAGTTGAGGAAATATTCACGATCGGCCTGCTGCATCTTGTGGTCCCAGGCATCCTGCCGGTCGCCGAAGTCGTGCAGCAGATTGGTCATGAACCAGCTGAAGCGTTCGCCCTTCCACACCCGGCGCAAGGCCAGTTCGGAATACTTTTCCAGCAGCTCGGTACGCCCTTCGCGGTAGACCTTGACCAGGATCCGGTACAGGTAGCACACATCGGAGGCCGCCAGGTTCAGGCCCTTGGCACCGGTAGGCGGAACGATATGGGCCGCGTCCCCCACCAGGAACAGCTTGCCGTACTGCATGGGCTCCACCACATAGCTGCGCAGCGGCGCGATGCTTTTCTCCAGCGCTGGCCCGGTCACCAGGTCAGCCGCCACCTCTTCTGGCAGACGGGCCTTGAGCTCGTTCCAGAAGCGCTCGTCGGACCAGTCCTCGACCTTGTCGCTCAGCGGCACTTGCAGGTAGTAGCGGCTGCGGGTCAGGGAGCGCTGGCTGCACAGCACGAAACCACGTTCATGCTGCCCATAGATCAGTTCGTGATTGACCGGTGGGGTATCGGACAGCAGCCCCAGCCAGCCGAAGGGGTATTCGCGCTCGTAGTGGGTCAGCACGTCTTCGGGGATGCTCTTGCGTGCCACACCATGAAAACCGTCGCAGCCGGCAATGTAATCGCAGTCGATGCGCTGCAGCTGGCCGTCTTTTTCATAGGTGATATAGGGCTGCGCGCCCTTCATATCATGGGGCTGCACCTTGTCCGCCGAATAGATGATCGGCGCTGCGCAGGCAGCGCGGGCCTCCATCAGGTCGCGGGTGACTTCGGTCTGGCCATACACCATCACCGTCTTGCCGCCGGTCAGGGCCTTGAGGTCGATACGCACGCGCTTGCCGCCCATCAGCAGCTCCACCCCTTCATGGACCAGGCCTTCAGCGTCCATGCGGCGGGCCACACCGGCCTCGCGCAGCATGTCCACGGTGCCCTGCTCCAGCACACCGGCACGGATGCGGCCCAGCACGTAGTCCGGGGTCTGGCGCTCGACAATCACGGTGTCGATGCCGGCCTTGTGCAGCAGTTGGCCCAGCAGAAGGCCGGAAGGTCCGGCGCCGATAATCGCAACCTGAGTTTTCATTGTTGTCGTCTCATAAGGGCATTCCAGTCACCGTGCAGGCGAAATCCGGAATTTATGGTTATTGTTGTACCCCTGCATTTTTGCCGACAAAAATCGCAAAAAATGGTGATTAACCGCCGTAAAAATGCACTTTTGAAAACAGCGTTCGATTATCGAGCATTCCAATCCTTCACCCCCAGGGCCGCGCCCGATGAAAGCCAGTCGCTCCAGCATCCCCGTATTCAAGCTCTACGGCGAAAACCAGGCCTGGCCGACTCCGGACCTGCTGCACTGTGAATCCATCCCCAAGCGCAGCAGCCTGCACCACTGGGAGATCAAGCCGCACCGCCACGCCGACCTGTATCAACTGCTCTATGTGCAAAGCGGACAGGCCCTGGTGGAAGTCGAAGGGCGCCGCGAGGACGTGCGCGAAGCAACCATCCAGGTGGTGCCGCCGCTGATGGTCCACGGCTTTCAGTTTTCCGAGAACATCGAGGGCTACGTGCTGACCCTGGGTGCGCCGCTGGTGGCCCAGCTGGAAAGCCAGCTGGGGGCGCCGCTGGCGGTCCTGGCCGCGGCCGGGCGCTACCCGGTGGGCCGTGACCGGCAGCGCCTCAACAGCCTGTTCAAGACCTTGCTGGAGGAATACGAAGGCAGCGCCTCGGCGCGGGACCTGCTGCTGCATTCGCTGGTCAACGTACTGCTGGTGTGGATCAGCCGCCGACGCCAGCAGAACGTGACGCCCAGCAACCGCAGCGAGCGCAACCAGCAACTGCTGGGGCACTTCATCAAGCTGGTGGAGCAGCATTACCAGGAGCACCCGACGGTGGAAGCCCTGGCCCATCGCATCGGCCTGTCCAGCGTGCACCTCAATACCCTGTGCCGGGAACTGGCCGGGCAGACCGCGTTGCAGATCATCCACCAGCGCCTGATGCTGGAGGCCAAGCGCAACCTGATCTACACCAACATCAGCATCAGCCAGCTCTCGGACAACCTGGGCTTCAGCGACCCCACCTACTTTTCCCGCTTCTTCAAGCGCCTCGGCGGCCAGACACCCAACGCCTTTCGCCAAGGCACCGGGCACACCCGCCAGGGCGGCTGAAGCCCAGGCAAAAAAAAGCCCGGGGCCAGAACCCCGGGCGTTCTATCGCCAGCACGCCTCAAGCCATCAGGCTTTGCGGGTACGCGGCAGGAAGATCGCCAGCACCCCGAACAGCGGCAGGAACGAGCACAGGTAGTACACATACTCGATGCCATGAATGTCCGCCAGGTGCCCCAGCAGCGCCGCACCGATCCCGCCAAAACCGAACATCAGGCCGAAGAACACCCCGGCGATCATGCCAACGTTGCCCGGCACCAGTTCCTGGGCGTACACCACGATGGCGGAGAATGCCGAGGCCAGGATAAAACCGATCACCACGCTCAGGACGCTGGTCCAGAACAGGTCGACATGGGGCAGCAACAGAGTGAACGGCGCCACCCCGAGGATCGAGAACCAGATCACTGCCTTGCGCCCGATCTTGTCGCCGATCGGGCCGCCGAAGAAGGTTCCCGCCGCCACGGCTCCCAGGAACAGGAACAGATGCAGTTGCGAGCTGGCCACCGACAGGTCGAATTTCTCGATCAGGTAGAAGGTGAAGTAGCTGGTGAAGCTGGCCATGTAGAAATACTTGGAAAACACCAGCAGCCCAAGGACCACCAGGGCGCTGATCACCCGGTTCCTGGACAGGCCGTGAGTCGCCGCCTGGCCCTGCTTGAGCTTGTACAGGCGCAGGTGGTTGGCATACCAGCGGCTGATGGCATACAGCACCACCAGGGCAAACAGCGCGAACAGGCCGAACCAGGCCACATTGCCCTGGCCGTAGGGAATGATGATGGCCGCAGCCAGCAAGGGGCCGAAGGCGGTGCCGGCATTGCCGCCGACCTGAAAGCTCGACTGGGCCAGGCCATAGCGCCCGCCCGAGGCCAGCCGCGCGACCCGCGAAGCCTCCGGATGGAAGGTCGAGGAGCCAATGCCGATCAATGCTGCTGCCAGCAGGATCAAGGGAAAGCTGCCGACCTGGGACATCATCAGGATGCCGATCAGGGTGCAGATCATTCCCGCCGGCAGCAGGAATGGTTGAGGCCGGCGGTCGGTGTAGTAGCCGACCCAGGGCTGCAACAGCGACGCGGTCAGCTGGAAGGTCAGGGTAATCAGGCCGACCTGGGTGAAGGTCAGGCCGTAGCTGTCCTTGAGCATCGGGTAGATCGCCGGCAGCACTGCCTGGATCAAGTCGTTGATCAGGTGCGCCAGGGCCACCGCACCAATGATGCGCAGGACCAGGGGACTGCTTTGCGAAGCCGGGGAAGCCGTCGCGGCGACGCTCGGGGAGTTGCTGCTAGCCATAGGATTTTCCGTACAACGGGTGGGTGCACAGGGGCAGGTGCGTCAATGTGCCATTTTTCGGTGCAGTCGCGCCATCCCATTAGCTTGCTAACGAACCCCGATTCGCGCCTCGGGGAAATCCGCTTCCAGCTCGGCCTTGAGCCACTGGATAAACCATTCCACGTCCTCCGACCACTCGCTGGCCGGGGTCAGCACCCGGTAGCTTTCCAGCTGCACCTGGTCTTCCAGCACCCGCACCAGGGTGCCGGCCTTGAGCTCCTCGCGCACCAGCACTTCGTTGGCCAGGGCAATACCACCGCCGCTTTCCGCCACCGACAGCGCATGGTCGTTGTTCACGTAGATCAGGTCGGACGTGAGCTGGATATCCAGGCCATTGGCGGCGAACCACATGTTCCACCACTCGCCGTCATCGAAGTGGATCAACTCATGACGGGCCAGGTCCGCCGGCTCGCGAATCGCCTCGATACTGGCCAGGTAGGCCGGGGTGCAGATGGGAAACACCCGGGGGCAGATCAGGCTGACCCGGGACTCGGCGTATTGCCCGTCCAGGCCGTAGGCGATCCCCAGGTCGCTGCTCTTGGCATCCACTTCGCTAAAGGTCGAGTTCGGCTCGATGGCGAACTTCAGGCCCGGGCGCACGTGGCGCAGCGCCTCCAGGCGCGGGGTCAGCCAGCGCTTGGCAAACCCCGGCACGACCATGATCCGCAGCCAGCGCTCGGCGGCCCTGGGCTGTACCTCGCGCCCGGCCTCGATGATCAGTTGCAGGGCGGCGGCGATCTTGCGGTGGTACTTCTCCCCCGCCGGGGTCAGGTTCACGCCGCGGGACGTGCGCTCGAACAGCTGCACCCCGAGCCAGTCCTCCAGCAGCTTCACGTGGCGGCCAATGGCCGGCTGGGTCACATGCAAGGCCCTTGAGGCTTCGACATAGCTGCCAAGACGGGCGGCGGCATCAAAAGCACGCACTGCATTCAACGGTGGCAAACGCTGCTCGATCATGATTTCGCCCGCCTCTTGCTATTAAATTTTTTAACAGCCGGTATGTTAAAATTGATGTTTCGCCCCCGCAACCCCTCACTGATAATCAGCCCCAGCAGAACCCGGTAAAACCCGCGCAAAGCCTGCAAAGACAAGCTTTCCACGCACCCGACACATTTCGATCCTGCCCAAGAAAAACAAGATCCATGGCCTGCACGACAGCTCATGGGGGAATCGGAGGTAAGGCATGAATGCCCTGCATGCGCTGCAAACGCTGGCGGTGTCCATCCGTTCAGTGCGCAAGGTCTACGGCGATCCACACAGCGGCCCGGTGGCCCTGAAGAACATCGACCTGGATATCCGCGACAACGAATTCTTCACCCTTCTCGGCCCCTCGGGCTGTGGCAAGACCACCCTCTTGCGGATGATCGCCGGGTTCGAGTTCCCGACCCAGGGCGAGATCCTTCTCTATGGCGAGAACATCGCCGACCGGCCGCCCTTCGAGCGCCCGGTGAACACGGTGTTCCAGCATTACGCACTGTTCCCCCACATGACCCTGGCCGAGAACCTGGCCTTCGGCCTGGAATCGCGCCCTATGGGCCAGGTATTGAGCAAGGCGCAGATCGCCGAGCGGGTGCGCGAGATGCTGGCCCTGGTGCAGATGGAGCGCTTTGCGGCGCGCAAGCCCAACCAGCTGTCCGGCGGCCAGCAGCAACGCATCGCCCTGGCCCGAGCCCTGGCCCCCCACCCCAAGGTACTGCTGCTGGACGAGCCGCTGTCGGCCCTGGACCTCAAGCTGCGCCAGGCCATGCGCGAAGAACTCAAGGCCATCCAGGCCAAGACCGGTATCACCTTCATCTTCGTCACCCACGACCAGGAAGAAGCCCTGACCCTGTCCGACCGCATCGCCGTGCTCTCCGAAGGCGAAGTGCAACAGGTGGGTCGCCCGGAAGAAATCTACGAGCAGCCGCGCAATCGCTTCGTCGCCGACTTCATCGGTGAAACCAACTTCATCCAGGCCACCGTCAGCCGCATCGAAGCAGGCCTGGCCTGGTTCAGCGGCCCCGCCGGACAAGCCTTGCCGGCACAACCCTGCAAAGAGGTGCAAGTGGGCCAGCAAGTGACGCTGTCGGTACGCCCCGAGCGCCTGCATTTGTGCAGCGCTGCCACTGACGGCGCCTTGCCCTGCCGGATCGAAACCCAGATCTACCTGGGCACCGACCTGCAGTACCAGGTCAGCCTCGGCGACGGCACACGCCTGACGGTGCGCACGCCCAACAGCGTTGAGCACAACCAGCGCCTGGCCGTAGGCAGCAGTGCCGGGCTGGTGTTCGAACGCGGCAGCGCCAGCGTCCTGCTGGATTGACCACGAGGATTTGCCATGCACGCCTCATCGATTTCCCATCATCTGGAACGGCGCAAAGCCTTGCGCAGCTTTCTCGGAGTCAGCCCGGCCCTGGTGGCCATCGGCCTGTTCCTGATCGTGCCGATCCTTATCGTCATCGGCTATTCGTTGATGGAAGCCAACCCCTACGGCGGGGTGAACAAGGTCTTCAGCAGCGACGCCTACACCTCCCTGCTGTTCGAACGGCAACTGGACGACAGCCTGGCCTTCGCCGACTCCTACCTGCTGATCGCCCTGCGCTCGATCGGCATCGCCGGGCTGACCACGGTGATCACCCTGCTGATCGGTTTTCCGGTAGCGGTGTGGCTGGCCATGCAGCCAGTGCGGCGCCGCGGCCTGCTGATCTTCCTGATCACCGTGCCGTTCTGGGCCAACCTGCTGATCCGCACCTACGCCTGGATCCTGCTGCTGCGCAACACCGGGGTGATCAACAACAGCCTGATGGGCCTGGGGGTCATCCACGAGCCGTTGCAGTTGCTCTACACCGACGGTGCGGTGCTGCTGGGGCTGGTCTACACCTACGCGCCCTTCGTGGTGCTGCCGATCTACGCCACGCTGGAGAAAATGGACACCCGCCTGCTGGAAGCGGCCCAGGACCTCTACGCCGGACGCATTCGGACCCTGCGCAAGGTGGTGCTGCCCATTGCCAAGCCGGGAATTTTCGCCGGGGCGATCCTGACTTTCGTGCCCTGCCTGGGCGCCATGATCGCCCCCGAACTGCTGGGCGGCGGCACCCGGATGATGCTTGGCAACCTGATCTTCCGGCAGTTCAGCGATGCCCGTAACTGGCCCTTCGGCGCCGCCCTGTCGCTGGTGCTGATGGCCGCGGTGATGCTGGTACTGACCGTCTACGCCCTGCGCGCCCAGCGCCAGAAAACCCTTCAGGAGGGTGCATGATGATCCGCCTGTTCAAGCGCAACGGCCTCGGTGTCCAGGACTTTCCCGGCTTCGGCGGTTTCAGCTTCCTGTTCTACCTGTACCTCTACGCGCCGATCCTGGTGCTGGTGGTGTTCTCCTTCAACGCCAACCAGTCGGCCACGGTGTGGAGCGGCTTCAGCCTCGACTGGTACCGCGCGGCGTTCGCCAACCAGGCCCTGCGCCAGGCGGCAGGCAACAGCCTGCTGATCGCCGTGTGCGCCAGCATGGCGGCCACCGCCATCGCCACCCTGGCGGCCCTGGGCACCTCACGCGGGGCGAAGTTCAAGGGCCTGCAACTGTCCATGGGCGCCATCATGCTGCCCCTGGTGCTGCCGGAAATCGTCGTCGGCGTGGCCACCCTGGCGCTGTTCTCCACCCTGGGGCTGTCCCTGGGCTACGGCAACCTGATCATCGCCCACACGGTGTTCTGCATCCCCTTCGCCTATTTGCCGATCCGCGCCCGCCTCAACGACATGGACCTGTCCCTGGAACACGCCGCGGCGGACCTGTACGCCGGCCCCTGGCGCACCTTTCGCAAGGTGACTCTGCCGCTGCTGATGCCGGGGATCGTCTCCGGGCTGATGCTGGCCTTCATTGTCTCCCTGGATAACTTCGTGATCTCGATGATGGTGTCCCAGGCCGGCACCACCACCCTGCCGATCTTCATCTTCGGCCTGTTGCGCATGGGCGTGACACCCGACGTCAACGCCGTGTCGACGCTGATCCTCGGCGTCTCGGTGCTGTTCGTCAGCTTCTCTTATCTGCTGAGCAAGAAACACGCTTGAACCTTCCACTGACCTTGGGGAAATGACATGAGCAAGTTGATCGCAAGCCTGGGTACCTCGTTGTTGCTGAGCCTGCCACTGGCGGTGCAGGCCGCCGAGAAACTCAACGTCGTAAGCTGGAGCGGCTACTTTTCGCCGGAAATTCTCGCCAAGTTCCAGAAGCAGACCGGTATCGAGGTCACGGTGGACTCCTACGATTCCAACGAAACCCTGCTGGCCAAGCTGAAACAGGGCGGCACCGGTTATGACGTGGCGATCCCCTCCCACCAGTTCATCCCGATCCTGATCAAGGAGCAGTTGCTGGAGCGCTTCGACCCGGCCAAGCAGCCCTATTACGCCAGCGTGGTCGACAACCTGAAGAACCCGACCTGGGACCCGGAAGGCGCCTACTCGGTGCCCTTCATCTGGGGCACCACCAGCGTGGTGCTCAACGGCGAACGCTACAAAGGCCCGAGCGACAGTTACAAGGTGCTCTACGAGCCGCCAGCGGAGCTGCAGGGGCGGATCAACATGTTCGACTCGGTGAGCGAAGTGATCGACATGGCCAGCCTGTACCTGAACATTCCGCTGTGCAGCGAAGACCCCAAGCAGATGCAGCAGATCCTTGGCCTGCTCAAGGCGCAGAAGCCCTTCGTCAAGACCTACAGCTCCAAGGCCGGGGCGATCCGCGAGAACCTGGCGGCCGGGGAAATCGACATGTCGATGTTCTGGGGCGGATCGTCGATGCGCGCCCGGGAAATGAAGCCCGGCCTGAAGTACCTCTACCCGAAAGAGGGCGTGCTGGCCTGGGTGGACAACATGGTCATCCCCAAGGGCAGCAAGAACCCGGCAAACGCCAAGGCCTTCATCGCCTTCCTCAGCCAGCCTGAGAACGCCGCCATGACCCAGAATTTCCTCAAGCACCAGAGCCCGATCAAGGGCGTCGAACCCTTCCTCGACGCCGGGTTGAAGGATGCTCCCGAGCTGCACATTCCCGAGGGCACCAAGGTGGTCTTCAGCCAGACCTGCGGCGAAGGCGCAATCCGCCTTGCCGACCGCCTGTGGACCAACCTGATGCGCTGAGCAGTGTTGACTTGCCGCCCCGGTCTGGATGCCGGGGCGTTTCTAAAGCCGTTTGAAAGGCCCTCCTGCCATGATCGCCAAGCCCCCCAGCGAACTGGTCCTGCTTCAGGCCCATGAACTCGCCGAGCGTATCCGCCTGCGTCAGGTTTCCTGCCGGGAAGTGATGCAGACCTACCTTGCCCACATCGAGCACTACAACCCCCTGGTCAATGCCCTGGTCAGCCTGCAACCGGCCGAAGCCCTGCTGGCCGAGGCCGACCGGCGCGACGCCGAACTGGCCCGTGGCGAATATCGCGGCTGGATGCACGGCCTGCCCCACGCGATCAAGGACCTGTCCCTGACCCAGGGCATCCGCACCACCCTGGGTTCGCCGCTGTACCGGGATTTCATCCCCGAGCGCGACGGCATCATGGTGGAACGGATCAAGGCTGCCGGTGCGATCCTGATCGGCAAGAGCAACACCCCGGAGTTCGGCCTCGGCTCCCAGACCTACAACCCGCTGTTCGGCGCCACCGGCTGTGCCTATGACCCGAGCAAGACCGCCGGCGGCAGCAGTGGTGGCGCCGCCGCCGCCCTGGCCCTGCACCTGGTGCCGGTGGCCGACGGCAGCGACATGATGGGCTCGCTGCGCAACCCGGCGGCCTTCAACAACATCTTCGGCTTCCGCCCGTCCCAGGGCCGGGTGCCCTTCGACGACAGCAGCGACCTGTTCATCGACCAGCTCGGCTACGAAGGCCCCATGGCCCGCAGCGTGCGCGACGCGGCCCTGCTGCTGTCCGTACAGGCCGGCGGCGATGCACGGGCGCCGCTGTCCATCGCCGAATCCGGCCAGGGCTTCGCTGCCCCACTGGAGCGCGACTTCAAGGGCACGCGCCTGGGTTGGCTGGGGAACTTCAACGGTTACCTGCCAATGGAAAAAGGCCTGCTGGAGCTCTGCGAAAAGGCCTTGGGCGATTTCCGCAGCCTGGGCTGCAGCGTAGAACCGGCCAGCCCCGACTTCGCCCCCGAACGCCTGTGGAGCAGTTGGCGCACCCTGCGCCACTGGATGGTCGCCGGGTCCCTGGGCAGCACCTATGCCGATCCACAGAAACGCACACAGCTCAAGGACGAGGCCATCTGGGAAGTGGAGAACGGCCTCAAGCTCTCCGCCAGTCAGGTATTCGAAGCTTCAGTGATTCGTAGCGACTGGTACCGCGCCATCTCCCGGCTGTTCGAACGCTTCGATTACCTGCTGCTGCCCAGCGCCCAGGTCTTCCCTTTCGACAAGAACAGCCCCTGGCCGCGCAGCATCGAAGGCGTGGCCATGGACACCTACCATCGCTGGATGGAGGTGGTGATTCCCGGCACCTTGTCCGGCTGCCCAGTGGCCAGCGTCCAGGCCGGCTTCAACGCCAACGGCCTGCCCATGGGCTTGCAGATCATCGGCAAGCACCAGGCCGACTTCGCCGTCCTGCAATTGGCCCACGCCTACGAACAGGCCAGCCGCTGGTTCCAGCGCTGCCCATCGCCACTGATTTTCGGGGGAAAGGGATAAACGGTTGATAGCGTAGATAATTTTTTTATAAAAACGCTTGACGCATTGTCGTTCCGAGCGAATAATGCGCGCCACTTGGCTACATAGCTCAGTTGGTTAGAGCATAGCATTCATAATGCTGGGGTCCGGGGTTCAAGTCCCTGTGTAGCCACCAAGTACTAAAAACGGCTTACCGCAAGGTAGGCCGTTTTTTTATGCCCGCGAAAAAGTACCGGGGATTACGCCGCATTGATCCACAAACGCGACACCCGCATTGAGCACCGCCACTGGCTGGGATAGAACACTCCGGCAGTGTTTGTGAGAGCTGCGCAATCCTCACTTCAAGGGCTCGAAAATGAAAACAAAAATCACCCGAACCGCGGTCGCTCCCTGGCTGTTCTCGCTCCTGGCAATCACCTGTACCTCGACCTTCGCCGAGCAGGCTCCTACCCCGCCCTCCAACCTGCTGACCGCCGCCGTGGCCTGGAAGCAGACCGCCGCAGAGTTCGAGGCGCTGTACTACCAGGGCTTCAACATCGCCCGTCTGCAACTGGACCGCGCCCTGCAGGAACACAAGGCCGGCGACCGGCCACTGGCGATCATCAGCGACGTTGACGACACCGTGCTCAGCAGCAACAGCTACTGGGGCTACATGATCAATTCGGGCAAGGAGTTCTTCGACGACGAGGCCTGGGACAAATGGGTCGCCGACAATGGCCCGGTAGCCACCCCGGGCGCCGTGGAGTTCCTCAAGTACGCCCAGTCCAAGGGCGTCGAAGTCTTTTACGTCACCAGCCGCGACCAGGGCGAAAAGACCTACGAATACGCCCTGGCCAACCTGCGCAAGAACCAGCTGCCCTATGCCGATGAGCAGCACCTGACGGTGTACCGCGACAGCTCCAACAAGGAGCCGCGGCAGCAGGAGATCGCCAAGGACCACAACGTGGTGCTGATGCTGGGCGACAACCTCAACGACTTCAAACGCAAGTACTACGTGGCCGACGTCAAGCAGCGCAGCAGCCTGATGACCGAGGACAAGGAGCAGTTCGGCCGCAAGTTCATCCTCTTCCCCAACCCCACCGACGGCCATTGGCTGAAGGCGATCTTCGGCGACTCCGAACCGCCGGCCACTCCTGAAAATCGGGCCAAGTTCAAGGCCGCGGCCAGCTCGACGGCCTGGCAGATGAAGCCCTGACAGGGCGTCGCAACATCAGCGCAACGCTGGCCCGCCATGGCCAGTGTTGCGCCAAGCCCCCAGGGATGTCATAAACGCCAGCCCCTGCACTCAGGCAGGAACAAGGAGTCGTTTTCTCATGTGGGCAAGGAAGCTGCTGTTGCTGATCTCGTGCGGGGTACTTGGGGCCTGCAGCACTCCCGAGCCGATCCAGTACCTGCCCGGCCGGGTCATCTACCGCATCGACTCATCACGCTTTTTCGAGATCGACCGGACCACCTTCAAGCTCTGCAACGGTTCCTCGCCGGTCATCGCCAGCAGTGGCGACATGGTGCACTACACCGACACCCGGCTCGGCATCCACACCCCGGTTGCACCCTTTGGCTCATTCAACGGCATCACCGTGCATGGCCGTGGTTCGCACTTGATGATCGATGCTGCCAACTCCAACTACCTGGTGATTCCGATTGCCCAAGGACCGGGCTTCAGCAAGGGCGGGGCCGGCTTGCCGCGCCTGTACTTTTCCCAGGATGCCGGGCGTACCTGGCTGCGCATCACCGCGCCCAGGTACCTGGAAAGCCCTGAGCGAACCTGGCTGACCGGCTCCGTCCTTTCGATCGAAGGGCCCCTCCTTCACGGCGCCGCGCAGATTGACCTGTCCTTGAACTACGAGACGCTCAAGGACCACTCGCCCTACTCGATGCTGTCTTACCCACAACGCTGGCAACGCACCGATAGCACTCGTACACCTGGTTACTTCGAACCCGCTCGCCAAGCCCCCATCGATGACCGGTTCAATTGCGCCACGGGGGCCAGGCAGGGCTGACCCAGCACGTAGGGCTTGAAAAACCGCAGCAGGCTGCGGTTTTTTTTTGCTCAGTTGAACGGCTGCGGACGCGGTGTCTGCGCCGAGGACGGCGGCAGGATCGGCAGCTTGAAGTCCGGCTGGTCACCGGTCAGGGTTTCAAGGAAGGCCACGATCTGGCTGACCTCCTCGGTACCCAGCTTGCGTCCCAGTTGCAGACGGGCCATCACGTCCACCGCCTCTTCCAGCTTCCAGTAGGCGCCGTCGTGGAAGTAGGGATAGGTCAGCGCCACGTTGCGCAGGGTCGGCACCTTGAACAGCATGCGGTCGGCATCCTTGCCGGTCAGCCCGGCCACGCCCTGGGCCGGGTTCTGGGTGACATAGGGCTCGATCATGCCCATCTTCTGGAATGAGCCACCGCCCACGGCCTCGCCGTTGTGGCAAGCCACGCAGCCGATGGACTTGAACAGTTGGTAGCCCTTGAGCGCGGTGGGGCTGATGGCCGCCTTGTCGCCCTTGAGCCAGCGGTCGAACGGCGCATTGGGGGTAACCAGGGTTTCTTCGAACGCAGCGATGGCGTTGGTCACGTCGTCAAACTTGATGCCGTCGTCGCCGTAGACCTGCTTGAAGGAGGCCCGGTACTGGGGAATGGAACGCAGCACGTCCACCGCCAGGTCATGGGTGAAGCCCATCTCCCCCGGGTTGGCGATGGGGCCACCGGCCTGTTCCTGAAGCGTGGCCGCGCGGCCGTCCCAGAACTGCGCGACGCTCATGCCGGAGTTGAGCACCGTGGGCGAGTTGATCGGCCCCTGGTGCCAGTTGTGGCCAATGGAGGTGGGCAGGTTGTCGCTGCCGCCCATGCTCAGGTTGTGGCAGGAGTTGCAGGATATGAAACCGGACTTGGACAGGCGCGGGTCGAAGAACAACTGCTTGCCCAGCTCCACCTTGGCCACATCGGTGATCTTCACCGGCTGTACCGGCTGGATCGGTTCGCTTGGCGTTTCCCCCCTGACCTCCCCCCCCAACAGCAATCCGAAAACAAGTAACCACTTACAACGGTGCATGACGTCCCCTCATCAGGCTTATAGTTTGTTTCACCCTGTACCCAACGCCCCCCTCCCGCCCTGACTCAGATCAATCGACGGCCGGGTGAAAGACTGCCTGCGACCCTGTGTACAGGGGAGATGGCCCACTCCAGCCTCGTGCCCAGGGCTACATCCGGGTCCAACTGCCGGCGCCACTGCTGTACATTCCCCCGCACGGACGACCCCTCATTTCCCTGTGAACGGAGCTCAACGCGTGTTCTCGAACTTCCCTCCCCGTCACCGCCAACTGCTCGGCCTCAGCCTGCTGGCTGCCGCCCTCAGCCTTGGCGCCTGCCACAACCCGCCTTCTTCCAACGCTCTGCCTGCCGCCCCGGAAATCGCCTCGGGCTACCGCACCGACATGCAGACTCGCCATGCCGACAAGCACATGGCCGCCGCTGCCAACCCGCTGGCCGCCGAGGCCGGGCGCGAAATGCTGCGCAAAGGCGGCTCGGCCATCGACGCGGCGATTGCCATGCAGGCCGTGCTGACCCTGGTGGAACCGCAGTCCTCGGGGATTGGCGGCGGCGCGATGATCGTGCTCTGGGACGGCAAGGCCGTGCGCACCTATGACGGGCGGGAAACCGCGCCGGCCGGCGCCACCGAGAAGCTCTTCCTGCAAGCGGACGGCAAGCCCATGGCCTTCCCCCAGGCGCAGATCGGTGGACGCTCGGTCGGCACCCCGGGCGTGCTGCGGGCCCTGGAAATGGCCCACCAGAAACACGGGCGCCTACCCTGGGCGCAATTGTTCGAACCGGCGATCCGCCTGGCCGAGCAAGGCTTCGCCATTTCGCCACGGCTGCACACCATGATCAGCGCCGATCCTTTCCTGGCACGCTCGCCGGACATGGCCACGTATTTCCTGAATGCCGACGGCACGCCGAAAGCCGTGGGCACCTTGCTGAAAAACCCGCCACTGGCAGCGGTGCTCAAACGCATCGCCGAGGAAGGCCCGGATGCCCTGTACAAGGGCCCGGTGGCCGCGGAAATCGTCGCGAAGGTCCAGGGCCACGCCAACCCCGGCAGCCTGTCGCTCAACGACCTGCAAGGCTACCGCGCCAAGGAACGCGCGCCGCTGTGCAGCGACTACAAGCGCTGGCAGGTGTGCGGCATGCCGCCGCCCTCCTCTGGCGGCGTGGCGGTGGCGCAGATACTCGGCACCCTGCAGGCCCTGGAACAGCGCGACCCGCGCTACACCCTGGCCAACCTCAAGCCGCAGAAAACCAACTTGCCCGCCGGCCTGGAGCCCGCGCCACAAGCGGTGCACCTGATTGCCGAAGCCGAGCGCCTGGCCTATGCCGACCGTGGCCTGTACGTGGCCGACAGCGACTTTGTGCCTGTGCCGGTGGCCGGCCTGATCGCCCCGGACTACCTGGCCAAGCGTGCCGCACTGATTGGCGAGCGCAGCATGGGCAAGGCCGAACCGGGCAAGCCCCAGGGCATCCAGGTGGCCTATGCACCGGACCGTTCGCCAATGCGCATCTCCACCTCGCAAGTGGTGGCGGTGGATGACCTGGGCGGCGCCGTATCGATGACCACCACGGTGGAAGCGGCCTTCGGCTCGCACCTGATGGTCCAGGGCTTCATGCTCAACAACCAGATGACCGACTTCTCGTTCATTCCCGAGGAAAACGGCCAGCCGGTGGCCAACCGCGTCCAACCGGGCAAGCGCCCGCGCTCGTCCATGGCGCCAACCCTGGTCTTCGACCGTGCCAGCGGCGAACTGCTGGCCAGCGTCGGCTCCCCCGGCGGCTCGCAGATCATCGAGTACGTGGCCAAGTCGGTGGTCGGCATGCTCGACTGGAACCTGGACCCGCAAGCCGCCGTCGGCCTGCCCAACTTCGGCAGCCGCAACGGGCCGACCGAACTGGAGAAAGGCCAGTTCAGCCCGGCCCTGAAGCAGGCACTGCAAGCTCAGGGACATGAGGTAAACGAGATCGACATGACCAGCGGCACCCAGGCCATCGTTCGCGTGCGTGATGCACAGGGCAAGGCGTCCTGGGCCGGCGGCGCCGACCCGCGGCGCGAAGGGGAAGCGCTGGGGGATTGAGAGTAATCGGATGAACCCGAGGGCTGGCCGTGAGGCTGGCCCTTTTTTGTGGGCGGTGAACGAGGGCTCTGTATGCAAGATTTTGCGGCGGTCTGTGTCTGATCCGGCCTTTGGATCTGCCCTAGCATCGTCCCTGTCCACCGAGGAACCGACGATGAACACGATTGCAGCCGACCTTGATATCCCGGGCCTGAGCCCACGCCGCCTGACGCCCCAGGACCTTGAACTGATCTGCCGCCATCGCCAGGCGATGTTTCTCGATGCGGGTAAGGATCTCTCCACCTTGCAAGTGATGACCGAGCACTTTCGCCCCTGGTTGCGTGAACGCCTGGAGGACGGCCGCTACTACGGCTTCGCCCTGATGGACGCCGAGCAGAGCGTGGCCAGCATCGGCCTGATGAGCATCGACTGGCCGCCCCACCCTTCCCATCCGACCCAGGATCAACGCGGCTACGTGCTCAACGTCTACGTCGAACCGGCCTACCGGCGCCGCGGCCTGGCTTCGGCGCTGATGAAACTGGCAGAGGCCGAGTTCAGCCAGCGCGGGATGGGCTTTGCCGTGCTGCATGCGACCGAGGCTGGCAAGCCGCTGTATCAGGGGCTGGGTTGGGCGGCGACCAGTGAGATGGCGAAACCGGGCTTTCTGTAGCCGCTGCCGCAGGCTGCGACAAGGACCGAAGGGCCTTCGGCGCCTGGGAGATCGCTGCGACCGTTCCGGTCGTTCGCAGCCTGCGGCAGCGACTACAGGGTTGGTTCACAAAATGTCGCAGTAATGCCGTTGCGACTCCCCCTACTCAAACCTATGGTTCGACCGTCGCTGCAAAATCAGCGAACAGGCTTGGCGGCCTGATAGAATCGAGGCGCAACAGCGCCCCACCCACATGCGGGCGCTTTTTTTGCGCCCGCATACCTGCGTTATGGCGGGTTGCGTGGGAGAACCTTCGGGTTCGCCGGTTCCTTGATTCCCGGTCCGCCAATCCTGCGCAATCCGCCACCCTGATCTGCTTGGCGGCAGACGGTGACGGTCCTTCGAATCAAGGAGTCGTGACCATGAACTGCTACTGCAATCTGTTTCTCCATTACCTCCCGTCACAAAAAACCGGAGGTGCCCGATGACCACTCAATCGCCCCTGACCACCCTCGGTGAAATCCGCTTTTCCCACTGCGGCGAACACTCGCATCCGCTGTTTCGCGTGAATGCCGATGTGCCGGTCAGCGATGCCCTGGAACATGCCTCGGCGCTGTTGCATCCGGCAAAGCAATTCACCCTGGAGGCGGCCATGGAGCCCCGGTGCGACCGCTATGCTTGGGCGGCACACTACCTGGCAGAGATGGGCAAGGCACTGATGGACGACGTGCACGCCACGCTCTCTGCATGACCTGATCGTCCCTGAACCGACGTCGCCTGCGCGGGCAGATCCAGCGATCTGCCCGTACATCGCTTGACGCACTCAGCGACTTGTTTAAGTCCCAGGACGGGACTAGGATCACGCCATGAGAATTATTGCAGTCAGTCAGTTGAAGGCCTTCTGGGAGAAGTACCCGGACGCAGAACAGCCCTTGCTGGCCTGGGTCGATGAAGCAAAGAAAGCCGAGTGGTCCAACCCTGCGCAGATCAAGGACCAGTATCGCAACGCGAGCATTCTCAAAAGCCGCAGGGTGGTCTTCAACATCAAGGGCAACGAGTATCGACTGATCGTTGCCGTGGCCTACCGCTTTGGTGCGCTGTACATCAAGTTCGTGGGCACTCACCAAGAGTACGACGCCATTGATGCCGACAGCGTAGACATGGAGCAACCCGCATGAACATCCGCCCCATCCACACCGACCAGGACTACCGCGCCGCGCTGAAAAGCGTCTCGCCCCTGTTCGACAACGAACCGCAGCCCGGAACACCTGAAGGCGATTACTTCGACGTCATGATCACCCTGATCCAGGCGTACGAAGCCAAGCAGTTTCCCCTGGACCTGCCCAACCCGATCGAGGCGATCAAGTTCCGCATGGAGCAATCCGGCTTGTCCGCCGCCGACCTGGCGCCCGCCATCGGCCGCACCAACCGCGTCTACGAAGTACTCAACGGGAAGCGCGCGCTGACCCTGCCCATGATCTGGAAACTGCACCAGCTGTTCGGCATTCCCGCCGAGAGCCTGATCAAGCCGATCAAATCGTCCTGAGCCGTGCTGCCGGGCTTGAGCTTGCCCTTGGGTAAAGGCTCAGCATGCCCCGCAGCCCAACAACACCAAGGACGCTCCATGCTCACCATCGGACAAATGGCCCGCTGCCACGGCCTTACCACCAAGACCCTGCGCCATTACGACAGCATCGGCCTGTTCACCCCGGCCCTCACCGGCCGGGACAACGGCTACCGCTACTACAGCCCGGAACAGATCGTGACCCTGGGGCGCATCGCCTGGCTGCGGCAGTTGGGCATGTCCCTGGAAGACATCCGCACTCTGGCGGGCCAGGGCGGCCTGGACAGCGTGCTGCACATGCAGCAGTCACTGCAGGCGCATGCCCGGCAGTTGCAAAGCGAGATCGCCCGCAGCCAGAAAGTACTGGGCCATCTGCAGCGCTACCTGGCCCAGCCGCAGCGCCAACTCCCAGCCGCGCAGACACCACAGAAGGTATTCCTGGCGCCGCAGCGGATCATCGGCATGGCCTGGCAGCAGGATGACCCGGGCACCATCGCCGAGCTCTGGCAACGTTTCGAACCTCGGGAACAGGAGATCCAGCGCCTGGCCGAGCCGGTGGGCACCTATGGCATCTGCCAGCCCCTGGAAGACGGCCAGTGGCGTTATGTGGCCGGCCTGCCGGTCGCCGCCGACGCGCCCCTGGTGCCCGGCATGGTGGAGCTGGAAATCCCTGCCCGCCATTACGCGCGAGTCGAGCATCACGGCAGCGTGGCCACCCTGCCGGAAACCTTTCGCGCCGCCTACAGCGAGTGGTTGCCCGCCGCCGGGCTGATGCCCATCGACGCGGTGGAGTTCGAGTACACCGGCGAGCGCTTTCTGGGGCCCATGCACCCGGACAGCGTGGTGGAACTGTATATCCCGCTGAGCGCCTGAAACGCCCGGTGAAGGGGCCGACCAGCAGGCTACCGCTGGTCTGCCCCGGCCTATCCAGCGTTGTCTGTCAGCAAAAGTACCTCGGATACCGCTATGCTCTGCAGCCATTCCCAGGTTACCGAGCGAAGGCCCGATGAGTTTCCAGGCAGGTGTGTTGAACCAGATATCCGGCATCCGTCATGCGTTTTCGACCCTCGGCGCCGCCCTGCCGGCCAACCTGTTCTTCTGCTCGCAGATCCACAGCGGCGAGGTGGTGCAAGCCAGTACCACGCTGCCCAGCGGAATCATCCGCGGCGACGCGGTACTCACCCATTCCAGCCGGCCCATCGCAGTGGTCACCGCCGACTGCCTGCCGTTGCTGATCAGCAGCGAGGACGGTTCCTGGGTCGCGGCAGTGCACGGCGGCTGGAAAGGCCTGCATGGCGGGATCATCGCCAATGTGCTGCAACACTTCGCCAGCAAGGGCATCACCCCACAGCAATTGCGGGTGGCCATCGGCCCATCGATCAAACCCTGCTGCTATGAAGTCAGCGCCGATTTCATCGACACCCTGTCCGCCACTCAGGACCCGCTGTGGCCGGCCGCACAGGCCCCCTGGAGCCGTGAGCAACCGGCCCCGCTGCTGCCGCCGCAGATTCCGCCACCGCAACCGACCCAGGCCGATTCCCTGTGGTTCGACCTGAGCCGCTATGCCGTGCACTTGCTGCACGCCGCTGGAATCAGTGATGAACAGATCGAAATCAGCGAGCTGTGCACCTACTGCTCGACCCCGGCCCTGGCCAGCTATCGTCGACGCGGGCACCGGGGTGAAGCCAAGGCCTTCCAGTACTCGTGGATCGGCCGGACATGAACCTCGAGAGTGCACTGCTCCCGACCTCCCTGAGCGACCTGGAAACCCTGGTCCAGATGCGCATCGCGGCGATGCGCGAAAGCCTTGAGCGCCTGGGGCGCTTCGATCCGCAGCGGGCCCGGGAGCGTTTTGCCGCAAGCTTCGCGGCCGAACGCTGCCACTTCATCCTCAGTGACGGACAGCCCGCAGGCTTTATCCAGAGCCAATCACACGGCGATCACCTGCGCCTGCAGCACCTGTACGTCCTACCGCAATTCCAAGGGCGGGGCCTCGGCACCAAGGCCCTGGAGCAGCTTTTGGAACGCTCCGCCAACGAGCAGCTACCCATCCACCTGGATGCGTTGCGCGGCAGTGACTCGAATCGTTTTTATCGACGCCTGGGTTTTGTTCAGGTGGGTGAAAGTGAATGGGATATTCACTACGTTCGGCCGGCGGATCCACCCCGGGCCTGAACCCGGTTCCGGTTGGCCACCGAGCCCCTGCTGGTTCTTGGCCAGCAACCTGAGCTAACGTTGCCTCCCCCCTCAGGCTCAACCCAAGGAGTGCCCGTGTCTGACAACCTCTATGCCCCGCCCCAGGCGGATCTGGTCGCCCCCTCGCCCGAAGCGGCGCAACAGCCGTTCTACGTGGTGTCCAAGGCCAAGTTCCTGACCCTGTACATCCTCACCTTCGGTATCTACCAGGTGTACTGGGCCTACAAGAACTGGCATCAGTTCAGGCACGCCAGCGGCCAGGAGCTGTGGCCGGTGGCCCGGGCCTTCTTCGCGATCTTCTTCACCCATGCGCTGTACCGCGAAGCCGATGCGACGCTCAAGCGCGACGGCCGCAGCCATGTCTGGCGGCCCGGTGAACTGGCAACCCTGTTTGTGGTGGGGATGATCATCAACAACGTGGTGGACGCGCTGTCACGCAAGAACATCGGCTACCCGGTGACCGACATTGCCAGCCTGGCGCTGCTGCCGGTACTGGCGTGGATCACCTGGCTCGGCCAGCGCGGCTTGAATGCCGCTGCGGGAGATCCCGAAGGCCGCAGCAACGCCCGTTTCACGCCGCTGAACTATGTGTTCATCGTGCTCGGGGCGGTGCTGCTGGCCCTGGCGTGCATCGGGGTGATGCTGCCGCCGGAGTGAGCCGAAGACTCAGGCGCTGACGTAGACCCAGGCCTGGATGCCCGAGGTCAGGGTCACGCTGACCCGCTTGTAGTCCGAGACTTCATAGCTGTCGGCCGCTGCCAGCTCCTCGGGGGTGATGCAGAACACGGTGCCGGGAATCGGCGCGCTGTCCGCCGCCCCCGGGCGCAGGATCGGGTGGTGGGTCTTGCCGCTGGCCGCCAGCACCTCGGGGTCGGTGATTTCCACCCAGCTCTGTTCGTAGCCAAGCATGGCATCCGCGCTGCCACTCAACTCACGGCCAAAGTTGGCGATCTGCACCGCCTTGTCTTGCAGGGTGCCGTAGGAAAAAAGATAAACCGATGCATCTGTTGCCGAACTCATTCGTCACTTCCTTAACCACGATGATCCGCTTCAGCGGTTGATTTTCAGCCCTTGTCGTTCAGCGTGACGCTCCAGCGCCAGCTCGATCAGGCGGCTCACCAGCTCGCTGTAGCTCATGCCGGTGGCCTGCCAAAGTTTGGGGTACATGCTGATCCGGGTGAAGCCCGGCAGCGAGTTGATTTCGTTGATCAGCACTTCCCCCTCATCGGTGAGAAACACATCGACCCGAGCCAGCCCGGAGCAGCCCAGCACCTGGAATGCCTCGACGGCCAGGGCCCGAATGCGCTCGCTGTGCTCGATGCTGATGTCCGCCGGCACCAGCACCTGGGCCGCCTCCCCGTCGATGTACTTGCTGTCGTAGGAATAGAAACCGTTGCTGACCACGATCTCGCCGCAGCCACTGGCAATGGGCTGGTCGTTGCCCAGCACCGCGCATTCGATTTCCCGCCCACGCACGGCCGACTCCACCAGCACCTTGTGATCGAAGCCCAGGGCCAGTTCCACCGCAGCCTCGTATTCGGCCTCGTTGTCGACCTTGCTCACCCCCACCGATGAACCCTGGTTGGCCGGCTTGACGAACAGCGGCAGGCCGAGTGTTTCCCGGGCCCGGGCAAAACCGTAGCGAGCACGGGTGGCCCGGGTCAGGGTGATGAACGGGGTCACCGCCAGCCCGGCGTCGCGCAGCAGGCGCTTGCTGATGTCCTTGTCCATGCACACGGCCGAACCCAGCACGTCGGAGCCGACAAAGGGCAGGTCGGCCATGCGCAGCAGGCCCTGCAGGCAACCGTCTTCGCCCAGGGTGCCGTGGACGATGGGGAAGATCACATCGACATGCCCCAGCAGTTCCTGGCTGGAGGTTTCCACCAGTTGCTGGCTGGCCTTGCCCGGCACCACCGCCAATTCGCGATTGGACTGGTTGAGGGCGATCAGCGCCGGGTTTTCCTGGTTGATCAGGAAGTTCGAGGTGTCGTTGAGGTGCCAGTGCCCCTGTTTGTCGATGCCGATCAGCACCGGCTCGAAACGCGTGCGATCCAGGGCATCGACGATATTGCGCGCCGACTGCAGCGACACTTCGTGTTCGGCCGAACGGCCACCAAAAATAATCCCGACCCGCAACTTGCTCATGTCTGCTTCCCGTTGAAAAAATGATTGCTGACGGTTCTTCAATTCAGCTGGGGCTGTAGCGCAAATGGATCAGCGCCACTCGCTCCTGCTCCTTGTTCTTGCGCTCTTCGATGGCGAACGGCACAAAGCCCAGCTTCGGATAGAGCAGCAACCCCGCCACGTTGCTGTTGAAGCACGACAGCGTCACCTCGCAGGCCTGGTGCTTGCTGTGGGCGATGTGGATCATCTGCCCGATCAATTGCGCCGCCAGGCCCGCGCCGCGCACCTCTGGGTCGACGATGACATTGCCGATGGTACAGGTGCCGCCGCGAGCCCAGCGGTAGAAGTTGGCAAAGCCCACTACCTGCCCGTCACGCTCGATCACCGTCGAGTCGCTGCGCTGGGCGATGGAGTCGCGCAGTTGCTCGTGGGTCAGTGGCCAGGTGGCGGCGGGAAAGAAGAAATACAACTCCTGGGGATTGCCCACGAAACTGCAGATCCGCGGAATGTCCGCCTCTGCCACCGGGCGAAAAACAACAGCCATGTTCGGTCTCCTGATACGGGGACGGGTCGTCCTTGTTGGGGGCGGATACTGGCCGGCGCAAGGCACCGGCCGTTCAGCGATTGGCCAGCAGATGCCCGCCGAACAGCACATAGCAACCACCGGCCAGGCGGTCCAGCCAGCGCCGGGCCCGGGCATAGAACCCGGCCACCCGGCTGCTGGCGAAAAACAGCGCCACGCAGCAGTACCAGGACAGCGACAGACCGGCCATGGTCAGCACCGCCAGCCCCAGTAGCAGAGGTGGCGGGGAGGCCGGCATCGAAGTGGCAAAAATGGTGGCCACGAACAGCGCCGACTTGGGGTTGGTCATGTTGCCGAGAAAGCCCAGCCGGTAGGCCGAGAACAGGCTGCGCGCAGCATGGCTCGCGCCATCGGTGGTCGGGGTCTCCAGGGCCGGCTTGCGCTTGAACTGCTTGAGCCCCAGGTAGATCAGGTAACAGCCACCGGCAACCTTGAACAACACGAACAGCGCCGGCGCCGCGCTGAACAGCGATTTGATGCCCAAGCCTCCCGCCAGCCCCCAGAGCACGGTGCCGCTGGCCACCCCCAGGGCGGCGAACAGGCCATGGCGCCGCGAACAGCCCGCCGCCAGTTGTGCAGTGGTGAAAAAGTTCGGCCCGGGGGTGATCACCGCCACGCTCCAGAGCAGGGCCAGCGACAACAACGGGGCGAGGTAAACCAGGTGTGAGGCGTACATGGGAACAGATGGCCATGAAGAGGGTCCGGGGGAACGACGCTACTCCACTCGCGCCTGCCCAGGCAACCGCCGATTGGCCTCGCAACCCGGCTCAGGCAGCAAGCCATCGTGCAGCGCCGGAACCCTCCTGCAAGCCGCCCTTCTTCCGGCAGAACCGCTACGGCGTAGAACCGAGGGGCAAGACAGCCAGCGCGCCCCTGAGTTAACGTACGGCCCTTGGTTTCATCCATCAGGACCGTTCCATGGCCAAACCCGCAGCTGTCACCGACTGGGTTCACCGCGCGCCGCCCGCCCGGGGCCTGGAGCGCATCGAGGCGTATTTCGCCGGCCATGGCTATGACATGCACCGCCATGACACCTACGCCATCGGCCGCACCCTGCACGGGGTGCAGAGCTTCCAGTACCGCGGCGGCTGGCGCCACAGCCTGCCCGGCGCCACCATGGTCCTGCACCCCGACGAAGCCCACGACGGCGAGGCCGGCACCCACGACGGCTTTCACTACCGCATGCTGTATGTCGAGCCGGCGCTGATCCAGCAGATCCTCGGCGGCCAGCCGCTGCCCTTCATTACTGGCGGCCTGTCCAACGACCCGCGGCTGTTTGCCGCCACCGAGGCCCTGCTGCGTGGGGTCGACAGCCCCCTGGACCCGCTGGAACAGGAAGACGCCCTGTTCGACCTGGCCCATGCCCTGAACAGCGTCTCCGGGGTCGCCCAATCACGGCAACGTTTCGACTATGTGGCGGCCGAGCGGGCCCGGGAATACATCCACAGTGCCCTGGACCGCACCCTGACCCTGGAGGAACTGGCGGCCCACAGCGGGCGCGACCGCTGGAGCCTGTCCCGGGATTTTCGTTTGCTGTTCGGCACCAGCCCCTACCGCTACCTGAGCATGCGCCGCCTGGACCTGGTCCGCGCGCTGCTGGTGCAGGGCCAGACCCTGGCCAACGCCGCACTGATCGCCGGCTTCACCGACCAGAGCCACATGACCCGGCAGTTTCGCCAGACCTACGGCCTGCCACCGGCGCGCTGGCTGAAGATGCTCGGCCGCTGAGGCCACACACGATCGTTCAAGAAGCCCTGGCCCCTGGCTGTTTACCCTCAGCGCTCATTCATCACTGAGGTGGACCACACCATGCAAAACCCTGCCCCGCAAGACGCCTACCAGAGCATCAACTTCGCCAGCAAACTCGGCCTGTTCAGCGAACACTGGACCCCCAAGGTGATCGCCGAGATGAACGACTACCAGTTCAAGATCTCCAAGTTGCAGGGCGAATTCGTCTGGCACTCCCACGCCGACACCGATGAAACCTTCATCGTGCTCGACGGCCAGTTGTACATCGACTTCCGTGACGGCCGGGTGGCCATCGGCAGTGGCGAGATGTTCGTGGTGCCCAAGGGCGTCGAGCACAAACCCTGGGCCGAGCAGGAGGTCAAACTGCTGCTGATCGAACCCAAGGGCGTGCTCAACACCGGCGATCAAGGTGGCGAACGCACCGCCCAGAACGACGTCTGGATCTGATCCTCACCGCTGAACCTGCGAGACGGAAAAAGGAATTTCTGCCTCTTGAACACAGTCAGACACAGCAACACGTCATCGATCGACTACCCTTGGCCGACCAATGGTGCGTCAAAAACTGTACGTCAGTGCAAAAAGCACAGG
This sequence comes from Pseudomonas sp. GW823-FHT03E05, assembly GCF_058796855.1. Lineage (NCBI taxonomy): Bacteria > Pseudomonadati > Pseudomonadota > Gammaproteobacteria > Pseudomonadales > Pseudomonadaceae > Pseudomonas > Pseudomonas sp. GW823-FHT03E05. The sequence goes on from NZ_JBXAJB010000004.1 coordinate 694,738, forward strand.
TAGAGTGACGCTCTTATTTTTCTGTGCGATGGCTCTAGTGCAGGGACTACAGCCTGGTCCCAGCTTTCGATGACGCCCATGGCGCGTCCATTACCTGTTGCGACCCCTGACCCCTGAATGCCCAAACCGCACCAAGACACCACCGCCCCCACCCTGCTTCAAGACCTGCGCGCCGGCACCGCGACCTTGCACGTGGCCCTGGAAAAGCGCCTGCCGTTCTTCTCCGAGCATCTCGATGCGGCCTGGTACCGGCGCCTGATCCAGGCCTATTTCGGCTTCTATCAGCCCCTGGAGGCGGCCCTGCATGACAGCGGCCTGATCCCTGCCGGCTACGACCCGGAGCAGCGCCGCAAGACCCCGGCCCTGGCCGGCGACCTGCAGGCCCTGGGCCTGGCCCCGGAGCGCATCGACGCCCTGCCCCGCTGCGACCATCTGCCCGCACTGGCCAGCCCCGGCGCGTGCCTGGGCGCCCTCTATGTACTGGAGGGCGCGACCCTGGGCGGGCAGATCCTGCGCCGGGAAATGGCCCAGCGCCTGGACCTGCACGGGGATAACGGCGGGGCTTTCCTCGACGTGTATGGCGCCGCCACCGGGCGGCGCTGGAAAGACTTTCTCGACTACCTGGGGCGCATGCCCGAGGACGCGAGCGCACGACAACAAGTGGTCCGCGCCGCGCAATCCACATTTGCCTGTTTCGAGCACTGGCTCGACAGCCGCGAGGTGCTGCTATGACCCCACAAGACGCCCAAGCCTTCGAACAACTGCTGGCCAACTGCGCCGATGAGCCAATCCGCTCCCCCGGTGCGATCCAGCCCCATGGCGTGCTGCTGACGCTGTCGGAGCCGGACCTGCGCATCCAGCAGATCAGCGCCAACGTCGAGGCCCTGCTGGGCCAGCCTGCCGCGCAGGTCCTCGGCCAGCCCCTGGAGCAACTGCTGGGAGACACCGACGGCCAGCGCATCCGCGAGGTGCTGCAACTGCCGCGGTTGTCCGATGCGCCACCGCTGCACCTGGCCGTCAATGGCGCGCGCTTCGAAGGCTTGCTGCATCGCCACCAGGGAGTGCTGATGCTGGAACTGGAAATCCAGCTCGAACACCTGCAGCCCCAGCACCTGAAAGAGCAGACCGAGAACCTGGGGCGCCTGCTGCGGCGCTTGCAGACGGCCAAGACCCTGAATGAGCTGTACGCCATCAGCGTCAGCGAAATCCAGGCGATGACCGGCTACGACCGGGTGCTGATCTACCGCTTCGAAGAGGAAGGACACGGCCAGGTGATCGCCGAAGCCACCCGCCCCACCATGGAAGTGTTCAATGGCCTGTTCTTCCCGGCCTCGGACATTCCCCAGCAAGCCCGCGAGCTGTACCGCAGCAATTGGCTGCGGATCATCCCCAACGCCGATTACCAGCCGGTGCCCCTGCTGCCGGCACTGCGCCCGGACACTCAGCAGGCCCTGGACCTGAGCTTCGCCACCCTGCGCAGCGTGTCGCCGATCCACTGCCAGTACATGAAGAACATGGGCGTGCTGTCCTCCATGAGCATTTCCCTGCTCAAGGGCGACCAGCTCTGGGGCCTGATCAGTTGCGGCAACCGCCAGCCGCTGCTGGTGCCCCACGAGCTGCGCATTGCCTGCCAGACCATCGGCCAGGTGCTGTCGTTGCAGATCAGCGCCATGGAAGCCCTGGATATCAGCCGCCAGCGGGAAGAGAAAGTCACCGCCCTGGCCAGCCTCGACCAGGCCATGCGCGACACCCCCGACAGCGTCTTCGACGGCCTGGCCCAGGTGCCGCAACTGCTGCTGGACCTGACCCAGGCCGGTGGCGTGGCAATCATCGAAGACAAACAACTGCACTGCTTCGGCAACTGCCCGCCCCAGGACGAAATCCGCGCCCTGCACCGCTGGCTGCAAGGCACCGGGCAGGCGGTGTTCGCCAGCCATCACCTGGCCAGCGTCTACCCGCCGGCGGCGAGTTATCAACAGGTGGCCAGCGGGGTCCTGGCCATGACCCTGCCCAAGCCTGTGGATAACGGCGTGCTGTGGTTCCGCCCGGAAGTGAAGGAAAACATCAACTGGAGCGGCAACCCGCAAAAGCCCCTGGACCTGGAAAACTCCGACGCCGGCCTGCGCCTGCGGCCGCGCACCTCGTTCGAGATCTGGAAAGTGGAGATGGCCGGGATCTCCACCAAGTGGAGCCACGGCGACCGCTTCGCCGCCAATGACCTGCGCCGCTCGGCCCTGGAGCACGACCTGGCGCGCCAGGTGCTGCGCGAGCAACAGGCCGTGCGCGCCCGGGACGAACTGGTGGCGGTGGTGTCCCACGACCTGCGCAACCCGATGACCGTGATCTCCATGCTCTGCGGCATGATGCAGAAGGCCTTCAGTTCCGATGGCCCGCATACCTCACGGCGCATTTCCTCGGCCATCGACACCATGCAGCAGGCCGCCAGCCGCATGAACAACCTGCTGGAAGACCTGCTGGACACCTCCAAGATCGAGGCCGGGCGCTACAGCATCGCCCCACAGCCGCTGGACGTCAGCCAGATGTTCGAAGAGGCCTATTCATTGCTGGCGCCACTGGCTCTGGACAAGGCCATCGACATCAGCTTCCACGCCGAACCGGACCTCAGGATCAACGCCGACCCCGAGCGCCTGTTCCAGGTGCTGTCGAACCTGGTGGGCAACGCCATCAAGTTCACCCCCAAACAGGGCAAGGTCGGGGTGGTGGCGATGTCCGACGGCGAGCAGATCGTGTTCAGCGTGCGCGACTCCGGGGAGGGCATTCCCACCGACCAGTTGCCATTCATTTTCGACCGCTACTGGACCATGAAGGAAGGCAACCCCAACGGCACCGGCCTGGGGCTGTACATCACCCAGGGCATCATCCACGCCCACGGCGGCAAGATCGAAGCCCACAGCGAAGTGGGCAAGGGCAGCGAGTTCCGCTTCAGCGTGCCGCGCGCCAGCCTCTGACCCATAGCCCGGGGCTGGCCATTGGGCCCCGGGCGCTCATTCAGCCGCCTGGGCCACCAGCCAGTCGCGAAACAACTGGCCGCTGGCGGACAGGCGCTTGTGCCGCGGATGCACCAGAAAATCCGCCTGCCCGGTGCGGAACGCCCACTCGCCAACCCGCAGCAACTCGCCCTGGGCCACCAACTGGCTGGCCATGAAATCCCAGCCCAGCCCCACGCCCATGCCCTGCTGCACCGCGCTGAACATCAGGGTCAGCTGGTTGAACCCCAGGGCCCCCGGTGGCGCGCTGTAGTCCAGCCCGAAATGATGGAACCAGTCCCGCCAGTCGATGCAGTTCCACTCCGAGGCGTCCAGCTGGATCAACGGCAGTTCGGCCAGTTGCGCCAGCTCCTTGACCACAGGCAGCTCCAGGCGCCGGCTGACGATGGGGTAGACCATCTCGGCGAACAGCGATACCGCCGCCAGGGACGACCAGTGCCCCGCACCATAGAGAATGCCGAAGTCATGCTCGGCCACGCTGGACTCGTCCATGTCGTTGTTGGCATGGATGCTCACGGTGATGTCCGGGTGCTGCTTGTTGAATGCCAGCAGGCGCGGGAACAGCCAGAACTGCGCCACCGCGTGGGTGCATTGCACGGTGATGGTATTGGCGTCGCGCCCGGCCCGCAGACGGCTGACGCTGCGCAGCAGGGCTTCGAGCTGGGTGCTGACCTCGACGAACAGCGAGGCGCCGCTGGCGGTGAGCTTCACCCCCCGGGCCTGGCGCTCGAACAGTTCGGTCTTGAGCGACAGCTCCAGGGCACGGATCTGCTTGCTCACCGCGCTCTGGGTCAGGCACAGCTCGGTGGCCGCGCGGGTGAAGCTGGCGTTGCGGCCCACCGCCTCGAAGGTGACCAGGGTTTCCAGCGGCGGCAGATGACGGGCGAAGCGGCTCACAAGGCATTCCCCAGGAGAATAGGTAGGTGCCTATATATCCTTTGTCCATCCGGTCAGCAATGACTAGCCTGCGCAGCTTGATGACTAGGTACGAGTGTTTGCATGAAACGTGGAGTTGCTTATGCCGCCCTGGCCGGTGCGGTCTGGGGCCTGGCGATTGTGGTGCCCAGCCTGCTGCCTGAGTTCAGCCCGTTGCTGCTCAGCTGCGCGCGCTTCAGCCTCTACGGTGCATTCTCCCTGCTCCTGGCTGCGCCTCAGGCCCGGGAGCTGCTGCAACGCCTGACCTGGGGCGATGCCGTACTGTTGGTGAAGCTGGCGCTGACCGGCAACCTGATCTATTTCATGCTCCTGGCCAGCGCCATCCAGTGGGCCGGCGTAGCCAGCACCGCACTGATCGTCGGCTTGCTGCCGCTGACCATCACCCTGGCCGGCCGCGGCGATGCCGATGCCGTGCCCCTGCGCCGGCTGCGCTGGCCGTTGTTGCTGGTGTTCGCCGGCATCTGCTGCATCAACCTCGACACCCTGCTCACCGCCCACAGCGATTCGGTGGAACTGGGCCAGCGCGCCCTGGGCCTGCTCTGCGCCTTCGGCGCCTTGCTGTGCTGGACCTGGTTTGCCACCGACAACGCCCGCTACCTCAAAGGCAGCCGTTTCAACAGCAGCCAGTGGTCGACCCTGTGGGGCATTACCACTGGGCTGATGAGCGCCCTGGTCTGGCTGCTGGCGGACGGGTTCTCATTGCCCGGCACCCGGGCCGAGGCCAGCGAGCAGCGCTGGATGCTGTTCTGGGGCCTGAGCCTGTCCAGCGCGGTGCTCGGCTCCTGGTTCGGCAATCGCATGTGGAATGCCTCGACCCGGCGCCTGCCGCTGACCCTGAGCGGCCAATTGATCGTGTTCGAGACCCTGTTCGCCCTGCTCTATGGCTTCATCTGCCTGCAGCACCTGCCCAGCCTGCTGCAAAGCAGCGCCGCCCTGTTGCTCCTGGCCGGGGTGCTGTGGGCGGTGCGCCGCCACCTGCCACAGGCCCATGGCTGACGCCTTCAGCCCTGGGCCACGGAACAGGCCGGCAAGGCCACTCCAGCCCGGGGCAGGCGCAGCGCCAGCAAGGCCCCGAACAGCGCCAGCAGGGCACTGGCGGCGGTAGCCATCTCGATGCCATAGGCCTGATTGCCGCCGGCGCTCAAGGTGTTGGCCAGGGACACCAGCAGCGCCAGCCCCAGGGCGCCGCCGATCTGCTGGCTGGTGGAAGCCACGCCCGCAGCAACCCCTTGCTCGGACGCCGCGATACCCTGCCCGGCCGAGACCCACATCGAGGTCCAGGTCATGCCCTGGCCGATGCTCATGATCACGATCCCCGGCAGCAGGCCGACAAAGCCGCTACTGCCCGGCAGGGCCAGGTACATCAGGCCGATGCCCAGCGCCCCGAGCAGCAAGCCGCTGACCAGGGTCGCCCGCAAGCCTACGCGCAGCAGGGCCCGCTCCGCGACCCAGATCCCGGCCGTGCACAGCAGGGTCGAGGGCAGGAACGCCAGTCCGCTCTGCAACACACTGAACTGATAGACCTGCTGGAAATACAGGCTGAGGAAGTAGTACTGCACGCCGAAGCTGCTCATGAACAGCGCGGTAATCACCATGGCCATGCGCAGTTGTGGATAACCCAGCAGGCGCAGGGGCATCAGCGGGTCGGCGCTACGCTGTTCAAGGCGCACGAACAGCCCGAGCAGGGCCAGGGACAACGCCAGGCAGCCCAGGGTCGCCGGGGCACTCCAGCCCCACTCCGGGCCCTGGACGATGGAAAACACCAGCAGGGTGCCACCCAGGGTCACGGTCAGCGCGCCGCGCAAGTCGAACTGACGGCCGCGCTGGCGCGCAGGGTCGGCGGGTATCCAGTGCCGGGCCAGCAACGCACAGGCCCCAGCCAGGGGCACGTTGACCAGGAACACCGCCTCCCAGCCCCAGTACTGGGTCAGCACCCCGCCCAGCAGCGCCCCCAGGGCCAGCCCCGCCGCCGAGGCCGCGCTCCACACCGCAAAGGCCCGGTTGCGCGCCGGCCCCTCGGCGTACCAGGTGTTGATCAGGGCCAGGGTCGCGGGGAACAGCATCGCCCCGCCCACACCCTGCACCGCCCGGGCCAGCACCAGCAGCAGCGCGCTGCCGCCCAGGCCGCCGGCCAGCGAGGCCAGGGCGTACAAAGACTGGCCGACGATGTAGAAACGCCGCTTGCCCAGGAGGTCCGCCGCCCGTCCGCCCAGCAGCAGGAAACCACCGAAAGCCACGCTGTAGGCACTGACCACCCATTGCAACTGCTGGGCGGAGAAGCCCAGGTGGCTGCCGATTTCCGGCAGGGCGACAAACACGATGGTGGCGTCCAGGGCGATGATCAATTGCGCGGTGGCCAGCAGTAACAGCATCCAGCCCGACGGCTTGGCTAACGGGGTCGCGGACATCGCGAAGATCCTTGTGTGGAAATAACCGGCGGCCAGTGTCATCGATGCCGTTTAAATGATAAACAAGCCATTCTCTCTTTCAGTAATGACTTTAATCATGGATCTGAACGCCCTTCGCCTGCTGGTCCGGGTTGCCGAAACCCGCAGTTTCACCCGTGCCGCCGGTGACCTGGGGCTGACCCAGTCCGGCCTGTCCCGAGCCATTTCCCGCCTGGAACAGCAGCTCGGTGTACGCCTGCTGCAACGCAACACCCGCAGTGTCAGCCTGACCCCGGACGGCCAGGTGCTGGTCGAGCGCGCCACGCCCCTGCTGGCGGAACTGGCCCATGCCGAACACCTGCTGCTGGACCGACGCGAATCCCCCAGTGGAATGTTGAAGATCAGTACCCCGTCACTGTTCGGGCGCAAGGTGGTGATGCCGGTGATCGGCGAGCTGACGGCCCAGCACCCGGGGCTGAGCATCGAAGCAGTGATGACCGACCGGGTGGTGGACATCATCGATGAAGGTTTCGACGCGGTGGTGCGCACCGGGGTGATCCAGGACCAGCGCCTCATTGCCCGGCCCCTGGCGCCCCTGCGCTGGGTCACGGTGGCGGCGCCAGGCTACCTGGAGCGCCATGGCACGCCTCGGCACTTGGCCGACCTGCAGCAGCACAACTGCCTGGCCGTGCGTAACCTGCGCAGCGGCCGGCTGGTGGACTGGCAGTTCATGGACCAGGGCAAGCCCCTGGACCTGGCCGTCCAGGGCCGGCTGATCTTCGATATCGGCGATGCCCTGGTGGACGCGGTGCTCGGCGGCTTCGGCATTGCCCAACTGATGGAGTTCGCGGTACGCGAAGCCCTGGACACCGGCCGGCTGGTGCCGGTGCTGCAGGAACATGCCGGGCGCAGCCGCGAGCTGTCGCTGGTGTATCCGCCCTCGCGCCAGTGCTCGCCGAAGCTCACCGCCTTTGCCGAGGCCCTGGTTCGGTTGAGCTGGTAGCCGCCTTCAACCGGGCTGGGCGCTGTCGCTCTCCAGGTCCCGGGTCACGCTCAGCAGCAGCGGCTGGGCGACCCTCAGGTAGTCCTGGGTATCGAGCACCATGGAGGCATCCAGGCGCCCGGCGTTGAAGGCGATCTCGCTATAGCGGGAGGTCAGTTGCGGGTCGACGATCAGCCGGATGCGCGGATCGAAACTCAGCGGAGCAATGGCGCCGATCACGCAACCAGTCAGCTCCCTGGCCAGCTCCGGCGATACCAGTTGCGCCTTCTTGCCCCCCAGGGCCGCGCCGACCTTTTTCATGTCCAGCTTCTGGTCGCCGCTGAGAATCACCAGCCCATACACCTCGTCTGTGCCCTTGAGGCTGCAGAGCATGGCCTTGGCCCCCTGCCCAGGTTCGGTGCCGCGGATCTCGGCAACCCGCGCCGACTGCCCTTCGGCCGGGTGAAAAATCACCCGATAGCGCGCCTGGTGGCTGTCCAGCAGGCTCACCAGTCGTTGGAAAACTGCATGCATGTTCTGTCCTTGGAAAAGTCGCCAGGGGGTTGATTCAAGCATCCGTCGCCACGCCTGACCAGTGGCGGCTACAAGCGCACCCGCTGTGCCAGGAAGTCGATGAACACCCGCACCCGCGACGGCACGTGGCCGCCCTGGCCGACATACAGCGCATAAAAACTTTCCAGCGGCGCCTGGTTGAAGGCTTCCAGTACCGGTACCAGCCTGCCGCTGTCCAGGTCATCGGCGATGGTGAAAGCCGCCAGTTGCGCCAGCCCGGCACCGTGTAGCGCCAGATGGCGCAAGGCTTCGCCGTCGCTGGCCTGCACCCGGCCATTGGGCTGCAGCTGTTGGCTCTCGCCCGCCGCGCCCAGGCGCCAGCCCGGCACGGCCCGCGCGTAGTCGAAACCGAGCAGGTGGTGCGCGGCCAGATCCTCCGGGGTCTGCGGTACGCCACAGCGAGCCAGGTAGGCCGGGGAGCCAACGACAACGCCGCGGGTTTCCCCGAGCTTGCGGGCAATCAATTGCGAATCCGCCAGCGGCCCGGTGCGGATCGCCACATCGGTCTGTTCTCCCAAGAGGTCTACCAGGGCATCGCTGTGCACCAGGTCCAGGGACACCTGCGGATACAGCTGGAGAAACTCCGCCACCAGGGGCGCCAGCACATGCAGGCCAAAGGAGGCGCTGGTGTTGACCCGCACCCGGCCCACCGGAGCCCGGGCGCTGCTGGCCTCACCCTCCACTTCTCGCAGGTCTGCCAGCAGGCGCACGCTGTTTTCATAGAAGCCGCGGCCTTCCGCGGTCAGTTGCAACTGGCGAGTGGAGCGGTTGAGCAAGCGTACGCCCAGGCGTGCTTCAAGCCGCGCCAGCAGCTTGCTCACCGAGGAAGGCGTCACCTGCCTCAACCGCGCAGCGGCCGACAAGCCGCCACACTCCACCACCGCGACAAAGGTTTCCATCTCGGCAAACCGGTTGATCTCGCTGCCCGCCATATGAATTCAACTCACAGATGCTGTTCCGGCCGGCAGTCTATTTCACTCAAAGACCCGACTCTATGCTGGCGATCCCTTTATTCGAGGTATCCAAGATGAGCGTTTCAACTTCCCCGGACCGTCACTTGCTGGTGATCGGCGGCTATGGCGTGGTCGGCACCGCAGTGGTCGAGCTGATGCACCGTACCCCGGGCTGGCAACTGACCACCGCCGCCCGTCGCCGCCCACCGACCAGCCTGCTGGACGGCAGCCCGGCACCGGCGCACATCAGCGCCGACCTGCTGGATGCCGCCGGCACCACCCGCGCCTTTACCGGACTGGGCAGCGTCACCGACCTGGTGTTCTGCGCCTACAGCGAGCGGGAAAGCATGGCCGCCACAGTGGCGCCGAACCTGGCGATGCTGGAGCACAGCCTCAAGGCCCTGCGCCAGGCCGGAGCCAGGTTGCGCCAGGTGGTGCTGATCGGTGGCGGCAAATCCTACGGTGAACACCTGGGGCCCTATAAGACGCCAGCCAAGGAAAGCGACCCGCGCTTCATGGGGCCGATCTTCTACAACGATCAGGAAGACCTGTTGTGGCATGAAGCCGAACGCGAGGGTTTTGCCTGGACGGTATTGCGTCCGGACGGGGTCATGGGCCCCAGCCTCAACTCACCGATGAACATCCTCACCGGCATCGCCAGCTTCGCCGCCATCAGCCAGGCACTGAACCTGCCACTGCGTTTTCCCGGCAGCCTGCAGGCCTGGTCGGCGCTGCACCAGGCCACCGATTCCCGGGTGCTGGCCCAGGCCGTGCTCTGGGCCCTGACTTCACCGAATGCACAGCAGCAGGTCTTCAACGTGACCAATGGCGATCACTTTCGCTGGCAGCACCTGTGGCCACAGATCGCCGGGTTCTTCGGCCTTGCCAGCGCCGCGCCGCAACCGATGAACCTGGGGGTGCAGATGGCCGACAAGGCGCCGCTGTGGGCGCGCATTGTCCAGGAGCAGCAACTGCGCCCCACGCCCTGGGAGCAGATCGCCGCCTGGCCCTTCGTCGATGGCTGGCTCAATACCGGCTACGACATGGTGCAAAGCACCATCAAGATCCGCCAGGCCGGCTTTACCGGTTGCATCGACAGCCACCAGAGCGTGCTCGAACAGTTGCAGCGGCTGCGTGATTACCGGCTGATTCCCTGACTCAGGGCTCGCCGACCAGGGGCAGTTGCCGACCGTCAACGGCGTCACCGATGGTCAGGAAATGCCCGCCCGCAACATGGTGCAGGGTACGCAGCCGGTCGTGCCCGTCGAAGTGCCAGCGCCCTTCGCTGAACACCCGGGCATCGGCCTGGGCGGCAATCACTTCGCCAAGGAACAGGTCGTACTGCTGGTGGTTGTGGGGCTCGGGCAGCAGCCGGCATTCCAGCCAGGCCACGCAACCTTCCAGCAGCGGCGCCGCCAGTTGCTCGCCGGCAAAGGCCTGCAGACCGTAGGCGGCGAACTTGTCGCTACCGCCCTGGCTCAGCTCCAGCCCGGAGCTGTTGCCCAGGCTCTGCACGATATCCACCTGGGCCACGCAAGGCACATTGAGCACGAAGGTGCCCGAGGCCTCCAGCAGTTGTCGGGTCCAGGTGGACTTGTCGAGCACCACGGCGACTTTCGGCGGCTCGAAATCCAGGGGCATGGCCCAGGCCGCGGCCATGATGTTGCGCTGCCCGCCATGGGCTGCGCTGACCAGCACCGTTGGGCCGTGGTTGAGCAAGCGGTACGCCTTGTCCAGCGGTACCGGGCGACGAAGATCGGACATGACTGGCTCCTGAAAAAAACTGCGATTGTAGCCCCATCGCGGCCGTCGGCAGGCAAGGTCATTGGCCGGATTTTCTGGATAATCCGTCCAGCCGCCGACGGCTTATCAACAGCGGTGCAGACACTAGACTCAGCCTTCACCCCAATTGTTGAAGGACCCGCGCCATGACCGATCACTCCCTGAACAACAAAGTCGTGCTGATCGCCGGTGGCGTGAAGAACCTCGGCGGCCTGATTGCCCGCGACCTGGCCAGCCACGGTGCCCGGGCGGTGGCCGTGCACTACAACAGCAACGCCAGCCGGGCCGACGCCGAGGCCACGGTGGCGGCACTCAAGGCCCTGGGTGTGGAGGCCCAGGCGTGGCAGGCCGACCTCACCCGCGCCAGTGCCGTGGAGCAGCTGTTCAACGAGGCCAAGGCGCGCTTCGGCAAGATCGACATCGCCATCAACACCGTGGGCAAGGTGCTGAAGAAACCCATCATTGAAATCAGCGAGGACGAGTACGACCAGATGTTCGCGGTCAACGCCAAGAGCGCCTTCTTCTTTATCAAGGAAGCCGGCAAGCACCTGGAGGACAACGGCAAGCTGGTGACCTTGGTGACTTCGCTGCTGGGGGCCTTCACTCCGTTCTATGCCTCCTATGGCGGCTCCAAGGCGCCGGTGGAACACTTCACCCGGGCCGCGGCCAAGGAGTTCGGTGCCCGCGGCATTTCAGTGACTGCCGTCGGCCCCGGGCCCATGGATACCCCATTCTTCTACCCGGCCGAAGGCGCCGACGCCGTGGCGTACCACAAGAGCGCCGCAGCCCTGTCGCCTTCGAGCAAGACCGGGCTCACCGATATCGAGGACGTGGTGCCCTTCATTCGCCACCTGGTCACCGAAGGCTGGTGGATCACTGGCCAGACCTTACTGATCAACGGCGGCTACACCACCAAGTAATCCTGGCGCCCAAGGGGTAAATTGGCCTGCCGAGCCGCAGCATCGATCGCCTCGGCCGATGCTGCGATCCACTGCCGTCAGGCGCCCCCGAACCAGGATCGTTCAAACGATGGATAAGCTTGAGCAATACCGCGTGTTCATCCAGGTGGCCGACATGGGTAGCTTCATCAAGGCTGCCCATGCCCTGGAACTGCCACGGGCCACCGTCTCTTCCGCCGTGCAGCAACTGGAAACCGGCCTCGGCACCCGACTGCTGCACCGCACCACCCGTCACGTGCAGTTGACCGCCGACGGCGCCATTCTGCTGGAACGGGCGCGGCGCCTGCTGGCAGACGCCGCCGAACTCAACCAGTTGTTCCACCACCGCCAGATAGACGTCAGCGGGCGCTTGAACATCGATGTGCCCAGCCGCATCGCCCGGCGCCTGATCGTCCCCGCCCTGCCCCGATGGCTGGCGCAATACCCCGGCCTGCAACTGGCCCTGGGCGCCAGCGATCGCAGCATCGACCTGGTCCAGGAAGGCATCGACTGCGCGATCCGCGTCGGCAGCCTGGCCGACAGCAGCCTGGTCGCCCGCCCCCTGGGGCAACTGGCGCTGATCAACTGCGCCAGCCCCGCCTACCTGGCCGAACAGGGCGAGCCCCACACCCCCCAGGACCTGCAGAACGGCCAGTGGATGGTCGGTTATGCCTCCCCGGACACCGGCCGCGAGCAGCCCTGGGAATACCTGCTGGAAGGTCGCGAGCACCTGCTGGGGCTGCCCAGCCGGGTGATCGTCAACAACGTCGAAAACTACATCGCCTGCTGCCGTCAGGGGCTGGGGCTGATCCAGGTGCCACGCTTCGACGTGCAGCACCTGCTGGACCGTGGCGAGCTGGTGCAGGTGCTCCGTGAACTGCCGGTGGCGCCCATGGATATCTGCGCGCTATACCCCGACCGGCGCCATCGCTCGCGCCGCCTCAACGTGTTCATCGAATGGTTCGCCGAGCTGATCAAACCGCACCTGGAGGCTTGCTGAACACCCGCGGATCGTGAGAAGAAAGCGCCTTCACGGATTGAGGCACTGGCACCATGACCCACCTGCACATCAGCGCTCCCCACCTCGACGACCTGGATGACCTGCTGGCCTTCGAAGGGGAAAACCGAGCGTTCTTCGAAGCCTCGATCAACGCCCGGCCTGCCACCTACTACTCCCGCGAAGGGGTCGCCGAAGCCATAAACCAGGCGTGCGAGGATGCCGAGGCAGACCGCGGCTATCAGTTCCTGATCCGCGACAACGCAGTGCTGGTGGGGCGCGTCAACCTGCACCGGGTGCAGCGCCCCTACTTCAATTGCGCGGAACTGGGCTACCGGGTCGGCGCCCGCTTCAACGGCCGCGGCATTGCCCGCACTGCGGTGCAGCAGGTGCTGCTGCGCGCCTTCGGCGAACTGCAACTGAGCCGCATCGAAGCCAATGCGCGGCCGCAGAACACCGGTTCGGTGCGGGTGCTGGAAGCCTGCGGCTTCTCTTGCTACGGCCATTCGCGGCGCAGCTTCCTGTTGCACGGCGAGTGGTTCGACCGCTTGCACTACGAGTGCCATGGGCCTGCGCCACGCTAGCAACCCGGGCGTGCGCCCCCAAGGCGCACGCCCACGCCCTCAGGCCGACAGCTGGTTGGCGAACTGGCCGACCGCGCTGACCACTTTCTGCGCACCGTCCTGAATCTCGACGATGACCGTGCCGGCCTCCGCTGCCAGGGTCAGGCCCTGTTCCGCCTGCTGCCGGCCCTCGGCCATCAGCTCCACCGCCGAGCGGGCCATGTCCTGGTTCTGGCGCACCACGCCGACGATCTCGTCGGTGGCATTGCTGGTGCGCGAGGCCAGTTGCCGGACCTCATCGGCGACCACCGCAAAACCCCGCCCCTGTTCACCGGCCCGGGCCGCTTCGATGGCCGCATTGAGGGCCAGCAGGTTGGTCTGTTCGGCAATCCCGCTGATGGTCTTGACGATGCTCGCTATCACCAGGGACTGCTCGTTCAGGGCTTCGATGCCGTCCCCGGCCTGCTGCATGCAGGTAGCCAGGTCACGCATCACGTCCAGGGTCTCGGTGACCACCGCCGAGCCACGCTGGGCGCTAGTGTCGGTCTGTCGGGAGATGCTGTAGGCGATGTCCGCCGCCTCGGCCACCCGTTGCTCCTGGTTCACCTGATCGGTGATCAGGATGGCGAACTTCACCACCTTGTAGAGCTGGCCACTGGCGTCCAGCACCGGGTTGTAGGAAGCGTCGAGCCACACCACCCGGCCCTGGCTGTCGATGCGCTTGAACCGCTGGGCGATGTATTCGCCGGCGTTCAACCGTGCCCAGAACTCCTGGTAGCCGGGCCCTTCGTATTCCTGCGGTTCACAGAACAGGCGGTGGTTCTGGCCCTGGACCTCATCCAGCCGGTAGCCCATGCAGGCGAGAAACCGCGAGTTGGCCGTCAGCACCCGGCCTTGCAGGTCGAACTCGATCACCGCAGAGGAGCGCAGCAGCGCCGCCATCAGGTTTTCATGCTCGCAGGCACTTTCCACCGAAGCGCTCTGGTCGGTGCAGATCAGGTTGTAATGATCGAGCCGCCCGGCGCCATCGCGGATCGGCTGCACGCAGACCTGCAGCCAGGCCTCGCGGCCGCCTCCGCGTTGCAGGCGCAATTGGCCGGTGTAGCTTTCGTTGCGCCCCAGGGCCGCCTTGAATTCGCGATACAACGGCACAGCCTGCGGGTGGCGCGAGATGATGCTCTCCAGGGCCACGCCGGCCAGTGGCTGGCCATCGAGTTCCAGGGCCTGGATGAAGTTCTGGTTGGCCCGGCGGATGGCCCCCTCGCCATCGAGTTCGAGATTGAGCACCTGGCTTTCCAGGCAGGCCTTGAATTGCTGCAGAGCGTTCAGCTCGTCGCTCAGGGTGGCAAGTTGCTGCTTCAAACGTTTGTTGAACATGGATACACCGAAAGACTAGGAGTGGATACAACAACCCCTAGCCATCGGCGCAGTTGGGGCTTTCTCCAAGCCCCGCAGCGCTTTCCAGACACTTCCTACAAGCCTCTAGGAAATTTCTTGGTTTTTCTTGGGCGCAGCCGTCGCCCGGGGCCCTATCGGTCAGGCCCGAGTGTCTCAGCGTGGGAAATGAATGGCGCCAAGTGCGCCGGGGCTGGCCGATGCCGCCCTGAAATCCACAGTGCCCCGTGGCGGGAGCACTGTGCTGGGGAGCAATCAGGAGGACAGTTGGTTGGCGAACTGGCCGACCGCGCTGACCACCTTCTGCGCGCCGTCCTGGATCTCGACGATCACGGTGCCGGCTTCCGCCGCCAGGGCCAGCCCCTGCTCGGCCTGCAGCTTGCCTTCGGCCATCAGTTCCACGGCTTCGCGGGCCATATCCTGGTTCTGGCGCACCACGCCGACGATTTCCTCGGTGGCCTTGCTGGTGCGCGAGGCCAGTTGCCGGACTTCATCGGCCACCACCGCGAAACCACGTCCCTGCTCACCGGCCCGGGCCGCCTCGATGGCCGCGTTGAGTGCCAGCAGGTTGGTCTGTTCGGCAATCCCGCTGATGGTCTTGACGATGCTGCCGATCACCAGGGATTGCTCGTTGAGGGCGCCAATGCCTTCGCCGGCCTCCTGCATGTGCTTGGCCAGATCGCGCATCACGTTCACCGCCTCGGTAACCACCGTGGTGCCGCGCTGGGCGCTGTTGTCGGTCTGCAGCGAGGTGTTGTAGGCAATGCTCGCCGCCTCGGCCACGGCCAGTTCCTGGTTTACCTGGTCGGTGATCACGGTGGCGAACTTCACCACTTTGTAGAGTTTGTTGTTGGCGTCCATGACCGGGTTGTAGGAAGCCTCCAGCCAGACCACCCGGCCATGAGCGTCGATGCGCTTGAAGCGCTCGGCGATGAACTCCCCGGCGTTCAGGCGTTTCCAGAAGGCCTGGTAGGCCTGGCTGTTGTACTCCTCCGGCTCGCAGAAGATGCGGTGATGCTTGCCCTGAATCTGCGCCAGGCTGTAGCCCATGCTGGAAAGGAAGCGGTCATTGGCCGTCAGCACGTTGCCGTTGAGGTCGAACTCGATCAGCGCGGTGGAACGCATCAGGGCGCCAATCAGGTTCTCGTGCTCCCGAGAGGCCTCGATGGTGCGGGTCAGGTCGCTGGAGAAGATCGCGAAATACTTGATCCGCCCCTCGGAGTCGCGAACCGGCTGGGAGATGGAACGCAGCCAGGCTTCCTGGCCATTGCCGCGCAGCAGCCGCACCGCCCCGGCAAAGTGTTCGCCCCGGGTCAGGGTCGCCTTGAACCGCAGGTGAAACTCATCATGCTTGACGTGTTCCGGGACGATGTCCTCCAGGGCCCGGCCCACCAGATCGCCAGTCTTGTAGAGCATTTCCTGGGCGAAATTGTGATTGACCGACTGAATCCGTCCATCGGCGCTCAGGTTGATGACGAGCATCTCGCTTTCAAGGCTCTCCTTCACTTGCTGAAGGCTCGAAAGTTCTTCGCGTAGAGTCGACAACTCCTGCTTCAAGCGTTTATTGAACATGAGGATGTACCGGGGGGGGGCTGAAAAAGTGGACTGCTTTGGGCCTAACATCGGCCCTGAAAGATTTTTCTTAATAGCCATTGAGGCTTGTCTGACAAAAATAATTCCGCAGCCAGCAAGGCCGCGGAATTCGGGCCTGCAGCCGGGGATTTCGCGCAACCAAGGAGCGCGTATAGTCGGTGACGGGAAATTCCAGGGCGATCGACGGAGTTGGACTATGGATGCATCACGCAAGGCACTTTTCCAGCAGGCCGCAGCACAGGTCGGACACAGTTTCGAAGGCGAGATGCGCATTGGCGGCAATTACGTGCCGGCGGTGCGCAATGGCGATGAGGTGTATGTCAGCGGGCAGATCCCGCGTATCGACAATACCGTGATGGTGGTTGGCCGGGTCGGTGCCGAAACCTCCCTGGAGCAGGCCCGGCACGGGGCGCAGATCTGCACCCTGCGGGCCCTGGCGATCCTCGAGCAGATGCTCGGCGACCTGCAGCGGATCAAGCGCATCCTGCGGATCAACGTCTATGTACAGAGTGCGGCGGACTTCACCCAGCAGAGCGAAGTGGCGGACGGCGCCTCCGCAGTCCTCTATTCGATCTTTGCCGACGCCGGCGTACACACCCGGACCTCGGTGGGGGTCTATCAATTGCCCAAGAATGCCTCGGTGGAAGTGGACATGATCGTCGCCCTGCACCCCGGCTCCGGCAACGACTGAGTACAGCCACGCTGGCCGGGCCCACCCCTGCGGGCCCGGCACAGCAGCGCCGGCGGCCCATCAACTGCCGTTGTTGCGGCACTGGCCCATGACCTGGTACTCGATGGTCTTGAGCTGGCCGGCGGAATCCTCATACGTCATGCGCGAAGGCACCACCTCGCAGGACTTGATCGGCGGGGTCACGTTGACCACCTTGGCGACATCCAGCTTCATGCCGTAGCGGTACGCCTGCACCACCGGCGCCGGCTTGCCCTGGTTCGCTGCATAGCGCTCCATGGCCTTCTGGTTTTCCACCATGGCCCGGGCGAACGTACGGTCGCCTCCCCCTTCGGCCTGCGCCAGGGAAGCCAGGCTCAGCAGCAGCGCGGCGAGACTCAGGTTGATTGCTTTCATCACAGCTTCCTCGTCCAGTTGACGCCAGCGAGGATAAGCAACCGACCCTGTCAGGATGATCGCGGGCAGATTACTTATCTGTAATGGGCGCTGCCGACAGCCCGCCCTACCCGGGATAACCCCCGGCCCGTTGGGGTTTTGGCCCGGGCCCTGGACGGCTTTCTTGCACAATTGTAATGACCGGGTCACCCCGCCGTTATCTGCCGTTTGCAACTATCGGCAGCGACTGGGCAGGCGTTGCGACGCCTGCCGGTCGAGCCCAATAAGAACGCCTCTGGCGATATAAAAGTTGATAGCTGCCAACACTCAGGAGCGACCCCCATGCGTATCAACCCCCCCTTGTCCCTGTCCGTGCTCGCTGCGGTACTGGGGATCAGCCCTATGGCGGCAGTGGCCGCCGAGGAACGGCCCGAAGGCTTTGTCGAAGGCAGCCGCCTCGACCTGCTGCTGCGCAACTTCTACTTCAACCGCGACGACCGCAAGGGCCAGTCCAGCCCCACCGGCAACGGCTATTCCGAAGCCTGGGCCCAGGGCCTGATCGGCCAGTTCGAATCCGGCTTCACCCAGGGCACGGTGGGCTTTGGCCTCGATGCCTTTGCCATGTACGGCCTCAAGCTCGACTCTGGCACCGGCCGCAGCGGCGGCGGTGGCTCCTTCGGCATGCTGCCGCTGAACCACGACAACCGGCCCGCCGACAGCTACGGCAAGGCTGGGGGGGCGGTGAAAATGCGGGCCCTGGATACCGTGGTGAAAGTCGGCGATGTGTTTCCCAAGACCCCCGTGGTGCACTACGGCGACTCCCGCCTGCTGCCGGAAAGCTTTCGCGGGGTGACCCTGGAGAACACCAGCATCGACGGCCTCAACCTGCAGGGCGGCCGCCTGCATGCCATGAGCCAGCCCGACAGCAGTGGCATGCGCGATGGCTTCGCCACCTTCTACGCCGGCAAGGTGGACTCGCCCTGGGTCGGCTACTTCGGCGGCGACTACCGGCTCAACTCCAATCTCAACTTCAGCCTCTACAGCAGCCGCCTGAAGGACGCCTGGGACCAGTACTACTTCGGCGTCGCGGGCAACTACCCGCTGTCCGACCAACTGAGCCTGTTCAGCGGCTTCAACTATTACAAGGCCGTCGATGAAGGCAAGAAGCTCCTGGGCGAGCTCGACAACAACATCTGGAGCGCCAAGGTCGGAGCCACCTACGGCGCCCACACCCTGGCCCTGTCGCATCAGCGCAACAACGGCAACGACGACTTCGACTACCTGCGCCAGTCGGACTCGATCTTCCTCGACAACTCGATCCAGTACAGCGACTTCAACTCGCCCAAGGAACGCTCGTGGATGGTCCGCTACGACCTCGACATGCAGCCCCTGGGCATTCCCGGCCTGTCGTTCATGACCCGCTACGCCCGCGGCAGCGGCGCCGACTACAGCCACGCCAACTCGGTGTACATGCGCCGCGATGCGGCAGGTGACCCACTGACCGACCAGCGCCGCTGGGAGCGGGATATCGAAGCCAAGTACGTGTTCCAGGGCGGCAGCCTCAAGGATCTGTCCCTGCGCATCCGCCAGGCGACCATCCGTTCCAGCCAGTTCGAATCCGACCTGGAAGAGTTTCGCCTGATCGTCGAGTACCCCCTGGCCCTGCTCTAGAGAGCGGCTCCGGGCAGGCGCCAGGCCTGCCCGGTGTTAAAACTTCTTCACAGACTCATGCCTTTCAGAACTGTAATATCGGCCTCACCTTCTCGTTAGGTTGGCCTTCATATACTCCCGGACACACTGGCAGCCACCGTGTTTTTCACGGCCGCCCAACGTGTCAGGAGAAGCTCATGCGCCCAACCCAACTGTTATTGATCGGCCTACTGGCCACAACCAGCTCCGCCACCTGGGCCGCTGATGGCAGCGAACGCCCACAGCAGGTCCGCGAAGCTTTCCTGGCCAGCCAGGAACAGATCCACGGCGACGCCAACCAGGAAACAGCCGCCACCGGCAGCACCGGCAAAGCCCCTCGCGATGCTTCTGCGCCTACCACGGCCGAAGAAGACATCTGACAGCGATTGCCTACCGAGCACATTCATCTCTTGAAGCGTTTTTTCTGATGCTCCTTTGGAAAGAGATGAATTTTTAGCGCCCCCTTGGGGCGCTTTTTTTTGCCCGAAAATTGCCGCAGGACTGACACCTGTAGCCGCTGCCGCAGGCTGCGAACGACCGCGAAGCGGGCGCTGCTTCTGAGGATCGTTGAAGGTCCTGCGGACCTTTTCGCAGCCTCGCAGGCTCGGCAGCGGCTACAGGGACATATGTGCTAATGGGATACATCTGTTAACAGGCAAGGCCGGAGCTAGGTTGAAATGGATCAATCACGCGAAGGGAGAGCAAGGCCATGCAGGTCCTATCCAATGGTTACCGCCTGTTCAAGGGGCGGCGCTCGGAGATCGGCAGGATCTACAGCGTGACCGCCGTGACCGAACAACGGTGCCGGGTGTTCAGCGACTTTCGCCTGGGGCGGCTGGTGGTCGACCAACTGAGGGAACAGCACGAAGCTGGCCTCACCCACTCACTGGCCTGGGTGGTAATGCCTGATCACATTCACTGGCTGTTCCAGCTGCAGAAATGCTCGTTGGAAGAGGCCCTGTGCAGGCTCAAATCCCGTAGCGGGCGCACCATCAACCAATGCCTTAACCGACGCGGTCGGCTGTGGCAAAAGGGTTATCACGAACGCGCCATACGCCGAGAGGAAGACCTCAAGGTGATAGCGCGTTACATCATCTACAACCCGGTTCGCGCAGGGTTGGTCGAGCGCGTAGGCGACTACCCACTGTGGGACGCCACCTGGCTTTAACCACAACGATCCATGTAGCCGCTGCCGAGCCTGCGAGGCTGCGAAAAGGTCCGCAGGACCTTCAGCGCCCCCAAGAGCGACGCCTCCTGCGCTGCCGTTCGCAGCCTGCGGCAGCGGCTACAAGAAGCGGCAAGCGATCAGTCTTCTTCCCTGCGATGCGCCCATTGGTACAGGGCAGGCAGCACCAGCAAGGTGAGGATGGTGGAGGACAGGATGCCGCCAATCACTACCGTGGCCAGGGGCCGTTGCACTTCGGCGCCGGTGCCGGTGGCCAGGGCCATGGGGATGAAGCCCAGGGAGGCCACCAGGGCGGTCATCAGTACCGGGCGCAGTCGGGTCAGGGCGCCTTCATGAATCGCCAGGGACAACGAGCGCCCTTCCTCTCGCAGGTTACGGATAAAGGCAATCATCACCAGGCCGTTGAGCACGGCGACCCCGGACAAGGCAATGAAGCCCACCCCCGCCGAGATCGACAGCGGTATGTCCCGCAGCCACAGGGCCATGATCCCGCCGGTCAGGGCGAAGGGAATCCCGGTGAACACCAGCAGGCCATCCTTGAGGTTGTTGAACATCATGAACAACAACCCGAACACCAGCAGCAGCGCCACCGGCACCACCACTTGCAGGCGCTGGGACGCTTCCTGCAATTGCTCGAACTGGCCGCCCCAGGTGGTCCAGTACCCCGCCGGGACCTTGACCTTCTCGCCGATCAACGCCGTGGCTTCCTCGACGAAGGAGCCGATATCCCGCCCACGCACGTTGGCGCTGACGATCACCAGGCGCTTGCCGTTCTCGCGGCTGACCTGATTGGGGCCCAGCACCAGATCGAGGCTGGCCACTTCCGACAGGGCGATGAAGCCGATCTGCCCGTTGGCCGTGCCCGCCGTCGCCGGTATGGGAATCAGCAGCCGGGACAGGCCGTCGATATCGGTGCGCAGTTGATCGGACAGGCGCACCACCATATCGAAGCGCCGGTCGCCTTCGTACAGGGTGCCGGCCTGGCGCCCGCCCACCGCAACGGCGATGGTGTCTTGCACGTCCCCCACATTGAGGCCGAAACGCGCGGCCTTGTCGCGGTCGATATTGATGGTCAGCACCGGCAGCCCCGAGGTCTGCTCGACCTTGACTTCCGAGGCGCCAGGCAAGCTCTGCAAGGCCGTGGCAATTTGCGTAGCGGTCTTGTTCAGCACCGCCATGTCATCGCCAAACACCTTCACCGCAACATCGCTGCGCACCCCGGAAATCAGCTCATTGAAGCGCAGCTGGATCGGCTGCGACAGCTCGTAGGCGCTGCCCGGCACCAGGGCACTGGCACGCTGGATATCAGCGATCAGCGCCTCTCGCGACTTGTTCGGGTCCGGCCACTGGGCCTTGGGCTTGAGCATCAGGTAGCTGTCGGAAATATTCGGCGGCATCGGGTCCGAGGCGATCTCCGCGGTGCCGGTGCGGGCGAACACCCGCTCGATCTCCGGCACTTGCGCCAGCAGGGTTTTCTCCAGGCGCTGCTGCATGTCCACCGACTGAGTGAGGCTGGTGCCGGGCACCCGCAGGGCCTGCTGGGCAAAGTCGCCTTCGCTGAGGCTGGGGATGAATTCACTGCCCATGCGGCTGGCCAGCAGCGCACTGCCAGCGAGGATCAAGCCGGCCAGGGCGAAGGTCAGGCCACGCCGGGCCATCACCCAGTCCAGCACCGGGGCGTAGCCGCGCTTGGCGCTGCGCATCAGCAGGTTTTCCTCTTCCTTGACCTTGCCGGTGACGAACAGCGCGATGGCTGCCGGAACGAAGGTCACCGAGAGAATCATCGCCCCCAGCAACGCCATGACCACAGTGAAGGCCATGGGGTGGAACATTTTCCCGGCCACCCCGGTAAGGGCAAAGATCGGCAGGTACACCACCATGATGATCAACTGGCCGAAGATCAGCGCGCGCCGGGCTTCCTTGGCCGCGGCAAAGACTTCATGCAGGCGTTCGGAGCGGGTCAGCATGCGCCCGTGGTGGTGCTGGGCATGGGCCAGGCGGCGGATGGCGTTCTCGACGATGACCACCGCGCCGTCGACGATGATGCCGAAATCCAGGGCACCGAGACTCATCAGGTTGGCGCTGACCTTGTTGCTGAACATGCCGGTGAAGGTGAACAGCATGGACAGCGGGATCACCAGGGCGGTGATCAGCGCCGCGCGGATATTGCCCAGGAACAGGAACAGAATCACGATCACCAGCAGCGCGCCCTCGAAGAGGTTCTTCTTCACCGTGGCGATGGCCTTTTCTACCAGGTTGGTGCGGTCGTACACCGTGACCGCCACCACGCCTTCGGGCAGCGAGCGGTTGATCTCCTCAAGTTTCTTCGCCACCGCCTGGGACACGGTACGGCTGTTCTCGCCGATCAGCATGAACACGGTGCCCAGCACCACTTCCCGGCCATTCTCGGTGGCCGCGCCGGTGCGCAACTCGCGGCCGATCTGCACGTCGGCCACGTTGCGCACGCGGATCGGCGTGCCATCGCTGCTGCTGATGACGATGTTGGCGATGTCCTCGATGGACGCCAGTTGCCCCGGCGCGCGGATCAGCAACTGCTCGCCGCTGCGCTCGATGTAGCCGGCGCCGACGTTGGCGTTGTTGCGCTCCAGGGCCGTCACCAGGTCGCTCAGGGTCAGCTTGTAGGCCGCCAGGCGCTTGGGGTCCGGGGCAATCTGGTACTCCTTGGCAAAGCCGCCGATGGTGTTGATCTCGGCCACGCCCTGCACGTTGCGCAGTTGCGGCTTGATGATCCAGTCCTGGATCACCCGCAGGTCGGTGGGAGTGTAGGGCGTGCCATCCTCCTTGCGGGCGCCCTCCTCGGCCTCCACGGTCCACAGGAAGATCTCCCCGAGCCCGGTGGAAATCGGCCCCATCACTGCCTCCACACCATCGGGCAATTGCTCGCGAGCCACTTGCAGGCGCTCGTTGACCAGTTGGCGGGCGAAGAACAGGTCGGTGCCGTCCTTGAAGATCACGGTTACCTGGGACAACCCCGAGCGCGACAGCGACCGGCTCTGCTGCAACCCCGGCAGGCCGGCCATGGCCGTCTCGATGGGAAAGGTGATGCGCTGTTCGGTTTCCAGGGGCGAGAACCCCGGCGCCGCGGAGTTGATCTGCACCTGGACGTTGGTAATGTCCGGCACCGCGTCGATCGGCAGCTTCTGGTAGCTGGCGATGCCGACGCCGGCCATCAGCAGCACCGCCAGCAGGACGATGATGCGCTGCTCGATGGCGAATTGAATGATGCGTTCAAACATGGGAAGTCACTCTCTGATGAGGCCGATCAATGGCCGTGGTCGGCCGCGCCCTTGCCCAGTTCGGACTTGAGGGTAAAGCTGCCGCGGGCGGCTACCTGGGCCCCGGCTTCGAGGCCCTCGCGGATCTCGACAAAACCGTCCTGGCTGGCCCCTGTGACCACAGGCGTGGCCTGGAACCCCTCGGCCACGCGGACGAACACCGAAGGCCGGTCTTCCACGGTCTGGATCGCCGTCTGCGGCACGCTGACCGGTGCGTCGAAGGCTTCGGTGGCCACCTGTACCGAGACGAACAGCCCCGGGCGCCAGGCGTCATTGGGATTGGCCAGGGTCACCCGCACCGTGGCGGTGCGGGTCTGTTCCCCCAGCAGGCTGCCGACGTAGGCCACCTGGCCCTGGACCTGGGTCCCCAGCTCACTGGAGCTGACCTGCACCGGCT
Source organism: Pseudomonas sp. GW823-FHT03E05 (assembly GCF_058796855.1). Classification (NCBI taxonomy): domain Bacteria; kingdom Pseudomonadati; phylum Pseudomonadota; class Gammaproteobacteria; order Pseudomonadales; family Pseudomonadaceae; genus Pseudomonas; species Pseudomonas sp. GW823-FHT03E05. Next base: position 718,476 of record NZ_JBXAJB010000004.1, read on the forward strand.
GGCCGACCCGGACCTTGTCCAGGTCCTTGGGAAAAACGCCGAAGGTGGCCCAGACCCGGGACAGGTCCGAGAGGGTGAACGCGGCGCTGGTTTCGCCCACCACTTCGCCCACGCTCAGGTGTTTTTCCACCACCACACCGTCGAACGGCGCGCGCATTTCATAGCGATTGCCACCCACCAACTGGGCGCTGCCGCTCAGGGCATTCATCTTCTGCCGGGCATTGTTGAGGGCGATTTCCGCCTCTTGCAGGGCCTGGCGTGCCAGCAGGTAATCCTGCTCGGCGGAGATCTGGTCGACCCACAACTGGCGCTCGCGCTGGAAGGTGGTACGGGCCAGTTCCACCCGCCGCCCGGCGGCGGCCAGCTCGCTGCGCTGATCGGAGATCTGCTGGCTGGCGATCACCGCCAGCAGTTCGCCGCGCTTGACCGACTGGCCGAGGTTGACCTGTACCGACTCCACCACACCGGCGGCCCGGGGCACGATGTGCGAGGTACGGTCCTCGTCGAAGCGGATCTCTCCCGGCAGGCTGAGTACCCGGTTGAGGCGCCGCGGACCGGCTGCGGCCAGCTCGATGCCGGCGGCCTGGATCTGTTCCGGGCTGAGTTCCAGATGGCCCTCGGGCTCCTGGGTGCCGTGCCCGGCCTCCTCGGCCTGGGGCGCCGTTGCCGGGCTGGCGAACAGGCCCGGCAGCAGCAAGGCCGCCAGCCCGAAGCCGACCACTGCCGTGCTGGCCAGAACAAGGCTGCGTTTTTTATCCATGGGGACTCCTGAATCGATCGAGGGTCGGTAGCGCCAGGCGCTGCCTTACGGGGTAGAGGGAAACAGCCATTGACCAATGGCCCGATGCAGCTCATGCACGCACCAATGCGCGGGTGGGTCTTCGGGGGCTGTCGGGGGTGCGCCACTGCAGTCGCTCACCAGCAACGCGGCAAGGCACGCCAGGCCCATCAGCCAGGGTTTCACCAACGGCTGAGGTCGCCGTAGATGCGCTCGATCCGTACCCAGGCATCGGTGGTTTGCGCCACCGCGGCGAGGTACTGGGTGCGCGCGCCGATCAGGGTGCGTTGAGCATCGAGAACGTCGAGAAAGCTGAACTTGCCCATCTCGAAGCCCTGGGTGGCGCTGTCCACCGCACGCTGGGCGGCGGGCAGGATGGTCTGGTTGAAGGACTGCACCTCGCCCCGGGCGGTGTTCCACTGTTCCAGGGCCTGGCGGGTTTCGGTACGCAAGCGCAATTCGGTGGCGTTGCGCAGGTCCCGGGCCTGGTCGGCGCGGCGGGCGGCGGACAGCACGTTGCCCTGGTTGCGATTGAACAGCGGCAAAGGCATCGACAGCCCTACCAGGTTGACCCGCTCCCGGGCGCTGGCGTCGTACTGGCTGCCCACGCTGACGTCCAGGTCGGGAATGCGCTGGGCCTTCTCCAGCCCCAGGGACGCCTCGCGCTGCACCACTTCCTGCTCCGCCAGGCGCAGTTCGGTGGTTTCCGGCAGGCGGCCAAGCAACTGTGCCGGGGCCGGCAGCGCCGCCAGTGCCAGAGGCTGCTCCTGCACCCCGGCAAAGTCGCTGGTGGCCGCGCCAGTGACCATGGCCAGGCGTCGGTAGGCATTGTCCTGCTCCATCTGCCCCCGGTTCAGTTCCAGGCGCACCTCGGCCAGTTGCACCTGGGCCCGGGTGGCTTCCACCGGCGAGGCCTTGCCGGCGTTGACCCGGCCCTGGGCTACCGCCACGCCCCGTTCGGCCAGGGCCAGGGAGCGCCCGGCCAGTTGGGTGCGCTCCTGGGCCCGCAGCGCCGTGTAATAGGCATCCAGAACATCCGCACGCAACTGGTTGCGGCGCCGCTCCAGCTCCAGGGCCGCCAGCTCCTGACCGCGACTGGCCACGTCGATCCGTGCTCCGCGCTTGCCCCCCAGCTCCAGGGCCTGGCTGAGCTTGACCGAAGTGGTGCGCGAATCCCGGCGGGTGTCCTCGGCGTCCACCGACAGCACCGGGTTGGGGATGAGCCCGGCCTGCTGGCGGGCGCCCTGGGCGATGTCGATCTCCCAGCGTGCGGCGGCCAGTTCAGGGTTGTTGGCAAAGGCTCGGGCCAGGGCGCTGTCCAGGCTCAACAGCGGTTGCTCGACGGCGCTTGCAGATTGGCTCGCCACGGCCAGCAACAGGGTCAGGACGCAGGTGCGTGCTGCCCGGGCAGATATTCTCGGGAAAGTCGGCATAACAAGTTCCGGCCCCTATGGAGGCAAAGTGTCTGCGAAGTTGCAGCGCACCATATCGACGCTTATCCACAGGAGTTCCGGCCGATATGAAACTGCAGCAGTTCGCCCATTGACAGGGAGAGTTTCAAGTTCGGCCAACTGTAACTTTCAGTGCTTATCAGCAGGGTGGCGCAAAGATTACAAATCCGTTAGCAAAGGCTCTGGCTCAAGGTTCTGTATTAACATCCGGCTATTCGAAGTGAACATCAAGAGCACTTTTCAAGTGCCAGCAAGCGAACTTTAAAGAACACGAATACGGCACGGGGCCGCACAACTTTCGAGCATTGGCCCGCTGATTATTCGCGTCTTTTCGTTACTGTCCCCCACCTGCCGAGAACCTCATTTCCATGCGTATTCTGGTCATCGAAGACGAACCCAAGACCGCTGACTACCTGCATCAGGGGCTGACTGAAAGTGGCTACGTGGTGGATTGCGCCAACAACGGCGCGGACGGCCTGCACCTGACTCGCCAGCATGCGTACGACCTGGTGATCCTCGACATCAACCTGCCGCACATCGACGGCTGGGGCGTGCTCGGGCAGATCCGCCAGGACAGCAGCACCCGGGTGATGATGCTCACCGCCCAGGGCCGGCTGGCGGACAAGATCCGTGGCCTGGACCTGGGCGCCGACGATTACCTGGTCAAGCCGTTCCAGTTTCCGGAATTGCTGGCCCGGGTCCGCACCCTGATGCGCCGCAGCGAACAGGCTCCGGTGCCGGATGTGCTGCGGGTCGCCGACCTGGAGCTGGACCAGGGCCGGCACCGGGCCTTTCGCGGCAAGCAGCGCATCGACCTGACCACCAAGGAGTTCGCCCTGCTGCACCTGCTGATGCGCCAGAGCGGCGTGGTGCTGTCGCGGACCCAGATCATTTCCTTTGTCTGGGACATGAATTTCGACTGTGACACCAATGTGGTGGAAGTCTCGATCCGCCGCCTGCGGGCGAAGATCGACGACCCTTTCGAACGCAAGCTGATCCACACCCTGCGCGGTGTGGGTTATGTCCTTGAAGAACGCGACTGAGGCGCGGCCGTGTTCGCCGGCAAGCCGGCTCCTGCACAAGACGCAAGCGCGGCTCCCTCAATGTTCATGCACCTGCTCATGAAACCCTGCCTGCTCCACCTGCAAGGTGACGTGGGCAATGTCGAAGCGCTCCTGTAGCAGCTCGGTGACCTCGGCCAGGACCGCCTGTTCATCCCGCCCTTGCAGGTGCGCCACCAGATGCGCGCTAAGCACGTTCTTGCCGCTGGTCAGGGCCCAGATATGCAGGTCGTGCACGTCGCTGATCCCCGGCACCTGGCGTATGGCCTGCTCCACCTGGTCGATGTCGACCCCGTCCGGCACCCCTTGCAGCAGCACGTTCATGCTCTCCTTGAGCAGGGTCCAGGTCCGAGGCAACACCCACAGGCCGATGGCCGCGGCCACCAGGGAATCGACCCAGCCCCAACCGGTGAACATGATCACCAGCGCGGCGATGATCACCCCCAGTGAACCGAGCATGTCGCTCCATACCTCCAGGTATGCACCCTTGACGTTGAGGCTCTGGCTGCTGCCGGAGGCCAGCAGGCCCATGGAGATCAGGTTGACGATCAGCCCCAGCACCGCGATCACCAGCATTCCCGTGGACTGGATCTCGGCCGGTGCCTGCAGGCGTTGCCAGGCCTCGAACAGAATGTAGAACGCCACCACGAACAGCAGCAGGGCGTTGAACGCCGCGGCGAGGATCTCGAAGCGCGCATAACCGAAAGTACGCTTGCGGTCCGCCGGGCGCTTGGCGACCTGGATCGCCACCAGGGAGATGGCCAGCGCCAGGGTATCGGTGAGCATGTGCGCGGCATCCGACAGCAGCGCCAGGCTGCCGGTGACAAAGGCCCCGATGACCTCGGCGAGCATGAAGCTGCCGGTCAGCCCCAGGGCCATCCACAACTTGCGTTCATGCCCGGCCCGTACCTGGCCGTGACTGTGTCCTGCGCCCATGAAAGATCCTCGGTTGGCTGGTAAAGCGTGGCTCTGATGATAGTTCGATTGGCCAGGTGCCCAGGGCTGGATAAGCGAATTGTCATCTGCCGGTTATCCGCCGGTTATCCAGGGCAGGTCCATAGTTAGCCGGCTAACGAATGCACCAAAAGTGCGCATAAGCCCTCTGCGGCGGGCGCCTCGGGTATGCTCCCAAAAAAGTGAAACAAAACGTAACAGATAAAAATAGCCGATTGAGGAGTCCCGCCTTGGATGTATCGACTGCCGCCTGGATGGTCCACGACACCCGCCTGATCATCTGCTGCCTGGTGGCCATCGCCAGCATCATTGTGCTGATCAGCGCCACCAAACTGCCGCCGTTCCTGTCGATCCTGATCGGCACCTTCATTGCCGGGGTGGGCGCAGGCCTGCCGCCGGAGGAAGTGGCCAAGGCCTTCAGCAAGGGCGCCGGGGCGATTCTCGGCGAGGCCGGGATCATCATTGCCCTGGGCTCGATGCTCGGCGCATTGATGGCCGAGTCCGGCGCCGCCGACCGCATCGCCTCGACCTTGCTGGGCCTGGGCAAGGGCAAGTCGCTGCCCTGGGTCATGGCCCTGGTGGCGATGGTCATCGGCCTGCCGCTGTTCTTCGAAGTGGGGCTGGTGATGATGGTGCCGATCATTTTCGTCATGGCCCGCCGCTCGGGCCTGCCGCTGCTGAAAATCGCCATTCCGGCCCTGGCCGGGATGACCACCCTGCACGCGCTGATGCCCCCGCACCCGGGCCCGCTGATCGCCGTCAGCGCCCTGCACGCCGACCTCGGCCTGACCATGCTGCTGGGCTTGTGCCTGGCCGTGCCGGCGGTGATCCTGGCCGGCCCGCTGTATGGCAACTGGTTGTCCAAGCGCCTGCAGGTCAGCGAACCGGCGGAGCTCGGCGCGCTGTTCAGTGCTGCGCCCAAGGCCCCGCGCCAGCCGGGCTTCGGCGTGTCGCTGCTGATCATTGTGCTGCCGGTGCTGCTGATGCTCGGCAGCACCCTGGCCAAGGTCGCCATGAGCCCGGAGAACACCCTGGCCCTGACCCTGAAGTTTCTCGGCGAACCCCTGATCGCCCTGGGCCTGGCGGTGATCGCCGCGGTGATCTGTCTGGGCTGGGCCAACGGCATGGCTCGGGACCAGGTGGGCAACACCCTGCGCAAAAGCCTGGCACCGATTGCCGTGCTGCTGCTGACCATTGGCGCCGGCGGCGGGCTCAAACAGACGCTGCTGGATGCCGGGGTCAGCCAGACCATTAGCAAGGTGGCCGAAGGCGCGCACCTGCCCTATATCCTCCTGGCCTGGCTGATCGCCGTGGCCCTGCGCCAGGCCACCGGCTCGGCTACCGTGGCCACCACCACGACCGCCGGCATCCTGGCGCCGATGATGGCCGGTCTGGCCGCCACCCAAAGCTCCCTGGTGGCGCTGGCCATCGGCGCCGGCTCGGTGTTCTTCTGCCACGTGAACGACGCCGGGTTCTGGATGGTGCGCGAGTATTTCGGCCTGCAACTCAAGCAGACACTCTGGGTCTGGTCGGTACTGCAGACCATTGTTTCCGTGGTCGGGCTGGTGGGGACGCTGCTGCTCTGGCACTGGTTGCAATAACCGCTGGCCATGGTGGGCAGGCCAGCCCTTCTGCATTGGGAACAGCGCTGTAGAATGCCCGCTTCATTCTCAGCGCAAGGGACCGACATGCCTTATCAGCCCTGGATCTTTGGCCTCGTCATCGCCGTAATTGCAGGCGCCGCTGGTTGGGCGCCTGCCCAGGCCGCAGCGCTGGATTGCGAGCACATCAGCGTCAGCGAACAGGTCGACCGCTGCGCCCAGCAGGACAAGGAGCGAGCCGACGCCGCACTCAACCAGAGCTATCAGGCGCTGCTGGTCCGGGTGCACAACCTGTACCCCAGCAGCCTGCTGCAAGAACAGGAATACCTCGGCAAATTGAAGAACGCCCAACGCGCCTGGATCAAATACCGCGACAGCACCTGCGTGCTGGAGGCCTTCGAAGTGGAACCGGGCAAGCCGGCCCATGTGACCCTGATCAACCTCTGCGTGACCCGCCTGAGCACCGAACGCACCCGCTATCTGGAACAACTGCTGCCCGAATGACAGCAGGCCCGGGGGCCTCTTCGCCGGCAAGCCGGAGCACCTGCAGGAGCGGGCTTGCCCGCGAAAGCGGCCTCAGGATCCCGCTCGCTGCCAGAACGGTCGATGCCCCAAGCCATGCAGCAGCCCGCAGATCAGGCTGACGAGCCAGGCAAAGCCCAGCATGCCAACACACGAGTCGCCCTGGCGCAGGCGCTGCTGGCACTCTGCGGCGCTGGAACACAGGGCGCTGCACCCGGGTTGATCGTCGCGGCGACAACTGAGCAGGTAGCCCCGCAGGTGGCTGAGTACCAGGGTCTGCCCCGGCAGTTGAGCGAGTGGCAGCTGGAGCCGGGTCAGTTCGCGGTTCAGGCGCAAGCGCTGGCGCTCCCCGGTGTCGAGTTCCTCCACCAGCAACGCCCCGGCCTCCACTGCGATCACCCGGGCGCGCAAGCTGTCGGGGCTGGCGCCCTCCAGGCCGTAGTCCAGTTGCGTGCAGGTCCAGGCCTGGATCAGGGCAAACACCAACCCCAGCACGAAGCTCATCAGCGCCACTTGTAACAGTGGCGCCAAGGCGGAGAAATTTCGCAAGGAACACAGCGTCGAACGAATCAAGACAGCTCCCGGAAACCCAAGCGCAGGCCGCGCGTTCCGGGAGATTAGCGGGAAAAAACCGGGGGCTGAAAGCCCTTTTTCAGCCCGGTTTCACGCGGGATCAAGAGGCGTTTTGGTGAAGGCTCTAGCTCGCCGCTTCGCTGAATCACAGCAGGCCGAAGAAAAGTCCTAGCGTTGGTCAGCCATGCAGCTTTCTCTCGCTGCCGCAGGCCCTTCCTCACCCACACGGCCGCCGAAGTAAGCGGCGCTGACGACCCCCACCGCTCCCATCACTGCGCAGTAGATCACGCAGATCCAGGGGCTCCAGGGCATCAGGGCGATCAGCAGCAACGGCGTGGTACTGGCCCAGAGGGCATAGGCGATGTTGTAGGTGAAGGAGATCCCCGACACGCGAATCCGCGCCGGAAACAGGCCCACCATCACCGACGGCACCGCCCCCACCACGCCGCAGCCCAGGCCGGCGATGGCATAGGCCAGGCCGATCCAGGCGCCGCCGCTGATCAGGCAGCCATAGAGCACGGCGATGCCCAGTGGCAGCAGCAGGCTATAGAGCATCACCGTGCGCCAGGCACCGAGGCGGTCGACGACCAGCCCCGCCAGCACGCAACCAATGTTGAGAAAGACAATCCCTAGGCTGCTCAGGGCAAAAGTGTGGCTGGCGCTCATGCCGAAGCTTTTTTGCATCATGGTCGGGGTGATGACCACGAACACCACCACCGCCGAGGTCAGCACGCAGGTGAGGATCAGCGCCGGCAGGATCGCCAGCCGGTGTTCCCGCAACACGGTGCGCAGGGGCAGTTCGGCGGCGGCATCGCGCTGGTGCTGCAGCGCCACGAACACCGGGGTTTCGCTCAACCAGCGGCGCAGCCAGACGCCGATCACGCCGAACACGCCGCCCAGCAGGAAGGGATAGCGCCAGGCGTGGTCGAGGATTTCCTCGGGGCTGAAGACCCGCGCCAGCAGGGTCGCGGTCAGGGCGCCCAGCAGGTAGCCGAAGGTCAGCCCGGCCTGGAGAAAGCCCAGGGCATAACCGCGATAGGCCCGCGGCGCGTGCTCGGCGACGAATACCCAGGCGCTGGGCACTTCACCGCCCACGGCGGCACCTTGCAGCACCCGCAGCGCCAGCAGCAGCAAGGGCGCGAAATAACCGATCTGGGCATAGGTCGGCATGATGCCGATCAGCAGGCAAGGCAGCGCCATCATCAGGATGCTCAGGCTGAAGACTTTCTTGCGCCCCAGGCGGTCGGCGAAATGGGCCATGAGGATGCCGCCCAGGGGCCGGGCCAGGTAGCCGGTGACGAAGATCCCGAAGCTCTGCAGCAGGCGCAGCCACTCGGGCATTTCCGGGGGAAAGAACAGCTGGCTCAGGGTCAGGGCGAAAAATACGAAGATGATGAAGTCGTAGATTTCCAGGGCACCGCCCAGGGCGGCCAGGCCCAGGGTCTTGTAGTCGGAGCGGGAAAAGCGCGCCGGCGACGACTCAGTGGAAGGGGTCATAAAGCAACTCGATGGCAGCACAAAGCAAAGGCGCTCATGGTCTACGCAAAAGATCCGGGGAACAACCCGTTCCCGGCCCTGGGTTGGTTTTCCGGGGTTTTCTGTACCTTGAACGGCCGCGCGCCAGGCCAATAATCGGGCACTTTCCCACCCAAGCAGAATCAGGAAAGTCGTCATGAGCAGCCATACCCGCACCCAGCGCCTGAGCGTCCCGCAACTGGTGGCCATGAAAGGCCGGCAGAAGATCGTTTCCCTCACCGCCTATACCAGCCACATGGCGCGGCTGATGGACCCCTTCGTGGATTTCATCCTGATCGGTGATTCCACCGCCATGGTCGGTTACGGGCGCACCTCGACCCTGGACATGAGCCTGGCGGAAATCATCGCCCACACCCGCGCGGTGGTGGCCGGCAGCCGCCTGGCCTGCGTGATTGCCGACATGCCCTTCGGCAGCTACCAGGAATCCCCGCAACAGGCCTACCGCAATTGCGCCGAGGTGATGGCCCGCACCGGTTGCGCCGCCCTCAAGCTGGAGGGCGGCCGGGCCCTGGCGCCCACCGTGGAGTTCCTGGTGCAGCGGGGCATTCCGGTGATGGCGCATATCGGCCTGATGCCGCAGTTCGTCAACCAGATGGGCGGGTTCAAGGCCCAGGGGCTCGACAGCGAGGCGGCCCGCAAGATCGAGGAAGATGCCCGGGCCCACCTCGAGGCCGGCGCCTTCAGCCTGTTGCTGGAAGGGGTTGCGGAGCCCCTGGCGCGGCGCATCAGCGACTTCTCGCCGATGCCGACCATTGGCATCGGCGCCTCCCCGGCCTGCGACGGCCAGGTACTGGTGACCGAAGACCTGCTGGGGCTGGGCGGGCCCCAGGTGCCGCGTTTCGTCAAGCAATACGCCGATGCCGGCGCCCTGATCAGCCAGGCCTGCGAACGCTTCGCCGCAGAGGTTCGGGAGCAGGCCTTTCCGCAGTTGCAGCATTGTTATGGGGTGGTTCAGGAGGCCTGACTCACCGCCCGCGCCAACAGCCCGAGGGCGCCCTGGATATCCTTGCTCCAGTCCAGGGTAAAGCTCAGGCGCAGGTGCTGCTGCCACAAGCCCTGCTGGCTGAAGATCGCCCCCGGGGCGATGACGATGCCGTCGGCCAGCAGGCGCTCGTAGACCCGGGTCATCGGCACCGGGCGCCTGGCTTCGACCCACAAGGTCGCGCCGCCGGCGGCAAGCGGCGCATGCAACAGCCCGCCGGCCTGCTCGTCCAGCAGTTGCTGCAACTGCTTCATCCGCTGTTGCAGCATGCCCCGCAGTTTCAGCACGTGCTGGTCTACGCGACCGGAACTCAAGAGCCGGGCCACGGCCTTCTGGCGGATCGGCGACAGGCGAAAGCGCCGCTCCAGGCACTGGCGCTGCAAGGCCGGGCCCAGGCTGCGGCTCAGCACGTAGCTCAAGGGCGCCTCGGCGCCGATGGCCTTGTCCAGGCTGGCGAACACCAGCAGGCGCTCGGGATCGGCGAAATCCCGATAGCGAGCAGCGCCGGGCACGAAGCTGAATGCTCCGTAGCTGTCGTTCTCCAGCAGCCAGATCCCCCGCTCGGCGAACCAGCGGCACAGCTGCTGCTTGTCGGCGGCGGGCATCAGGCTGCCGTGGGGGATGTTCACCGTCGAGGAGAACACCGCCAGGCGCACCGGCTCGCGCTGAAGCAGCGCTTGCACCTGCTGCAGATCGAAGCGCCCGCCGGCATCCAGGGGCAGCTCGATAATCCGCAGGCGCGCCGCCCGCAACTGGCGCAGGATCGCCCAGGAACACGGGGACTCCACCAGCACCACGCCGCCGTCCAGGTCCAGCGCCCGCAACGCCAACTCCACCACGCTGTGCAGATCGGCCCCCAGGAACACCTGGTCGGCCTGCCAGTAGTCGCGGCTGGAGCAGGTGTAGCGCCGGGCCAGTTCGCTGCGCAGCTCCTGCTCGCCCAGGGGCTGGTACAGCGGTGCCTGGTTGCGCGGGTACTGGCGGGCCAGTTCGCGCTCGGTCATCAGCAAGGGTTGCTCCAGCGACAGCAGCATCGCCGGCGCATCGCTGCACAGCGCCAGGCGCCCCGGCAGGCGGGCCTGGGCATAGAGGTTGTCGAGCAGATCCTCACCGGCCTCGGGCACGGTCGCGGCGGCCAGGGCCCGGGTGAAATAGCCCTGGCGCGGCCGCGAACAGATGCGCCCCTCGTCTTCCAGCAGGGCGTAGGCGTACTTGATGGTGGACAGGGAAACCTTCAGCCGCTGCGCCAGTTCGCGCAATGACGGCAGGCGTTGCTCCTGATCGCTGGCGGCGTTGTCGATCCACTGCGACAGGTAGCGGTAGACCGCCTGATAGGCGAAAGACGGGTGGCGCTGCACCGCTTCAGTTGCCTTTGGCCATGGCGATCGCCGCCTGGATCGCCGCGCGGGCCTGGGGGCTGTTCTTCCAGCAACTGGAACCCACCAGGGCCGAAGCCTGGGTGACGATGTGCAGGGCATCGGCGGCGGCCAGCTGGGCCAGGGAAGTGATGCCCAGTTGTTCCAGGCGAGCGACCACGGTAGAACCGACACCCTTGACCTTGAGCAGTGCGGCGCGTTCTTCGGGGGAAAATGACATGGGCGTTGAGATCCTTTGCAGTCCGTGGCAATTGCCGCATTCTTGCACAGTTCTCGGCCGCCTCTGCCTGGGGCGGCCGACCTCCTTATAAACATAAGAAATCCGAGGTACTCACGTGGCCGCTGATATTCAAGATAGCCGCTCCGCCCGCTTTGCCCTGCGCTGCTCGAACTGGGCCGAACGCTGGTTTCCCGACTCCTGGGTGTTCGCCGCGCTGGCGGTGATCATCGTTGCCCTGGCCACGCTGGCCATGGGCGCCAAGCCCACCGATGCCGCCATGGCGTTTGGCGACGGCTTCTGGAGCCTGATCCCCTTCACCATGCAGATGGCCTTCGTGGTCATTGGCGGCTATGTGGTAGCCAGCTCGCCGCCGGCGGTGAAGCTGATCGACAAGCTGGCGCGCATTCCCAGGAACGGCCGCTCGGCGGTGGCCTGGGTGGCGCTGATTTCCATGGTCGCCTCCCTGCTCAACTGGGGCCTGTCCCTGGTGTTCGGTGGCCTGCTGGTGCGGGCCCTGGCCCGGCGTACCGAACTGCGCATGGACTACCGCGCCGCTGGCGCTGCCGCCTACCTGGGCCTGGGCGCGGTCTGGGCCCTGGGGCTGTCGTCTTCGGCGGCGCAGTTGCAGGCCAACCCCGGCAGCCTGCCACCGTCGATCCTGGCCATCACCGGGGTCATTCCCTTCACCCAGACCATCTTTCTCTGGCAATCCGGCGTCCTGCTGCTGGCCCTGGTGGTGGTCTCGCTGATCGTCGCCTACGCCACGGCGCCCGGCCCCGGCAGCGCCCGGGATGCCCAGGCCTGCGGGGTCGACCCGAGCTTCAGCATGCCCAAGCCGCAACCCCGGACCCGACCTGGCGAATGGCTGGAATACAGCCCGCTGCTGACCCTTCTCCTGGCGCTGCTGGCGGCCGGCTGGCTGTATCACGAGTTCGCCACCAAACCGGCGATCACCGCGATCTCCGGGCTCAACACCTACAACTTTCTGTTCCTGATGGCCGGCGCCCTGCTGCACTGGCGGCCGCGCAGCTTCCTCGATGCAGTGGCCCGCGCGGTGCCCACCACCACCGGGGTGCTGATCCAGTTCCCGCTGTACGGTTCGATCGCCGCGCTGATGACCGTGGTCAAGGGCGTGGACGGCCAGACCCTGGCCCACCACATCTCGACCTTCTTCGTGCAGATCGCTTCCCACGACACCTACGCGCTGCTGATGGGGCTGTACTCGGCGGTGCTGGGTTTCTTCATTCCTTCGGGCGGCGGCAAGTGGATCATCGAGGCGCCCTACGTGATGCAGGTGGCCAATGACCTGCAGTACCACCTGGGCTGGGCGGTACAGATCTACAACGCCGCCGAGGCCCTGCCGAACCTGATCAACCCCTTCTACATGCTGCCGCTGCTGGGGGTGCTGGGCTTGAAGGCCCGGGACCTGATCGGCTTCTCCTTTGTCCAGTTGCTGGTGCATGCGCCCCTGGTGCTGGTGCTGCTCTGGGCCCTGGGGACCACCCTGTCCTACCTGCCGCCGGTCATTCCCTGACAGAGCCACAGGCCCGCTGCACAGCGGGCCTGTGGATAACGGCCCGCCGGCCCAATCGCAGATTTATCCAGGGCCCAGACAGCCAGGCCGTGCCGCATTCCTGTAGCCTTTGCGTCATATTCGGTTGTTACCGTGCGACCGAAATACTTTGTAACGAATCCTCAGAGAGCCGAGCAAGGAGCCGACATGAGCGACGATACCGACCTGCGCGACACCCCCGAATCCGCCACCGACCAGCCTGCCGATACCAGCCGCCGCCGCTTCCTAGGCGGCGTTGCGGTTCTGGGGGTCGGCGCCACCCTGAGCGCCTGCGGCCAGCCCGGCGAGCCAGGAGGCAAACCGCCGGTGGAACGCCCCTTGTCCCCGGCCAAACTGGACAAGGCGCTGCAGGAGCAGGTGAAAAACGTAGTGGTACTGTTCGCCGAGAACCGCAGCTTCAACAACCTGTTCGCCAACTTTCCCGGGGTGGAGAAACCGCTCTCGGCCCTCAAGCCCGAAGACTTCCAGCAGCGCGACCGCGACGGCAACCTGTTGCAGAAACTGCCGCCGATCTGGGGCGGCATTCTCCAGGTGGGCCCGCAGACCCTGGACGGCATCACCTACCCGGTGGAAACCCAGTTCCAGGAAAACCTGCCCAATGCCCCCTTCGCCCTCAAGGGGCCCAGTGGCGAGGACCTGCCCCTGGGCCTGGTGACCCGCGACCTGTGGCACGTGTTCTACCAGAACCAGATGCAGATCAACGGCGGCAAGAACGACAGCTTCGTGGCCTGGGCCGACTCCGGCGCCCTGACCATGGGCCACTATGCCCAGACCCGCTACTCCCTGCGCCTGTGGGACGTGGCTCGGGAGTTCGTGCTCTGCGACAACTTCTTCCAGGGGGCATTCGGTGGCTCGTTCCTCAACCACCAGTACCTGATCAGCGCCAAGGTGCCGTTCTACCCCGATGCCGCCAACTCGGTGGCCAAGTCGCAGATCGCCACCCTGCAGGGCGACGACCCCAAGGGCACCCGCCTCAAGCCCCTGGACAAGTCCCCGGCCAGTGCCATGGATGGCGCTCCGCAGTTCGGTCCCAGCGCCCTGACCCCGGACGGTTACGCGGTCAATACCATGGCCCCGCCCTACTGGCCAACCTGGATCCGCGACCCGGAGCGCCCGGACTACGCCAAGCCGGACCTGCCCAGCGTACTGGTGCCTCAAACCCACGAACACATCGGCGACAAGCTGTCGAAGAAGAACGTCGACTGGGCCTGGTACGGCGGCGCCTGGCAGGCGACCCTGGAGCAGTTCAAGGATTCCGGCGGGATTCCCAAGATCCCCAACTTCCAGTACCACCACCAACCCTTCAACTACTTCGTGCGCCAGGGCCCGGAAAACCCCGCCGAACGGGCCAAGCGCCTGCGCGACGGCGGCCTGGGCGATGAGTCGAGCACCAACAAGTTCTTCGCCGATTCCGAGGCCGGCAAGCTGCCGGCGGTGACCTTCTACAAACCCCAGGGCAACCTCAACCTGCACGCCGGCTATGCCGATGTGGCCGCCGGCGACCGGCATATCGACCGGGCATTGAAAGTGCTGCGGGAAAGCCCGCAGTGGAAAAACATGGTGGTGATCGTCACCGTTGACGAAAACGGCGGCTGGTGGGACCACGTGGCGCCGCCCCAGGGCGACCGCTGGGGCCCGGGCACGCGGATTCCGGCCCTGGTGGTATCGCCGTTCGCTCGCAAGGGCACGGTGGACCACACGGTCTACGACACCGCCTCGATCCTGCGGCTGATCACCCGGGTGTTCCAGCTGGAAACCCTGGACGGCATCAAGGAACGTGACCAGGCCATGATCGCCCGGGGCCAGAAGCCCATGGGCGACCTGACCAACGCCCTGCACTTCACGGCCTGACCCCGGCCGGGCCCGCAACGGGCCCACCTGCCACCGCAGAACCGAAACCCAAGCCCGGCTTCGGTTCTGCGGCACCGGCACAAATGATAGCCATATAACATCACCCACTTTACCCATCCACCCGGCGGGTAATATCCTGCGCGCCACCTATTTGTTTCATCTGTTTTCCGATTGGAAAGGGAGTTCGTCGTCATGATCGTAGGTATCGACCTGGGGACCACCAACAGCCTGGTCGCGGTCTGGCGCGAAACCGCCAGCGAGCTGGTGCCCAATGCCCTGGGAGAACTGCTCACCCCCAGCGTGGTGGGCCTGGACGACGAAGGCCGGATCCTGGTGGGGCAAGCCGCCAGGGAGCGCCTGCACACGCACCCGCAGCTCACCACGGCGCTGTTCAAGCGCTATATGGGCAGCGCCACCGAAGTGCGCCTGGGGGAACGTACCTACCGCCCCGAAGAACTCTCGGCCCTGGTGCTCAAGAGCCTCAAGGAAGACGTTGAGCGGGCCTATGGCGAACCGGTGGAGGAAGCGGTGATCAGCGTGCCAGCCTACTTCAGCGATGCCCAGCGCAAGGCCACGCGGATTGCCGGCGAACTGGCCGGGCTCAAGGTGGAAAAACTGATCAACGAACCCACCGCCGCAGCCCTGGCCTACGGCCTGCACCAGCGTGACCGGGAAACCTCGTTCCTGGTCTTCGACCTCGGTGGCGGCACCTTCGACGTGTCGATCCTGGAGCTGTTCGACGGGGTCATGGAAGTCCGCGCCAGCGCCGGCGACAACTTCCTCGGCGGCGAGGACTTCGACAACCTGCTGCTGGAACACTTCCTCGAACAGCAGGCCCAGGCCGCGGGCTTTCCCGAACGCCAGAGCGTGCTCCAGGCACTGCGCCGGGAAGCCGAGCGCGTGCGCCGCGCCCTCGGCCAGGAGCCCAGTGCCGAATTCAGCCTGCGGGTCGATGGCCGGCAATGGACCCAGACCATCACCCAGGCGCAACTGGCCAGCCTCTATGCGCCGCTGCTGGAGCGCCTGCGGACGCCCATCGAACGCGCCCTGCGCGATGCACGGATCCGCGTCAGCGACCTGGATGAAATCCTCCTGGTGGGCGGCGCCACCCGCATGCCCCTGGTGCGCAAGCTGGCGGCCGGGCTGTTCGGGCGCTTTCCCTCCATCAGCCTCGATCCCGACCAGGTGGTGGCCCAGGGCGCGGCGGTCCAGGCGGCCCTCAAGGCACGCTCGGCGGCCCTGGAAGAAGTGGTGCTGACCGACGTCTGCTCCTACACCCTGGGGATCGAGACCTCCCAGCAATACGGCAACCAGATCGAGAGCGGGCACTACCTGCCGATCATCGAGCGCAACAGCGTGGTGCCGGTAAGCCGGGTCAAGACCGTGCAGACCTTGCATGACAACCAGGAGCAGGTGCTGCTGAAGATCTTCCAGGGCGAAAGCCGCCTGGTGCGCGACAACGTCGCCCTGGGCCAGCTGGAAATGCGCGTGCCCAAGCGCCCCGCCGGCGAAGTCTCGCTGGACGTGCGCTTCACCTACGACATCAACGGCCTGCTGGAAGCCCAGGTGAGCATCCCGCTGACCGGGGAAAGCCATTCCCTGGTGATCGAAAACAACCCCGGCGTGCTGACTCCGGAAGAAATCCAGGAGCGCCTCAAGGCCCTGGCGCAATTGAAGATTCACCCCCGCGACCAGCAGGTCAACACGCTGCTCAGCGCCCGACTGGAACGCCTGTATCAGGAGAGCCTGGGGGAGTTGCGCGAACAGATCGGCTATTGGGCCGGGCAATTCCAGCAAGTGCTGGAAACCCAGGACGAGCGCAAGATCCGCGAAGTGCGCAGCCAGCTCAGTGAACAGCTGCAACACCTGGAAAACGGCCACTGGCACTGAGGAGCGGCAACATGGATTGCTGGTCCCTGCTGGAGTTGCCCGAGGACGCCGACGAACGCAGCATCAAGCGCAGCTATGCCCGGCAGTTGAAGATCACCCGTCCGGACGAGGATGCCGAAGGCTTCCAGCGCCTGCGTGAAGCCTATGAGCGGGCGCTGCAACTGGCCCGCTGGCGGGAAGAGATCGCGGATGAAGTCGCGGTGATCCAGACCGCCTCCACTAAGGCACCGCCCCCGGACAACCTGCAGGCCTGGTCGGGCCTGATAGAGATGGACGCGGCCGCCCCGCGGCCAACGCCGAGGGGCCCTTCCCAGGCCCAGCAATGGGCCAGCCTGCTTGAAGACGTCCCGCTGTCCGTCGAACCGCTGGCGGACTGGGTCCCGCCCGCCCCGCAGGATCCCGCCCCCCTACCCGCTCCAGCCACTAGCGCATTGCCGCTGCTCAAGGGGCTGGGCGTCGAGAACCTGCCAGAGCGCTGGCAACAGGCTCGGCAGGAGGGTTGCGAGGACGATTTCCTGCAGCGCCTGCTGGTGGCGTGCTGCGCCCACCCCGAGCAATACGCCGCGATCATCGGCTGGGCCGCCGAGCATCTGGACTGGCTGACACCCTGGCAACAACCGCCCATGGAGGCCTGGCAAGAGGCATTCCTGGTCAAGACGCTGTTGCAGGAATACCGCCGGACGCTGGAAGCGTTGCTGCAAGCCGGCCAGGAACGGGCCTTCCTCGAACGCCTGACGAGCTACTGCGCACAACCCTGGCTGCGGATCTTCGATCATCGCCAGAACTGGCAGCATGAAATGCTGCAGTTGCTGCAGCAGCAAGCCTGGCAGGTACCCTTGTTCGATCGGGTATGCCAGTTGTTTGGCTGGGACGAAAGCCGTGGCAACACCCCTGAACCGGCGTGGCTCTGGCAGTCGCTGATCGAGCGCTGCCAGCAGGAGGCCTTCTATCAGAAGCTGCTGGCCAACGCCGGGGAACCCGGCGAAGCGACGCCGGACGTTGCCGCGGCTCGCCTGCTGCTGAACCCCATGCCCCGACGTCGCCAGGTCGCCCTGACCCGGCACTTCGAAGACGAACATTGGCAGGCCTGCATGGAGCTGTCGCAGACCCTGGCCTCGCGTTTCCCGGCGCTGCTGGAGCGGCTGCCTCGCAGCGATGTGTTTTTCTGGCAGAACCTGATGCCCCGTCCGCAGGGTGTGGACAGCTGGATCAGGTCAGGGATCGCTATGGGGTTGGCCCTGAGCCTGTACTTCATGAACAAGCCCCAACACAGCAAAGAACTTGCAGTGATGATGGGGCTGTTCTGTGGGGGTGTCCTGGCGATTTTCGGGCTGATCCTGCTCAACACCTGGGCCCCTGCGATCGCCCGCCTGCTGGCCATCGACCTGTGGTTGAGCGAGCGCCTGGTGCCCAAGCGCCTGAATCCGCACCAGCACTGGCTGGTGCTGCGCCACGGGGTGCCGCAAGCGGTCATGCTGGGCCTGTTCGGCTATTGGCTGGGGGCCCTGGGGATACTGGCCTACCTGGGCTTTGTGCTGATCGGCCTGCTGCATTCGCGGCGCATCGGCCAGCCGGACCCGGATTTCTGTGCCCGCAGCCCCTGGCTGGGCGCCTTGCACTGGAATCACTTCAGCCCCTGGCAGCCGATCTATCTGGTCGTCATGATCGTGATCATCCGGGTCTGTCAGCTCCATGCCCCGGGGTTTCCCTGGACGCGCCTCATGCCTGGTTGAACCCTGCGCGGCCGGGGCAATGGATATTTTTTCACTCCCGGCTGTTTCTCCGCTCGGTGCTGTTTCAGTATGTCCTGCCCCCCTTCGAAGGGGTTCACGCTGAAAAGGATCTGAGCATGTTCAAATTCGCAGGAATGACCCTGGCGCTGACCGCTGCTGCCCTGAGCGCGACGGCACAGGCCGATGTCGAAGTCGATCTGGGCAGCCCCCAGCGCGTCACCCAACTCTTCGCCTACCCCAACAACTGCAACGTGATCTGCTATCGCAACTGGACCCTGGAAGAGACGGTGGCTCACTACCTGACCCAGAGCCTGCAGCGTGACGGCTACAGCGCTGCAAAAGTCAGTGTCAAGACCACCGGCGACAAGGTCCTGGCCTCCATCAGCGGTGTGCCGGACGGCTACGACAAGCCCCTGAGTGCCCTGCTGGATGCCGGCGACCTGGCCTACAAGGGCGCCAGCCAGCTCAATGCCGATGGCAAATGGGCCTACAGCTGGTACCTGTTCCTGCCCCTGGGCATGGCCCTGGAAAACCGCAAGAGCGTCGAGCTGCTGCACTTCCCGCCGGACTATTCATTGACCCAGGCCCAGGACTATCTGGAGTCGGCCACCACCGACCGCTGGGCAACCCTGTTGACGGCCAACGGCATCGCCGCCGAGCAGACCCCGGCCTACCAGACCATCGTCGACATCGCGCCGATTGCCGCGCCATCGAGTGCCGGCAAGGACCTGGAGGGGGTCTACAGCTACTTCAACAGCTACCAGACCAGCATGGTCAGGCAGGTCAGCCAGAGCACCAGCGGCGCGGCCCTGCCGATGGTGGCCTTCGGCGCACCGGTGCGCAATTGGCTCAAGCAGCAGTACGGGGTCACGGTGAATGTGCTGGGCCTGGCACAGATCAGCCCCAGCGAGGGGGTCAAGGTGCCGGTGCTGGGCTCCAACCACCCGAGCTATATCTGGTACGCGGCAGACCCGGCGAACTACGACGATGACCAGGCCAAGGCCGATGCCGCGGGGTTGAAAGTGATGGGCCAGGACCTGAGCGCGGCCTGCTGGCAGGCCGGCATGGGCAGCAAGCCGGGAACCGATCCCAGTACGCTGCTGAGCAGTTGCACCCAGACCTGGCAGGTGACGCAGAAAGTGCAGACCTGCGAGCTGTTCTACACCTCGGTGCGCAAGCTGAGCGAGCAGCAAGCCGCGGCCAAATGCACCAGTGCACCGGTCAAGACCCAGCTCAACCAGCTCAAGGCCCCGGCACCGGCGCCAAGCACCGAGGTACCGCACCTCTGAGCCGACCCCTCAACCTGTAGCCGCTGCCGCAGGCTGCGATCGACCCGCAGGGTCGCGGTGCTCTGACAGAGCCCGCAAGCCTGCGCCCTATCGCCGCCTGGGGCCAGCGACGATCAGACCGCGCCCACCGGACGCAGCCGATACTGCGGCGGCAACTGCTCGAAGCCGCTGATGGTGGCGTTCAGGCTCTTCCAGCGACCGTCCTTGATGCCGTAGATGCAACCGTGGATCGACAGGCTCTGCCCGCGATGCCAGGCGTTCTGCACGATGCTGGTATGGCCGACGTTGGCCACCTGCTGGATCACGTTCAGCTCGCACAGACGGTCGACCCGCTCTTCTTCCGTGGGCAACTGCCCCAGCGCTTCACGGTGCTCGTAGTACAGGTCGCGGATCGAACGCAGCCAGCCGTCGATCAGGCCCAGCTGGCGATCCTGCATAGAGGCGCGCACGCCGCCACAGCCGTAGTGGCCGGTAACCAGGATGTGCTTGACCTTGAGTACATCCACCGCGTACTGGATCACCGACAGGCAATTGAGGTCGGTGTGCAGTACCACGTTGGCCACGTTGCGGTGCACGAACAGATCGCCCGGCAGCATGCCGACGATCTCGTTGGCCGGCACCCGCGCGTCCGAACAGCCGATCCACAGGTATTCCGGGGTCTGCTGGCGAGCCAGTTTGGAGAAGAAGTCCGGATCTTCCTGCTTGATCGCTTCGGCCCAACGCTCGTTGTTATCAATCAGATCTTGTAGTTCGTTCATGCTGTGAAGCCTCAAGAATGATGCGCTGCTTTGACAGACGGCCGCCCGTCGAGGTCACGCCTATTGCTACAGATACCGGCCATCCCTTGCGGGGGAATCTTCAGGGGCATGCAAGGGTCCACCCTTTATCCAGTCCCGAAGTATGAGTAATCGCCATGAACGAATCACGACGCCCCTACAACGCCCCCCAGCCCGAACCCATCGACGACGATCAGGACCGCATGGGCTCCATGGAGGAGCTGCATTTCGATGACGACGAACCCGCCGCCCGCGCCAGCAACCGCGTCACGGACGACGGTGCAAGCGATGATGACCTGAGCCCGGAAACCCTGATCCGCGAAGACGGTGCCCGCTCCGCCCATGAGGCCGGTGCCGACAAACCGGCCGACTGGGACCTGAGTATTGTCGAAGAAGAGAACATTGGTGGCGGCAATGGCCTGGATGAAGCCGAACTGGCCCGCCGCGACCCGCTGGACGGCAAGCCCTGAGCCCTGCACCGCATTCAATGACGCGCTCTCCCGCAGGAGCCGGCTTGCCGGCGAAGAGGCCCTCAAGCCGTGCATCGCCCCGAATGGCGCCTTCGCTGGCAAGCCAGATCCTACAGCGGCCCGCGTGCGGTTAGAGGCTCAGTCGACCAGCGTGCAGGCCATGACCAGGGCGTCTTCGCGACCGCCTACCGCCGGGTAGTAGTCGCGGCGGCGCCCCACTTCATTGAAGCCATAACGCTCGTATAACCGATAGGCGGTCTGATTGCTGGAGCGCACTTCCAGGAAACACTCCCGGGCGTCCTTCTGGTAGGCGCGCTTCATCAGCTCTTCCAGCAACCGCAGGCCCAGGCCACGGCCCTGGCTTTCCGGCTTGACGGTGATGTTCAGCAGATGCGCTTCGTCGATGATCACCTGGATCACCCCGTGGCCCACTTGCTGGCTGCCTTCGAACATCAGCCAGACCTCGTAGGACTTGAAGGCATCCATGAAAATGCCCCGGGTCCAGGGGTGGCTGAACGCCGCATATTCGATTTTCAGGATGCTATCCAGGTCCGCTTCGGTGGCCAGGCGGAAGGTCAACGCGTCACTCATTGGTCATTTTGCTCATCAGTGCTTTTCCAGCGCGTCATCAAGCGACGCATGGCTTGCCAGACATCAGCCTTACGCTGTGGCTCTTCCATCAATAGTTCCAGGCCAGGCAGGGCCCAGGCCGAACCCAGGCCTTCGACCTGGAGTTCGCGGTTGTAGGATTCGGCATTCGCCTCGCCGGCAAATCGCACCGCCGGCAGGCCGATCAGCCACAGACAGACACAGGGTTCCTGCTCGATCCGCACGCCGACAAAGGCCTGGACGAAATCCCGCGCAGCCTCGGGGCCCTGGTCCAGGTTGCCCCGGGTCAGCATCGGCCAGCGCACCGGCTCGGCGAGGATCTGCGGGCTGTCTGGCAGGCCGGCGGCGCGCAGCATGTCCTTGAGCAACAGGTAGGCCGGGTCGCGGCTCTGGAAGGCTTCGCCTGTGGGTAACTCCACCAGCAGCAGGCAACGGCCGGCCCGCAGCAACTGCAGGGCAAAACGCGGCGGCGGTACCACCGGGGCCTTGACCACCGGGGCCGGGGCCTCTTCGCCCTCGGTCGGCGCCTTGCTGGCTGGGCGCGCAGGGGCGGTGGAGGGACGCGGCACCTCGATCTTCGGCCGTTCGACGTTCCTTGCCGCCGGCGCCGCGGGGGCCTTGGCCTCGACCACAGGGGCAGGCGGCGCCTCCACCTCCGGTTCCGGCAGGGCCAGCAACTCGGGGCGCGAAGGGGCGGCAAAGGGCAATTCGCTGCGCGGCAGCCAACTGACCACCTGCATGGCGGACAGATAAGCGCGACGACGGGACTCGATAAGCAAAGGTCGGCCACTTGTGGATAACTGAGGAGGGGGATTCTACCGTCCTTCGCCGAAGATCGCCCGCAGTTGATTGCGCACAAAAGCGACTGTCCGTCTCATACCTGGACCTGGGGGTGAATCGTCAGCCCCCTGATGCAGTACAATCGCCGCTTTTCATTGCCAACCAGCCGGCCATTCCGATGATCGAACCCAAGCGCGTCTTGCGCGCCCTCGCCGAACACTGGGCACTTCTGGAGCCGCTGTGCGAGCACTTCGACCAAGGCACCCTGAGTCTTGCCGAACTGCGTTCACAGCTGGCTGCCCAACAACTGGACAGCACGCCCCAGGACATCACTCACCTGCTGGACGTATGGATACGCCTGGACATCCTGGTCCCGGTGGCGAAAAGCCCGAACCGTTTCGAGCTCAATGCGCAGATCCACGACTTCCTCGCTTACCTGCGCCGTGAACACCGCCTGGGCCTGTGCCTGGAAATCGAAGCCTACCTGCGCCACCTCGAGCGCCTGGCCGGTTACATCCAGGACGCCTTCGACGTGCGCGACGGCAACGACCTGGCGCGCCAGCTGCGGCTGCTGGACATGCGCGTGCGCGATGTCCTGAAGAAGCTCGCCAACGACGAACAGGCCCTGGTGGCCGTGGCCGAGCGGGCCAAGACCAGCGACCGGCAGATCCCCCTGCGCCAGCGCTATGCCGAGGTGCTGGCCACCTGGGACGAATACGTTGAACCGATGATCCAGCTGGTGAACGCCGACGGCGCCTTCGAACAGGGCGTGCGCAAGGTGGAGAACGTCCTGCTGCGCATGCTCACCGAACAGCAGCGCCTGGGCCACCTGGTGGACGACGACATGCTGTTGCGCACCCACGCGCGGATCCTGGAAATGCAGACCAGCGCCCAGTTGACCCTGCGCCATGCCCGGGAACTGCTGCTGCCGCTGCGTGAGGAGGCGCGCCGTCACAACGCCGTGACCCGCGGCGCGGCCCTGGCCCTGTCGGCCATCCGCCGCAAGGGCATCGACGCCGTGCCCCAGGCCGCCATGCCGATGTTCACCCGTCCGCAAAGCACCTTCCTCGGCAGCTCCGGCCAGGTGGAAGCCTATGTCTACGCCCTGGCCCGCTTCGAACCCAAGCCCGCGCGCTTCCCCAAGGCCCACAAGACCCACAAGGGCGTGGCCCCCAAGGCACCGCGCACGGTCCGGGAAATGCTCGAGCGCTGCGAAGACGCCCTGCCGATGCCGGACCTGATGAGCTGGCTGCTGGACCAGGAGCCCGATGGCGCCACCGACGAACTGCTGTACTGGTTCTCGCGCCTGTCCCGGGAAAAACGCTTCAAGCGCGAGCGCCTCGAACGCCGCGACTACCACACCCAGGAGCACCAGGTCAGCCTGCGCTCCTTCGCCCTGCTCTCGGCCCGCGATGACGCCGCCGAGCATTCTGCGAGCAACGCCAATGCATCTTGATCTTTCCGAACTGTCCCAGCTGGCGCCGATCTTCCGCGAGCTGTTCAAGGGTTACCACGTCAGCCGCCGCGACCCGGAGCTGTACGCCCAACTGTCGAACTTCCAGGACCAGTACCGCACCCTGTTCAAGGCCCTGGGCTTCGAGCTGGTGTGCGATACCCGCGGCTTCTACTACTTCGTGCCGGACAACGCCGCCGCCCAGGTGAACAAGACCGCCCAGCGCCTGGCGCTGTTCACCTTCATCCTGGTGGAGCACCTGGCCGACCAGGGCCGCGACCCGATCGCCGTGCTCGACGGCGGCAGCCTGGGCCGCGACGAACTGCCGTCGCTGCTGGAAAAATACCGCGACCTGTTCATCCAGGCCGAAGTGCAGACCCAGGAAGAGCTGGAAGAGAAGATCATGCGCCGCATGACCCAGCTGGGTTTTGCCGCCGAGGAGCCGGGGATCTATCGCTTCCTGCCGCCGATGCACCGCTTCCTCGATGTCTGCCTGTCGGTGCAGCAGGACCGCGACCTGGCCGCCAGCCTGCACAGCGTGCTGCCGTTGCCGACCCCGGTGCTGGTGGACAACGACAGCGACGAGAAACTGCTGCAGACCGATGACCCGCTGGACCTGAGCGAATTCGACGAGTCCGAAGAAAGTGAAGAAGACGCGCTGGCCCGAGCCATCGCCGAAGAACAGGAGCTCGACGCATGAGCAAGGAACGCTACGGCATCCGCCGCTTCGCCCTACTGAACACCGCCGGCTACAGCCTCGGCCTGTTCCCCCTGGAAGAGCCGCTGTCGGTGTACGGGGCCAACAACCTGGGCAAGTCGGCATCGATCAACGCCCTGCAATTCCCGATCCTGGCACGCATGTCGGACATGAGCTTCGGCAAGTACAGCCTGGAACAATCCCGGCGCTTCTACTTCGCTTCCGACACCAGCTACATCCTGGTGGAAGTCTCGCTGCCCCACGGCCCCCATGTGATCGGCGTGGCCGGGCGTGGCCCGGGCGGCGGTTTCGGTCACCAGTTCTTCGCCTACGCCGGGCAGCTGGACCTGGCGCACTACCAGAAGGACGACACCTGCCTGCGGCAGAAAGAGCTGTTCACCAACCTGGAGCGCCAGGGCCTGAAGGCCTATGAACTCAAGCCGGATGAACTGCGGCGCCTGCTGGTGGGCGGCCATACGTCGATCCCCCTGGACCTGACCCTGATTCCGCTGCGCTCCACCAGTGAACAGAGCCTGAAGACCTTCCGTGCGCTGTTCATCAACCTGCTGCACATGCGCGAAATCACCGCGGCCAAGCTCAAGCAGCTGTTCCTCGATGCCTTCGAGCACAGCCTGCGCTCCGGTAGCGTCGACTACATCGCCGCCTGCGACGAAGCCTTCCGCGATGTGCGGCGCATGGAGCAGGACTACAACTCCCTGGTGGCTGCGGGCCCTCTGGTGGAAGCCCTGGCCAACGGCGTGAAGCAGCGGGACATTCTGCGGGGCAAACTGCATCGCCTGTCACCGTTGCTGGACTCGCTGCTGGGCACCTGGTCGGACTACGCCGGCGCCCGCAAGGAAGAGCTGACCATCCAGGCCGAGCATTACCGCAACGAGCAGGACGCGCTGCAGAACGACCAGCGCAGCAGCACCCAGGAAATGATGCGCCTGGAGCGGGAAATCACCGGCACCCAGCGCTGGCTGGGTGAGCTGTCGGTGCTCAAGCACCGCTTCGCCCTGGTGGATGACGTCAAGGTCCTGGAACAGCAACTGCTGGCGGCCAAGGATGCTCACGACGAACTGGCCGGCGCCCTGGCCCAGTCCCGGCAATTCTCCGCCGAAGACCTGGAAGAGCGCCTGCGGGACCTGGAAAAACGCCTGAAGTCGGTGAAGCAGCAGCTCGATCATGCCGACAACAACAGCTACGCCCGCCTGCGGGAAGAGTTCTCCCAGCAGGACGTGGAGCGCCTGATGCGCCTGTTCAACAGCGCGCTGTTCAGCCTGCCCCTGGGCGAACACGGCATTGCCCTGGACGACAACGGCGAGTGGGTGAAGTCGGTGGAGCTGATCCTCGACGGCTTCAAGGGCGAGCGTTTCGAAGTGCCGGGGCTGTCGATCGACATCTCCCACATCGAACCGCCAGCCTTGCAGGCCCTGGCCGACCGCGCCGCCCTGCGGGATCAGAAAGAACGCCTGGAAAAAGAGCTCAAGCAGCTCAAGACCCAGGCCGCCGTGGCCGCCGACCGCGCCGCGAGCAAGACCCAGACCGAAGCCCTGTACCAACAGGTACTGGATGCCCAGAAGGCCCTGGAAGACTTCCGCCGCGCTCAGACTCTGAGCGCCGAGGAAGGCGAGAAGCTGGAGCAGCTGGCACAGATGGAGGCCGCCCAGGACGAACTCAAGCGCTCCAGCGACGCCTTCACCGAGCGCGTCCAGCAGTTGTCCGCGAAGCTGCAACTGGTGGGCCGGCAGATCGCCGACATGGAAGCCAAGCAGCGCACCCTGGACGACGCTCTGCGTCGCCGTCAGCTGCTGCCGGCAGACCTGCCCTTCGGCACGCCGTTCATGGACCCGGTGGACGATTCCATGGACAACCTGCTGCCATTGCTCAACGACTACCAGGACAGCTGGCAGGGCTTGCAGCGGGTCGACGGGCAGATCGAGGCGCTGTATGCCCAGGTGCGCCTCAAGGGCGTGGCCAAGTTCGACAGCGAGGATGACGTCGAGCGTCGCCTGCAGCTGCTGATCAACGCCTATGCCCACCGCACCGACGAAGCCCTGACCCTGGGCAAGGCGCGCCGCGCCGCGGTCACCGATATCGCCCGGACCCTGCGCAATATCCGCAGCGACTACGACAGCCTGGAACACCAGCTGGCGCTGTTCAACCGCGAGATCAACAAGCGCCAGGTGTCCAACCTGCAGAGCTTCCGCATCGTCCTGGCGCCGAACAAGGAAGCCCTCAAGCACATCGACCAGATCATCCACAGCGCCGGGCAATACGAAGAAGGCGAGACCCTGTCGGTGTTCGACCTGAGCCAGAGCGCCGAGCAGGACAACAAGAACGAAGAAGCCAAGGAGTACCTGGCGCGGCTGGTGGCGGCCAACCACAACCAGCTGGGCCTCAAGGACCTGTTCGAACTGGCGTTCGAGATCACCAAGGTCAACGGCCAGCCGGTCATCCACACCGACATCGATGGCGCGGCGTCCAACGGCACCACCATGACCATCAAGGCGCTGACCAACATGTACCTGTTGCTGCACTTGATGGACCGCGACCAGGCCGGGCGCATCCGCCTGCCTTACTACCTCGACGAGGCGGCGGACATCGACGAGCGCAACCAGGCGGCGCTGCTGGAAACCAGCCTGCAATTGGGCTTCGTGCCAATCCTGGCCAGTGTGAAGCCCCAGGTTTCGGCCCAGGTGGCCATCGACCTGGAAGGTGGCAGCGGACCGAACGGCATCTACATCGACGAGGCCGACTGGAAGTTCATCCGTCGTCACGATCAGGTCAAGGCCGTGCTGAACGCAGAGCCGGAAGCGGAGCTGGACGAAGTCTGATTTCGTAACGCTGCAACGAAAAAGGCCGCGCTCTTCCGAGCGCGGCCTTTTTTATGGGAAAGCTGTTGTAGGAGCTGGCTTGCCAGCGAAGGCGTCCTCTGGCGCGACGCAGGGCTGAGGGCCTCTTCGCCGGCAAGCCGGCTCCTACAGGAAGGTTATTTGCCCAGGGGGATCTTCGGTGCCCAGGTCAGCCATTCCTCTTCGAACTTGTCGAACAGCGGGAAGGTCTGCTGAGGCCGCGCCGGGTTGCCCATGCGCTCGCCATCCGGCGTCGCGAAGGCAATCCCCCCCTGGATCAGGGTCTCCAGGGATTCGGTACGCACCGTCGCCCCCTTGAACAGGCCAAAGTCGACACCAAATCCACTGCTGTTCCAGAAGCGTGTACCACTGCGAACCAGCGGTGCGTACTTGGGTTCGATGAGGATGTGGATCAGTACCCGATCGGCCGTCTGGCCCAGCTCGTAACCGGTCACCTTGCCCACCGCCACTTCGCGGTAGGTTACCGGCACTCCGACTTTCAGCGAGCCACGCCGAGCAGCGCTCAACACCAGGCTCAGGCCGGCTTCCTGAACGCTGGCTTCCGGCGGTTGCGGCAAGGCGACAAAACTGGTCTGCACGCCCTGGCTCTTCGTCGCAGGCTGGACCTCGATGTATTGGCCAGTGACCAGGGTTTCCAGGTTCGAGGTCTTCATCAGGCCCAACTCCGGCTTGACCACCCAGAACTGGCTGCCGACCCGGGCGATGCGCTCGGGCACTTCGGTGATCCGCGCCTTGAGCATGACCGATTGCATGTCGGCGCTGAGGGTCACTTCTTCCAGCTTGCCCACGTCCAGGCCCTTGAAGCGTACAGGCGTACCGGCCCGCAAGCCGTCGGCGCGATCAACCTTGATGCTCACCAGGGTGCCGCGCTGCGCCGCCTCCTCCTGGTTGGCGAACAGGCGGAAACGTGGAATGCGCTTTTTCAGCGGCACGTTGGGCAGCGGGGTCTCGAAGGCGATGCCACCCGCCATCAGGCTTTGCAGCGACTCGCTCTTGATCTGGATACCACCGGTCAGGCCCCCAGTCAGGGTGATGCCACTGACGTTCCAGAAGCGCGTCGAACCGTTGACCAGCCCTTCATATTCCTTCTCGATGTGGACGCCGATCACCAGTTGCTTGCGGGTGTGGGAGAACTGGTAGCTCTGCACCGACCCGACCTTGACCTGTTTATAGAGAATCGGGCTGCCGACATCCAGGGACCCCAGGTTGTCGGTGAACAGCACCATGTGCAGGCCGGGGGCACGCAGGTCCAGCGGCGGGGCCTTGGCCCGGGCCTCGAACTCGCGCTGGGGCGCGGCGCCCTTGTCGCCGGGACGGATAGCGATGTAGTTACCCTTGACCAGGGCCTCAAGACCGGTGATGCCGGCCAGGGAGATCGAAGGCTTGACGGTCCAGAACTGGGTGCCCTGGACCAGGTAATCCTCGGCCAGGGGATCGAGAGTCAGCTCGGCGGTGGCGCTGCTCAGGTCGGAGTCGACCTTCAGGGCTTTCAGGCTGCCCACCTGGATGCCCTTGTACATCACCGGGGTGCGCCCGGCCTGCAGGCCTTCGAAATCGGTGAGCTTGACCTTGACGCGGATCCCGGCCTGGGCGGCGTCGAAGTCCTCATACAGACGGAACGGCAGGCTTGGGTCGGTGGGCGGGCTGTCCTTGCGATTCTCCGGCGTGGCAAAGGCGATCCCCCCGGCGACGATGCTGGACAGGGACTCGCTGCGTACTTTTACCCCGGACAGGTTGGCGTCGATGCTGATGCCGCTGGCGTTCCAGAAACGTGTGTGTTTGCGCACCAGATTGGCATAGGTGGGCTCGATATAGACCTTGAGCTCTACCGTGTTCTGGTCTTCGGAGAGCAGGAAGCTCTTGATCTGGCCAACCTGGATCTGCTTGTAGAACACCGGGCTGCCACGGTTCAGCGACCCCAGGCGCTCGGCCTTGATGGTCAGGTGCAGGCCCGGTTTGGCATCAGATAAAGGAGGTTCTTCGGCCAGGGCCTTGAACTTGCGACTCGGCTCGCCATCCCCGGGGCTGACGGCGATGTAGTTGCCCGAGACCAGGGTTTCCAGGCCAGTGATCCCGGCCAGGCTGACACTGGGTTTGACCAGCCAGAAGCGGGTGTTGGTCTTCAGGTACTGTTCGACGTCCTTGTTCATCTCGACCGTGGCAATCACTCCCTTGGAGTTGCCCTCATCGTCCAGAGCCAGGGTCTTGACCTTACCTACGGGCATGCCCTTGTAGACCACTTCAGTCTTGTTGGCCTGGATCCCCTCGCCGCTTTCAAAGCGCAACTGGATCTCGATACCGGTCTGGCTGTAGGCACGCCAGCCCAGCCAGCCGCCGATGATCAGGGCAATCAGGGGCAATACCCAGATAGCCGACCAGTTGGAGGCCGGGCGGGTTTTGGCGGTAGGCAAATCACTCATGGTCGTCGTCCGACTCCGTGTTATCCCAGATCAGTCGGGGATCGAAAGTTACTGCAGCCAGCATGGTCAGAATCACCACGCTGGCAAAGGCGACCGCACCGAGATTGGCCTCGATGCTGGCCAGCCGGCCAAAGTTGACCACCGCCACCAGGATGGCGATGACAAAGATATCCAGCATCGACCAGCGGCCGATGAACTCGATAAAGCGGTACATGATGATCCGCTGTCGGGCCGAGAGCGGCTGGTGACGTTGCACCGAAAACAACAACAGGGCAATGCCCACCAGCTTGAAGGTGGGCACCAGGATACTGGCGACGAACACCACCGCAGCGATGGGAAACATGCCGTGCTGCACCAACTGGATGACCCCGGACATGATGGTGCTGGGGTCACCCTGGCCCAGGGAACTGACGGTCATGATCGGCAGCACGTTGGCCGGGACGTAGAGGATCGCGGCGGTGAGCAGCAACGCCCAGGTGCGCAGTATGCTATTGGGGCGGCGAGGATGAACCATGGCCCCGCAGCGAGTGCAGGTCTGCTCTTCGCTGTCAGCCTCCTGCCGATTCAACTCGTGGCATTCAGTACAGATCAGAATGCCTGCCTCAATCGCCCGCATGTATATCCTCTCCCGATAACGCTTGCCAGATCTGGTGAGGCGACATCACCACCTCCAGCCAGACCTGCACCAACAACAGACTGATAAAACACACCAGGCCCAGGCCCACGGTAATGGATGCCATGTCGGCCAACTTGACGATGGCCACCAGCACCCCCATCAGGTAGACCTCGAGCATGCCCCAATCGCGCAGATGGTGATAAATGCGATAGAGCAGCAGGCCGTAACTGCGGCCGATGTCCCAACGAATACTCAGCAGGACTAAAAGCTGGCAAATCAACTTGAGCAGGGGAATGCCCATGCTGCACAGGAACACCACCACCGCCACGCCTTCCATACCGGTGTCGAACAGCCCCTGCACACCGCTCCAGACCGTGTCTTCGGAAGACTGTCCCAGTAGATTGAGCTGCATGATGGGTAGAAAGTTCGCCGGCACATAGAGCAACAAGGCCGCGATCACCAGGGCCAGGCTGCGTTCGACCACATTGTGCCGGTGCGCGTAGAGCTCATAGCCACAACGCGGGCACTGGGCTTTCTCACCGAGGGCGAGCTTGGGCTTGCGCATCAGCAAGTCGCACTCATGGCAGGCAACCAGGTCGTCCAGTGGTAATTCTGACAACCCGGGGGCGTCAACCGGATCTGGCATAGAAGGCTCTGGGAGTGGAGAAAGTAACGGTTATTCTAGTGTTCCAATCCGAAAATAACTGTGCAAATTTGTTTGCGAATAAGAGCAAATTTTCCACGCGCAAAAACAAAACCCCAACTGCATGTGCAGTTGGGGTTTCGGAATTTAATCTTGACGATGACCTACTCTCACATGGGGAAACCCCACACTACCATCGGCGATGCATCGTTTCACTTCTGAGTTCGGGATGGGATCAGGTGGTTCCAACGCTCTATGGTCGTCAAGAAATTCGGTAGCCAGTCCGTTGCTTATGCAACGTGCCAGCGAATGGGTATGTAATAGGTTTGTGTGTTCGCAAACTTTCGGTTTGTATCGTCTTCACACACCGCAACTCGCTTCTTAAGCAAATTGCTTGGGTGT